>CALWNQ010000007.1 GCA_944382875.1 uncultured Clostridia bacterium
AGCCCAACCCTTTCTGGATGCACTGGAAATCGCATCCGAAAGAGTTCGGGCTTTTATTTCTGCCGTCCTCGCCAGAGAAAAGGAAACAAGGGAACTTAAAACACCCGCCCGCAAGCGTGGACAGGACATGGAACTTTGATGGAGGGATTGCCTATTGAAGAAATACTATGAGGAAGCGAAATATAATGCGGCATTTGACCGCTGTGTGGATGTTATGACTCAGTTGCTCCAGAAATACGGGCATCAGGTTTTGGATAAATTAGAGCAGGACGCTCCACAAACGGCGGATTGCTCCAAGGATGATAAGCAAGCGCAGCCATTAACGGATAAGGCTGCGTAAAAATTTACGATTTACACGTTGCGTATTCGATGTAGCTGTGCTATAATGATTACGCAACGTGTATTTTTGCTTTTAGGGAGATAATCAGATGGATTGTAAAAACAGAATTATAAAGTTGCGGGAAAGCACAGGATTGAACCGGAAGGACTTTTGCAAGCTCGTCAATATCCCATACCGGACAATGACCGAATGGGAACTGGACAACCGCCATGCACCGGATTATGTGCTTAGACTTTTGGAGTATTATATCCGCAACGAGGGATTGATGGTAAAAGAAATGTACGAAGGAGGTGGCGATTCTGAAAAAGAAACAACTTAAATGCTATCTTTATACAAGAGTGTCCACCTCTATGCAGGTTGACGGGTACAGCTTGGATGCACAGAGAGACAAGCTGCGGAAGTATGCGGCATACGAAGATATGATCGTTGCCGGGGAGTATTCTGACGAAGGATTTTCCGGCAAGAACATCCAAGGGCGGCAGGAGTTCCAACGGATGCTGAACGACATCCAGGACGGTAAAGACGGCGTTTCCTATGTGCTTGTCTTTAAGCTCTCCCGATTTGGCAGAAATGCAGCCGATGTTCTGAACTCTTTGCAGCTCATGCAGGATTTTGGTGTCAACCTGATCTGCGTAGAGGATGGCATTGACAGCTCCAAGGATGCCGGAAAGCTGATGATCTCTGTGCTGTCTGCGGTGGCAGAGATTGAGCGAGAAAATATCCGCACACAGACAATGGCAGGACGGGAGCAAAAGGCTCGTGAGGGCAAATGGAACGGCGGTTTCGCTCCCTATGGATACAAACTGGAAAACGGAAACCTTGTCATTGCAGAGGATGAAGTGGAAGTAATCCGTGTCATTTATGACCGTTACATTCACACCAATGAGGGCGTTGCCGGAGTTGCAAAATATCTGAACCGCAACGGGTTTATCAAGAAGCTGCGTCAGAACAATACTATTCCCGGATTTTCAAGGAATTTCGTGCAGGATGTACTGGACAATCCCGTTTACATGGGCAAAATTGCTTATGGCAGACGGAGAACCGAAAAGAAGCAGGGTACAAGAAATGAGATGCACGTGGTTGAGCAGTCGGAGTTCCCTGTTTACGATGGGCAGCACGAAGCCATTATTTCCGAAGAAGATTGGTATCTGGCACAGGAAAAGCGCAAGATCAATTCTTTCAAGCGGGAAAAGGTCAACAATCCAGCCCATGCACACATCCTGTCCGGTATCTTGAAATGCCCATGCTGCGGCAAGAGTATGTACGGCAATATCGCCAAGGCACACAGCAAAGACAAGAAAACACGGTATTATTACTACTGCAAAAATACAGTTACGCCGACAGGGCATGAGTGCAGTTTCCGGCTGAATATCGAACAGACAGAGATCAACAAATTTGTGGCGAAGATTATTTCCGCTATGGTCAACAATCCCCGATTTGTAGAAGCAATTCAAGCGAAAATCGGAACAGCGGTTGATACAGAGGATATGGAAAAGCAGATCGCCGTCCTGCAAGGGCAGCTAAAGCAAGCCTTTGGAACGAAAAGCCGCCTGGAGCGCCAGATGGATACCCTGGACATCAATGATGCCCACTATGACAGAAAAATTTTGGACTTGCAGCGTCGTTATGATGAGCAGTATGATACGATAGAGGAAATCGAAGTTCAGATTGGTGAGTTGCAAGGGCAGATCCGCAGCATCCAGCAGGAGAAAATCTCTGGTGATAACATTTATCGACTCTTACTGGCATTTGATGAAGTCTACCATTCCGCAACAGAAGCGGAACAGAAAGAGTTTATGAAAGCCTTTATCGAGCGAATTGAGATGTTCCCGGAAAAGAGGAAAGACGGTAGCTGGATAAGGAAGATTGTGTTCAACTTCCCTGTGCCTGTTGATGGCGAGGAAGTGAAAGAACTTCCCTTGGAAACTGAAACAACCGCTGAGACGGTTGTTCTATTGTCAAAATAACCATGACAGTTCCAACGGGAGGTGTAATGTGTTTTTATATCATTATTTTAATAAAGAAATAGGCCCCTTTCTTAATTTATCTGACCTTTCTATAAATGATGCAAATGCGTTAACAACAGAATTGAAGCAAAAATACCCGGATTCACAAGTTGCACAAAGAGATGCCGACTACATATTCAGAAGACGCATGTATGAAGACATTATAAAAAAAGAATTCATAAAAAAGGCGGCATTGTGAAGCGAAATGCCCCTCATTATATGGTGGTGGACCATAGTCCCTGGCTAAGTTCCTGGTTTGAGAACAGCGCATATATTCGGATCCCAATCGAAGAATTTGATTTAAAAACCGTTTCATTTACATATGGAGATTCCCATCCAACTTTCAGCCCATGGCCGCACGACGATGATTGGAAAGAATATCGAAGAAAATTATATACATTTGATGAAATTCTCAGAATGATCAAAAAATACGGCATGCCGCAGGATTGGAACAATGATGGAAAATTTGGCCCAGAACGATATATAGAAGCACATATATGGAGTGACGATGTAATTAATAAATATTGTAGATTGATGAACACAGATGAAAACAAATTGAAATTATAATGCCATAAAAGTCGTAAGGAGCGTAAATATGTTCATACCCCCCGATGTTTCATCCGACGAACAGGAAATTATCAATCAAACCAGTTTTATGATGCACAAATTTTATTGTGAGAATGATATAGAAGCTGTCATTGACAAAATGGACAACCATATCGTATGGTTCGGCGCCGCCGAAAATGAGTACGCTATGGAGGCTGAAACTGTTATCGGTATATTTCGCCAATTTGCTGGCCAGGTTCCCAAATGCAACATTTCAGAAGAACAGTATCATGTGCTTCAAATTGCTCCAGATGCCTACCTATGTAGCGGCCGGATGTGGATTGCCACCGATCCCTCCACACAAATCAGCCTGCGGGTTCACCAACGCATCACAATGATTTTTCGACGTTCCAACGGTATTTTTCGCTGCTGTCATATCCATATATCTAATCCATACACAGAAATGACCGAAGAAGATGTGGGGTTCCCACACAAAATGGCACAGCAATCGTATCAATATCTTCAAGAACAGATTGACCAACAGAAAAAGCAGATAGAATCCCAATCAGCTGCACTTCAGCAAATGATCTACGAAGATTTTTTAACAGGCGTCTACAATCGGAATAAGTTTATGAAAGTAGAAAGCACCATTTTGTATAAGGATAAAAACAAAATGGGAATTGCTTGTTTTGACTTGAATGGCCTTAAAAAACGAAATGACAAATTTGGCCACAGCGCCGGGGATGCGATGATTTGTAGTGCTGCCGATCAACTCCGCCAAGTATTTGATGGGAAAGTGTACCGCATTGGCGGTGATGAGTTTGTGGTAATCGATGATACAAAAGAGGAAGCAGAATTTCACGCTGCGGTTTGTGCAGTTCAAAAAGGGATGGAAGAAAACGGCATCAGCTGTTCTATTGGTATTTCCTGGCGTTCGGAAAACTGCAGTATTCGGGAACAGGTTGAAGAGGCAGACCGGCTTATGTATCAGCAAAAAAGAAAGTTTTACAGTTCCCGGGAAAACGATCGCAGAAATCGGTGATTGATAGGTCCACATAATAGAAAAGGACGCGCTTCCAATAATCGGAACCGCGCCTTTTTTGTTATCCCCTTCGATAACGCTCTAATCGTTCTGGAATATCCCCTTCATATTCGGTATCACCGTTCCAAAACCGCTCCACCATTTCCATCGTGGGAATCCCGGCACGGCCCCCAATGTATCGGCACTTCATCGAGGCGACTGTACCCGCAAAACGCAGAATCTCCGGAAGCTTCCAGCCTTTTGCCATACCGCAGACAAACGCTCCGTGATAAGTATCACCGGCGCCTACTGTGTCTACAACCTTGACCTTGGGTGCAGGCGAAAAGTAAAATCCTGTGTCATCTGCCGCTGCCGACCCGCTGCCGCCAAAAGTGAAACCGGCAATCTGCAGCCGGTATTTTTCCCGAAATGCCAGGCAGTTTTCCCGGATTTTAGACAAGCTTGCGCCATCCGCATGAAAATAATCCCGATAAAAGAACTCGGAACCGATTAATACATCCAGCTTCGGGAGAATTTCCTCCACTTGAGGGGAATAGGCGTCCCCATCATAAAAAACCGTAACCCCTGCCTGTCTGGCCGCTTCGGCCGCCTGCTGCTGTACCGCACCACAGGAAGCGAGATGCAGAATCTTGGCTGTCCGGATCATCGCAAGATCCTCTTCCTCCAATTCATACGGAGAACGCTCAATTCCGGAGTATAAGATGCTGCGCCCCTGCGATTCCTTATCAGATATCACATAATTGAGCCCCATCCAACCCGGTAATACCCGCAAACGTTCGGTATGAATCCCATGGTATTCCAGATCTTCTTTGCAAAAATGCCCCCAATGATCGTCGGTAACACTCCCAATGATTGCTCCCGAAACGCCTAAACGTCCCACCGCAGCCAGAGCGGTGGCAACTTTCCCGCCGCCCTGCAAACTGGTTTCGGTGATCCGCATGCTTTCGTTTGGAAGAGGCCGTCTCTCCAGATGAATCAGACAGTCCATACAGGGGAAATCCAAGCCGACAATTTCCATGCCATCAGCCTCCAAACGGGATATGCCGCGGATTCAGGATCCGGATCTTCTCCTGGACAAACGCAATCATCTCTTCTTCAATCGCGCGCAGACAAGGATAATGCGCGGTATATTTCTTTTCTCCCTCGGTAGTTAGACGGTGCAGAACCTGATAAAATGCACGGTCATATTCGGTCGCAATGTTAAATTTGCTGATACCGAGTTCCACTGCCTTTTGCAGCTGGTCAGTGGGGATATCGGAACAGCCGTGCAGTACCAGGGGAATATCCAGCGCGGCACGGAGTTTTTCAATCCGGTCAAAGTCCAGCTCCGGCGTCCGAACATACGCTCCGTGGCCGTTGCCGACCGAAACCGCCAGCGCATCAGCGTTTGTTTCGGCTATAAATCGAACCGCTTCTTCCACACCGGTAAAGTGGTTGGGGTTGGTAAAATCGTCCAAATTGGCGGCAGAACCCACATGGCCAAGCTCCGTTTCAACAAGAGCACCCATCGCGTGAGCTGCCCGCACGACAGCAGCTGTTTCCCGCGCGTTTTCCTCAAAGGAGGAGGTGGATTTGTCGATCATCACCGACGGAAATCCGGCACCGAGGCCGCTGACTGCCAGCTCATAGCTGGAAGAATGGTCCAGATGCAGTCCGATTGGCACCGAGACCGACTCGATACAGTCTTTGGCAATGTCTGCCACCACCTTCATCGGAATAAACGGCACATAGCCGGGATAAAACTGAATCAAAATCGGGCACTGCTCCCGCTCGGCGGCTTTGACCGCCCAGGCAATCGATTCATAGTTAAATACATTGATGGCCGGCAAACCATAGCCATGCTTCCAGCCGTCTGTCAATAAGGTGCGTACATTTTCAAGCATGTCAATTTCCTCCAATCAGTCGGGATCCACGATGGTCGCGTCAAAAAAGGTTTTGTAATTGGGAAGCTGATCGGTGAATTTTTTGCTGAGAGTATCCAGAGCAGCGTATTCCTCGGGAGTAATCGCAAAATCCGCAGCCCCTTTGTTGTCCGGCACATGCTTTGCCTTGGTCGCACCGGCAATCAGAGCGGTAATGCCTGGCGTCTGCAACACCCAGTTGAGGGCAACCTGTGCCTGGGTTTTGCCGTGCGCCTCCGCAACCGGAAGAAGCGCGTCCGCTACTTCCAGCGCACCTTTTCTCCACTTCTGTTCAAAGAGCGGCGCGTGGGAACGTCCGTCGGTAAAAACAGTATCCTCTTTAACACGGCCAGCCAGGAATCCCTGTGCCAGCGGGCTGTAAGGGATCACACCGATTCCGTTTTCGATACAGAAGGGCAGGATATCACGGTCGATAAAGCGCCAGAGCAGGCTGTAGCAGGGCTGGATGATATCTATCTGACCGTACTGCATAGCCTCTTTCATCTGCTTCAAGCTGAAATTGGAAAGTCCAACCGCCCGGATCTTGCCCTGGTCCCGCAGCTTGTTGAGCTGTTCCATCGTTTCACCGATCGGAATCGTTTCGTGAGGATAATGGATAAAATAAACGTCGATCACATCGGTGCGCAGCCGTTTCAGCTCCCGCTCACATTCGGGAATGACATCAGGTCCAGCCATAAAGGTTTTCCACAGCTTGGTGATGATGGTGCACTTGTCCCGGCGGCCTTCCAGCGTTTTGCCGAGCACTTCCTCCGAATGGCCGTTGCCGTAGCAATAGGCCGTGTCAAAAGTGGTAATCCCGCAGTCGAGCGCCGCCTCAATACATTCTACCGATGCGCGATCGTCCTCGCCCCCGAAATAGGAGCCGCCCATCTGCCAGCAGCCCAAAATCACTTCGGAAAGCTGCACGCCGGTTTTGCCCAGTTCTTTCATTTTCATATAAGACCTTCCTTTCATTCAGCGGGAAGCCGCAGCTTATCCCGCATCCCAATCATAAATACAACGGTAGCAAACAGGATCATCCCGCCTGCCACAAGATAGGATCGCTGAATTCCCAATAGATCACCCAGCAGCCCGCCGCCGGTGTTAGCCAGAATACTGCCCAAACCGCCCTGGATCCCCTGCAGCAGGGATTGACCAGTGGATTGTTTATCCGGCGGCATTTTTTGACTGATGTACACAATGGTGCAGTAGGAGAGGATCATATAGGTAACGCCCTGCAAAAGCTGGGAAGCCACCAGCATCCCGATACCGACTGTTCCCGCCATCGAGTCCATCAGCATCCGCAGCACCATAATACCGCCCGCAGCTGACAACAGGCGGAATACATTGTACTTTCTCATAATCCGGTCGATCAGCAGAAGAACCGGCACCTCGCTCAGCGCCGAGGTGCATTGCAGCACACCGATCATCGAATTTTCATAACCCAGATTCTTGACATAAACACTCAAAAAAGTGCTGTGAAATCCCAAAGATATCTGCATGACCAGCGCGAAAAACAACACCAGCACCAGTTCCCGGTCCAGCACTTCCCGCACACTGCCCTTTGCCCTTCCATGCCGATGGGAATCTCCTGGCTCCGCCGCCACTTTGGGGAGGATCCAGGTCACCGCCATGCAGAGGATGTTCATCGCCGCCCCGATTAAAAAAATCACTGTGAGCTGCAAACTACCCAAAATTCTGCCCAGGACAAAAACCGAAAAGGCATAGCCAACCGTCCCTGCCAAACGGATATGGGAAAATTTTAAACTATTGGCGTTCAAATACCGCAGCGTGTAGGAATCGCTCAATGGCATGACCGCCGAGTTGCAGGCTGTGTAAACAATCGAGATCAGGATAAAGTGCCAATACTGCCTTCCCAACAGGAAAAGCAGCACCAACCCGCCAACCAGAATGAATACCGCCCGCAGCACAGCCAACGGATGGCCGGAACGGTCGCTTGCAACACCCCACAGCGGCTGAATCAGCAGGCAGACAATTGCGCCTACCGAAGAAAGCAGCCCGATTTCAAAAACCGAAAACCCCAAATCGACATAATAAGCGCCCAAATACGGGCCGACAATCGAGGAGGTCATCCAGATCATCGCGTAATACAGGACAAAGGTTGCCTTTTCTTTTGGAAAATAGGCAAAGGAGTGCCGCCGCAGCCGGATAGGCTCCCCTCGGAAACGGATCATTGCACGCCACCCCGGGCAATCCGCTCCGGATCCACTTCACCGGGATTGCAGAGAACCAAGCTGACACCCTCTTTTCCGGGAACCAGACGCAGCTTTTCCATCGAAGCGGGGAAAAACAGCTCATCCGCCTTTTTTACCGGCAGATGGGTGTGCTCTCCCTCCAGAACACCGTCGCCATCCAGCACAATTACGGTCTGAGGACGGCCTGTAGACAACAGCGGCACCTCTTTCACCGCATCCAGACGGGTAAAGGAAAAATAGTTCGTCTGTGCCGGACCGATGAGAAGGGATTCCTTGCCCCAATCCCCGCTGCGGATCACAGTCGGCGGAATCCGGTACCGGTGCAGATTTTCCTCATAATCGCTGCCGTTATAGATATAGCAGCCCAGCAGCCGCTGTTTGTAGGCTTCCGCTTCCTCCGGGCTTACCGGCACCCGGGGTTTTCCGGCACCGACCGTAATGTCAGAGGGCTCCTGCACCTCGACCACAAAACAGCCCGGCCCGATTGCGTGGGGCACACCGGCCGCGATAAAGAAAACATCCCCCACCGAAACGGGCACCTTGTGGCAGCACTGTTCCATCGCACGAATGTCGCCTGCATCATAACCGGCTTCAAACTTTGCCCGGTCGGCATCCTCTTTGAATCCCATCAGGACATAGGGCGGTTCCTCGGTGTCATCCCGAAGCCCGATGACATACCAGCTTTCTTCCTTTCCGTAGTCACTGCCGAAATGTTCTTTTGCATAGGGACGGGTGGGGTGAGTTTGCAGACCGAGCTGACGCTGTGCGTCCAGCAGTTTGACCAACAGCCCGACACGCTCCCCGTTCAGCGCAAGATGGGCTTCTCCCAGTGCTTCCTTTGGATTTTCGGCGATCGCTTCAAACAGCCAGCATTCCCGTCCATCCGGCAAGATGCAGCGGGAACAACCATCGTTCGGATCGCTTCCCGATGCCGCACGAACCGTACGGGTATCCGATCCTACCCAAGCTTCGGGCCGGCCGTCGTCCTGCGGCGGCTTGATGCCGCGGAAACGGTCGATTTCCCTTCCGCCGGGATAACGGACAATTTTGTTTTGAATAAGACGCCAAGGCATTTGAAAAATGTTCATACTAAGCACCTCTAAAAATTAATATCCTTCCAGTAACGGACAATCTTCCAATTTTCGCTCTGCGGGGATAAAACGCCAACTGCGCACTTCCTGCCCTTCCAGCCGGATTTGCTGTGAAAAGCTGAGCGCAGGGAAGGAGAGTACAGCCGATTGCTCCTGTCCGGTAGTTTCATATAGCCGCAGGATGTAGCCGCGGCCATCCTCTGCCTTTTTCCAAGCGGAGAGGACTACCGAAGGATTATCAATCAAAAGGGCAGGAGCAGCTTTCTTTCCTTTGCCGGAGGGGCAGAAGGCCAATGCGTAGGGCTTTTCATTAAAGACCAGCGCTTCGTTGTCCAGCGAGTCCAGCAGTTCAGGCGAACCACCATCAAAACGGAACCGGAATTCCCGCATCCCCTGTTCCATCCGGGGAGCGTAACGGTCCTCGCTGAACGCCTTGCCCATTACAAAGTCAGATGAAGTGTATCCCGCCGAACGCAGCATCGTCAGCCGCAGCAAACTCCCACGGCAGTCCGCACCGTAGGTTCCGGCGGTAATGGCCGCAAAAGCCCGCTCCGCATCATGCAGCGCCAGCCACTTCTGCGCCACGATCTCCCGGTCTTTGTCCAGCTCCTCCCGGCCGAACATAACCTGTCCGGTAAAGTCCGCTTCATCCAGCGCCGTATCGATCGCCAGTTTGAGCGTCTGCTGTTTTTCTCCAAAGAAAACGCTGGCTTCCAGATCAAAATATGTACCGTGTTTGGGAAGCAGATACCGCACCGCCGCTTTTGAATCGTGCAGTCCAAACACCGCTTCGACAACGGTGCGGACGCTGCCGTCCTCAATCACCCGGACGGAGGGGATGACACGGTCCTCAATGCCGGAAAATTCAGTGCCCTCGTAAGGTGTAAGAAGCTGGAAAGTGCGTTCAGCGTGGGAATATTTGGAACCAAGTCCCCACGGATTGTTGCCGTCATCCACCGTGACAAGGCGGAAGCTGCCGGGACGAACCAGCTCTCTGCCGCCCACTGCATACCGGTCAATCAAGCCGGTCGAGGTATTGATCTCCACCTGCATTTCCCCGTTGTCAAAACAAAATGCCTTATCGTTGATGATCGGGGCAAAAGCGGGACGAGCGGGAAGCGGCTCCCAGGCAACATCCATCCGGGTAACCGAACCGGCCTTGAGGGTGGCGTGCACTGTGACCATTTTGCGCCAGTCCAGACTGAAATTGCTGAGCTCTTTTTCCGCCTGCGCCGGGACTGCTTCGCCGGGATGATCGGAAGCGTCGCCCATTGTCACAACAGGAGACATGAAATTTGTCGTCCAGTTCTGCTTGGGCAGTCCGCATTCACAGCTGAAATCCCCGGTGATATCGAAGGGGTGGGGGTTGTAGAACAGGATGGGGGATGTGCCGTCTTTCACACGAGGTTCGCCGGCTGTCAGCGCGATAAAGGTGTACATTTTCTCCCGGCTGACAATTTCCAGCCCGTGATCCAAAAGCCGGAGGGTATCTTCTTCCACCAGATGGGTGCCGGAACCCGGCAGCGCATCGTGAAATTCGCTGAAAAGCAAATCTTTGGCCGCCTCATCCAACGCCGCCTTGGGATATGGTTTCTCATAGAGAAGCTCGGCCGCCGACGCCATTTTTTCCGCTGTGTACAGCTCGTTTTCCAACTCGCGGTGCTTCTGCTTTACCCGGATCTGAGAGGTATAACAGCCGTCCGCCACCGGGTTGAGTCCCCGTTCCACCACCGGCATCTCCGCGCCCAGCTCTTGCCGCTTTGCAAAATACGCTTCAGGGAAAGAGTGACAGATTTCATGAGCCGTATCGGTTTCGATTATCTCTTTGAGATCCTGCAAATCCTTGCGGGAAGGTCCGCCGCCGTGATCCCCAACGCCCCAGAGCACCAGAGTGACCGGTTCTTCCTTCTTTTCTTCGAGGAACTTTTTCAGCTCCTCCGCCGCATGTCCCCAAACCGAATTGTAGTTTTCATCCGAACGGTGAACTGCAATCTCGGTACCGTGGTATCCTTTCCAGAGATAATCCTGATCGGCAAAATCAAAATTGTTTTTGGCAGGACGGCAAACCAAATAGGAATCATATCCCGCCTGCCGCAAAATCTGCACCAACCCACGGGAATGTCCAAAGGAGTCAAAATTGATCGCGGTATTCGGCCGCACATTAAAATTTTCCGCAAAAAATTTTCGTCCGGAGAGAATATTGCGCACAATGGATTCGCCTGCAGGCATATTACAATCCGGCTGCAAATACCAACCGCCGATGATATGCCATTTTCCCTCCTTTACCTGTTGCTGAATCTCCGCAAACAGCTCCGGATCGTGATCTTTTACCCACTGGTACAGAATACTCTCGTTGTGATTAAAGATAAACCCCGGAAATTCCCGGGTCAGTTCTGATGCCGTCCGAAAAGTAGAAAGTGCTTCTGCGCAGCCTTCTTCCCATCTCCATAACCAAACAGGGTCCAAATGGGCATTGGCAACCAGATATACCTGTTTCATGTTGTTTCCTCCTTTTGCCATAACAAACCTATTTTATTATATAACTTATTTATGTCCTTTTTGTAAACGTGATGTACTTATTTGCCAAGAAAAACGGAAGGAATACGATTTAACATATTCCTTCCGTCTTGGTCAATTAGGTGACGAATGCTGAACCTTTTTGGTGGTTAGTGGCTTTCCCAATAGTTAGAGATTGCTTTGTTGATATTCTCCACCATCGCGTCAATATCCGCATCTGTCTTGGTGCCATTAATGATCGGGCCCCAACCATCCGTGATGAACGCGGTTGCATCGCTCGCAAACGGATCCAGGAAGCGGATCGGGAGCTTGGTTTCAGCTTCCAGCATATAAGTCATGCCGTCAACAAGATCTTGATGTCCCTCTTCAACCAGCTTGTCGTAATAAGCCTGGCCGTAATCAGTTGCTGCGGGAGGCGCAACAGGAGTCTGAGGAAGAACTTCAGAGTACATTTCGGTGTGAATAAACTTGATCATATCATAGATCAGATCGGGATCTTCGATATCCTTGGAGCTGGCCCAGCCAGTGCAGTCATAAATGGAGGTCTGGATTCCGCCTTCTGCGATTGGCCAGGAAACAAATCCCCATTCAAAATCTTCGGGCGCATTGCGGATAAACTCATCTGCAAACCACTGTCCGGCAGTAAACATCGGGCACTGGCCTTCCATAAACATGGTGGAAGCGTTGGTGACATTCCATTCGTTATCGGTCATGTAGCCATTCTGTACTGCTTCGCCGATCATCTGAACAGCCTTCTTAAAGGAATCGCTCGCGGTTACGCTCTGCACGTTGGTAATGGTGCTTGCAAACGGTTCGTCACCTGCGGATGCCGCATAAACCGATACAAAGAAGGGGTCAAACTTTGCATTCGCATATAAGCCGTAGGTGTGGTTTCCGCCCTCGTCTTTGGTCAGCTTTTCGGCATATTCGAGACACTGTTCCAGCGACCAGCCGTCTTTGGGGTATTCCAGTCCGGCTTCATCGAACGCCGCTTTGCTGTAGAAAACACCGTAAGTATTCAGCAGGCCGGGGAAGCCATACAGTTTTCCGTCTACCTTCCAGTTTTCTACAACGCCGGGATAGTAAAGCTCTTCAATGCCGTCTTCGGCTGCCTTTTCGGTCCAGTCATACAGGTTTCCGGAAGAGCCGTACTGGATTACCCAGTCATTACCTACCATAAATACATCTGGCGCAGTTTTAGAGGAAATCATAGATTTGATTTTGGTGCCGTAGTCTGTCAGCGGGGAAGGAGTCAGCTCAACGGTTACACCGGGATGCGACTCTTCAAATTTTTTGAAGGACTCTAGAATCAGCTGATTCATGGTTTCGGATTCCCAGGTCATAAAGCTGATGGTTGTCTCCTTGGTGCTGTCGCCCGTGTTGTTGCCGCTGGAAGTTCCATTGGAATCTCCGCAGCCGGCCAGAGCAGCAGCCGACATCGCGATTGCACACAGCGCTGCCAATATTCTGATTTTTTTCATAACCATTCTCCTTTTACATAATATTGATTTTATGTATGTTTTTCCGGACACACCGGAACAATCCCAAAATGACGCGGATTATTTCAGCCCCGCTGTTGTCAGAGAACCAAGACCCTGCATAAAGTATTTCTGTGCTACAAAAAAGAGAATCAGAGTGGGAAGCATATAGACCAGGTCTGTTGCCATAAACTTGTTCCATTCTACCGCGTACAGGGTAGAGTAGGAAGCAACCGCCAATGAAAGCGTCCACTTTTCACCGTCGATCAGGTAAATCAACGGGCTTAGATACTCGTTCCAGGAAGCCTGGAACTGCATGATTACAATGGTGATGATAGCCGGTTTGATAATTGGCATAATAATTTGGAACAGGATCCGTACATGTCCGGCTCCATCGATTTTTGCCGCCTCATCAAAGGAACGCGGAACTCCCATGAGGAACTGCCGGATCAGGAAGGTGTAGAACGGGCTGCCAAGAAATGCCGGCAAAATCAGCGGCCAATATGTATTCAGCGCGTTCAAAGCGGTCCACAAACGGTAAACAGGAATCAGACCAACCATAGAAGGCAGCATCATACTTCCCACGAACAGGTAGAACCAGAATTTTCTTCCGGCAAACCGGATTCGAGCCAGGCCGTATCCAACAACACTGCAGCTTAAAACCTGCCCGATTACGCACATAGCACTGATAAATACCGTGTTCACGAATCTGGGCCAAAAGCTAACTGCCGCAAGTCCTTCCGGAAAATTCTCCCAGTGAAATTCTTTCGGAATCCATTCGGGAGGAATTGACATAATGGAGGAGTTGCTTTTCAGCGCCGCCGTTATCATCCAGAGAAGCGGGAGGATCATGGCGAGAGACAGAATCCACAGAATAATCCCGCGAATCAGGTTGCCAATAAAAGTTCTTCTTTTTTTAGACTGCAAAACTGACATAACCACGCCTCCTCTCAATCGTTATTCTCATAGTAGACATATGCGTTTGAAAAACGGAATACGATGGCAGTAAATATCATAATGATAATAAACAGCACCATAACCTGTGCCATGGCATATCCATACTTAAAGCCGTTAAACGCCTTATCATAGATGGAATAGGCAAGCAGGTAGGTAGAATAGTTTGGTCCGCCGCCCACACCGCCGTAGTTTGTCAGCAACTGAGGCGGGTTAAATGCCTGGAATGCAGTAATCAGACCGGTAATCAGCTGCAAAAACAGTACCGGGGACATCATGGGAATTGTAATCTTGAAGAATTTTTGCAGGCCGTTTGCTCCGTCCACGTCTGCCGCCTCATACAGTTCCGCCGAAATGGACTGCAATCCAGACAGGAAAATAATCATCATACTGCCAACGCCCCAAATAGAAACGATTGCCATAGATACCAACGCGGTGTCTTCACTTTGTAGCCATTTGGGACCTTTGATTCCGAAAATTGCCAGAAGCTGATTGATCAGGCCGTAATCCGGATCATACACAAATTTCCAAAGAACGAGAGCTGCAACAGAAGGAAGCACGACAGGAAGATAAAATAACGTCCGCAACACCTTAACGCTAAACATGTTTTTGTTGAGCATAACTGCAAGCAACAAGCCAAAAACCAAAGTTAGCGGCACTGTCATTAAAACATACAGGAATGTCGCCTTAATTGCTTTCGGAAAAGACGGATCGGTTGTAAACATATAGGTATAATTTTCAAATCCAATAAATCTTGCCGGAGAAAGCCCGTCCCATTCTGTAAAAGAATAAAAAATTGCGACGATTAAAGGATAGGCCACAAAAGCGGCAAAACCAATCAGCGAAGGCAAAATGAACATATATCCGATAAATCCATCTCGCTGCCAAAACCGCCTTTTCCGCGGAATTTCCGCTTTGCTGTTATTCATATTTTTTCCTCCTTGTCATTATTACTGCATTTTTAACATGATGTGAAATGAAATCATAAAATATTGATAATCCTGCTTACAGCTATATTGTACATATCATTTTCAGTTTTGTAAATAGGATTTTTCAAAAAAAGAACATAATTTTCAAAAAAAATATCCATAACATTCCGATTTTACTTTATATTTTTATGCGAATAGAGAACACTGTTCTAATAAACTTTGCAAAATTGATATATAAATTGGATTTATTTATTCGTTTTGTATTGTTTGGCATATCATTTTGTTTTTACTACTTAAAAATATTATTTTATCGCTTTATCAGAGAAAAATATTGCTTTTCTTTGTTTTATTTGCCAGTTGCATCTAACTTTTTCAAATGATATAATATTTTTGAAATGATATGTCATTTGGAGGCGAAACTTTTGAGCAAAAGCAAACCAAACCCCTTTCAACAGAAACAGCCGCTCTATATGCAGATATATACCGATCTTCTTCGTAAAATCAACAGTGGAGATTTTCCGGTAGGAAGCAAGCTGCCCTCTGAACAGGAAACGGCACAGAACTACCATGTCAGCCGGATTACCAGCAAAAAAGCAATGGACACTTTGGCGGCAAACGGATATATTTCCCGTACACCCGGACGCGGGACCTTTGTTCTAAAACAGGAGCGTCCCAAACCGACAGAATCATCTACCTCAAAAAGGTTACCCATTATTGGCGTTGTCATCGAAAAGTTTTCGGTCAGCTTTGGCGGCGAATTAATCCTTGGAATCGAGCGGGAGTGCCGCCGATTTGGATATACCATGGCGCTTCGATGCACCTACCACGATGAAAAAGAAGAAGAACGCGCCATCGACGAGCTGATGGAATTGGGGGTTGCCGGCTTAATTGTCATGTGTGTCTATACCGAAACCTACAATACACGGATTCTAAAGCTGGTGCTGGACGACTTTCCCATCATTCTCGTAGACCGGGTCATGAGCGGCATCCCGCTTTCCTGCGTCTGTACCAACAATAAAAAAGCTGCCGAAGAATTGGCAGACATTCTCTTTGAAAAAGGTCATGAGCAGATCGCTTTTGTGGTTGCACAAAAATCCTTCCTCACTTCAACGGTTGGAGAACGGGCAGACGGTGTGATTGAAAGCTGTGTCCGCCACGGAAAAAGCGCCAACCGGAGCGACTGGGTAGTAGATTTAAACAACCCCGACGGAAATTATCCTCCGGGCAATTTGGAAAGCCTACGCAGAGCGGATATTGATACTCTCAAACATTTTATGCTGACGCATAAGGAAATTACCGGATATATGGCCGCTTCTTATGATGTCGCCATGCTTGTAATGCAAGCAGACCGCGAATGTGGTCCTCCTCAAGGGAAACAGCGGCAAGTTGTATGTTTTGACGCACCTGAAGGGACAAGCATTACCAATCCGCTAATTCATGTTCGACAGAACCAGCAGGAAATGGGCCGGTTAGCCGTCAAACAACTGATTGATCGCATTTCGGGAAAACAGACTCCTCGTATCACTTATGTCGATTATAAGATCGTAAAATAAAACCGCATCAGGAGGGACAAACATGCTTCCGTACCGCGAAAATCTGGAGGAACGGCTGGAAGCTTCTCCGCTGCTAATCTTTCTGAACCACCGCCATACCGCCGGACGAATGGCAGCGGAGCATTGGCATCCTTGCCTGGAGCTTTTGTATGTATTGGATGGGGAAGCGGAACAAACGATCGGTGACAGCCGGTTTGTTTTTCACGCAAAAGATACCCTGCTCATCCCATCCGGAGCCGTCCACGCCACACAAGCCACACGGGACGACTGTTACATCAGTGTCACCTTGTTTGATCCGGGCAGCAGCTTTCCAGGATGGTATCTCCCAGCTGAACGGGGGAGGGAAATGGAAGCGCTGTTCAGCCGGATGCAGGAAGAATCCGCACTTCGAAAACCGGGCTGGCAGATGGTTGCGCGTGGACTTCTTCTGCAGATTTTGGGGCTCCTGGAACGAAAAGGCGAACCGCTGGCTTTGCCGGATATTCCGCCCGAAGAAGGAAAACGGCTGGAAGAATATCTGCGTGCCAACCTATCGGGAGATCTTTCCTTACAAACAGCAGCTGCTTTTGCGGGATATTCCCCCACATACTTTTCCCGGCATTTTTCCCGCGTGATGGGGATGCCGTTTAAGGCTTATGTCGACCGGATGCGGATGCAGGCTGCCAAAGGGATGCTCTCGGACGGACTGAGTGCCGCTGCTGCCAGTGAAGCGTTGGGATATGAAACGCCTTCCTCCTTCTGCCGTGCGTTCAAGCGGCTGACCGGTCTCACCCCTTCGGAATACCAGTCCCAAACGCAAAAAATGAACAGGAACCGATAAGAAATGCCATTCCTTTTTTCTATGGAACCCGGTATACTGGACAAAAAGGAGGAATTTCTATGAGTTTGAACCGTGTCCATCACGAACCTGATTTTGAAAATATTCGCCGCGTCCTCTGCCGGGAAAAGCCGGAACGGCCCACCTTATTTGAGTTTTTTATGAATCCGGCTGTCTATGAAGAAGTAGCCGGTCCCGCTCCCACCGATCCTGATCCGATTGTCCAGATGGCCTATACCATTCGCGCTTTTGCCGCCTGCGGCTATGATTACGCCACCGTTGCCGGATGTGATCTTGGCTTTCCTACTGGAGAAACCGAACGAAAAAACACCATTTCGCTCAACGCTCACACCCTGATCCGAAATCGCGCGGATTTCGAAGCGTATCCTTGGCCGGACGCGAAAAACGCCGATTATTCTCGTCTGGAAAAAATCAAGCCCTTTCTGCCGCCTAAAATGAAGCTGATGACTTCCGGACCAAACGGTCTTTTGGAAAATGTCATCAGCATTGTGGGAAATGATAATCTCTGCTTGCTCCTCTACGATGATCCGGAACTGGTACAGGATATTTTTGACCGGGTAGGCGGAATCCTTCTCGATTATTACGAAAACTGCGCCCGGTACGACACTGTGGGCATCCTGATGATCAACGACGACTGGGGCTTCAACACCCAAACCATGCTCTCGGTTGCTGATATGCGGAAATACGTTTTCCCTTGGCACAAAAAGATGGTGGAAGCCGCCCACCAAAACGGCAAACTCGCCGTGCTGCACTCCTGCGGGTATATGGGCGATATTATGGAAGATATCATCGAAGACATGAAGTTTGATGGCCGCCATTCCTATGAGGACAATATCATCCCGGTAGAAGAAGCTTACCGCCGCTGGGGCGGACGGATTGCCATTCTGGGCGGGATGGATGTGGATTTCCTTATTCGTTCCAGCGAAGAAGAAATCCAGCGTCGTGCCAAAGAAATGCTTGCCCTTTCTGCTGAAAAAGGCGGCTATGCCCTCGGCTCCGGAAACAGCATTCCATATTATATTCCAAACGAAAAATATTTTGCCATGACAGCTGTTGTCGCGGAAGCATGAAAAAAACCGGGAAGGAAAAACCCTTCCCGGCCTTTTTATGCCACAGGATTCCGGAACATCCCAAATTCCGGAGGGAAAAAGGTAAACAGCGCGAATGCACCAACCAATCCCGCCAGAACCAAAACTCCGATCACTTGAGATGTTTTTCCGGATAGTGCTCCATTTTCCAGCAGCTTATAGCTGAAAACATAGGCTCCGATGACACCAATAAAAAAAGTCGCAATATCTGCCACCATGAAATTTTTTCCTAAAATTCCGGAATAGGTGTAAAAAGCCGCGACAATCAAAAACATCCCAAACACAATCGAAACGACACGCACTGTGATAAAATTCGGAAGGTCTTTGCCATATAAAAAATATTCCGCTATTCCGAATACCAGCATTGGCACAAAGAGCAATTTCAGATGCTCCCAAGTGCTCTCGCTGACAGCCGAAAACAAGCCGACCGCTGGGCTTTTTCCAAACCATTCATAGGTAAAATGCAGAAGAGTCCCTAAAATCAGAGTAAAAATCGTCCCCACTGTCTGCCATTGCTTGATTTGCATACTCATCGCCTCTCATCCTTTATTCCGTCTTATTTTATGCTAAAATTACAGAAAATATACCATTTTTTGAATTTTATCACTTTACATTCTTGACTTTGATTTGGATTGTGCTACAATGGTATCATTGCTTTAACAGGAAGAATTGAGGTGACAGCTATGGTACAGGACACGGCTCCCGCAAAGTGGGTTGCCTTTGGAACAGCTTTTTGCCGTTTTGTTTTTTGCTGCGTCACCTCGCCTGTTTAAAACGCCCATCGAAGCTGTCCAGCAGCGGTTTGGGCTTTCCCGCCGGAATGCCATAATGATTGTGGAGCTTGTCGCTGTCGGCATTTTGATCGAAAACGGCGATATTGTGGGGAGCTAGATGGACATTGTTTTGATTTACATCATCCTGCTGGGTGCCATGATTGCAGCCATCATGTTCTTCTGGGTTTGTGCGAAAGATTTTGGCCAGTAGCAGGTGCAGACGGGACGGGGAAAAAATTGGAGGATTGTTAAACCAATAACGCAGTGGGTGTTTGTGGGACTCACATGGATTGTTTACATTCTTGGCATTGTATTTCGGGGGATCGGATGATCCCCGTTTATTTTGGAAAGGATTTTGAAAAATGGTAAAAAATCTAACAGAAGGAAAACCGTTGCGACTGATCCTGATGTTTTCCCTGCCTCTGGTATTGGGGAATCTATTCCAGCAGTTTTACAGCATGGCTGACACCATCATTGTCGGGAAATGTATCGGAGTAGACGCACTTGCCGCAGTTGGAGCAACCGGATCGCTCAACTTTTTGATTATGGGATTCGCAACCGGAATCTGCAGCGGGTTAACCATCCCGATGGCGCAGTTTTTTGGAGCAAATGACGAGAAAAATCTGCGCCAGAGCGCTGCCAATTCCCTTTATGTTGTGGCTGCCCTCACAGTTATTCTGACCGTGACAACCATGCTGTTTACCCGTCAGATCCTGGAACTGATGCAGACACCGCCCGACATCCTGCAGGGTTCTTACGATTACATCATCGTCATTTTTGCCGGTATGGGCGCGACACTGCTTTACAACCTGCTTTCTGGTATGCTCCGGGCATTGGGAGACAGCAAAACCCCGCTGTATTTCTTAGTGATTGCCTCCCTTTTGAACGTAGGGCTCGACTTTTTATTTATTATGTCTTTTGGGATGAATGTAGAAGGTGCTGCTTGGGCAACCGTGATTTCTCAGGGCGTTTCGGCGCTCCTTTGTTTCGGATATATTATCTGGAAATTCCCGATCCTGCGGCTGCACGGGGAAGATTGGAAGTTCAGCTGGCGGCATATTGGTAAAATGCTGGGGATTGGCGTTCCAATGGGCTTGCAATTCTCACTGACCGCGTTGGGAAGCATCATCCTCCAGAGTGCGGTGAATACACTGGGTTCCAGCGTGGTCGCCGCAATTACGGCGGCAAGCCGGGTGCAGATGATCCTGACACAGCCAATGGAAACACTGGGCATTACACTGGCCACCTACTGCGGCCAGAACCTTGGCGCTATGAAGCTGAACCGGATTCGAACCGGCGTGCGGCAGGCAACCTGGGTGGGGCTGATCTACACAGTGGCTGCATTCTTTATCGCTGTTTTAGCAGGACAGAAAATCGCTCTGCTCTTCCTTGACGCAAGCGAAACGGCAATTTTAGGAATGGTGTCCCACTTCTTGCTGATTAACGGATTCTTTTATCCGTTGTTGGTACTGATTTTTATTTACCGCAATTCTCTGCAGGGGCTGGGATTTGCGCTGCCGGCTATGATTGCCGGAATTTTCGAGCTGGTCGGGCGCGCCGCGGTAGCATTTTGCCTGGTCGGTGTCTTTGGGTTCAACGCTGTCTGCTTTGCCAACCCGGCTGCATGGGTAATGGCGGATATCCTGCTGTTGCCGGTTTATTTTGTGTCAATCCGAAAATTATTTCATACCTATCCGAACCGCGAATAATCGGGAAAGAAAATTCCTCCAATCTGTATAGAACGCCTTGACAGAATGACCTTTCAGTAATAAAATAATATAGAATGGAGTAATTTCTCTGAAAATCCGGCGCTTCTTTCGAAGGCCGTTTTCCATACACGTTCTGATGCGGAATTCAATGGATCGGAAAAAGAAGAAAAGGGAAACAGAGGGGGTACTCTGTCCTCCGGCAGGTATTGCCGGAGCGAAATGCAGGGTTCATAGGAGCATCGCATCCGCGAGGCTTTGATGATCTGTTTTTCATATCACTCTGATCATAGAAAAAAAGAGAAAAGGAGGGATCCATTCCGCATGGAACAAATTATTTTGTCTTGTGCTATCACATTTGTTATTACCCTGCTTGCAGGGGGCGCCGCATGTTTTTTTATCGGCGTAGCCTATCGCAAAAAGGTTGCAGAAACCGAAATTGGAAGCGCTGAGGATCAGGCCAAACGGATCGTCAACGAAGCATATAAGTCGGCCGAAGCAAAGAAAAAAGAACTGTTGATAGAGGCAAAGGAAGAAGTCCACAAGCTGCGTTCCGAAGCTGACCGGGATATTAAGGAGCGGCGCTCCGAAGTTTCCCGTCAGGAACGCAGAATCCAGCAGAAAGAGGAATCTTTGGATAAACGGCTGGATAACCTGGAAAAGAAAGAAGAAGCTATCCAGGAAAAACATCAGCAGGCTGAGGAACGCCTGAAAGAAGCGGAAAAAATCAAAAAAAGCCAGATTGACTCGCTAGAACGCATTTCCGGCCTGACCGCAAGCCAGGCCAAAGAACAGTTGCTGGAAAGCCTGGAAGGGGAACTTGTTCACGAAAAGGCTTTGAAAATTACAAGTTTTGAGCAACAGCTTAAAGATGAAGCGGAAGACAAAGCCCGTGAACTTTTGTCGCTGGCCATTGCACGTTGCGCCGCTGACCACGTCAGTGAAGCCACTGTTTCCGTGGTAACTCTCCCAAGCGACGAAATGAAAGGCCGGATCATCGGCCGAGAAGGCCGCAATATCCGAGCTCTGGAAACGCTTACTGGCGTGGATCTGATTATCGACGACACACCTGAAGCAATTACTCTGTCAAGCTTCGACCCGGTACGCCGGGAAATTGCACGGCTCTCATTGGAAAAACTGATTACCGACGGCCGTATTCATCCCGCCCGTATCGAGGAAACAGTAGAAAAAGCCACGCGCGAAGTCGAAGCAAAGATCAAAGCCGAAGGTGAACGCGCCATGATGGAAACCAATGTCCACGGCTTGCATCACGAACTGGTCAAGCTGCTGGGACGGCTGCGTTACCGCACTTCCTACGGTCAAAATGTTTTAAACCACTCGATCGAAGTAGCCCATCTGGCAGGCGTCATGGCAGCCGAACTCGGCGTGGATGTTACAATGGCCAAGCGCGCAGGTTTGCTGCATGATATCGGTAAGGCGCTCAGCCACGAAATCGAAGGCTCCCATGTCCAGATCGGTATGGATGTCTGCCGCAAATACAAAGAAAATCCGCAGGTTCTGCACGCAATTGAAGCCCATCACGGCGATGTGGAAACTAAAACAGTTATTGCAGCTCTGGTTCAGGCAGCGGATGCCATTTCGGCGGCACGTCCTGGAGCACGACGTGAGAATCTCGAAAACTACATCAAACGTGTGGAAAAACTCGAAGAGATTGCCAAATCGTTTGACGGTGTGGAAAAATGCTACGCCATTCAGGCTGGCCGTGAAATCCGCATCCTGGTCAAACCGGAAGTGATCCATGATGATGAAATGGTCATTACCGCCCGCGAGATTGCTAAGCGAATTGAAAGTGAGCTGGAGTATCCCGGTCAGATCAAAGTACACATGATTCGAGAAAGCCGCGCCATTGACTACGCAAAGTAAATCCCAGAAGCTCTTTACAGATATCTGTAAAGAGCTTCTTTTTTATTGCAAACTGGAACAGAATGTTGTACAATAAAAACAGATTGAAAAGACAGGGGAGTATCGTTATGAAAACCGCATCCGATTTCGGATTTGTTAAAATTGCCGTCTGCTGTCCCAAAACCGCAGTCGCAAATCCTGAAAAAAACGCCGGCTTTGTATTGGATTCGATTGCTACGGCTTCAGAAAAGGGCGCGCAGGTTATCCTGCTGCCCGAACTGGCGCTTTCCTCCTACACCGCAGCAGATCTGTTCCACCAGCAGCGTCTCATCCGCCGCTGTGAAGACGCACTTACACAGATTCTGGAAAAAACTTCCGAAAATCCCGCTGTTATTGCACTGGGAATGCCGGTTTGGGCGGGAGACGCACTGTATAATTGCGCCGTTTTAGTACAAAACGGAAAGATTCTGGGTGCTGTTCCCAAAGAATATCTGCCGAATTACCAGGAGTTCTACGAAAAACGCTGGTTTGCCTCCGGCTCATCCGCACTTGTGGAGGAAGTGACATTCTGCGGTCAGACAGTTCCCTTCGGAGAGCTTCTGTTTCAGTTTGGGGAATTAGTTGTTGGCGTAGAGATTTGTGAGGACCTGTGGGTTCCGCTTCCGCCCAGCTCGCGGCTTGCAGTTTGCGGCGCCAACTTGATTCTCAACCTGTCCGCCAGCAACGAGCTGGTTGCCAAAGACAGCTACCGCCGGGAACTGATCGCAGGGCAGAGCGGCCGCTGCATCTGTGCCTATGCCTATGCGTCGGCGGGACTGGGAGAATCCACCACCGACCTGGTCTTTGGCGGGGCCTGCACCATCGCGGAAAACGGCAGCATTCTGGCGGAAAGTGAACGCTTCTGCCCGGAAGGAAGCATCACAACCGCTTGTATCGATATCTCCCGCCTGATGGCGGAACGGCGCAAAAACGGCAGCTTCCACGACTGCGCAGCCGTTTACGGCGGCTGCGTTCGGACAGTTCGGGGAAAATTGCCTGTGCTCTCTCTTGAACAGATGGACCGCCCCTTTGATCCCACCCCGTTTATCCCCAGCGACAACAAAACCCGTGCGGATCGCTGCCGTGAAATTTTTGCCATCCAGTCCGCCGGATTGGCGCGCCGGCTCTCACACACCGGTTTAAAACGCGCTGTCATCGGCATTTCGGGCGGTCTGGATTCGACACTGGCACTGCTGGTTTCCCACGAAGCCATGAAACGGCTGGGCCTTCCCAACGAAAATATCCTCTGCGTCACCATGCCCGGCTTCGGCACCACCGACCGCACCTACCAAAACGCCTTGGAGCTGATCCGCTCGCTGGGCGCCGAGCTGCGTGAAGTGGATATCAAACCGTCCTGTTTACAGCACATGAAGGACATTGGTCACGATCCCGCCATTCACGACATCACCTATGAAAATACACAGGCGCGGGAACGCACTCAGATCCTCATGGATCTGGCCAACAAGGAAGGGGGACTGCTGGTTGGCACTGGCGACCTCTCCGAGCTGGCAATGGGCTGGTGCACCTACAACGGCGACCATATGAGCATGTACGGCGTCAATGCATCAGTCCCCAAAACGCTGGTCCGGCACCTTGTCAATTTTGTGGCGGAGGAATCCGATCCCCGCACCGCCGCCGTCCTCCGGGAGGTTTTGGACACACCGGTCAGCCCGGAGCTGCTGCCTCCCGACGAAAACGGCCAGATTCAGCAGAAGACCGAAGAAAAAATCGGGCCGTACGAGCTGCACGACTTTTTCCTCTACCATTTCCTGCGGTTCGGCTTTGAGCGCGACAAGCTGGCTCTGCTGGCGGCGCGCGCCTTTGGAGAAAAGTATTCCGAAGAAGAAATCGACAAATGGCTCTCGCTCTTCCTCAAGCGCTTTTTCATCAGCCAGTTCAAACGCTCCTGCCTGCCCGATGGTCCCAAAGTTGGATCGGTCAGCCTTTCTCCCCGCGGCGACTGGCGGATGCCGTCTGATGCGGATATGGGCGCTTTTCTGGCAGAGTAAATACAAAACAAAATATATTTATGATATTATACAGGAGGGATTTACATGAGACGACTGTTATCCTGCGCAAACCGCCTGATACTGGAATGTGACTGGAAAGATATGGCGCTGCTCAAACTCTGCCTGTGTGCACTCGGCGTGCTGATCGGGGCAAGCTTACCGGTTCAAAAGAAAAAAGTACCGCTGATAATTGCCGCCTGTACTTTCCTGGGAACCTATATTCCGCTGATGATAAAAATTGTACCGGCATTCTGCCGGATCTGGCGGGAAGAAGAAGTATAATGGATTTCACGGAGCAGCAAAAGCTGCTCCGCTTTTTTCTGTCCGAAAATGCGCACAAAAAATGATTTCCGCTTTACGTAAAAAGAGCGAAAAAAAGGGAATTGCGAAGAATCCATTGCAAAATTGTGACAATTTGATTATAATAGATACGATTGTGCAGATTTTGACAAACCGGGTGAATTTTGCCCGGAAAAGGAGGACATATGAAAAAACAGAAATCCGTTCCGATTGGACGGGAAGGGCTCTTTGACGCAAGAACCCTGGGAATCCCGAAAATGCTGCTGCTTGGCGTTCAGCACACCTTTGCCATGTTCGGCGCAACGGTGCTGGTACCCATCATTACCGGATTAGATATCTCCACCACACTGCTTGTCGCTGGACTGGGCACCCTACTGTTCCATCTGATTACCAAAGGAAAGGTTCCTGCTTTTCTAGGTTCCTCCTTTGCCTTTCTGGGCGGATTTGCGGCGGTAGCTCCCCGCTTGGAGGACGGCACCCCTAACACCGAGCTGCTCCCTTATGCCTGCGGCGGTGTGGCAGTCGCGGGACTGGTTTATGTGGTCCTCTCTCTACTGATTTCCGCATTTGGCGTCAAACGAGTCATGCGGTTTTTCCCGCCCGTTGTAACTGGTCCGATCATTATTTCCATCGGCTTAATTCTGGCGCCCAGCGCCGTCACCAACGCAAGTGACAACTGGCTGCTTGCGATTGTAGCACTGGCTGTTATTATCGCCTGCAACATCTGGGGCAAAGGGATGATAAAAATTATCCCCATCATTTTGGGCATTATCGCCGCTTATGTTGTAGCGCTTTGCATGGGGGAAATCGACTTTGCCCCAATCCGGGAAGCTGGATGGCTTGGAATCCCGATCCACACCAGCGCTTTGGCAAAATTTGATTTAAATGCTATCCTGATGATCGTCCCAATTGCGCTTGCCACCATTATGGAACACATCGGTGATATGGCGGCAATCAGCGCCACCACCGGCAAAAACTACATCGCAGATCCCGGCTTATCCAAAACACTGCTGGGCGACGGTCTTGCCACAACCATGGCAGGTCTGCTCGGAGGCCCCGCCAACACCACATATGGCGAAAACACAGGTGTATTGGCCATGACCCGCATTTATGATCCGCGTGTCATGCGGATTGCCGCCTGCTTTGCAATCGTCCTGAGCTTCAGCCCCAAAGTTGACGCTGTCATCAATACCATTCCCACTGCCATTATCGGCGGTGTTTCCATCATCCTTTACGGCATGATTTCTGCGGTCGGCGTCCGCAATATCGTGGAAAATCGAGTAGACTTTACAAAATCCCGCAATCTGGTCATTGCGGCGGTCATTTTGGTCAGCGCGCTCGGTATCAACTTTGCCTTTGAAAACAACGGCATCTCCTTTGCAGCCGGACAATACACCATCACCCTTTCCGGACTCGCTATTGCGGCGATTCTTGGCATCCTGCTTAATGCCATCATCCCCGGCAACGATTACGAATTCGGAAAAGAGGAAGAAGGCGAACAAGCCGTTTCCTTTAAAGTATAAAAAACAAGCCCCGGACGGAAATCTTCCGACCGGGGTTTTACTATTCTTTCTCCTTTAACACCTTTTCCAGAGCATCAATCAGGATATGGAGCACTTTTAGCCGGGCATATCGCTTATCTTTGGACTCGATAATATACCACGGGGCATATTGTGTGGAGGTTTTTTGGAGCATTTCGTCCACCGCAACCTCATACAAATCCCATTTCTCGCGGTTGCGCCAGTCCTCTTCGGTAATCTTCCACTGTTTTTCCGGGGTGTTCTGCCGTTCGGTAAAGCGTTCCAGCTGGGTATCCTTATCAATATGAATCCAAAATTTGAGAATGACCGCGCCCCAGCTACTCAGTTCCTGCTCGAACTCGTTCATCTCATGGTAAGCGCGTTTCCAATCCGCTTCCTTACACAAACCTTCCAACCGCTCTACCATCACCCGACCATACCAGCTTCGGTCAAAAATGGTAATATGGCCGGTTTTGGGAATCCGATTCCAAAACCGCCAGAGATAGTGACGGGAAAGCTCATGCTTATCCGGTGCGGCAATCGGCACTACTTCATATCCACGGGGATCCAGTGCAGCGGCAACCCGCTTGATATTGCCGCCTTTTCCGGCAGCATCCCAGCCCTCGTAAACCAGGATCACCGGTATCTTTTTGCGGTAAATGCGATTGTGGAGATCCTTGAGATGGTTCTGCGCCTCTTTGAGCTGGATGCGGTAATTCGCCTCGTCCACCTGCTGATTGAGCGGCACATCGGCGAGTTTTGGCATCGCAAGCAGCGGGAAGGATTCTTCCGGAGGAAGATATTCCGGGCGTTTTCCTTCCGCAGCTGCGGCTATAGCATCGGTCAGGATGCGGTATACCTGCAACCGTTTCGAATATTCTGTTCCATCGATGATGTGCCAAGGAGCAGCAGGCGTATCGGTTTTTTCCATCAGCTTATCCCAAGCCGCCGCATATTCTTTATAATGCTTGTTTTCCCGTTTATCCAAATCAGAAATACGCCACTCGGTATTTTTGGAATCCAACAGCTTTTTAAAACGTTTGTCTTGTACTTTTTTCGGAATATGCAGGAAGAATTTGACAACCAGATAACCATTGTCAACAAGCTGCCGTTCAAAGGCGTTGATACTCCGGATCCGTTCTTTACAATCCCGGTTATCCATATCGTCAACCATGATATTTTTGATCGTTTCGCCATACCAGCCGGAATCAAAAAATACAAATTGTCCGGCTTCCGGAATTTTTTTAAAGTAGCGCCACAAAAACGGATGGCGCGCTTCTTCTTCCGTTGGCGGATTGATGGAATGAACCGTAAAAGAACGTGGATCAATACTCAGAATAATGTCGCTGATCAGGCTTCCTTTTCCAGATGCGCCCCATCCTTCGATCAGCACAATCACCGGCAGCTTTATCTGCTTGATTTGCTGCTGCTGTACGGAAAGTCGCGATTTCAAGGCAGAAATTTCCGCTTTTACCAACGATTTTTCACTTTCGGCAATTGGGGTCAGTTTTTCAAACATAAGCTCACTCCTATTCTGCGAGATGAAAGTCCTGTAAGCATCTATTCAAATTATATACTGCTTTTTTTTAAAACACAAGATATTAATCAAGATTTCGCCTGTTTTTTGTTTATTTTGCTACAAACATATTTGGCTAAAAATTGTCTCTTCTTCACAAAATTTATCAATTCTATTTTACAAAAGTCTCAAATTCATTAATTGTTTACAGAATCTTTTTGACAAACAACAGATTTCATGGTACAATAAATAATATTGAATATTTTCCACATTTTCTATTATAAATACACAGAATATGCGGAATAACTAACAAATTGAAAGGATCGAGATCTATTATGAAAATGCAGGTACTCTATTTCTCTAAAAACGGAAAAGGCAATGCGGAAGCACTTGCGACTTCTGTTGGCAGAACCTTTAAATGCAAATGTGACCAGATTCCTCCGGCATATCCCTGTGAAGGCCAGAAATTGGTTATCATTGTATACGATAACTATTCTTCTCCCGCAAAACAGCTGATTGATTTTTGTAAAGATCTCTCTCCTGAACGTGCATCCAATGTTGCTGTTATCTCTTTGTCTGCAAGCGGAAATAAAGGAATCGGACAGCTGGAAGAAATTTTCAAAGCAAATAAAGTAGAAGTTTCCGGCAAACTGGAGTTGAAAGTGAGCAAAGGTCTGTTTGGTTATGGAAAACTGACCGAAGAGGATGTAAAGAAAGCGAATGATTTCGCGGTTTCCATTGCAAAACAGCTCTTTGAACATCTGGACTAAAATATACATAAAAACCGGTACAGCAAAAGCTGTGCCGGTTTTTTTACTAAAATCGAAGGAGATATAAAAGTTCTCCGCTGGGTGCGGTTCCAAATTGCCGGAAGCCGCACTTTTCATACAGCGCCTGTGCCCGAAAATTGGCGATATGTGTGGTTAACAGAACCCCGCCTTTTCCCTTTTCGCGCGCATACTGGATAGCCATTTCGGCAAGCTTTCTTCCCAATCCGATACCCTTCGCTTCATCCGCCACCGCAATTCCAAACCAGGGAACAGTGGTGTCCAAATCCCACAAAAATACATATCCAACCATTTTCTCCCTGTCACAGGCCATCCAGCGAACACATTTTTCCGGATCATCCTGCGGATAGGAGAGCGCTCCCTGCCGGTTTCCGTCCAAACGATTAAAAAACATCCGTGCCTCAAAACTAAGCGCATCGAAAAAACCGTTGATCCGGTCTTCATCACCAGGCTGAAAACGGCGTATCTCATAATCTTTCATCGTACTCCTCCTGTCGCCAACATTTATAAAAAGCCGGAACAAGCACGCAGCCCGTTCCGGCTCTTTTTAGTAGAACATAACAGTCCCTGTCATTCTTTTTCGTCTTCTGAAACTTCCTCTGGATAAATCGGAATGGTTTCCTCTTCTTCTGTTTCTGCAGAATCCTCTGTATCAGTTTTTTCATCTTCTTCACAGCTGCATTCCTCATCGCAGCAGTCGCACTCATCCTCAAAATACTCATCCGGATCATAATCCAGATGTTCTGACAGTGCTTTGCTCTTTTTCCGCAGATACGTAGCAACTGCAATCGCACCCGCTACAACCGCAGCTACACCGGCAGCAATGGCAATCCATACATTCTTTTTCATACAATTTTCCACCTTTCTTTGCTGTGCGGAAAAATCCCGGTGGGATCTTTGGCCGCATCCAATAATTCTATCATATATCGCCCATCAGGCTAAGCATCACAGAAATTCCACAAATCGGAGCGGTTTCACATCGTAAAATCCGGGCTCCCAACGTGGCTGTCCGTACTCCGCTGCTTTGGAGAAACGAAATTTCCTCCGCGGAAAAACCGCCTTCACTTCCTACAAAAATCCCCCATTCGGTATCTTCTGGCGAAACCAGCTCACAAAGCCGTTTTCCACCGCCTTCGTAAAAAACCAAGGACTTTTGAGGACAAGCTTTTGCTGCCTGTTCCAATGTCAACAATGGACAAACTGTAGGGATAATTCCGCGCCCACTTTGTTTGGCCGCTTCAGTGGCAATCTTTTGATAGCGCTCCACCTTTTTGGCCATACTTTTGGCATCCGGCCTGGATACACAGCGAGAAGTCAGCACCGGCACAATCTTTACCGCGCCAAGTTCTACACTTTTCTGGATAATCCACTCCATCTTATCGCTTTTGGGTAAAGCCTGAAACAAAGTAATCCGGGCACGCGGCTCCGATTTGTTGGAAAATTTTTCGCGGATCAGCACCTCCACAGAATCGCCTACCGTCAAAATTTCTCCTAGATAATCATAACCGCTTCCATCGCAAAGGGTAATTTGTTCTCCGGGCCTCAGCCGAAGTGAACGAGTTATATGGGCAGCATCTTCTCCTGAAAGAAGAGCGCGCTCGCCCGCTATCGGGGCTGTAAAAAACCGGGGCACAGAGTGAATCTCCTTTCTGTTATTATCTCATAAAAAACTGCAGATTTCCACCAGATTTCGTGAAACCTTTATGAATTTTATAGATTGTTACTGCTTTTTTATCATACACTGTTTTGGCTAAAAAAGCAAGCCCATTTGACAAAAATCAGGCATTTTCCGAAACCGTACTGCCTTTTGTTTGGAGCAACTTTCGGCTCTTTACCCAAAAAACCGTTCCAGTTGTGACTGCTGCCAGAATATCCGCAACAGGTTCTGCTAAAAACAGTCCATCGGTTCCCGAAAGGCCGAACAAACCAGTGTGAGTAATCAGAACCGGCAAAATAAGCGCCAGCGGAATCAACAGGATGATTTTACGCAGCAGCGCCAAAAACATGGAGATTTTTGCCTGACCAAGCGCGACAAGGGTACTTTGACAGGCATTCTGTACGCCCGACATAAAGATGCCAAACATAAAGATCCGGATGCCATATACTCCAATTTCTACCAAAGTGGGATCATCATTGAACAAATAGATCAGCGTTTCCGGGAACAGCTGCACAAACAGCCAGCAGAAGATCGCAATCCCGCTGCATCCCAGAATCATGTATTGGAAGCATTTTTTCACCCGATCATATTGTTGTGCGCCGTAATTGTAGCTGACAATCGGCTGTGCGCCTTGTGAATATCCCATCAGCGGCATCATCACCACCTGCATACAGGTAATAATCAGCGCAATCGCTCCGACATAATCGTCATTTCCGTATTTCTGCATCCCAGCGGTAAAGGTGATTTGCACCAGGCTTTCGGTGGACTGCATGATAAATGGTGAAACACCCAACGAAAGCACCGGAAGCATTACACTTGCCTTAATGCGCAGCGCCTCCCGCCGAACCCGGAGCATTGTCTTTTTCCCAAAGAAGAACAGGAGCACCCAAACTGCCGAAACCGCCTGCGCAATAATCGTTGCAAGAGCCGCGCCGCGAACTCCCATTCCAAATCCAAAGATAAAAACTGGATCCAACACGATGTTGACAACAGCACCAATCAAAACCGTAAGCATCGACATCGTCGAAAATCCCTGCGCCGTAATGAAATTATTTAACCCCAACGAAAGCTGTACAAAAATCGTACCGAGCAGATAAATAGCCAAATAGTCACTTCCATAGGAGAGCGTATTTTCCGAAGCGCCAAACCACAAAAGAAGCTGATTTCTTGACGGCAGCAGAATCGCGGTCAGCACCAACGATAAAATTATCAGCGAAACAAGACAGTTCCCAAAAATTTCCTCCGCACGGTTCCGATTCCCTTCTCCCATCCGGATTGCGGCAAGTGGCGCACCACCCATTCCGATCAACGCCGCAAACGCCGAAATTACCATGATAATCGGGAACGCAATTCCCAATCCAGCTAATGCCAGTTTGCCCTCATCACCAGGCAGCCGGCCGATATAAATCCGGTCGACAATGTTATAAAGAGCATTGATCAACTGCGCCACAATGGTAGGAACCGACATTTTGACAATCAGCCGCCCAATTGGGGCAGTGCCCAGAATATTTTCCTTTGCATTTCCTGTCTGCGGCATAAAATCCGCTCCTTTGCTGTTTTTTCCCAAAAAGAAAACGCCCGTTTCCGGGCGAACCTTTTTTATATTATAACACGATTCTGTAATAGATTGATGAAATATTTGTTAAATTCTCTATGATTGAATCGATGCAATCGCATCTGCAACCGCAGCAAATACCGGCGCTGCTGTCTCTCCTCCAAAACCGCTGTCCTCCGACAGTACTGTCACCACATATTCGGGCGTTTCTGCCGGAAAGAAACCCGAAAACCAGCCGTGTTCATACTCTTCGCCCTCTTCATCAAAGCGGCCAGTCTGCGCAGTAGCGGTTTTTCCGCCTGCTGTAACCAGTGTGGGGAGTGCTTTTTGATCCGGCTCGACCATCACACACTGAATCAGCATACTCTGAAGCTGCGCTGAGATCTCCTCTGAAAGAATCTGTTGCGCCGGAACCGCCGCATCCTCAGCCACCGTTTTGCCGTCCCGCGTTGTGCCCAAGACCAGCCGCGGCGTGACGAGCAAACCGCCGTTGCAGGCTGCTGCCATCATCCGACAGATTTGAACCGGCGTGGCGGAAAGTTTTCCTTGTCCGAAGCTCAGGTTTGCCACCGCAGCCGGGTTAATCATCTCACTTTCGGGCGGAAGAGTCCCTGCCTCGGCACTTAAGCCGGTACAGAAGGGAAGTGCTTCCCCAAACCCGAACCGAACCGCCATTTGAAGCAGGGAACTACCGCCAACCTGTAAGCCAAGGTTGATAAAATATGGATTACAGGATTTCATCAGCGCGTCGGTCATATCCATTTCTCCGTGACCACTCCGTTTGTGACAGCGGATAATCTGCCCGCTGACATCAATTTGCCCCACACATTCATAAGTTTCCTGGATAGAAAGTCCCTGTTCCAAAGCAGCGGATGCTGTCACTACTTTAAAGGTGGAACCAACGCTGTATGGCAGAAAAGCGCGGTTAATCATCGGCGTATTTTCTTCATCTTGTATTGCATCGGCCAGCGTATCCAAGGTGTATCCAGGGAAACTCGCCGAAGCGCGGATCTCCCCGGTGTATGGATCCATCACCACAATCGCGCCTTTTTGGAGCATTCGGCTCCCAATCTCTTCCACAACCCTCTGAATCTCCGCATCAATAGTCAGCACCACACCAGCAGAGGAACCACCGCCTTCCCGAATTTCCGGCTCAATCCCTGCAATCCCATGACCAAGCGCGTCAAGCTGGTAGACAATCTGCGTTTGACTGCTGTTTTCACGCAAAAATTCGTCATAGTTTTTTTCAATACCGCAGACACCGCTTCCCGCATCATCGAGGTACCCCACAATATGCGCGGCTAACTGCGGTACCGCTGTGCGAACCGGCACGTCAAATCGGACGATTCCCGGCGCTTCTAACTCTCCTGCACCATATAGAAGAAATGGTTTTCCGTTTGAAAGAAGCGTTTCCACTTCCTCACGGCGGGAAGAGGGGACAGAATCAAGCACCGCAATTTGATTTTCCGCAAGGGGCAAAATAGCATAAACCAGCTCGGAATAAGTGTCCGTCAGCGGAAGATTGTTACAGTCGTAAATTGCCTTTCTGCTTTCCGACACCGTAAGGGTATACCGGCGCTGCTGCTGTGCCGCCTGTAAAAGTCCTCCCGACTGGCCCAGCAGCCCGATGCGAAGATAAAGCAGGGTAAATCCCACAACCATTGCCGAAAAAAAGGCAATCACTCTATTTTGAAACCCCGCTTTTCTCTTTTTGGCACGATCCGTAGCGGAATTATTTTGTTGTTGATTTTTCTGCATAAAACCCCGCTTTCCTATGAAAAGATACTTGTATTTTTCCCTGCTTTATGTCAAAATATAAATGTCAGGAAAAATATTCCGCAACAGAGAAAGAAGGATTTTATGAAACAGGATACCATCATCATTTTGGATCTTGGCAGCACTGAAAATCCCCGGATTGCCCGCCTGATCCGCAATCTTGGCGTATACAGCGAAATTTATCCGCACGACACCACAGTTGCACAACTGCAAAACTCCGGCAATATCAAAGGCATTATTTTAAACGGCGGCAAAAACCGCATTGTAGACGGCAAAGCAGTAGAAATTCTCGACGAAATTTATGGAATGGGACTGCCCATCCTCGCGGTAGATCATCCCACCGCCAAAAGCGAAAACCGTCTGGAATCCTGGCCGGACAGCGACAAAGAAATCGAAGCTACGCTCCGTTCCTTTCTGTTCAAGGATTGTAACGCCGAACCCAACTGGAATACCGAAAACTTCCTCTCTGATCAGATCGAACTGGTTCGCCGTCAGGTCGGAGACCGCAAGGTTCTGCTGGCTCTTTCCGGCGGCGTGGACAGTTCGGTTGTTGCCGCGCTACTGCTCAAAGCCATCGGCAATCAGCTGACCTGCGTCCATGTCAACCACGGCCTGCTGCGCAAAGGGGAACCGGAACAGGTTGTGGAGGTGTTTCGCAATCAGCTCGGCGCCAATCTGGTGTATGTAGACGCCTCGGAACGGTTTTTGACCAAACTGGAAGGCGTTGCCGATCCGGAACAAAAGCGCAAAATCATCGGCGCGGAATTTATCCGGGTATTTGAGGAAGAAGCCCGGAAACTGGAAGGAATCGACTTCCTGGCACAGGGCACCATCTACCCCGACATCATCGAAAGCGGCACCAAGACTGCCAAAGCAGTCAAAGCGCATCACAATGTCGGCGGCCTGCCGGATGATCTGAAATTTGAGTTAGTAGAACCGCTGCGCCAACTGTTCAAGGATGAAGTTCGCGCCTGCGGCCTTGCACTGGGACTGCCTGAATCGATGGTGTACCGTCAGCCGTTCCCTGGACCTGGACTCGGTGTCCGCTGTTTGGGTGCTATTACGCGTGACCGTCTGGAGGCTGTCCGTGAATCCGACGCCATCCTGCGGGAAGAATTCAAAAACGCGGGACTGGAAGGAAAAGTCTGGCAATATTTTACCGCTGTCCCGGACTTTAAATCGGTTGGTGTACGTGACAACGCCCGTTGCTTTGAATATCCTGTTATTATCCGCGCAGTCAATACAATCGATGCCATGACAGCAACAGTTGCCGAAATTGACTGGCCGGTGCTCCATAAAATTACCAACAGGATTTTGCAAGAAGTCAAAGGCGTCAACCGTGTCTGCTTCGACCTCTCACCCAAGCCCACCGCTACCATTGAATGGGAGTAACTTTTCCTATAACAAACCCACCGACTGGAATCGACAGCCGGTGGGTATTTTTTTATTCGTACCAGGCGAGCTTTTCGTACTCGTCCAGCATAATGTGGTAATTTTCAAGCGGCATCCCCGCAAAGATACAGTTGGAGGTGGAGAAGATATACTTTCCGCCGGGTTTGCCGTGCTGAATCGCATACCGGACCGATTCCCGGATGACCTCCGGCTCAGAATCCTGGAGTGCTGCCGACTTCACATTTCCCATGAGAATCAGCCGGTCACCGTACTGCTTTTTAACTTCTGCAATATCCATGTGACCCTGCGGGTCAACTGACTGGTAGCCGTCCAACCCGGTGGAAACCAGCTGGTCGAGGATTTTCCGCAGATCACCATCCGAATGGAGAATCGCTTTGAGTCCCAGGTCGTGAATCGCTCCCACAATCTCAGTGAGGTAGGGAGTGACAAACTCCGCAAACATAGTCGGACTGATAAACGGTCCTTCATTAAAACCATAGTCGCTGTTGATGCAGATGAACTCGGCACCGGCATCCGCCTGCTTCTTGGCCAATTCAATCGAATCGCGACATTTTACTTTGGCTTCTTCATGGAGCTTTTCGGGATTCTCAAACAAATCCACCACAAAATCCATGATCTTATCTCCGGGCGGCATCCAGAAAGTGCCTTCTCCATTATAGGTAAACACCATTGCCTTATCCGCAAAGCGGCGACGTGCTGCCGGGATAAAGGGCAGAGAAATGGGGACCGCAGCCCAATGGTAACGGTCGACAATCTTCTCCCACATATCCAGATGTGCTTCGGTCAACCGCTCCTGTTCCGCTTTGGAAGCTTCCCAGTATCCGCTCAGATCGGGAAATCCTTCTCCGAACGCCTCTTTTGCGAGCTGGAAATCCAGCTCAAAATGTGGCACCTTGTCCGGACATTTTCCAGCCAGAACCGCCTGCATCCGCTCTCTTCCGGTCATGCTGCCATCTCCTTAATATTGTCCGTATTTGTCTACCAGTTCACGCACCCGGCGCAGACGGCGGACCGTCGAACCGGGAACCACCTGGTCCGCAACACCCAGCACATAATTCGGGGTTTTGGTCATCACTTCGATGCAGTGCATCAGATGTGCGTCAAAATCCTCATCGCTGAAGCTGTCCTCCCGGAACAGGCCGCCCGGCATACCGCCCCAGATAATGGTTTCCGGCAGCACCAGATCCCGCACCTCGCCAATTTCCACATCGCCGACCGGCTTGGGGGTTACCGCTTCAATCACATCAAATCCGGAGCGTTTGGAAAGCTCTCCGATCAGACCACGGACCGTGCCGTCCTGATGGACAAAGGAATATTTTCCGGCTGCACGGATTCGATCGGTCCATTTTTTGTGATATCCCTCCATCAGCTCATAAAACGGCTTAACACATTCCGAGGTGATGTTTTCGGGGATCATAATACACTCGGCGGGGGATTTGATAACCAATTCGCAGGCTTCGTCAAACTTTTTCTCCATCCGGCTGAGGCAGTCGAGGACAGTTTCTTCCTCGTCCATTAGCATATAGGTAAAGTTTTCCACTCCGCTTGCCAGTGCAATCAGATGCATCAGGGGACTTTTGGGGGTATAACAGAGGACAACGCCGTTATCACCAATGGTTTTATACCGGGTTTCCGCAAACGCATACTCCGGCGCATAGGTAGTGTTTTCCAGCATTTCGCAGTACAGTTTGAGATCATCGGCGGTTTCCACCATGTGTTTCAGAACACCCTGGCTGTAACTTGTGCGGCTGAATTCCGAAATTTCCACAAGTTCCTTGCCGCCGGGGCAGCAGAGGCGCTGTGTCGTACGGTTGCCGTCTTTTTCCCACTTGGTTTCATAACCGGGGGTTGTACCGGAAAAAGGCTGGAACCCCTGCAAATAAAATCCGATCCCCAAATCCCGGTGCAGCTTCTGCAAGCCGTTATCGGCAAAAGTGTTTTTGTATTCTTCCGGATATTTTCCGTCCACCTCCAGCCCATAGGTCCAATAGGCCAAGTCGGCACACCAGGGCAGCTGGTCTGGTTGTTTTCTTTGCAAAATCGAAAGAACCCGCTCGCGTTCTGTCATATTTCATGCTCCTTCCGTAAAATCCCATTCTTCTTATTTTCAGTATAAACAATCCAGGCTGCTTTTTCATTCAAAATTATCCGGAGTACAAATTTATATTCCAATAAAATACACCGCCCTGCTTATTTTTTGTGAAATCTTGACGGAAACTTTCCGTTTTGGTATCATAGGAATGAGGTGATGCTGATGGAATACCGTTTGTTTCAATCAGGCGACGACCTGCGGCAAGTAAGCCGCATTTATGCCCAAAGCTGGAAATCCGCCTACCGCGGTATCGTCCCCCAGGACTATCTGGATGCACTGCCCGAAGACCGATGGGTAAAACCTCTCTCTCGTGATGTCGATTGCCTCTGGCTCGCGTTCAATGGAACCTTGCCGGTTGGTGCCGCCACTTTTGGCCCCGCAAGAGACAAAGCAATGGCAGGGTGGGGAGAATTGGTTTCCATTTACCTGCTGCCGGAATATCAGGGAAAAGGGATTGGCACAGCACTTTTTCAAAAAGCTGTCCATTCTCTGCAAAACTGCGGCTACACGAATCTGTATCTTTGGGTTTTGGAAGAAAATCATAACGCCCGCCGGTTTTACGAAAAGATGGGATGGAAACCGAATGGCGACCGGCTTTCTGCTCTGATCGGCGGCAAAGAATTGATTGAAATTCGCTATATTTTTACTACATCATAAGGAGGACACCATGAAAATCCGCACATTGGAACCAAATGAAGGCTGGCGCGCTACACAGGTGGCCGCTGTCTGCTTTGAATTTCCGTTCAATCTGGAAGAAGAACGCGCCAAAGCGGAGGCAATGACCGCAGAAGAAATCGAGGCCGCCAAAAACCCGCCCAAAACCGATGGGTACCCACTTCCTTCGGATAGTTTTCCGGCACACACCGTTTGGGGATGCTTTTCCGATGATGAAAAAACGCTGATGGGAAGTATTGGCATTACCAACTACACCTGTCGGTTTGACGGAAATGCCGTTCTGATGGGTGGTATCGGAGGGGTTTCTACTCTGCCGGCTTACCGCCGCGGCGGTACCATCCGGAAATGTTTTGAAGCAGCACTGCCGGATTTATATGAAAAAGGATTTGTCTTTTCCACCCTTTATCCGTTCAGCCGGGCTTATTACCGGAAATTTGGCTATGAAAACGGTGCCTTTGTCCGGGAACTGACCGTTGACATCGAAGCGCTTCCGTCTCAGCCGGTTGGCGGAACGATCGAACAGCTTTTCCCCGGCGACGATCTTTCCCCGCTGCTCGAAATATACAACGAATTTTACAAAACGTATAATCTTTCCGTATATCGCAGAGAGTATGATCCTGCGCTCGTCAAAGAAAATCTGCTGGCGCAGCAGCGGTACATCTATCTCTGGCGGAACGAGCAAGGAAAACCGCGCGGCTTCTTTATCTCCAAAAAGACAGATGGCGGCGTTTTGAACTGTACCTACACTTTCCCGCTCCGCAACGGATTCCTGGCGCTGGATGTCCGCGCTTACCAGGCGCTTTTTGCTTTTATTCGCAGCGCTTTTGCTGCTCACTACCAGAAAGTAAAATTCGCTGTTCCGGATGTTGTACGGCTGGATTCGTTGTTCCCTGAAGGAAACTTGGTGGGAATCCATTTGGACTACAACGGCATGGTGCGGGTGGTCCATTTAGAAAAGGCGCTGGAGCTTTGCCGGTGCAGGGGAGAGGGAACTCTCAAAATAGAAGTCACCGACCCGCAGATTCCACAGAACACCGGTACCTGGCGGATGGATTTTGCCAAAGGTCAACCCAACCGAGTCACTAAAACGAATGATGCCCCCGACATTTCGATGCCGGTTAGTGCGTTTGCACCGCTCATCTGCGGTATTCGGACGGCGGAAGAACTTTCCATGATGCCGGAAGTAACCGTGCACAATCCGGATGCACCATTTGAATCGGTATTCTATTGCAAACCTTGTTTTCTGACGGAATTGTTCTGAATGATGAGAAAGACGGCACGAAAATGTGCCGTCTTTTGTATTATCAACCCAAATTTATACTATTTGCAATCGCAGCAGCACTCTCCTGCGATACAGCTTCGGTAAACGAAATGGCAATATACCGCAAAATATCCAGATTATAGGAAAGAATTCCCGGCATTTGGATGATGGGACCTGCCGCACCGTTGTCGGTATGCTGAATCAATACGGTTGCGGTTTCCGTAACAGGAATTCCGTTCGAATTGATGCTGCCCTGTTTGATTGGCGTGTATTCGTTATTCCAGTTGGTCACCGAACTGAGCATCAGCTCGCTGTAAACCGAAATCGGGAAATTCTCACCAACCGCTTCCGGATAATAGGTAAAGGCATTCTGGGTGATGGTGCCCATCGGCTGCCCGAGTTCATCCAAAATATTTGCCTGCCCACCGGTAAGCATCCCATCCTCCGGCATAATCTGCCAGTTTTCCGGAAGAGTGAGGGTAAGAAAAAACTCCCTGCCATGTGCTTCTGAATAATGCAGCGTCCACTGCCGTCCCTGCTGTTCCGCCTGGACCGTCGTTTCGAAAGGCCAGGGCTGCCGCACCATTTGGCCATCCTGATACACCCAGCTTGCATACCAGCCGGCTGTTTCATGGATGAGATTCTCCTCCGGTTTCTCGTAAAACCGGAGATACATCGAAACGGTGCTGCCTTCGGTCCAGCCATTTGGCGCCGCCAATACCGAATAGGTTTTTCCCGCCTCCCAGCCAGTTTCATTTTGTTCCGCAAAAAGATCGACATTGCTGGTAAACCCACCGGCACCATCCGCAATTTGAGCGCTGGCCTGAATTTCAAGCGGATGCTCTTTCGGCAGCTCGGCCGGCAAAGCAAAGGATACGCTCCCATTTGTAAATATAATATTTTTCAATACATATTGTAATGTCGCTGGCTCATTGATTCCATTGGAATAGCCGGACAAAGATTCTTCCCAATACATTTGATAGAGTTTCCAGTCTCCGTTTTTCTCGGCGCACAGGAATATGCGGGAGTATCGTCCTTCTTCCAGCTGAGGCGCCAAAGCAGCCAGTGCCTGGGAATAGGTCATATCCACATCCGCTCGAACAGCCACATAGTCCGTAAGACCAAAGCTTTTCGCATCAGCTGTCACCTGAGATGGAATCGTATTGCCGGACAGCGTTTCAAGCGTATACACGATATAGCTTTGGATATATTCGCCCTGTTCCGCCATTTGCAACTCATTTTGAACTGAGTTTTGCAGCTGCCCGCTCTCACTGCAAAGCGCTGTCAGCGAATCCGAATCCCCGGCGATACTCCAGGCATAGTAATGGGAAACCGCTTCTTCGGCTGGATTTTCTGGGATATCCTCCAACTGGAATGTGCGATCGCCAACCCTCAGGCTGGTTTCGCCCGCATAAGAATAATCGCCCCAGTCCGGAGATGTTTGCGCAATGGTTTCACCATCAACAATCCCATTCAGGAGATCCAGCAAAGAGGAAAGCTCCTCTACAGATTTTACCCGAACATCCGGTATTTCGAGCCATTCCTCCGCCCATGTTCGGTCATAAATCAGCGCTTCGGATGGAAACTGATAGGCAATTTCATCTGCATTATCAATCAGTGCCAGCAGCAGGACCGCATTTTTTTCATAGGGAAGAAGATCCGGTGCATCCTCCGCAAAATTGACTGTCAATCCATAAGGTTGTGCATCCGTTTTCAAAGAAAAACTGCCCCGCGTCTGCGGAAAATCAAGCGCATCCAGCAAATTTCCGACAGCGGACTTTTTGCCGATATACTCCGTGCGAAGAGAAAAGAGAATTTCCGTCTGATTTTCCCTAGCAGAAACCGGTGTCAAAGCAAACAGCCAGAAAACAGATGCGGCAAGTTCATCCTCCGTTTTTCCCAGTACCAGGTAGATGCCCTCCTGATTTTCAGGCTGCAGAATATAACAGATTTCAGAGCCTTCCTCCTGCACCCGCCATGTCTGCACAGCATTTTTCCGCAGGTTCCGGATTGTCTGTTCCTGCTCCTCATCCAGCAAGACGAACCAGTCATCGAAATTTTCCGGTGTCAGCTCAAATGGTTCCGCTGTTCCCAAAATCGTCCATTCCGTGTTGGGATCACCGCCCAATGAAGAGTCATTGGATTGCAGCAATGTATGCTGCTCCGTCAACTGATACCGCGGCGCTCCTTCTACCTTAAGATGGAACGAAATCTGAGGCGACTGGTATGGGATCGCGTCAACCTCATACTCCTGCCCGAAAGGAGATTCCGTTACCGTTTTGTCTGATTTTTTGGGATTTGCCGCCAGCAGGAAAACCGCTGCTGCCACGGCAATCACCGCCGCAATCAGCACCCAAAAGGCCGGTTTGCGGTAGGAAAGGACATTTTTGATCCGGCTTTTGGTGTCGCCCTCACCGAAAGCCAGCGGGGTACCGCCCACCCATCTCCGGCCGGACGCCAGCGAGAGCAGGGAAGTGGAATAATCCTTTTTAACTTCATTGCCCAGCTTTTTGAGCACCGCCTCGTCACAGGACATCTCCATATCCCGGCTGCTCACAAAAAAGGCGAGCCAGACCAGAGGATTAAACCAATGCAGACAGAGCGCCGCAAACGCTGCCAACCGGGCCAGGTAATCTTTCCGGCGGATGTGGGTTTGCTCATGGAGCAGAATATAACGCCGCTCTTTTTCAGACAATCCCTCCGGCAGATAGATTTTCGGCCGGAAAATTCCCAGTACAAAGGCTGTTTGCAACCCTCTTGCGTGATAAATATTTGCTTCCTCCCAAACGGCACCCCGCAGTTTTTTCCGCAGCCGCACAAAAGAAATCAGGCTGATTCCCAGCAAAAGCATGCAGCCGACGAGCCAAATTGTTCCCAGTACCTGCGAAAGATCCAACGAAAAATCTGTCGGCACAGTGACGCCCTCATAATAATGGCTGCCCAGATATTCATTGACCGGTGTATCAATGACAGGAATGTTGGTATTTACCTGAAAGGGAAGTCCCGCCTGACCAGTTGGTTCCACCACCTGTGCGCTTGGAATCAGGCTGAGCACACTTTCAAAGGAAAAAGGACAAAGCAAACGGAACAGCACCACACTCCATAAAGCATAGGAAAAAACACGCGGTGCTTTTTTCAAAAGCAGCCGAATCAGCAGCACTGCCAGAATACAAAGACTTGCCGTTCCAGTCATCTGCAAAATTGTATGAAATATTGTAGAAATCGGCATGATTATTCCTCCTTGTATTCATCAATCAGCTTTTGCAGTGCTTCCACTTCCTCTGTTTTGAGTTTATTCCGCCGTGTAAAAGCCGTCAGAAAGCGCGGCAGGGAACCGCCAAAGCTTTTGTCGATCAGTTCCTCTCCCTGCATCGCATGGAATTCTTCTCGTTTGATTTTGGCGGAAACAATCCCACCGTTGTTTTCAAAGATTTTTCGTTCGCACAATCGTTTCAGCATAGTATAAGTCGTCGATTTTTTCCAATTAAATGCTTCTTCACAGAGCTTGACCAGTTCGCCGGAACTGACCGGTTCCTGCTTCCAGATCAGCTCCGCAAATTTTTCTTCCATTTCGCCCAGTTTATACGGCTCCATCTTGAAATCCCTCCATTTGGTCTAACGATATTCGACTACGCCTTTAGTCTAACACAATTAGACCAACCTGTCAAGCTGTTTAAAATAAAAAAGACAGGGAATTTTTCCCTGTCTTCATGTTTATTCTTTCAGCATTCCGGCATAAATCTCGCTTTTCTTAAACCCGGTTTCAGAAGCCGTAATCCGAGCCGCTTCCGTTGGCTTCATCCCATCCCCAGCCAACACTTTTGCCGCCGCAACCGCTTCTTCCAATGTGCAGGATTCTTTCTCCTCCTGTTCCGGCGCTCCCTCGACAATCAGCACAAACTCTCCTTTGGGCGCTTTTTCCTGAAAGTAGGCAACCGCACCCTCCAAATCAGTGCGGAGCACTTCCTCGTGCACTTTGGTCAGCTCCCGCGCCAGCGAAATCCGCCGGTTGCCAAACGCCTTATACAAATCCTGCAGGGTATTCTGCAATTTGTGGGGCGCTTCATAAAAAATCAGAGTATGAGGATCGTTCTTCAAAGACTCCAGATGCAGCTGCCGATTGTGGCGATTGGTGGAAAGGAATCCCTCAAAACAAAAGCGGGAAGTCGAGAGTCCGCTCAAGCAAAGCGCAGAAACGGCAGCACTCGGACCGGGAATTACCACCGCGGAAATACTGTTTTCCGCCGCAAGACGGACTAGATCTTCACCCGGGTCCGAAATGCACGGCATCCCGGCATCTGAAACCACAGCGCAGCTTTCCCCCTCCTGAATCCGGCGGATAATCATCATGCCACGTTCCCGCAGATTGTGTTCGTGATAGCTCACCATTGGCTTTTTGATTTCAAAATGGTTCAGCAACTTTAATGTTACCCGTGTATCCTCTGCCGCGATAAAATCCACCTGCTGCAGTGTTTCAATCGCACGCGGCGAAAAATCGGAAAGATTTCCGATCGGCGTGCCTACTACATATAAAATTCCGCTCATCGTGCTTTGTCCCTTTCTTCGTTGTTTACTGTCTGTATATTTCCGTATATTTTCAACATTTCGTTTGTAAAAGAGCCATCTGAATTCATGGCAGACAACGGCGGTTCTACCTGCATAAACGGTTTTGCACCCCGTTTTCCTTCAATCAAAAACAGCCAGGGGAGCGTCTGCGGATTCTTGGCGGCAAACCGCAGTCGTTTCGGTTCAATCTGATGCGCGCGCATGGCACAAATGACGTCTGCCAGCCGCTCCGGGCGTTGGCAGAGACATAATCTCCCTCCAAATTTCAGCAGTCTTGCTGCGGTGCGGCAGACATCGTCGATAGTACAGGAGAGTTCGTGCCGTGCAATGCATCGCCCCGGATCCTCGTTTAGAAAACCGGTCTGGGCAACTTTATAAGGCGGGTTACAAGTCACCAAATCCAGAGATCCGGCTGGAATGAGGCCATCCAGCGCACGCAAATCAGCTTCTATCGGCACAATCGTTTCTGCTGCACCAGAAGCATCCACAGTTCGACGGCATTGTTTAGCCGCATCCGCTTGCAATTCCACGGCGTAAATTTTATTCGGATAATACTTTTTGTACAACACCATTGGGATAATTCCACAGCCGGTTCCCAGATCTGCACACACATCCTTATGCCGGGCGGCAGCAAAATCCGCCAGCAAAAAAGCATCTGTACCGAATTTATGCACATCACTGACACAAACGCACAGTTCCTGCCCAAGCGGACCGGTTCCCAACGATTCAAAATGGAGCGACATAATTCTCTCCTTTCTTTTATTACTCCCATTGTATCACAATCGAAACCAGCCCGCAAGAAAATCTGCAAAAAATTCCGAAAAACTCTTGACTTTTCCCCTCACTTTGTTGTATGATAGTATAGTAACGCCGGTATGATGGAATTGGCAGACGTGACGGACTCAAAATCCGTTGGTAGCGATACCGTGTCGGTTCGACCCCGACTACCGGCACCAGACTGGGTCTGGAGCAGAACACGCTCCGGGCTCTTTTCTTTTTCCAGTGGGAATGTCCCGCAATGAAAAAATATCTTTTTTGCAGTATTCATATTTTTGTGCAAACAAAAACCGCACACCTGGCAAATCCAGGTGTGCGGTTTTTTCATTCATATTTTCATCGGATACCATAACGCTCGCAATAATCTAAAACAATTTGCCGAAAATGTTCACTTTTAAAATTTCGCTTTACATCTGTTAAATCAATATAATTTCCTAATTTTAAATTCTGTATTATTGCTTCTGCTACTAAACACTCAAATATATAATCATTCGAAAAAGCTTCTTCTACGTTTATATTCATACCTTCATTGATTCCACGAATAGCATGGCGATAAATTAAATTATCTTTTCCAAGGTGTTTTCCCATATCATCTAGACACTGAATCCCCTGAATCATATCAGAAACCGTTATTGTTCCCCGATAACACATCGCTTTCTTACCTCCATTCAAAATATAGTCTACCGTTGTTTCCAATACCTCTGCTAAATTAGATAGTACTAATACATCTGGCGCTGTTTCTCCACGTTCCCATTTGCTCATTGCCTGGAATGATACGCCGAGTCGTTCTCCTAAGTCATTTTGTGTTAACCCTTTCCGCTTACGCAATATAGCAATCTGATTTCCAAGCTCCTGTAAATTCATGGAGTATCTCCTTTCTGAATAGTTTAGAAAGCGCTTTCTGTAACATCATTATAACGAATTTTAAATTCTGTTACAATAACGAAACCGTTGAAAACTTTTTGAAAAAGTTCAACCAAACTGAAAACCGCACACCCGGCAAATCCAGGTGTGCGGTTTTCTCATACCAATTTCTTTTTTCGGAACAGCAGACTGCTAAAAAGTACCGCGGCGAAACATACGACTACCGCAAGTCCAATCGAAATACTGTAGTCCACCAGATCTGGTGCAGAGGTAAAATTACTGCCGAATGTATAAAGTGCAAAAGGATTATATCGGTTCCAACCCAGCGTTCCCAGTGCAGTTGTGAGGATAGTATGGAGCAAATAAAGAATTGCCACAAAAATACCGGCTTTTCCGGTTGCGCAACCGCACCCCAAAAGCAGACAGACCTGCATCGCAAAATACACCCCAAGTGCTAAAGCAGGTAAAAGAATATCTACAAACCCAATTTGATGGGTAAATAACAGCAGGGTAGTACCATAGGCTGTACAAACACCAAGCAAAACCGAAATAAATACCAACGGCGGATAGACGAGAAATTTTGCATACAGGTACGCATCCCGATCAAAACCTAATGTCAGCGGAATTACCACACTCCGGCGCTTTTGTTCTCCGCCCGCTGTCCTCATCAGAAGCAGAAAAACAACCAGCATACCGGTCGAAACACAGTCAGCCGCATAGGAGGCCAAAGCCGTCTGCTGCCCAAAAACCCCGGACAAAGCTTCCAATGATGACATAGACGGCGCATCCTGAAACACTTCCATCAACAATGCCAAAAACCGGATCATAATGGGATCGAATAGCGAAAGGCCCAAAATAATCAGTAAAATTCCCAGAAGCCGGCCGGTTTTACAAAGCTCCAACCATTCTTTCTTAATTCCAGCCTTTAGCTGCAGCATGCGCACCCACCACCTTCAAATAAATTTGTTCCAATGTCGGACGAACAACCTGATAACTGCTGACTAAAATTTTATTTTCAGCAAGAATCCGGAATAACGCACGGTTTCCCTCTTCAAAATCTTCCGCAATTTCCACTTTGCCGCCGTGTTGTGTGAGGTTACAGGAAATTGCAAACGGACTCTTTGCAATTTTTTCTATCAAATCCGCTGGCAAATTCTCTGTTTCCAACATGATTTCATGTCCCGCATTGGCCCGCAACAGCTCGGCAATATTGCCTTCCAGCTGCAAAACACCGTTGTGCAGAATCCCGACACGGTCCGCTACCCGTTCTACATCAGAAAGAATATGGGTGGAGAGGATAACCGTTTTGCCCATTTCCTTGAGCTGTAAGATAATCTGCATCACTTCGGCGCGCCCCTGCGGGTCAAGTGCAGATGTTGGTTCATCCAGAATGAGAATATCCTTTCCCGAATACAATGCACAACCAATTCCGATCCGCTGCTTCATTCCGCGTGAAAATCCCTTGATTTTGCGGTCGATTGCATTTTCCAGTCCAATCAAACGAATGACTTCTTCGGTCCGCTTCCGGATATCTCCCTCATAACTGCATGCCGCAGCAATATAAGCAAAATACTGCCGGCAGGTCATATAATCAAAAAACTCTGGGGATTCTGGCAGATATCCAATCGGATGTTCTTCCATAACGGACAAATCTTTTCCATTGATGCGCACTTCGCCACCATCTTTTTCTAAAAGACCAGTAACGATATTCATGGTTGTACTTTTCCCAGCACCGTTTTCTCCTAAAAAACCGTATACCTCCCCTGGCTTGACCTCCATGTTCAAGCCATTTAATACCCTTTTGCTGCCAAACGATTTTTGCAGCCCGGATATTTCAATCATTTGTGTCCCTCCCTTAGCTGTTTTGTATGATATATTGTAATACAGAACGATCTGTCTGTCAAGTAAAAAAGAGTTCCGCAAAAGACGGAACTCTTTCTATTTTTATTCATACAGAACATATCGGGCGCCGCCCATCCAGCTGCCTTCTTTAAAGTCAAAGCCATTGATACGAACGAAATCCTCACAGATCTCAACATAGATACCCTGACTTCCTGTATAATTTCCTTCTTCCCGGCTCCAAAGACGGCTGACACAACCGGCATGAACCGTGCTGATTCCTTCCCCATAGCCGCTGTTTACATCGGTTTCCACATCCAGCGCATAATGCGTGTGACCGGAAATGAAAATCACCTGCGGATACTGTTCCAGAATTGCCATAAGCTCATCATTCTGCTGAATCGTCTCATAATGACTTTCCGGAACTGTGTTCAATAAAGGCTGATGAGAAATCACAAAAATGGGTTGTTCAGGAGCACGTGCGGCTTCTTCAGCAAGGCCTTCCGCTAACCAGTCAAGCTGCTCCTGCGACATCCAGGAAACATCCGAACCAATTGCAACCGAATCCGGCTGCCCATCCGAGCCAATCACAAAAAAGCTGTACCCATCCATATCAAATTGATAATAATTGCCCGGCATTTGCGTATATTCCAGGAAATAATCAATCTGACGTTCTGGATCATCCCGATTGAGCATCATATCATGATTTCCAATTGCAAAATAAACACTCGGCAAAGATTCCTGATAATTACTAATCGCATCCATCAGTTTCTCATACTCTGGTGTTTTACCATTATTGGTGATGTCTCCTGAAAGAATAAGGGCATCACTATCCGGCATGTATTTTGATACCTGTTTTAATGCATTCACAAAATTGCGATTAAAAACGTTGCTTGCAGATTGTGTTACATGAACATCCGAGAGAACTGTAAAGGAAGCCAGAACAGGGGAATCCCCCGACGAAATTCCCGAGGGCAACTCCAGTACAAAAGGTACAGCACTGCTCTTTTTCACATGTGCTGTTCCAGGATACATATAAATATGGGTTGCTTCGGCGGGTGCTTCTTCATTGGTGCGGAACCAAACAGTATTGCTTTCCTCTGTGTCCAGAATGGCAATTGGAGTATAGTCATCCAATATTCCTTGTTCATCGCCCCAATACAGCCAATAATAATCTTCCAGTTTCTTTTTACCTGAATTGATTATAATGCTGCCTTCTACTGTGCCGTTATGTGCATCAGAAGAACGACGATAAGCAGCACTTGTCTCAACCTGCTGCTGAATCGTAAAATCAAAAGATTCCTCCGGTATATAGTCTGTGTCATCCGCAAACAGGTATATTTGATAATTACCGGGTGATAACTGAATAAACCGATTACTATTTCCTGTCAAAGAACCTGTCCAAATACAGGATTCTTCATCAGAAAGATAAGCCCAAACCTTACTATACTCTTCTTCCGGATCTGCGCCTTTTTTATATATTCCAATCCACGCATTTTCTCCCAAAATGGAAGGATCATAGTATATAAAGCCATCCGTTCCCGCTGTATAATTCTGCCGGTTCGAATATAAAGAATCATCTGTAACAATCAGATCACCTCTGCCGGCTACAACAGAAGAACTGCGATAATAAATAATACTGTATTCACCGGGAATCAACGGATAATCTTGAAACGCAACATTCAGAAACCCATTCGTATCCTCTGTTTCCCATTCATACAATGGATTCTCAAACTGTTCATCGTTCTTTTCATAAATACTGATTCTACTGCCCGTATAACTTCCATAATACCGCATAGTAAAATCTTTTCCATACGGTACAACATTTTGGTCCATTTGGAGTTGATTCACTTCAGCCGCACACGCTGGAGGCACAATTGTTGCCGGTGCAAAAACAAGCAGACACAATGTAAAAATAACAGTAAACAGCGCCGTACGATGTATCCCGTGTTTCCAATTGCGAAGCAAGCTAACAACCTCTTTTCTTTAAATTCGTAATCGTTAATAACATACCACATTTTTTTGTAATATGCAAGTAAAATTCAACTATTTTCCCGTTTTCTACAAATATTTATCAAAAAATACGTAAAAATACAAAATCGAAACCTTATTTTTTGAAACAAAAAGGCCGTCCGAAATGGACGGCCTTTGCCATGACTTTTTTCTCACCCTATTAAGAGCGATATCCAAATTCGCATAAAAAGCAGTCATGATCCCCAACTACGCCTTTTATGACCACGGTATAATCATCTGTTTGCTGTAAAAAGAGGGAAATGGTATCTCCCAAAACAGCCTGATGGATAAAATTAATTTGAAATGTATATAATTGCTTTTTCCGAAATTCCTCCGGTAAAACATCTACCGCAATATCGGAATACACAGCATTATAAACATGTCCGTTTGCATCCAGATCGGAATACCGGACCTCCCGTTTTCCAACCGGTAAGCCTTCGTCCATTTTCAGCCTACGGCACGGCGGGCAATCTGCCTCGATTCCTGTCGGTTGCGCATTCGGAAAGGCAGATGGACGCAAAACCTGCCAGGTTGCAGGATCCACTAACATCCATGCTGTGCAGGCAGTCAACACACGGTTTCCTTCCGCATCCCGGACTTCAAAATCCCGTAAGAAAGAGGCTCCCTTGATTCCGCGCTCCCAGGTATCCGCCGTTAAAATTTCACGGGGGCAGGGAAGCCGGTCAAACCGGATGCTCACTTTGGATACCAGAAATACAAATCCATGTTCCCAAAGCCAACGGTGATCCATTCCACGGGCGGCATAATGCGCATCTGCCATATCTGCCAGCAATCTGTTCGCTGCCGATATTTTCATCCTGCTCTGCGGATCACAATCGTAGAAATGGACTTCCTGTTCCCGGCGAAATATTTTTTCCAACGGAATCGCCTCCGAAATCAATGAATCTATGCTAAATTACTTTGTCTTAGGAATCAGTTTTTCTTTTCCGCCCATATAAGGCCGAAGTGCAACTGGAATATTCACTGTACCATCTGCATTCAGATTATTTTCCAAAAATGCAATGAGCATACGAGGGGGTGCAACAACCGTATTATTTAAGGTATGCGCAAAGTATTTGCCATCCTCACCGTTGACACGGATTTTCAGGCGGCGTGCCTGTGCATCGCCGAGGTTGGAACAGCTGCCCACCTCAAAGTATTTCTTCTGACGGGGAGACCAGGCTTCCACATCGATGGATTTCACTTTCAGATCAGCAAGATCGCCGGAGCAGCATTCGAGTGTCCGAACCGGGATATCCATCGAACGGAACAGATCCACAGTATTCTGCCACAGTTTGTCAAACCACATTTTGCTGTCTTCCGGTTTGCAGACTACAATCATTTCCTGTTTTTCAAACTGATGGATCCGGTACACGCCCCGTTCTTCCAAACCGTGTGCGCCTTTTTCCTTCCGAAAACAAGGAGAGTAACTGGTCAGTGTCTGGGGAAGAGATTTTTCGTCCAGAATGGTATCGATGAACTTACCGATCATGGAATGTTCGCTGGTACCAATCAGATAGAGGTCTTCACCTTCGATTTTGTACATCATAGCATCCATTTCGTCAAAGCTCATAACACCGGTTACCACATTACTGCGGATCATAAAAGGCGGTACACAATAGGTAAAGCCGCGATCAATCATAAAATCGCGCGCATAAGAAATCACGGCAGAGTGCAGCCGGGCGATATCACCCATCAGATAATAGAATCCGTTGCCGGCTACTTTACGGGCACTGTCAAGGTCAATGCCGTTGAAAGATTCCATAATGTCGGTATGATAGGGGACTTCAAAATCCGGAACAACCGGTTCACCGTATCTCTGCACCTCAACATTTTCGCTGTCATCCTTACCAATCGGAACACTGGGGTCGATGATGTTCGGAATCGTCATCATAATCTTGGTGACCTTTTCCTGAAGTTCTGTTTCCAGAGCTTCCAGCTCTGCCAAACGATCTGCCTGCTCCGCAACCTTTTTCTTCATTTCCTCAGCTTCTTCTTTTTTGCCCTGCGCCATTAGTCCGCCAATGCTCTTGGAAATCTTGTTACGGGAAGCACGCAGCTCGCTCGCTTCCTGCTGAGCAGCGCGGCTCTGCTTATCCAGCTCAATGACTTCATCGACAAGCGGAAGTTTCCGGTCCTGGAATTTTTTGCGGATGTTTTCTTTGACGATATCGGGGTTGTTTCTTAAAAATTTGATATCCAGCATTGAAAAATGCCTCCTGTATTGTTTATTCTCCGGCAACCTGAAAAGAAAGGTTCCCAAGATCTTCCTTATTATAAAACTCAATTTCCACCACGCCGCTGCCGGATGCATCCACCCGGATTTTCACCTTGCGGCCCAGTTCGCTGCTGAGTGCCAGCTCCATCTCCTGATAAAAGGTATCTTTGGGTGGTTTTGCCACCGCTTCCGTTTCTGTGTTCCCATTGCGGATTTTTGCGGCGCGTTTTTCGGTTTCCCGAACAGATAAGCCCTTTTCCGCCGCTTCTTTGCCAAGCTCCAGCATTGCTTCCCGATCTTCCAGTCCGATCAGGGCTTTTGCATGACCTGCGGAAAGGGAGCCCTGTACCACAAAGGTGCGCAGTTCTGTCGGCAGATTCAGAAGCCGCAGGGAATTGGCAACCGCTGAACGGGATTTTCCCACTCGTTTGGCAACCTGTTCCTGTGTCAAGCCACAGGCATTCATCAGTTCTTTATAACCATTTGCCTCTTCCAGCGGATTCAGGTCTTCCCGCTGCAGATTTTCAATCAGCGCAACCTCCATCACCTGGGTTTCACTCATTTCCCGGACCACAACCGGAACCTCGGCAAGCCCAAGCATTCGTGCCGCACGCCAGCGCCGTTCACCGGCTACCAGCTGATAACCTCCGCCCGGCAAAGGCCGGACCAGCAGCGGTTGAATGATACCATGCTCCCGAATGGAATCCGCCAGTTCAGACAATGCCTGCTCATCAAACTCCTTACGGGGCTGATTCTTGTTCGGTTCAATTTCCGAAAGCCGCATAGTTGTTACGCCATCGCCCGATGAATTGGTGTCGTTATCAAGGAAGAGCGCATCCAGCCCTTTCCCAAGGCCGCCTGCTTTTTTTGACATATCTCTCTTCCTTTCTTATGAATTTGCCTTTAAAAACTCTTTTGCGACTTCTTGATAAGCCAAAGACCCTTTGGACCAGCGGTCGTAATAATACACCGGAAGCCCATAGCTCGGCGCCTCCGAAAGGCGCACATTGCGGGGAATTGTGGTGCGATAAACCTTTCCGGCAAAGTATTTCTTCACCTCGGCAACCACCTGTGTTGTAAGATTTAAACGTCCATCGTACATGGTAAGAAGAACGCCCTCTACATCAATATTGGGGTTGTAGAGCTTTTTTACCTGACGCACCGTGGCAATCAGCTGAGATAAACCTTCCAACGCGTAATATTCACATTGAATTGGAATAAACACTGTATCCACCGCAGTAAAAGCATTCAGCGTGATCAGTCCAAGCGAAGGTGGGCAATCAATCAGAATAAAATCAAACTGGTCACGAACTGGTGCAAGTGCAATTTTCAGACGATTGATTCGATCATCCATTTCAACCAGCTCCACTTCAGCACCGGCCAGCTGGATACTGGACGGAATCAGCGAAACATTGCGGAAATCAGTTGTACAGATTACCTCTTCGGCTGTACATTCCCCGATGAGCATTTCATATGCGGTATGATGCGTTTTCTTTTTTACAATTCCCATACCACTTGTGGCGTTGCCCTGTGGGTCTATATCCACAAGAAGAACGGTTTTCTTTTTCGCACCGAGGCAAGCAGCCAGATTTACCGCGGTAGTTGTTTTGCCAACCCCGCCTTTCTGGTTGGCCACCGCCACTATTTTACCCATCCAATCCCTCACTATCCGCAAATCCAGTTTATCAATCTTCTCCTATTATAACACAGCTTCTTGCGAAATAAAAGCCTTTTTATAAAAAATGTTCCACGTGAAACTGCAATTTCTCGCATTTTTGTTTCACGTGGAACAATATTAGCTTATATGACCGCCAATTGGAATCCGCACCCGATACTCAATACAACCGGCTTCTTCGTATTTTTCCGCTTCCGCAGGAATTCCGGCACTCTTCATGGTGTCAATTGCCTTGTTAATGGTGTTTAAAAATATTCGAACATCTTTGACAATAATAACTTTTCGCTTTTCTTTTTCTTTCGGCTTTTCAGGCCGATGCTGGATGTATTGTTCCATTTGAGAGACATTCATCTTTTTTTCCACAACAGCACGAAGGACATCCATTCGCTCTTCCGGCTGCACTGAAAGAAGGGCACGGGCATGCCGTTCAGTTAAACCATTCTGCAACAGAAAATTCTGCTCCTGCTCTGAAAGAGCAAGCAATCGCAGCTTATTCGCAACTGTCGATTGCGCTTTTCCAAGTTTTCGAGCCGCTTCCTCCTGAGTGACACCCCACTCCTGAATTAAAACCTGTAATGCTTTTGCCTCTTCAAACATGTTCAGGTCCTGCCGCTGCACATTTTCAAGGATTGCGAAAACAGCTGACTGCTTTTCGGTAGAATCCAAAATAATTGCTGGTATTTCCGTTCTTCCCGCTATTTTGGAAGCGCGTAGCCGACGTTCCCCCGCGATTAGCTCATAACTACTACCATCTTTTCGCCGCACCGTTATTGGCTGCAGTACTCCATTTTCCCGTATGCTTTCACATAGTTCCCGTAGCTCGTCCTCCGCAAAGTCGCGGCGCGGTTGTGCCGGATTGGGGGAAATCCTCTCCACCGGAAGCAGCACAACTTTATTAACAATCTTTTCTTTTGAAAAAAATCCCGCCATCCGTTATCCCTCCATTTTGATCTTCTAATTGGAGTATAACACAGGCGGGAAATTATTTCCACAACTTTCCATCGCAGAAACTGCGGTTTCTCGACCGTTTTATCTGCGAACAAGCGGTGATTTTTTCATTTTTGCAGATGGACGCGGGTATTTCGGCGGAGTTTGTCGAACTTTTTTTATCAGAACAATGGCTCGGCTGGCTTCTTCACCCAGCACATACTTTTGAACAGCCGCCACTTCACCGCCCATCTGACTGATGGCATACTCGGCTTCCTTAAGCTCCTCTTCGATTTCATAGCCCTTCAAAGCTGCGAAATATCCGCCAACTTTGACAAACGGAATGCAGTATTCGGCCAGATCCCGGAGATTGGCCACCGCACGGGCTGTTGCAAGATCATACTTTTCCCGAAATTCCGCCTTCTGTCCAGCTTCCTCTGCACGCGCATGGACACATTGTGCCGGAATACCAAGCTCCTTGGTTAGCTCCTGTAAAAAGATAATCCGTTTATTCAGACTGTCAAGCAGCGTCAGCTTCATATCCGGTCGGAGCAGCACCGACGGTACCGACGGAAATCCCGCACCGGTTCCCACATCGATAATCGAAGCGTTCTGCGGAATCTCCAGTGCTTTGGTCAGCAGCAGACTGTCCGCAAAATGTTTGACCACAATCCCTGCCGGATCGGTAATGGCAGTCAGGTTGATTTTCTCATTCCATTCCACCAGCAGTTCTGCGTACCGGTCAAGTTTTTCATATAAACCATTCGGACAGGGAATCTGCTGTGATGCAAGCACCTGTTCCAGCAATTCTTTGGAAATCATACTGTCATCCTTTCTGTTTCTGAGCCGTCAGATAAATCAGCAGCGCCGAAATATCGGCCGGATTGACACCGGAAATACGGGAAGCCTGTCCCACATTTTCGGGTTGCACCCGTTTCAGTTTTTCCCGCGCTTCCAGCCGCAATCCATCTATATGATCGTAGGGAAGATCTGCAGGAATCTTTTGACTTTCCAATCGTTTGAGTTCTTCCACTTCATGCATCTGCTTCTGAATATATCCTTCATACTTGAGCTGGATTTCCACCTGTTCGCAAACCGCACGATCCAGCACCGGACGCTCCGGATCAAACGGCGCCAGCTCCGCATATCCGAGCTGTGGACGTCGAATCAGGTCGGCAAGTTTTGTCCCACTGTTTAGCGGTGTTGTTCCACGTGAAACAAGGAGTCCGTTCAACTCAGCCGAAGGCGCCACCGATGTCTTCATCACACGTTCCTTTTCCAGGCGGATTTCCTCCATCTTCTTTAAAAAGAGCTGATAGCGTTCCTCCGAAATCAGGCCCAACTTGTAGCCCATTGGAGTTAGTCGCTCGTCCGCGTTGTCCTGGCGGAGAAGCAACCGAAATTCACTGCGGGAAGTCATCATCCGGTAGGGATCCGAGCATCCTTTTGTTACCAGGTCATCAATCAGTGTGCCGATATAAGAAGTAGAACGGTCCAGTGTGAACGGTGCCTTACCTTCTACCTGCAAAGCCGCATTGATTCCGGCTATCAAACCTTGAGCTGCCGCTTCTTCATATCCAGAAGTCCCGTTGAACTGACCGGCACCAAAAAGCCCTTTGACCTGCCGGAATTCAAGAGTCGGCCTCAAATCCAACGGGTCGCAGCAATCATATTCAATTGCGTAAGCGTTGCGCATGATTTCCAGGTGTTCAAACCCTTTGATAGAATGAAGAAAAGCGAGCTGCACATCTTCAGGAAGGGAAGAAGAAAGCCCCTGCAAATACATTTCGTCGGTATCCATGCCCATTGGTTCAACAAAACATTGATGGCGGTCCTTGTCGGAAAAGCGCACAATCTTGTCTTCAATACTGGGACAATAACGCGGTCCAATTGCATGAATGCGGCCACTGTAAATAGGAGAGCGATCCAGATTGTTCCGGATAATGTTGTGCGTTTCCGGGTTGGTATAGGCAATATGGCAGCTCACTTTATTTTCAGGCGGAATCTCTGTCGTAAAACTGAACGGTACGACTTCCGGATCACCAGGCTGTTCTTCCAGCTGGGAAAAATCAATGCTCCGGCGATGTACACGGGAAGGTGTGCCAGTCTTGAAGCGACGCAGATAAATACCGTTCTGTTCCAAGCTTTCACGCAGTCCAGTTGCAGGAGCAACCCCGTCCGGTCCGCCGGGATAGGAAACTTCTCCTACATGAATTTCACCATTTAAATAGGTACCGCTTGCAATAATTGCCGTTTTAACAGGATACCGCGCACCCAACCTAGTGACCACAGCGCTGATTCTGCCATTTTTTGTTTCGATTGCAGTGATCTCTGCCTGACGAATCCAAAGATTCGACTGCTGTTCCAGCATCCGTTTAATCCAGCCATGATATGCCGTTCGGTCAATCTGAGCACGCAGACTATGGACTGCTGGACCTTTTCCAAGGTTGAGCATCCGGCTTTGCAAGGTATTGGCATCCGCAGCAATTCCCATCACACCGCCAAGCGCGTCAATTTCCCGTACAAGATGTCCCTTTGCGGTTCCGCCGATTGATGGGTTGCAGGGAAGGTTGGCAATTCCGTCCAGTGTGAGTGTAAATAAAATTGTTTTTACCCCCAGTTTGGCAGCAGCCACCGCCGCTTCCACTCCCGCGTGTCCTGCGCCAATCACTGCAACATCAAATTCATTCATTGTATATTCCATTAGGCGCTCCTTTTATTTATTATTTTATATATTCTTTATTTGCGTTTTTGTTCTTGTATCAAAAACATCTTGTTATTTTCCTACACAGAAATGAGAAAACACCTGATCTACAACGGCATCACTTACCCGTTCTCCAGTCAGTTCCAGCAGCGCCGATATTGCGCTTTCCAAAGCAACATCAATGGCATCCAATGTATAACCCATTTCCAGTGTCTGCAAGGTTTCCTGCAAAAGATCAAACGCCCGCTGCGCACAGGAAAACTGCCGCAGATTCGCGAGCATGGCACTGGAAGCCTCTGCGTCATGCAGGGAAAGCAGGTCCAATACGGCAGAGGAAAGCGCCTCCACACCGGTGTGATCCCTTGCCGAAATCTCCACCAGGTGGGGGAAAAACCCACGCAGTTCGGCGATATCCAGCTGCTGCTGCAAGTCCGATTTGTTACAGACTGCCACAACCGGCAGATCCCTCAGCTTTTCGATGAGCATCCTGTCTTCCTCCGAAAGTGGGGAAGAGCTGTCAAAGACCGCCAGCACAAGCTGTGCCGTTTCCAGACGCTCCAGTGCGAGCGAAACACCGGCCTGCTCCACAACATCGCCAGTTTCTCGGATGCCGGCTGTATCCGCCAGTCGGAGGACGATACCATCCAGCATCACCGTTCCCTCCACAACATCCCGCGTTGTACCAGGGATGTCGGTAACAATGCTCTTTCTCTCCCCGGCAAGCAGATTCATCAGGGTAGATTTTCCCACATTCGGCTTGCCGAGAATGACTGTTTCGATCCCTTCCCGGATCATTTTCCCCTGGTCAAACCGGGAAAGCAACCCGGAAAGCTCTCCGGTCACATCCTGCAAAACGGTGTGAATTTCATCGGATTCCACCGGATCAATTTCCTCTTCCGGATAATCCAAAAAAGCCGCAATGTGCCCACTGACAGTCAGTAAACGATCTTTCATACTGCTGATGGTGTGGTAAAGGCTGCCCTTCATCGCGCTGCGTGCGCTTTTGAGGCTCTGTTCGCCGCCTGCCTGAATGAGGTCAGCTACCGCCTCTGCTTCGGTTAACGAAAGTTTACCGTTTAAAAAGGCACGTTTGGTAAACTCTCCGGGACCGGCCAGCAGCACGCCATTTTTGAGGAGTGCCATCAGCACCCGCCTTGTCACATACAGTCCACCGTGACAGGAGATTTCCACCACATCTTCGCCGGTGTAGCTTTTCGGCGCGCGAAACACAGTGGCAACCACATCATCTACCGGCTCATCTCCATCAAATACCGTCCCATATGCAGCAGTATATCCTTTATGTTCCTGCAGCATCTTTCCTGATACCGGACGAAAAACCTTGTCTGCCGCTGCAATGGCGTCCGGTCCGGAAATCCGGATGACACTAATCCCCCCCACTGCATTTGGAGTGGAAATGGCTGCAATTGTCTTTTCAGCCAAAGAAAATCCTCCTTCCTGTTAGACAAAACCTCCCCGCCGAAAAGACGGCCGGAGAGGTTTGAAAGTTATAATTCAATTTTAGAATACAGTTTGAAATTATCCTCAATCACTGTAGTTTCAGTTTTCTGAACCGGAGCTTCTTCCACCGGCGCTTGTACTGCATCCTGTTGTACAGCATCCTCGGCGCGCGGAGGACGAGACTTTCCTCCACGATTACCAGAACGTCTGGAGCCGTTGTCCCGACGCGGTGGTCTTGTCTTAGCTGTTGGCTTGATCACAACCTTGCGGTTTGGCTCTTCTCCTGTTGATTTAGAGAAGACACCATCAATCTCGGTGACAACCGCATGGATGATTCGCCGTTCATATGGGTTCATCGGCTCAAGAGCTGCGGGACGACCGGTTTTTAATACCTTTTTTGCCATCCGTTGTGCCAATGCGCGCAGTGTTTCTTCCCGCTTTTCACGATAATTTCCCGCATTGATGGTAAAGCGGACATATTCGCCCTCGCTGCGATTTGCAGCAAGAGAAACCAGGTATTGGATTGCATCCAGCGTTTCGCCACGCTTTCCAATCACAGTTCCGATATCGCCGCCTTCCAGATGCACCAACACTGTGCGATTTTCCGCAGGTTCCATCCGGATTTCAATCCCAGTCAAGCCCATTTTGTCAAAAATTTCCTGTAAATATGCTTTGGCCACATCCATTTTAGGTTGAAGCTGTTCCATTGGGATTTCCGGTTGTTTTTCTTCCTGCTTCTCTTCATTCTGAATCTCAGCCGGAGCTTCGACAGGTATTGCTTTAACTGCCTCTTCCTTTTTCTCCGTTTTTACAGGAGCTGCAGGTTTCTGTTCCGGAGCAGCACTCTTTTCTTTTTTAACAGTCTCCGCCTGCTTCTGCGGCTGAGCAGCTGTTTCCTTCTTGGTCACAGCCGGTGTTGTCTGCGATACCGGCTTACGAACTGGTTTTTCGGGCTTTTTGGCTTCTTCCTCAGTCTGGACTGTTACGCGAACCTCTGCATCAATTTTTCCGATGCCCAAAAAACCCTTTTTAGGAAAGCGCAATACTTCAGGCGTTACTTCATCAATCGAAACGCCCAGTTCTCTACACGCATTCTGAATGGCCTCTTCCACCGTTGCGCCGGTGGCTGTAAACTCGCGAATCATAAACAAGCCTCCATTTTACCGCAGATTACATCAAATCCTGATCGGTTACTTCCTTGTACTCTTCGCCGTATTTCTCGGCGTCCCGTTTTCTCGCTTCAGCAAGCCGCTTGCGGTTTTGTTCCTTTGCAGAAAGATATTCTGCCTGCGGATCCCGGCCTTCATTTTCCTTGTCAAGCTTTGCCAGATGTTCCTTCCGCTCTTTCCGCTGTTTTTCCTTGCGTTCTTCGTCGGTTAAATCATCATCATCCAACTCTTCGCCTTTTTCCAGCTTCTTTTTCCGCCTCATCTCACGTTCCAGACGTTTTTTATCCTCAATTTCTTTCATCTTCTGCTCATATTCTTCTCGGTACCTCTCTGGGTTATAGAGCTTGTTTAAGATAATTGTCTGTGCTCCAGCTAATACATTGGAAATAATCCAGTAAATACCAACGCCGACCGGTACCGAAAAAGTAATCCACAGTGAGAAAAGCGGCATGCCGTACATCATGCCCTTCATCATACAGCCGCTTTGCTGCGACTGCTGCGCAGCAGTCGGATTCATCTTCATGGAAATCATGGAAGCCAGTAAGGCTGTCACGCCAGAAAGAATCGGAATCAGCAAAAGCCAGTTCCAGGCAAACTGCGGTACAACACCCAAATCCAAACCAAACAAGCTGTAATCAAAATTCTGGATTTTCTGAATGTACTCCGGAGCAATTCCAGAAAACATAGAAACTTTATCCGGATCCTGAACGGCTGCTACAATTTGCAGCTGCGCCTGATACGCGTTAAAATTCTCTACAGAATTTGCAAGAATATCTTTCATTTCGGTGATTACATCTGTCGGAAGCCGCAGAATATGTTTCAGCGGATTGTAAACAACGTCGATAATACCGAACAGAATGGGGAACTGAATAAATAGCGGCAGACACCCGCTCATCGGGTTATAACCATGTTCTTCATAGAATTTCATGGTTTCTTCCTGCTGCTTTTGCTTGTTATTCGCGTATTTTTTCTGAATCTCCATCAATTTCGGCTGAAAAACCGACATTTTTGCAGAAGATTTCTGCTGTTTAATGGAAAGCGGAAAAAGTGCCGCTCTAATAATAATCGTAAATAAAATCAGGCAGATACCATAGTTCTTAATAACGGTATACAGCAGCCACATAATCCAGCCAAGCGGATAGCCGAAAATCTCGTTGATAAAGTTCATGGAACCTTTCCTTTCTGGCACATAAAGCGAAAATTAAGAGGGAAATGCCATTTATCCAAATACACGAATGATCACTTTCGCGTTTTTTTTCGATTTTTATGAGGTTTCCACGGAGGCAACCGAAATGTTTCCGGCACAGGATCAATCCCCCCCGGATGAAACGGGTTGCATCGCAAAATTCTCCATATACTTAAAATGCTGCCTTTCAGCGCTCCGAACCGTTCCAGCGACTGCAGGGCATAAGCGGAACAGGTCGGATAAAATCGGCAGCAGGGCGCTTTTAGCCCGGATAAATGTTTTTGATAAAATTGGACAAGAAATATCAGGACTTTTTTCATGAATTAGCCGGCTTTCCGTTCTGTCTTACTGATGTTCCATTATCAGCCGGTGCTTGTCCCTGAAGCTGTTTCAGACAGCCTTTCATCGCAGCGGCAACCTGATAGGATTTTGCCTGCAGAATCCGCTCTCTTGCAACAAAAACATAATCAAACCGATTATCAAACCGGTCCAGTACCGACCGCATTGCGGCACGAATTAAACGCCGCGCACGATTCCGGCAAACAGCATTTCCAACCTTTTTGGTTGTTGTAATCCCATAACGGATCCCCATCCCGCGATTTCTGATTCGATAGCAAACAAAATACGGGCAAGCAATACTCTTTCCTTGATAATAAGCACGTTTAAACTCTTTATTCAATTTCAGCGTCTGAGGCATCCGGTATTTTTTTTGTTCCATAATCCTTCCAATTCATGTTTAAAAACAGAAAGCTGAGGAAACCCTGTCCATATATGAAATCGGGCTTCCTCTGCTTGTATCCATGAACACTTAGTGAGAGAGTCTTGCTCTGCCTCTGTCGCGTCTTCTCTTAAGCACTTTGCGGCCGTTGGCAGTTTTCATTCTCTGACGGAAGCCATGAACTTTTTTTCTCTGCAATTTTTTGGGCTGGTAGGTTCTTTTCATTGATTTCCCCTCCTTTTATCATAGACGAAGTTTCCGGTTTTCGGCTCTTTTCCAACAGAAATCAGAAGAATTAGAGGTATTGACTGTCCGGAAAATAAGCGAAAACCCTCAATGTAATAGTATAATCTATAGAACTGCTTTTTGTCAACCGTTTTTTTATAAAAATCCTTCCCGTGCTTCTTTTTTTTACAATTCACATTTTTTCACTTCTTTCCACCCGGAATTTTTTATCAACATTTCGTGTGGAAAACTTGCGAAATAAAAAAGGATGTGCTATAATAAACTTAATAGTTGTCCACTTAACATCGGCTGTATTTCACATGTTCCGGTGTATATTTTTTGACCTTTTCCTGAATTTTTTTCTGTTTTTTCACTAGTCATCCACTACTTTTACTCGCCATTCCTTGACTTTTTCACTTTTATTCACAAACAGATGTGGAAAGAACTGCTTTTTTCCCAATTTCACTTTTTTAAAATTAACAGCCAGGAGGACGTTTCACATGCAGTCATTTTCTGATGTGTTGAATCTTGTGAAAGATTATTTTCAACAAAAAGTCCGCAGCAATGAGTTGACCGAAACGGCCTATCGCTGCTGGATTCAAAATATTGAACCGGACCGTTTTGAAAACAATACGGCTTATCTCACTGTCTCCTCTCCTTTTTATCGCGGAATTTTAATCGACCAGTATCTTTCCCAACTGAAAGAAGCGTTTGAATCGGTATTGGGTTTTCCGGTCAATGTAGAAATTCTCTGCGGCAACGAAAATCCACCCGCAGAACCCGCGTCAACGCAACCAGTTGAAACTCCTGCTCCTCCTGCACAGGAAGAAGCACATCAGCCGGTATTTTCAGGTGGCAGTAATGACTTTTCTTTTCTGGAATCCCGTGTCCACGAATCGGATTTTTTAGTTGGAGAATACGATTATACCTTTGATACCTTTATTGTAGGCAGTAAAAACGAATTTGCGTACACAGCCTGTAAATCCGTTGCCAATATCGCCAATATCCACAGCACCTCAATGAAGCCATACAATCCTCTTTTTATTTACGGTCCCAGTGGACTTGGCAAAACCCATTTGCTGATGGCAATTAAAAATGAAGTGCAGAAAAACGATCCTTCTTTAAATGTCATCTATACAAACTGTGAAACTTTTTCCAACGAACTGATTCTGGCAATTAAAAATCAGAATACCGGCCCATTCCACGAAAAATACCGGCATTCTGACTTTTTCCTGATCGACGACATCCAGTTTCTCTCTGGCAAAGAAGCTTCACAGGAAGAATTCTTCCATACCTTTAACGAACTGTATCAGTGCGGCAAACAGATTGTCATCACCTCTGACCGTCCTCCCAAAGACATCAATGTAATCGCAGACCGTCTGAAATCTCGTTTTGAGTGGGGATTGCTAGCCGATATCGGCGCCCCGGATCTGGAAACAAGAATCGCTATCATTCAGCGTAAAGCCGAACTTCTCCAGCTTGCCATTCCGGATGACATCATTAACTTTATTGCAACCAAACTGAAAAGCAATATCCGTCAGCTGGAAGGCGCCGTGAAAAAAATCAAAATGTACAAAATGTACACCGGCTCGGAGCCAACTCTTAGCGTTGCGCAGAATGTCATCAAGGAAATTCTGAATGACAACCAGCCAATGCCCATTACCATTGAGCGAATCATTGAAGAAGTTGCACAGACCTATAAAGTCAACCCCAGCGATATCCGCTCCAACAAAAAAAATGCTCCAATTTCTCAGGCGCGACAGATCGCTATTTATATTGTCCGGGAAATCACCCAGGCAACCATGAAGGAAATCGGACAGGAATTTGGCGGACGGGATCACACTACCATTGTTTACACGCTGAAAAAGGTAGAAAATCTGATTAAAACCAACCCGCACGACAAGGGGATCATTGAAGATATCATCAAAAATATCCGTGATCAATAACTTTCTGTAAAACTTTGTATTTTCACATTTTGTGGAGGGAAAAAACGCCTTTCTTTCCAGTTTTTCCTTGAATATTTTTGTGAATTCACCGGACTCACCAGAAAGTTTTCCACCAAAAAATGTGGAAAAATGTGAAAACATATCTTTCACTTTTTTCTCCACAATTTCTATTATCTTAACCGATTTTTTTCCACCTGTTCGTGAATTCCAATTTTTCAGTTCACATATTCACATTTTTTCCACGCTACTTTCTTTTTTCTTAATCCGGAACAAATGCCCATATAATCGATATAAATTGCAGTTCACTCACATATTCACGCCCTCTACTATTACTACTATACTTTATTTCTTTTATATTGATATGAAAGCTCTTCTTTCTTTTTGAAAAAGAAAAAGACGCTTCCTGCAAATTTATTATACAAAACGTATAACGAATTTAATGAATCATCTGCACTTTTGTAATATTAACGCACGTTAGGAATTGGAGGCCTGCCTTTATGAAATTTAGCTGTGATAAGTCGACTTTATGTGAAGCTGTCAATAACGTATCACCAGCAGTTTCCGCTAAGTCGACATTAGCTGCGCTGGAATGTGTTTTGCTTCGCTGTACGCCGGGCAAGCTCAATGTAATTGGATACAATCTGGAGCTTGGGATTACCAAAGAAATTGCTGTGGACTCTTCCGAAACTGGAGAATTAATTTTAAATGCTCGTTTGTTTGGTGAGATCATTAATCGAATGCCCAATACAGAATTGACTGTTTCAACCGATGATAAGTTACTTACGGTAATTCGGGGTGGCGGTGCTCAATTTACCATTTTGGGAATGAGCACTGAAGAATACCCGGAAATTCCGATTGTGAGTGAAGAAAAATCCCTTCGGATGCCGGCAGATGTGCTCCGCAGCATGATTTCCCAGACACTGTTTGCCGTTTCTCAAGACGCGAGCACACCAGTGCTGACTGGCACATTGTTTGAAAAAAAGAGTGGATTTCTCCATTTGGTATCAGTGGACGGGTGCCGGTTAGCACTTCGGCGGGAACCAGTAGAAGGAAACGAAGATTTTCGATTCATTGTTCCCGGAAAGACGCTTGCCGAGCTGTTAAAACTCTTGAGCCGTTTTTCGGATGAAGAAGAAATGGTGATTCGTGCAGGCAGCCGTCATATCGTATTTGACTGCGGCGGCTATCACATGATTTCTCGGTTGCTCGACGGAGAATTTATCGATTATAATTCCGCTATCCCACGGGAGTACAAAACCAGAATTCAACTTTCCGCCCGGATGTTTGCGGAAAGCATCAATCGTGCATCTATCATCATCAACGAAAAGATCAAAAATCCAATCAAAGCAGTTTTTGAAAATGGTCAGGTGATGATTTCCTGCGAAACTTCAATGGGAAAGGTGAACGATGCCATGCCGGTAGAGCTGGAAGGGGAACCGGTCCGGATCGGGTTCAACAACAAATTTATGACAGATGCATTAAAGGCAAGCGAACAGGATGAACTGGTATTGGAGATCAACACCGCGTTTTCTCCCATCAAAATTCTTCCCAAAGAAGGCGACAGCTTTATTTTCCTGGTCATGCCGATGAGGTTGAAAGATGATAACGAAGCACATTAAAATCAAAACCGGTTTTATCCGGATGGATCAGTTTCTGAAATTTGCCGGTGTGGCTGAAACTGGCGGCCATGCAAAACAGCTCATCAAAGAGGGGATCGTCCTCTTTAACGGTGAGGTATGCACCCAGCGGGGCAAAAAGTTATACCCCGGCGATGAAGTGACTGTCGAAGATTACCGCCTTCTGGTGGATTGAGGCGCATATGGTCATCGAACGGCTGGAGCTTTGTAATTTCCGTAATATTCCGGAATCCTGCCTGGAACCGTCGGAGGGAATTAACATTCTGCTGGGAGAAAACGCCCAGGGGAAAACCAATCTGATGGAAGCTGTTTGGCTTTGTACCGGTTCCCGCAGTTTTCGCGGTTCCCGTGAAAGCCAGATGGTCCGTTTTGGAGCTGAATTTTTTCGGGTGGACCTTTCCTTCCGGGATAGAGAGCGAACCCAGAATATTCGGTACAGTGCGGGGCAGCATCGGCGCAAGGTGCTCCTCAATGGGGTGCCGGTTCGTCCGGCGCAGCTTGCGGGTGTTTTTCCGGCAGTGGTGTTCGATCCTACCCAGATGAATATTGTCCGGGAAGGTCCCGCCGAACGCCGGCAGTTTTTGGATGCTGCTATCTGCCAGTTGCAACCCGCCTATGCGCGGTATCTTGCGCAGTATAACAAGGTGTTGAGTCAGCGCAACGCCATTTTACAGGATCCTGACCGCTGCCGGCAGTTTGCCGGCACCTTTGATGTGTGGGACGAGCAGCTTTCCAGATTGGGAACCATCCTCACTATTTACCGCGCCGATTATATCCGCAAATTGCGGCCGGTTGCGGCCGAAATCTATGGCGGCTTTACCGGTTATGCCGAATCTTTTGCGGTTGACTACGAATCGACTGTGTTTTCAGCAGAAGAACAGCTGGAAACCTACGACGACCGGCTCATTGATTTATATCGGCGAGAGATGGAACAGAACCGGGAAACCGACCGGAAAATGCGCTGTACGACCAAAGGAGTACATCGGGACGACATTGCCTTTCAGATCAACGAGCTGCCGGTGAAATCCTTTGGTTCGCGGGGACAACAGCGGAGCTGCGCGGTGGCACTCAAACTGGGGGAAGCCCGACTGCTGCGCGGCATTTCGGGCGAGGCGCCGGTCATTCTGCTCGACGATGTGATGAGTGAGCTCGACCAGGGAAGACAGGATTATATTTTGAATCAGATTCGCGGATTTCAGGTATTGATTACCTGCTGCGATGCTTCCAATACTCTTCGCATGGAGAGCGGCAGCATTTTTACCGTCCGGGCAGGAAGTATCTGCCGGGAATAATCAGAAAGGCATAATTTATGTATTTGCATATCGGAAATGAAAAAATACTCAGTTACGGGGATATCATAGGGATTTTTGACATTGAAAATGCTTCGGTATCCAAATATACCAAGGAATTTTTAAGCCGTTCCCAGCAGGAGGGACAGGTCATCCCAGTTACTTCGGAGATGCCCAAATCTATCGTTGTGTGGGAGAAAAAAGGGGAACGCCGGCTCTATCTTTCCCAACTGGCGCCGGCCACCCTGCGTAAACGGACCCGGCTTCCCGGCTAATCATAACATCAACCTGAAAACGGAGGAACCAAACTGTGAGCAATCAGCCTGTGAACGGAAATCATTATGACGAAAGCCAGATTCAGGTGTTGGAAGGACTCGAAGCGGTCCGCAAGCGCCCTGGTATGTATATCGGCTCGACCGGACCAACTGGTCTGCACCATCTGGTTTATGAGATTGTGGACAATGCCATCGATGAAGCGATGGCTGGTTTTTGCGATCTGATTTTAGTGGATATTCTGGAAGATAATGTTGTACGCGTAGCGGATAATGGACGCGGTATTCCGGTGGGAATTCATCCCAAGGAGGGAATCTCGGCTGCAACGGTCGCTTATACGGTGCTGCATGCCGGCGGTAAGTTCGGCGGAGGCGGATATAAGGTTTCGGGTGGTCTGCATGGGGTAGGCGCATCGGTTGTCAATGCGCTGAGCGAATGGCTGGATCTTACAGTAGAAAATGGAGAGCATGTTTATTTTCAGCATTTTGAACGTGGTCATTACAACGAAGAACTGAAAATAATCGGGAATACCAAAAAAACCGGTACAACGGTTAAATTCAAACCGGATCCCGAGATTTTTGAAGACACTGTTTTTGATTACGATACATTACTCACTCGTCTGCGCGAACAGGCTTTTCTGAATGCGGGTGTCCGGATTGTTTTTACCGACTACCGCGATCCAGACAACCCGGTGCAGGAGGATATGTGCTATGAAGGCGGCATCCGGAGCTTTGTCAAGCATCTGAACAAGGTGGAGGATGTTATCCATCCGGAACCCATCTACCTTTACCGGGAAGAAAACGGATGCACCGCCGAGGTTGCGATCCAGTATAACAACAGCTATCATGAAGTGCTCAAATCTTTTGCGAACGATATCCATACCGTGGATGGCGGTACCCACGAGCTGGGATTTAAGAGCGCGTTAACCCGTGTGTTCAACGATTACGGCCGCCGCCGCAAGCTGCTGAAAGACAACGAGGAAAACCTTTCCGGCGACGATGTCCGCGAAGGCATCACCGCCATTATCAGCGTCAAGCTCCCGGAATGTGAGTTCGAAGGCCAGACCAAGGGAAAGCTCGGCAATACCGAGGCACGTCCGCTGGTCGAAAACATGGTATTCGACGGCCTGAACACCTTTTTTGAGGAAAATCCGGGCGTCGCTAAGGCGATTTTTGAAAAAGCGGTCGGCGCCCAGCGCGCAAGAGAAGCGGCTCGCCGTGCCCGCGATCTCACCCGCCGCAAGTCGGCAATGGATTCCGCCGGTTTGCCCGGTAAGCTCGCCGACTGCACCTCCAAAGATAATACCGTCACGGAAATCTATATCGTCGAGGGTGACTCGGCAGGCGGTTCGGCCAAAGAAGGGCGCGACCGTTCCTTCCAGGCGATCCTGCCGCTGTGGGGCAAGATGCTCAACGTGGAAAAGGCGCGGCTCGACAAGGTTTACGGCAACGAAAAACTGATGCCGGTTGTCATGGCGCTCGGCTGCGGCATTGGAGAGGATCTCGATGTTTCCAAACTGCGGTACGGCAAGGTCATCATTATGGCCGATGCCGACGTAGACGGTTCCCACATCCGCACTCTGCTTTTAACCTTCTTTTTCCGCTATATGCGCCCGCTTGTGGAACAGGGGCACATCTATTTTGCGCAGCCGCCGCTCTTCCGTGTCAGCCGCGGCAAAAAGTTCTACTATGCTTTTGACGAGGCGGAACGCGACCGGTACATTGCGGAGCTTTCGGGCGAAAGCGGTGCCAAGGTGGACGTTCAGCGGTACAAAGGTCTTGGTGAAATGGACCCGCATCAGCTCTGGGAAACCACAATGGATCCCAGCAATCGTACCATTGTGCAAGTTGGCCTGGAAGATGCCGCTGCTGCCAATCAGACCTTTACCATCCTGATGGGCGACAAGGTGGAGCCTCGTAAGGAATTTATCGAGCGGAATGCCCGTTTTGCCAAAAACCTTGACATCTGATTCCGTCAGGAGGAAAATTATGGACGAAAAGGAAAATATTACCGAGGAAACCCAGGAGAAAAAAACGGAAGAGGAAAAAATCATCCCCGGTCAGGGACTGGATACCGAAAAATTTGAAGGCTCCGAGCCGTGGCTCGATGGAAAACGGGTGGATGATTCAGTCACCGGACTGCGGATTGACTATGATCTGCGAGGGGATGAGGTGCGAAAAGCACTGAAATATTTCCAAAAGGCCACCATTTACCGCAAAAACATTATCTTTACTGTGATTTTGGCTGTGATTGTCGTCATCTATGCCCAGACAATTTTCCGCAATCCGGATTACACAATGGGATACCTGATGCTGGTGCTCGCGCTGGCAGTGATCTGGTTTCTGTGGTTTTTACCGGCGCGTCACATCAAATCGGCGGCAGAGGCGGCCGATTTGGCAGATGACACTTATCATTTGGAAATCTGTCCGCAGGGACTTTTAATGCCGCAGGAGGATGGCCGCTATCTGGTTGGTTTTGACCGGCCGGCCATCCGGGCAGTGGAGTTTTCTGACCTTTACCTGATTATTGCGAGTAAGGAAAAGGTGTTTGCTCTGCCTAAACGGTGCATTCCCGAAGAGGACTGCGAAAAACTTACCGGGATGCTGAAAGACGCGCTCGGCGCACGATATGAGAAAGCAGAATGAAAGACCGGACCGGCCTGCCCGGTGAGGAGGAAGAACGTTGGATAACAACAATTTGGAAGTCAGTCAGGGAACAAAAATCATTCAAAAAGACATCGACAAGGTTATGCGGGATTCGTTCTTGGACTACTCGATGTCAGTCATTGTCGCCCGTGCCCTGCCCGATGTGCGGGACGGATTAAAACCGGTACACCGCCGGATTGTGTATACCATGCACGAAGCGGGCCTGACACCGGATAAACCCTTTAAAAAATGCGCGACCACCGTTGGCGATGTGTTGGGTAAATACCATCCGCACGGCGATGCTTCCGTTTATGATGCGCTGGTCCGTTTGGGCCAGGATTTTTCGCTTCGGTATCCGCTTGTCGATAAGCACGGAAACTTTGGTACCATCGACGGCGACCCGCCTGCGGCTTACCGTTATACAGAAGCCAGAATGAGCAAAATTTCCCTCTACATGGTTTCGGATATTAACAAAGATACCATTGATTACGATTCAAACTACGATGATTCGCTCAAAGAACCCAGCGTTTTGCCGTCGCGGTTTCCCAACCTGCTGGTAAACGGCGCAACCGGTATTGCAGTTGGTATGGCGACCAACATCCCGCCGCACAACCTGCGGGAAGTGATCGACTGCTGTGTGGCGATGATTGAAAATCCGGACATCTCGCTGGAAGGAATGATGGAGTATATCAAGGGCCCCGATTTTCCGACCGGCGGCACCATTATGGGCCGGAGCGGGATTCGGGCGGCTTATGCAACCGGCCGCGGCAAAATTACGCTGCGTGCCCGCACTGCCATTGAAGAGGACAGCAAGGGGCGTTCTTCCATCGTGGTCACCGAGATCCCATACATGATCAACAAAACCCGGATCCTCGAAAATGTGGCTTCGCTGGTAAAAGAAGGCCGGATCCCCGGCATCTCCTATATTCGGGACGAGTCCGACCGGGAAGGTATGCGCATTGTGTTCGAGCTGAAACGGGACGCTATCCCGCAGGTCGTACTGAACCAGCTCTTTTCCTACTCCTCTTTGCAGGAAACAGTCGGTGTCATCATGCTGGCACTGGTAAACGGGCAGCCGAAAGTGCTTACTCTCAAGGAAATGCTGCGGTATTATCTGGATTTCCAGGGAGAAGTGATTACTCGCCGGACCAAATATGACCTGAAAAAAGCGCAGGAGCGCGCCCATATTCTCGAAGGTTTGAAGCGTGCGGTGGATATTGTGGACGAAATTATCGCCACCATCCGCGCCTGCAAGGGCGGCAAACCCGAAGCCAAACTGGCCATTATGGAGAAGTTTCAATTTGACGATGTGCAGGCGACTGCCATCGTGAACTTCCAGCTTGGACAGCTTGCCGGTCTGGAAATTTTGAAAATTGAAGAAGAACTCGACGGCCTGCACGCCAAAATCGCCGAAATGGAGGAAATTCTTTCCGATTACAGTCGGGTCATGCAGATTGTTGCCAAAGAACTGCTCGAAATCAAAGAGAAATTCGGTGATGAACGCCGCACCGACATTCAGTCGGTATCCGGTGAACTGGACATTGAAGACCTTATCCCGGTGGAAGATTGCGTTGTAACTCTGACCGAAAAGGGTTATGTCAAACGCCAGCCGGCTGACGTCTACAAGATTCAACGCCGCGGCGGACGGGGTATCTCCGGCATGAAGCAGAAGGAAGAAGATATTGTCCAGGAAATGTTTATCTGTTCTTCCCACGACAATATTCTGTTCCTCACCACCAGAGGGCGGATGTTCAAGCTCAAATGCTATGAAATTCCGGAGGGAAGCCGTACCTCAATTGGTTCGCATATCAATAACCTCCTTGCCCTGGAACCGGAGGAGCAGGTCAGCGCCATTATGAGTGTGCCGCGATTTGATCCGAGCTACTATGTCGTAATGGTAACACGGCGCGGTCTGGTCAAGCGGACCAGTCTGGAAGCTTACCGCAACATCCGCAAAAACGGATTGATTGCCATTAACCTCAATGAAAATGACGAGCTGGTATTTTCTCGTCTGACCAACGGCAGCTGTGAGCTGCTGGTTGCAACTCGGAACGGTATGATCATCCGCTTTGACGAAAATGATGTCCGGGAAATGTCCCGTAACGCGATGGGTGTCAAGGCGATTCGTCTGAAAGACGGCGATGAAGTGGTCGGTATGGCGCGCGTCCGGGAAGGCGCCGCTGTTATGACGGTAACCGATAAGGGTTTAGGACGCCGGACCTCTGTCGACGATTATCCGCTCCAGAGCCGCAACGGTCTGGGTAAGATCAACTATAAGGTGAGCGAGGAGAAAGGATACGTCTGCGGTATCAAGGTCGTGGATGAGGACGACGACCTCATTCTGATTTCCAACGACGGTGTCATTATCCGCATTGCGGTACAGGATGTCCGTATCATGTCTCGGTATGCCACCGGTGTCCGGGTCATGCGGCTGAGTGAAGATGATCGAGTGGTGACCTTTGTTCGAGCCGAACACGCCGATGATGAGGAGACAAGTCAGGTGGAAGAAGAAGCGGGCGGAGATTCCGCTGACGCCGAGGCGGAAGCGCTGGAAAAAGCGCTGGAAGCCGATGAAGCGGCGCTTGCTCCTGAAGAAGAGCCGGAAGATCAGCCGGACGAAGAATAAACGGAAAAGCGTGCTGTGGGGATTTCCATGGCACGCTTTTTACGTTTTCCGTTGCATAACAGGCTTGAGTATGGTACAATAAAAATATCTGACAGCCGGGGAGGACGAAACAATGGAAAGACGGGACAAGATTAATTATTATCTGGATATTGCACAGACGGTGCTGGAACGCTGCACCTGCCTACGGCGGCATTTTGGAGCAATTATTGTCAAAAATGACTCGATCCTTTCCACCGGCTATGCCGGCGCGCCGAGGGGACGCAAAAACTGCTCTGATATTGGATACTGCGTCCGGGAAAAGCTGAATATCCCCCGCGGCGAACGATATGAGCTTTGCCGCAGCGTCCACGCCGAAGCAAACGCGATCATTGCGGCGCCCCGCAGTGAGATGTTGGGCGCAACCCTCTATATGGCCTGCCGTGATGCCAAAACGGGCGAACTGGTGGCTGGTACAAATTCCTGTTCCATGTGCAAACGGTTGATTATCAACGCCGGCATCGAAACGGTGATTGTCCGCGATACGCCGGAGGAATACCGTGTCATTCGGGTGCAGGACTGGATCGATCAGGATGAATCCCTTTCGGGAACATTCGGCTATTAAATCTGCGAAAAGGACGGGACCAATTTGAATCTAACCAACTTGAATACCATCCGGGAGATTTCTGAAAAATTTGGATTTACTTTTTCCAAATCGCTGGGGCAGAATTTTCTGGTAAACCCGTCGGTTTGTCCGCGGATTGCTGAAATGGGTGGTGCTGACCAAAATACCGGCGTCATTGAAATTGGCACCGGTTTCGGCGTCCTCACCCAGGAGCTGGCACAGCGTGCCCAAAAGGTGGTGGCAGTTGAGCTGGACAGCCGTTTGATTCCGGTGCTGGATTATACGCTGGCGGATTACCACAATGTAAAGATTATCAACGAGGATATCCTCAAGGTGGACCTCCACCGGCTCATCGCCGAGGAATTTGCCGGGATGGAAGTGGCGGTCTGCGCTAATCTGCCGTATTATATTACTTCTCCCATCATCATGGCGCTGCTGGAGCAGCGGCTGCCGGTCAAATCGGTGACGGTGATGGTGCAGAAGGAGGCCGGCGACCGCCTCTGTGCTGCGATGCCTTCGCGGGAATGCGGCGCTGTGACGGCAGCGGTGCGGTATTACAGCGAACCCAGGGTGCTCTTCCCGGTGAGCCGGGGGAGCTTCTGTCCGGCGCCCAATGTGGATTCAATGGTGATTCGGCTGGATGTGAAAAAGGAGCTGCCGCTTTCCTCGGAAGAGGAAAAAACGCTGTTCCGGGTGGTGAAAGCGGCGTTTGGACAGCGGCGAAAAACGCTGCCGAATACGCTATCGGCCGGGTTGGGGATTTCCAAACCGGAGGCGGCGGAAAAACTGGCTGCGGCCGGGCTGAAGCCGACTGCGCGGGCGGAGGAGCTCTCGATGGAGCAGTTCTGCGCGCTGGCGCGGCAATTTGAACAGAAAGGATGTTGACAATGAGTACAGAATATCGCAAAGCAAGACCGGAGGAATTTGAAGATCTTCTGGATTTTGGCAATATGGTATTTGGGATTGATTTTCGGGCACTGCTGCCCAAACTGTATGGGGATCATCCGGAGCTGGCGGAGTGCCATTATCTGGCGCTGGAAGACGGCAAAATTAAGGCGATGATCGGCTGCTTCCCTTGGACCATGAAGGTGGGCAATCATGAACTGAAAGTTAAAGGAATCGGCACTGTTTCAGTCCACCCGTATTCCCGTGGAAAAGGCTATATGAAAAAGCTGATGCAGATGGCAGTAGAGGATGCCCGCAAAGAGGGCACCGACCTGATGTGCCTGGGTGGACAGCGTCAGCGGTATGAATATTTTGGTTTTGTTAACGCGGTTTCGTCCTGCGGATTCCGGGTGACACCTACCAACCGCCGGCATCACAAAGAGGTAAAAACCGATCATTATTCCGTAGTTTCTCTGTTGGAGCATCCGGAGTATACGGCAGACTGCATGCGTCTTTTCAACGGGCAGCTGATTCACGCCGTGCGCGCGGAAAAGGATTTTCCCGAAATCTGTCAGAGCTGGTCCTCGGAGCCGCTGGTACTGCTGCGGGATGGTAAATTTGCAGGGTATGCTTCCGTCGATAAGAATGGCGAGGCTGTACGGGAATTCCTGCTGGAAAAGGATGTGCCGGTGCTGGAAGCTGTTTTTGCGTTAGTGGACAAAAAAGGACGTGAGCTCAGCTTTACGCCGGATTATTGGCAGAAAGAAATGGTCTGCGCCTTTGCGGGTATGGCGGAGAGCTGTTCTGTCAGCAATGGGGAAATGATTCAGGTGTTGGATTATTCCCATGTTCTGGAAGCATTTCTGCAGTGCAAGGCGGATTCCTGCGGAATTCTGGATGGATCTCTGGTGCTGGAAGTAGAAGAACAGGGCAAGTACCGCATCGCGGTGGAAAATGGCCAGGTTTCGGTTAAAGATACGGAAGAAAAAGCTGCCTATTCGCTGACTCATGTTCCCATGCAAACGCGGCTGTTCAGTGTGGCAAACCTCTGGCAATATGATACCTTGGAGGAAAACAGCTGGTTCCCGCTTGCAGTACCGCTGGCTTCTCCGGATATGGTGTAATTTTCCAGAATGGAAAGGAGGCGCGCGGCAATGGAATCTCGGGAGCAGAAAGCTGAAACCAGAAAAGAATGGTTTATACGGGAAATGGAAAACCGGATTTTGTCGGGAAAACTTCAAATTGGGGACAAGCTGCCGAGTGAGCGGGATTTGGCTTTATCCATGAAGCTTAGCCGGACGATTGTTAATACTGGGATTCGTGAACTTGCCGCGCGTGGCTTTATCCGAATTGTGCCGCGACAGGGGAATTTTGTCGGGGATTATATCCGGGATGGAACACTGGATACCTTATCCTCCATTATTCACTTTAATGATGGAAAGCTCGATCAATGCACATTATTCTCGTTGTCTGATTTTCGAATTCTTTGTGAACGGGAATCTGCTTTCCTGGCGGCATTGCATGCGTCCCCTCAAGCATTGGAAGAGATGCGGAAGATATTAACTCAAATGCAAAATGAGAAACGGGACGCGTTGTTTTCCCGTCTTTCGTTTGAATTTCATCGGGAAATCTTTCTTGCAACCGGAAATCTGATGTATCCGCTTCTGCTGAATGCATTTGCTCCAATCGTGAAAAGTCTGGATGGATTGATGTTTCGAGTGATGAGCCGGGAAGATATTCTTTGCCACCTGGAACGAGTTTTTCGTGCAATTGTGGACAAGGATTCTTTGGTGGCGGCAGCAAGGATGGAGGAATATTGCAGGGAGTATGCGGAAAAAATAAAAGAGGTCTATTTTGAAAAAGAATATTTACAAAATTGAAATATCTGTATAAAAAAAACGAAAAAATCAGAATGTTTTCATATGAAAAGCGGATTCTGATTTTTTTGAAAAAAACTGTTGACAAACCCTTATGTCTGTGCTAAAATATAATACGTTCCCTGCGGCGACAAACGGCAGGACAACAACTCGGCGGCATAGCTCAGTTGGCTAGAGCATTCGGTTCATACCCGAAGTGTCGATGGTTCAAGTCCATTTGCCGCCACCATCATATGGCCCGTTGGTCAAGCGGTTAAGACACCGCCCTTTCACGGCGGTATCACGAGTTCGATTCTCGTACGGGTCACCACAAAACGCATCCATTTCGGTGGATGCGTCTTTTGTTTATTCTGTAGGGAGGATGTTGTGCAGAAAGCAATCAAATTTCTGTTGATAATCTGGGCAGTACTTTTTGCTGCCGTAGGAATTTTTGGTCTACTTGTCTGGAAAAAAGTGCTCATTCCCAATGTTCTGCTGGCAAGCCGGTATCCGGTGACCGGAGTAGATGTTTCTTCCTATCAGGGAAAGGTTGATTGGCAGATTCTGGCGGGAGAGGGAATTTCTTTTGCCTATATCAAGGCAACCGAGGGAAGTTCGTTTGTGGATCCCTGTTTTGCGGAGAACTATGAACAGGCGCAGCAAACGGGCCTTCGGGTGGGAGCTTATCACTTTTTCAGCTTCGACAGCGGAGGGAAAACGCAGGCGGAAAATTTTATTGCGGTGGTTCCATCTTTTGAGGGAATGCTTCCTCCTGTGGTGGACATCGAATTTTATGGGGAGTATGAAAAGAATCCGCCGGATCGCGAACCAGTTCGGGAGCAGCTGGACATCCTGCTTCTGGAGCTGGAAGCGCAATATGGAATCAAACCGGTGCTGTATGCCACTCAAAAATCCTATCAGCAGTATCTTGCGGGGGATTTTACGGATTATGATATTTGGATCCGGAATGTCTACACCCCACCGTTGCTGTCCGACGGTCGGAACTGGATATTTTGGCAATATACCGATCAGGGGAAGCTAAACGGATATGATGGGGAAGAGCAATCTATCGACCGGAATGTGTTCAGTGGGAGTGCGGAGGAGTTTGCCGAATATCCGTAAATAAGGATTGTAATCTTTGGAGGAATATGGTATACTGTAAGCACAACCTGAAACGTTTTCGGTTTGGATTTTGAAAGGAGCTGTGCCGTATGGTATCTTTTCTCAAAGAAGCTGCCCATGTGCGTCCGTCTCAGCGTCAGCTGGACTGGTTTGCGCTGGAATCCTATGCGTTTGTACATTTCAGCCCCAATACTTTTACCAATCTTGAGTGGGGAAAAGGAGATGAACTGGAATCCATCTTCAATCCGGTGAAACTGGACTGCGATCAGTGGGTGGATGCTATTAAATCGGCGGGATTGAAGGGAATGGTCCTTACCGCCAAGCATCACGACGGATTTTGCCTTTGGCCATCCAAATACACCGAGCACAGTGTAAAAAACAGCCCGCTCGGCCGTGATGTGGTTGGAGAAGCGGCGGAAGCCTGCCGCAAAGGTGGTATCAAATTCGGTTTTTACCTTTCGCCGTGGGACCGGAATTCTCCCTATTACGGTACGCCGGAATACAACAACTATTTCTGCAACCAGTTAACTGAGCTTCTGACCCAATATGGAGATATTTTCTATGTTTGGTTTGACAATGCCTGCGGCGAAGGGCCAAATGGCAAAAAACAGGTGTATGATTTTCCGCGATACTTTGAGCTGATCCGGAAATATCAGCCGAACGCCGTGATTTTCAATGATTTTGGCCCGGATATCCGGTGGTGCGGTAACGAAGCCGGTGTGGCTCGCCATTCGGAATGGGCGGTTGTCCCCACCGAGCTTTGCCATTATGCTCCTGTGCAGACCGGCCCCGGTCCGCTTGCGGAAGAAGGGAATCTCTCCTACCTCTACAACACCGAGCAGGAAATAGGTTCGATGAGCCAGATTTTATACAGCAAAGGGCTGGCCTTTGTTCCTTCTGAAATCAATATGTCCATCCGTCCCGGCTGGTTCTGGCACCCCAATGAGGAGCCACATTCGCTGGAGAAGTTGTTCCGAACCTACTTGACTTCGGTTGGTGCCAATGCGTGCTTCCATCTGAATATCCCGCCGACTACCGATGGGCTTTTTGACGAGAGGGATGTCCGGCGGCTAAAAGAATACGGTGAACTGCTTCGCAGGGAGTTCGGCCAACCGATTCCAGCAAAGTTGGAAAAGATTCCGGGCTGCCCACTTAGTCAGCCGCAATATCGGATTACCTTTGACAAGCCGCGCAAAGATATCAAATATGTGGTTCTGGCAGAAGATATTGCACATGGGCAGCGGGTGGAAGCATTTCGGATTACCAAAAATAACGATACAATGGCCTGCTTTGAGGGAACCTGTATCGGCAACAAGAGGATCTGTCCGCTCTATAACCCCTTTGCGAATCAGAATCCTCTAACCGACAACAGTCGGCCGGAGATTTCCAGCCTGACCGTTCATGTGACGGCTTCACGCGATGAAGTCCTGATGAAAAAAATTGCGGTATATTAAAAAACACCCGCAGGATTTGGTTCCTGCGGGTGTTTTGATTTTGTTCATATGGTTACCAGTCCTGCATGGTATACCAGAAGGTGTTGTCTTTCCAGAAAACAGCGCCCAGTTCACCGTGGTTCCAGTCACCGGGCTGATAGGAGCGGGAATACCAGACTCTTCCGTCTTCCGCTTCCGAAAAATCAAATTCTCTGAGATAATCGGGCGCCGGACAGTCCGGTAAGGCTTCTATCTCCGCTTTCAGTTGTTCCGCCTGTTCTTTCAGCAGTGTGAATTGAAGGGAAAGCTCCTCGCCCCCCTGCAGCAGTGGGGTGCAGTAGGAAAACGTGATGTCAGTTGCGGTGGCCGGGATTTCAGGAGGGAAAAAAGCTACCGTTTCCTCTTCTGGGTATCCGCATAGGCCGAGAATCCGCTGGTATTGACCGGGATCGGTGACAGGATGAATGGCGGTTTCAATCGAAAGCCAGAGCAGGAGCAGGAAACCGCCTATAATTCCCACAGCAGTGATCAAAATACTGCCGATGATTGTTCCTGCGCCATGCAGAATACGCTGTTCCGACATAACCGTGACTGCGGTGAGCAGTGCCGCCGGCAGGAGGAACAGAAGCCCCGTAATCCACGGCTGCCGCGGCATGGTGAACAGTAGCAGGATATAAAGGGTAATCCCTCCCAGCCAGCCGCATCCCGCCAGAACAGCCGGCAGCCAACTTGTTTTAGATTTCATCGCCATCCTCCGCCCATTCCAGGATGTCACCGGGCTGACAGCGCAGCGCCCGACAGATTTTGTCGAGCGTTTCCAGTTTGACTGCCTTGGCTTTGCCGTTTTTGAGAATCGAAATATTGGCCATGGTGATGCCAACTTTGTCCGCCAGTTCGGTGACGCTCATTTTCCGTTTGGCCAGCATGACGTCGAGCCGAATTATAATCATAACGTACCTCCTATATGGTCAGGTCGGCGTCTTCCCGCAGCACCGCCGCCTTGTAAACCAGGTGGGAGAGCAGTGCCGCCGCCACTGTGACGGCAAATCCGCCCAGGCAGACCAGCATTGCCGCCAAAAAGACACCCGGCTGGTGCATTGAAAGAAACAGGAAAATCAGATTCCCCGCAAAAAAATACACCGTGTCCACTGCTGCCAGAACCGAAATTCTGCCCAGACGACGGGCATTGTTCTGGGTAAAAGATTCATCCCGTCCGACGGCAGCTATGATTTTCCATCCATACCACAGTACCAGGAAACAGGGGATTGCCGATCCCCACAGGAAAAGCAGCCACGGCCAGTACCAGTCGGCAAACTCCGGGAATTTTTCCACAGTCCGTTCGCCGACACTCGGAATGACAATGCCATACAAAACAATGCCGCACACTGCGGCGATCAGAAGCAGTACTTTTAGCCAGTTTGCAAGTGTTTTCTGTGTCATAACAGCACCTCCTTGAATTTGAGTACAGTATAGCACTCAAATTCCTATTTGTCAATATAAATTTATCGAATTGCAATAAATTTTATCTGTATAAAAGCGGACACCCAAAGTCGGTGTCCGCTTGTGTTTATTGCAGTGCCCGGACAAACAGCCGGACAGCCAGCTGTTCCGTCTCTGCCGGAGATTTTTCCGGCCAGCCGGAAAGGGTGTTAAAAAATCCGGCGGTTGCTCCCACAAAAGCCATCTGCAGGTAGCACAGATCGGCACAGGAAGGGTACAATCCTTTTTCCAGTCCCTTTTGGTACAGAAGATCGAGCGCCTGCTGCATCAAACGGCAGCCGTCTTCCCCCAACATATTGCGGGGACAGCAGGCGGCGGGATCCGGATGCTGCAGACTGCCTAAGATCCGCTGGAGAGCGGGCGCTTCTTCCTCCAGAAAGCGGCGCATACAGCGAAGCACAGCCGAAAAGGCGGCCGCAAAATCGCCCTGTTCGGCGCAGGCTGCAATCTCTTCCGCTTCCCGCTGCATCACATAGCGGATTCCCTGCTCAATCAGGATTTCTTTTGACGGAAAATAGAGGTACAGCGTTCCTTTGCCCAGACCGGCGGCCTGGGCAATTTCCTCGGTTTTTAGGCTGCCGAGGTCCCGGCCTTCCCGCATCAGGGTGCGGACGGCTTCCAGAATCCGGCGTTCCTTTTCTTTCCACTCCATGCAATCCCTCCTTATTCTTCCTGTTTTAAGGGCTTGCGGTTAAAGAGGTCATACAGCACCGGTACGACAAACAGGGTGAGCAGGGTGGCGTACAGCAGTCCTCCGATGACGACAACTGCCATCGGCTGAAGCATTTCGGCGCCCTGTCCCATGCCGAACGCCAGTGTGAGCAATCCCAGGATGGTGGTCATGGCAGTCATCAGGATGGGGCGGATACGGGTGGCGCCGGTTTCGAGCAGTGCGTCGTGCTTTTCCCGTCCGGCCTGCCGGAGCTGGTTTGCGTAGTCGACAAAAACGATGCCGTTGTTGACCACAACGCCTGAAAGGACCAGGAATCCCAGCATCGAGATGACGCTCAGATCAAACCCAAAGATCCAGAGGGCGAGTAGGCCGCCGGTAAAGGCGAGCGGGATGGTGAACATAACGATGAACGGGGATTTGAGCGACTGGAACTGCGCCACCATAATCAGGTAGATCAGCACAATTGCCAGTGCAATCATCGAAACGAGGTCGGTCAGCGACTGATTGATGGTTTCATTTTCGCCGGCAAGCTCCACCGTATATCCCGCCGGCAAAGTGTAGTTGTCCAGCTTCTCCTGCAATTCCCGTCCCGCAAGACCAATGTTGTGATCGCGGTCCACCGATGCGGTGACTGAGAGGGTACGAGTCTGGTTCTGCCGGTTGATGGAGGGCAGCGCTTCCGCGCGGTTAATTTCTGCGATTTCCGAAAGGGCAATTTCTGTTTCGGCTCCGGTGCCGTCTTTGCCATTCAGAATCAGATCGCCCAGAGCTTCTTCGGTAATGCTATTGTCTTTGGCGATCACAACCGGATAATCGGTGCCGTTTTCCGATAGGGTGGTGGCGGAAGTTTCAGTTTTGAGTGCTTCCGATACCGACTGATAAACCTGCGCAACGGTTAGACCGTACTGCATCGCTTTATTTTTGTCCACGGTGATGCGAATTTCTTCGGTGTTGTCTTCGGTGCCATCTGAAATATCAGTAATTCCGTCAATTTCTCCCATCATGGCGGCCACATCCCCTGCAATCTGCTGGAGGGTGTCGAGGTCGTCGCCGGTGATGGTCACATCCATGCCGGAGCCCATCATAGTGCTCATATCCATGCCGCTGCTGGCCGAGAGGGTTTCCGCGCCGACCTGGGGCCCGAGCTGTTCGATTTGGGCGGCAATCTCACCGCTGGAACGGCTGCGGTCTTCCCGGAGCAGTACATAGAGCGAAACCGAACGGTCGCTGCCGCCCATACTGAGCATGCTTCCGGAACCGCCAGTGCTCTGCATGGCGCCGACTGTTTCGACATCCTCCATGGCGGCAAGCTCTTCCAGCAGTGTGTCGCTGGCGGCCCGGGTATCTTCCCGGCTGGTTCCGGCCGGCATTTCCATGGTGACCATCAGCTGATAGGAGTCCATATCAGGGATAAAGGAGGTGCCCATAACGGTGGCACCGAAAATGCTCAATACAAGCAGTGCGGCGGCCGGGACAAGTGCGGCCCACTTTCTTTGCAGGCAGAACTGCAAAGCGCGGCGATATGCGCCGACCATCGCGTCAAAGAACCGGTGCTTCCGTTCCTTTTGGTGGCGAAGCAGACCGGAGCTGAGAGCAGGCACCAGTGTCAGGGCAATGAGCAGGCTTGCTACCAGCGAATAGGCAATTGTGAGGCCCATATCGGTGAAAAGCTGACGGGAAATACCATCGGTAAAGACGATAGGCAGGAAAACGCAGATGGTGGTCAGGGTAGAAGCGGTGATCGCTCCGGCCACCTGCATGCCGCCGTGGATGGCGGCCGATTTGACCGGAGAGCCTTCCGCCCGGAGCCGGTAGATATTTTCAATGACGACGATGCTGTTGTCGACCAGCATACCAACGCCGAGCGCCAGTCCGGCCAACGAAATGATGTTCATCGTAACGCCGCTGAAATACATCAGTACCAGTGCGAACAAAAGGCTAACCGGGATGCTGACTGCAACCAGCAGGGTGGGACGGAGGTCACGCAGGAAGAGCAGCAGGATTGCAACAGCGAGCAGGCCGCCCATTAAAAGGTTTTGCAGTACCGACTGGATCACAAGGTCAATATACATTCCCTGGTCGGAAAGGGCGGTGAGGTGCAGCCCCGAATACTTCTGCTCCAATTCCTCCATCACAGCGCCGATCCGATCGGAAACTTCGGCGGTGGAGGCGGTACTCTGCTTCTGCATGGAAAGGACAATGCCGTCGTTGCCGTTGATTTTGGCATAGCTGCCGTCAGAGGTCTTTGCCATTTCGATGTCGGCCACATCTTGCAGCGTAATTCCTCCGATGTCGCCGGTTTCAATATAAAAGAGCTCCCAGTTTTCGAGTTCTTCCCGATCGGCAAAATTGTCCCCGACCTTTACCTGGATGGATAGGCCGTTTTCATCGGCAATGCTGCCGGCCGGCATCGAAAAGTTTTCGGCCGCAAGCAGGGCGGAAACGGTGTCTGCTGTGATGACGCCGTCCAATCCGGCTTTCTGATACGCTTCTGTCCGGGCGGATTCAAATTGCTCCTCCGCTGTTTTGAGTTCTGCTTCGGCCTGATCGAGCTGGACGGACTGCCGGGTAAATTCCTGAGTTATGGTGGATTTTCCGGCGTCAAGGTCGGCCTGCTGGCGGTCCAACTCAGAAAGCTGTGCATTCAGGCTGTCGCGCTGGGTTTGCGCCTGGGCAATCCCGTCGTCACAGGCGGCAATTCCAGCTTCGAGTTGGGCAAGTGCGCCGAGCTGTTCTTCAGTGGGCTGCCCGCCGGAAGCCTGCAGCTGGGCGATGGCAGCTTCCGCTTCAGCTTTCTGAGCGGACAATTCCGTTTTCTGTGCGTTTGCGTCGCTGATAGCGGCATCTACAGCGTCAATCCCGTCTTCCAGCTGCCGGCGCCCGGAGAGGATGGCAGCCTGTGCGTCGGTTAGCTTTTCGGTTTGTTCCTGCTCGGCCTGTTCCAGTGCCGCTTTGCCGTTTTCCAGCTCAGTCCGGGCATTTTCCAGTTCTTTCTGACTGTCGGCGAGCTGTCCGTCGATCGCTTCCAGCAGACGGTCGTTGAGAGCGTCAATTTTTTCCTGGTTGAGGGAAACGGTGAGTTTTTGTTCGGTCAGTCCGGTTGCGCTGACCGAGGCAACGCCTTCTACTCGTTCAAAGGCCGGGATGACCTCTTCGGAAAGAAAGGCGGAAAGTTCCGTCTGGTCTTTGCCGTCCATATCGGCACTGGCTACCATAATGGGCAGCAGATCGGGGTTGATTTTGAGCAGCATCGGAGCGCCGACGCTGTCCTCAAAATAGCCGGTGACCATGGTGATTTTACTGTTCAAATCAATCATGGCGCTGTCCATGTTGGTGCCCTGTGCAAACTGGATCAGCACCATACTGGAGTTTTCAGATGAAACGCTGGTGATGTTTTCCACACCGCCGGCAGTGGAAAGCGCCTGTTCCAGCGGTTTGGTGACCGAGGTTTCCACCTTCTCCGGTCCGGAGCCGGGACAGCTGGTAATTACGGCCACATAGGGCAGGTCCATACTGGGCAGCAGGTCGGTAGTCATTCGGGTGAAGGAGATGACGCCCAGCACCAGAATGGCGACGACCGACACCAGAATGGTGAGCGGTTTTTTGACACTGAATTTGGATAGCATGATGAATCCTCCTGAACGGAAATCCGGCTGACTGACCGGTCAGTTCTGATTATACCCGCCTGGGCGCAGCAAATCAAGGGGAACATTGTAAAGAATGTTGCATAAACAATGGCAAATCTGTCCAGACTAACGGCAGGAAAATTTTGTGCAGCAGAAGGGGGTTTTGACATGGCGGCAAATCGATGGGTGATGGAAAAGGGGGTGCTTGGCCGGGAAGACGGCGGTTTATTTTCGGCTGCGGCGGCAATGAAAGCCGGTGCGGCATTGGCTGAAATCTTTGGGAAAGGGAACATCTGTACTGGGATGGGGGATTCTCCTGCAGCCGGTGGAATCCTCCGTGCGGCGGAAAGCGGAATTTTGCAGCAGGGCGGAAATGTGTGGGCAGCCGGCAGCTGCTTTGAAAGCCAGTTTGGATACTGTGTCGGCCGGAGTGGGGCGGACTGCGGGCTGTTTGTCGATTTTTCGGGGGAAATCCGGCTGTATGGGCGCGGTGGGCTTCCGCTTTGCGAGCGGGAACAGCAAGATTTTCTGGAAGCGGCAAAAAAGCCGGAGCCGCGCGCTGTATACTGGGGAGATTGGGGGCGGCTGGTTTCGATGGAAAATCTGCGGGAGTTCTACTGTGTAGAGCTGATCCGCGCGGCGGAAACGACTCTGTGCGGGATATCCGCCGACATTAAATGCGCCAATCCGCGGCTTTGCGGGATGCTGCGGGAAACCTTTGTCCGTCTGGGCGGGAAGCTCCGGGATGGAGGCCTTACGGTGCAGGTTTCGGCTGACGGGCGAGATGTGACCGTTTACCGCACGATGCAGGACATCATCCACACCGACCGGGTGCTTTGCTTAGTCTGTTTGGACCTATTCCGGCGCGGGGAAGACGTGGCTTTGCCGGCTTCGGCGCCGCGGATGCTCGACCGGGCAGCCGCAGAAGCCGGGCGTCAGGTTTTTCGGTATGAGGATGGTTTTCCGGCCTGCACCGGAATGGAAGCGCGCGGGCTGGCGGTGCGGCAGCCCTTTTTGCGGGATGGCGCGATGCTTGCGCTGCGGCTGCTTTCCATCCTGAAACGGAGCGGCGGCAGTCTGGCTGAACTGGAATCACAGCTTCCCGGGTTTGCGGTGGTTTCCCGCACAGTTGCGGGGAATGTCCCGGCCGGGATGGTGCTGCATTTTTCCAAGGGGGAGTTGCTGCTTCGTCCGGTAGGAGGAAAAAACGGGGTTTTTTTGTCGGCTGAGTGTCGGGATGCCGAAACTGCGGCCGAACTTTGCCGTTTTGGGGAGGAAAGCCTCGCAAAAGGGGAGCTCCCTGAGCAGGACGCCACTTGACAGCGGCGGTAAAAATTGGTATACTAATACCAGCTATTTGTTCAGACTCTCGCTGATTTGAACAAAATTATGTACGGATCATTGGCAAATAGGGCTGCCGCGGCCGGATTTGGGCGGCAGGAAGGACAAGGGGCAGGTAGAACGGAATTTTCCTGCTCCCCTTGTCGGACGGAAGTGAGAAAAATTTTACATAGCAGGAGCATATGCCGCCACTGGTGAAATTCATGGGCGAATTTCTCGGAAAACCATTGGCTTTGGTTTTTGTGTGCTTTTTCGCAGAAAACTGCTGTTTTCTGTCAGAATATGCTGTCCTGCCCTGCAAGGAAAGGAAAGAATTGAATGAACGAAAACAACAAAGCAGATATGAAGATTATTGACGCCATCCTTTCGGATAACACCAAACCTGCAGGCCGTTCCCGGACGGGCTCCAGAAGAGGACGTTCTGCACGCGCTGTGACAAAACCTGTTCAAAATCAGGCGGAAAAACCGGCGGAAACTACCGTTCAGCCCGAAAAAGCTCCGGCGGAACCGGCCCGCCAGACTTCCCGTCGCCGCAGCGTCAAGAAGACAGCTGAACAGCCGCAATCTTCTGCCAAACCCTCCAACAGCCGTTCCCAGCGCGGCCGCGGCCGGCAGCAGAAAAAACTGCCTACCGTGCGGATTATTCCGCTGGGGGGGTTGAACGAAATTGGGAAAAATATCACTGCGTATGAATGCGGAAACGATATTATGCTGGTTGACTGCGGCATGGGATTCCCGGATGCCGATATGCTGGGCGTGGATATTGTAATTCCGGATTTTTCCTGGCTTGAAAAGAATGCCGATCGGATCCGCGGAATGGTCATTACCCACGGGCATGAGGATCATATCGGATCCATCCCGTATTTCCTCAAAAAGGTTGGCACCGGCATTCCCATTTACAGCGCGGCACTCACCATCGGGTTGATTGAAGGCAAGCTCAAGGAACACGGACTGCTCGGAAAATCCAATCTGAATGTGGTAAAACCCGGCGATACGGTCAAACTGGGCTGCATGTCTGCCGAATTTATCCATGTCAACCACTCGATTCCGGATGCGATGGCGATCGCAATCACAACCCCCGCCGGTGTGATTATCCAGACCGGCGACTTTAAGGTGGATTACACCCCCATCGAAGGCGATCCGATTGATATTGCCCGTTTTGCCGAACTGGGGAAAAAGGGGGTCCTCTGCCTGCTGGCTGATTCCACCAACGCGGAGCGCGCGGGATTTTCGGAAAGTGAACGCAATGTTGGGTTTGCCTTTGAAAACCTGTTTGCACGTGCCGGAGACCGGCGGATTATCATTGCCACCTTCTCTTCCAACATCCACCGGATTCAGCAGATTGTCAATATGGCGGAACGCACCGGCCGCAAGGTTGCGGTTTCGGGCCGCAGTATGGTCAATGTTGTGGCCAAAGCGATTGAACTCGGCTACCTGACTGTTCCAAAGGATATTATGATTGACATTGACAATATCGGGCGGTATCCTGCCAACCGGATTGTCATCTGTACCACCGGCAGCCAGGGCGAACCGCTATCCGCCCTTTCGCGGATGGCCGCCGGCGAACACCGAAAAGTCAATGTGACCAGCAACGATTATATTATCATCTCGGCAACTCCAATCCCCGGCAATGAAAAACATGTTACCCGGGTGATCAACGAACTTTTGAAGCTCGGCGCCGAAGTGATTTATAAATCCATGTATGAGGTCCATGTTTCCGGCCACGCCTGCCAGGGAGACCTCAAGATGATGCTGTCGGTGACCAAACCGAAATTCTTCATCCCGGTTCACGGCGAATACAAGCATCTGCGGGCGCACGCTCAGATTGCGAAAGATATGGGGATGGCCCCTGACCACATCCTAATTACCGATATCGGACAGGTGATCGAGCTGGACGCCGACAATATGCGCCAGGCCGGAACGGTCGAAGCGGGCCGCGTCTTTGTGGACGGATACGGGGTTGGCGATGTTGGTTCCATTGTGCTGCGTGACCGCCAGCATCTGGCTCAGGACGGTCTGATTATTGTGGTGGTGACCATCGAAAACGAATCGGGCGCTGTGGTGGCCGGACCGGACATCGTGTCCCGCGGGTTTGTCTATGTGCGGGAATCCGAAGAGCTGATGGAGGAAGCCCGCCAGCTTGTCAAACGGGTGCTGGACGATTGCCAGGACCGCAATATTCGGGAATGGAGCGCCTTGAAAATCAATATTAAAGACCATCTTTCTTCCTTTATTTACAAAAAGACGAAACGTGGCCCAATGATTCTTCCAATTATTATGGAAATCTAATTGATCTGTCAACCCCGCCGGTGTTGCTCATCGGCGGGGAAATTTTTGCCGCCGGAATGTTGACGGAACAGGTGTTTTATAATATAATAAGGGGTAAGAGTACGAGGGGTTTTTTGCTGCGAAGTACTCTTCGATTATCGACACCTGTTGCTGTAAAAAGGTGGGAAAGGGCCGGTTTTATGAAAAACAAACGGGTTGGCAATCTCCTGATTTGTCTGATCCTTCTTTCGGTAGTCTGTCTGATTTTGGCTGGAGCGACTTTTTTTATCAGTCCGCTGGTCTTTTATATAGCATTTCCAATCGCAGCTGCGGTTTGCGGGCTTACTGCATGGCATCTGGTGCATATGCAAAGTCAGATTCACGGGATGCTCCAAAAGGCGATGGGGCAGCTCACGGCAAGCCAGCGCCGTTTTTTGCAGGAATTCCCGCTGCCGATCCTGATTGTAACCGGCGACCGCGAAATTATCTGGTATTCCGATAAATTCCGGAAAGAAGTGGTAGGGGAACAGGATTTATATGGTCTGAACCTTAACACGCTGTTATCGGAGAGTCTGGATGAGCTGTGTCAGGAAGATGGCCGGGAGGTTCGGTGCCTTGATAAGTGGTATCGGGTGTACGGCGTCCGCAAAAAGGAGAATACAACCGAGCTCTGTACTTTCTATTTTGTCTGCATCGATAAGCTGAAAGAAGAAGCAAGGCTGTATGAGCTGACACGGCCTTCGGTAATGATGATTATGCTGGATAACTACGGTGAAGTCATGCAGAATGCCAAAGAGAGTGAAAAATCCCGGATTTTGGGTGCGATTGACTCAACATTGGAAGACTTTATCAGTTCGATGACCACCAGCTTTATCAAGCGTTTTGATGGGGACAAGTTCCTCATGGTTGTAGAAGAGCAGCACTTGGAAAAAATCATTGCAGGACGGTTTAAAATCCTTGACGATATCCGAAAAATCCAAACGGACAGCAATCTGCCGGTAACATTATCGATCGGCGTGGGACGCGGCGAGGATACACTTGCCAAAAGTGAGGCATCAGCCCGGCAGGCTTTGGATATGGCGCTGGGACGCGGCGGTGACCAGGCTGCTATCAAAAATCAATCGATGTATGAGTTTTATGGCGGTATCTCCAAAGGTGTGGAAAAACGCACCAAGGTTAAAACCCGTATTGTGGCAAATGCTCTCTCCGAGCTGATTCAGAATGCCGACCGGGTTTTGGTAATGGGACACAAGTTCGGGGATCTGGACTGCGTGGGAGCTTCTGTTGGGCTTGCCTATGCCATCCGGACCATTGGCAAGCAGGCCGATGTGGTCATTGACAGGGATAAAAATCTGGCCAATATCCTGATTGAAATGGTGACGAGTGAAGGATGCGGCAATCTGTTTGTCGATCCGTCCGAAGCGATTTTTTCCATCACAGAAAATACGCTCCTCATTGTATGTGATACGCATACCACCAATCTGGTGGAATCGATTGATGTCTACAATCGGTGCAAGACAGTGGTTGTCATCGATCATCACCGTAAGATGGTCAACCATATCGACAATGCTGTGATTTTCTATCACGAGCCTTATGCTTCTTCCGCTTCGGAAATGGTGACCGAGCTGATTCAATACATGGGCGACAACTGCCGCATCAACGCGGTCATTGCGCAGGCGCTGCTTTCCGGTATTATGCTGGATACCCGGAATTTTGTCCTGCGCACTGGTGTGCGTACCTTTGAGGCGGCTGCTTACCTGCGGCGGATTGGCGCCGATACCATCACTGTCCGCAAGCTCTTTTCCAGTACTATGGACTCTTATCAGCGGCGGAGCCGGATTGTGTCCGCGGCGCAGATTTATAAGAAGTGCGCGGTGGCAGAAAGCGATTTTTATTCCGACGATATGCGGATTGTGGCGCCGCAAGCGGCTGATGAGCTGCTGAGTATCGATGGGGTGGATGGTTCCTTTGTTCTCTATGAAAAGGATGGGACGATCAGCATCTCGGCCCGGTCGATGGGCGCCATTAATGTTCAGGTCATCATGGAAAGCCTGGGCGGCGGCGGGCATCAGACAATGGCGGCTACACAGATTCGCGGCGTCGAGATGGAAAAGGCCAAACAGATGCTGCTGGAAGCGATTGACAACTACTACAAGACGCACTCTTAATGGTGCGGTTTTTAGAAAGGAAGATTGGATATGAAAGTAATCCTTACCGAAGATGTAAAGGGAAGCGGCAAAAAAGGCGACCTTGTGGAGGTTGCAGACAGCTATGCCCGCAATATTCTTTTGAAGAAGGGGCTGGCCATTGAGGCGACTGCCACTGCGATCAACAATAAAAAGACACAGGATGCCGCGAAAGCGCATCACGCTCAGGTGGAACTGGATGCGGCCAGAGCCAACAAGGAGCGTCTGGACGGCAAGAGCGTGACGGTTGTTGCCAAGGCAGGCACCGGCGGCAGGCTGTTCGGTGCGGTGACCGCAAAGGAAATCGCGGCTGCTCTAAAATCTGAGTACAAGCTGGATGTGGACAAGAAGAAAATCACTTTTGACGGGGAAATCAAAGCGTTTGGCACCTTCTCCTTTGAATTAAAGCTCCACAACGGTGTCGTGGCTCAGATGAAAGTCGTGGTCAAGGAAGCGTAACAATCAGGGCGGCGCTGCCGCCCTTTTTTCGATATCATACCCGAACGGAGGCTCGTTATGGACGAAGCATTAAGTGAATACGGCCAAAACCTCCCATACAGCCTGGAGGCGGAACAGTCGGTGCTGGGCGCCATTCTGATTGACCCCGAAAAACTGGCTGATGTCATGAATCAAATCCGGTCTCCCGCTGTTTTTTACACTGCCGCCCATCAACAACTGTATGCGCTGATGATTAAAATGTTCAGCGAGTCCAAACCGATTGATTTTGTGACACTGCTGGAGGAAGCGCAGCGCGCCGGCGTGTTTGAAACAGAGGATGCCGCCAAAACGTATCTGCTCCATTTGATGGAGATGGTGCCGACCATTTCCAACCTGCCGCAGTATTGTGAAATTGTGGTGGAGAAGTATTACCTGCGCAACCTTTTGAGCACTGCTTCGGATATTGCGGAATCGGTGCGGGACGGTGACGGCGATGCGAATGACCTGCTGGATGCTGCCGAGCAGAAGATTTACGACATTCGCCAGGGACGGCAGACAGCCGATTTGCAGCCAATCAGCGAGGTTGTTATTGGGGTATACGACAATATTTATCAAATGAATGCGCGTTCTGACAGCCGATATACTGGCATCCCGTCCGGTTTTGTCGGGCTGGACGCCTTGATTTCGGGGTTGAACCGCTCCGACCTGATTCTGGTAGCAGCTCGTCCGGGTATGGGAAAAAGTGCTTTTGCCCTGAATATCGCGGCCAATGTCGCTCTCAAAAACGATGTGGAGGTTGCGGTGTTTTCGTTGGAAATGTCCAATCCGCAGCTGGTTTCCCGTATGCTTTGTTCCGATTCTTCGATTGCAAGCGACAAGCTTCGCACCGGCCATCTGGACACCGAGGAGTGGGCGCGGCTGGCGGTTTCTGCGCAGCGGCTGAGCGCTACCGGCATCTATCTGGATGATTCGGCGGGCATTACCGTTTCTCAGATGAAGGCAAAACTCCGCCGGCTAAAAAATCTGGGGTTAATTATTATCGATTATCTCCAGCTGATGGGTTCCGGTTCCCGGATTGAAAACCGGGTGCAGGAAGTATCCATGATTACTCGAAGCTTAAAAATTATGGCCAAAGAACTGAATGTGCCGGTCATCTGCCTGTCCCAGCTTTCCCGTGCCGCTGAACAGCGGCAGGGGCACCGGCCGCTGCTTTCCGACCTGCGTGAATCCGGTTCGATTGAGCAGGACGCCGACATCGTTCTGTTTTTGTTTCGAGAAGCCTATTATTCGGATGAAGACGACAAGGAACCGGCAAATCCCAATACGGCAATTTGCATTGTGGCCAAAAACCGGCATGGTTCTACCGGCGATGTGACGCTGGGGTGGCAGGGCGAGTATACCCGCTTCTCTAATGTGGAGTTCTACCGCGATGAGCAATAGAGAACAGCGAATCCCGCTGGAGCGGAAGTTTCTGTTGGAGCTGGTCGGGGGGCATCCGATTGTTGCGGCGGTTTCGGGCGGCGCCGATTCGATGGCGCTGCTGCATTTTCTGGCGGAGAGCGGCATCCAAACCGTGGCGGCACATTTTAACCATCAGCTGCGCGGAGCGGAAAGCGACCGGGATGAAGCCTTTGTCCGGGATTTCTGTCAAAGCCGGGAAATTCCGTTTTTTGTGGGCCGGGCCGATATTCGGGAGATTGCCGGGCGGGAAAAGCTCGGTGAGGAGGAATGCAGCCGCCAGGAACGATACCGTTTTCTCGAGAGCGTTCGGCAAAAGTTGGGGGAAGATGCTCTGATTGCAACGGCGCACACCCTTTCTGACCAGTTGGAAACGATGCTGTTCCGGCTGGCAAGAGGCACTGGTCTTGCGGGACTGTGCGGTATCCCGGAGCAACGGGGAAGGATTGTACGGCCGATGCTGCGCTGTTCCCGTGCCGATGTGGAGGATTACTGCGTTCGGCACAGTCTGTCGTATGTGACCGACTCCACCAACGCCGACACCCATTATGCCCGCAATCGCATCCGTCTGGAGGCGGTGCCGGCGCTGAAAGAGATCAATTCCGCGGTCGAGATTCACGCTGGACGGCTGGCAGCCCAGCTTGCAGCGGACCGCGATTACCTGGAATTACAGGCGGCAAAGCTTTTTGCCGAAGCAAAGTGTGAGGATGGCCTTTGTGCCCAGCCGCTGCGGGAAGCGCATCCAAGTTTGCGGGTACGGGCGCTGGCGCGTTTTTTGGAGGAAGAACAGTTTTCAGCCGAAGATCTGTTACTGGAACGGATACAGGGCCTTCTTTTTGAAAAAAATACGGCGGTGAACCTTCCCGGCGGATGTCGGATGGTATGGGAAGCGGGAGTTCTCCGGATTGTCCGTCCGCTGCCGCCGTTCAATTTCCAGATTTCCCTTCCGGATTTTGTCGAAGAGAAGCAGATTTTGAGAGAATTTTTGCTTCCAGATGGCAAATCGGTGCGTTTGGTTGCGGTGAGCCGTGAAAATTTTGAAAAAAACAGAAAAATTTATAATTCCGACTTAATTTCTTTGCTGGATTATGATACAATAAATGGGAGACTTCAAATGCGCTATCCGATTGCAGGGGACCGAATCCATTTAAAACCGGGAATGCCTGCAAAATTGCTCAAAAAAATATACAGTGAACAAAAACTGCCGCTTTCCAAACGGCAATGTGCTGCCGCTGCTGCAGATGAATCCGGACTTGTCTGGGCCCAGTTCGCGGGGACATCGGTGCGGAACAAACCGTTTCCGCAGACCAAAAGATTGTTGATGCTGATGAAAACGGCAGAAAAGGAGTTTGACAGTCATGATGAAAAATGATATTGAGCGGGTTTTGGTGACCGAAGAGGAACTCAAAGAAAAGGTAAAAGAGATTGGCGCGCGGATTACTGCCGATTATGCGGGCAAAAATTTGCTGCTGGTTAGTGTTCTCAAAGGTTCGGTCATTTTTATGGCAGACCTGATGCGGGCGATCGACCTGCCCTGTACAATCGATTTTATGTGTGTGTCCAGCTACGGTGCAGGCACAAAGTCGAGCGGTGTGGTAAAAATTATCAAAGATTTGGATACTGACCTGCATGGCCGTGATTTGCTGATTGTTGAGGATATTCTCGACAGCGGCAAAACACTACACTATATTACCAAGATGCTGTCCGACCGGGGAACTTCCTCGATCCGGATTGCGACACTGCTTGATAAGCCGGAGCGCCGCACAGTGCCGCTTACGCCGGATTACAGCGGATTTGTAATTCCGGATAAATTTGTGGTTGGATATGGTTTGGATTACGACGAGAAGTACCGCAACCTTCCTTATATCGGCGTATTGAAGCCGGAAGTGTACGAAAAGTAATAACTTTTGGTATTTTATATAGAGTTTATACTGATTGGAGTGATTTTGGTTGCAAAGAAAACGTACCAGTTCGATTATCCTGCTGGTGGTTGTAGTGCTGGGGCTGCTGTTTATGTCCACAATGTTCATGCGGATGATGACGCCAACCGGCAAAACGTATACCTATTCGGAAATCCTTTATCTGTTTGAAGATCAAAAAGTTGAAAAATTCAGCTTGGACGCTGGAAGCGGCAAGCTGATTATGCAGGTGGAAGGCGAAAGCCGTCAGATTACCTATACGGTTCCCAGTGTGAGCCTTTTTCTGGAACAGATTAACAGCTCTCTGGAGGAATATAACGAACAGCACCCGGACAGCCGTGTCCAGTATGACATTATCCGGCCGAGCGATAACAGCTGGCTTTTGAGCCTGATTCCGTACGTGATTATGATCGGCGGCATGGCGCTGCTTTGGTACTTTATGTTTAAGCAGGCCGGCGGCGGTGGAAAGATCAACCAGTTTGGTAAGGCAAATATGAAAAATCCTATCCAGACCGGCAAGAAAACCACCTTCGCCGAAGTAGCCGGTGCGGATGAGGAGAAAGAGGAGCTGGCAGAGATTGTGGAGTTCCTCAAAAATCCCAAGAAATTTAACGAACTGGGAGCCCGTATCCCCAAGGGCGTGCTGCTGCTGGGACCTCCCGGTACCGGTAAAACACTGCTGGCTCGTGCTGTGGCAGGAGAAGCGGGAGTACCGTTCTTCTCCATTTCCGGTTCGGACTTTGTGGAGATGTTTGTTGGTGTCGGTGCTTCCCGTGTCCGCGACCTCTTTGAGCAGGCAAAGAAAAATTCCCCGTCCATTATTTTCATCGATGAAATCGACGCAGTTGGCCGGCACCGCGGCGCCGGACTGGGCGGCGGCCATGACGAACGGGAACAGACGCTGAACCAGCTGCTTGTCGAGATGGACGGTTTCGGCGCCAACGAAGGAGTCATCGTTATCGCGGCAACCAACCGGCGCGACATCCTCGACCCGGCACTGCTGCGTCCCGGCCGTTTTGACCGGCAGATTGTTGTGAATTATCCCGATGTCAAAGGCCGTGAGGAAATCCTCAAGGTACATTCCCGCAATAAACCACTCGGATTTGATGTGGATTTAAGTATTGTGGCAAAATCTACTGCCGGATTTACCGGTGCGGATCTCGAAAACCTGATGAACGAAGCGGCGCTGCTGGCTGCCCGCAAGGGCCGCAAGGCAATCACTGAAAAGGACATCGAGGAAGCGACCATTAAAGTTGTGGCCGGCCCCGAAAAGAAATCCAAGGTAGTGACCGAAAAGGAAAAACGCCTGACTGCATATCATGAAGGCGGCCATGCGATCGCAACTTATTACAGCGAAACACAGGATCCGGTACACGAGGTTTCGATCGTGCCGCGCGGTATGGCTGGCGGCTACACCCTCTCACTGCCGGAACATGATCGCAGCTATATGTCCCGCAAGGAGATGCGGGAGGAAATCGTCACCCTGTTGGGCGGCCGTGTGGCAGAAGCACTTGTGCTGGACGATATTTCGACCGGTGCTTCCAACGACCTGGAGCGCGCGACCAAACTTGCCAAGAGTATGGTCACTCGATACGGTTTCAGCGAAAAGCTGGGACCGGTTGTGTATGGACAGGACGAAGGCGAGCCGTTCCTGGGCCGCGATTTTACCCACATTCGAGATTATTCGGAAAATGTCGCAGCAGAAATTGACAGCGAAATCCGGGAGATCATCGATACGGGTTATGAAAGCGCCAAGGATCTGCTGACAGCCCATATGGATCAGCTGCATCTGGTGGCGGCCTATCTGATTGAGCACGAAAAGATTGACGGCGCGACCTTTGAAAAGCTGATGAAAGGCGAGCTGGATTATCAGGTTCCTTCTGCGGATAAGGCGGAGAGCTTAGACACTTCTGCTGAAGCTGCGGAAGCACTGGAAACCGACCCAAATCCGTTTGACAACAATTCGCCTAAAGAAAACTGACAAAAACTCCCGCTGCCCCTTGGATGAGGCGGCGGGAGTTGCGGCGTTACAGAAAGACGGCGGCGGTCAGCATGGGCAAAAGCCGCGCGTAAATCGGGGAGAGGTCTTCGATCGGGAGCGGATTTGTTCCTTTGCCGATTTCAATGGTGAATCCCGGCTTGCGAAAAGTCTGGATAAACCAGTCTTTCATGCCGCCGTGAGAGGCGAGTCCGCTGTTTTGCACGGGGGTGTAGCCGGAAAGATCGCAGAGTGCCCGGGCAATCGGCTCGGCCTGCGGGACAGGGATGTCGTTGTATTCCCAGAAAATTTCTTCTCCCTGTGAATGAAAGGCATAGAGCCTGCGCGGGTGGAAAGCGGTGATCAGCTGGGCGGCGGCGCGTGTTTCCGGCTCCGAATGGGGATGCAGCCCGCCATATCGGGTGGGAGCCGGGCCGGTGATATTCGATTCGATTTCCATGGCCCGGAGGATTTCCCAGCCTGCGTCAAAATTGTGGTTCAGGTCTACACCGCAGGCGTTGGCCTGCCAGGGTGCCAAATCTCGTTTTTGGATTTCCCGCACCAGATTTTGAAAAGTCCCGGCCGCTTCGGGGCCGCGGGTAGCAATTTCCACGCCGTCCGGGTTGAGCAGCGGGAGGAGAAGCAATCCTTTTCCCGGTTTCATTCGGGAGAAGGAGAAATCGGCCAGTTCGCCACCGGATTGCCAGGCGGCCGCAAAATCTTCGGCGAACCGGGTGAGTAGCAGGGTGGTGAGCCATTCCTGGCCGTGGATGCCGCCTGCAAACAGGACGGCTTTTTTCAGATTGCCGATGCCGATGACCGGAATTTCCCGGCCGCAGGCGGAATTTCCGCAGCGGAACAATTTGACGGCGGGGTAGTTTTGCTGGATTTCCCGCAGCTTTTCCCAAAGGGTGGAAGCGGTGGGCGGTTGTTTATAAAATGCGGCGACCATGCAGTTCATCCTTTCGGTGAGGTAGGAGGGTATATGTCTTCAATTATGGAATATATGCGGGAGATGCTTGTCAATATGCTGGTAAGCCTGCCGCTGGTGGCCGGTGTGCGGTGGATTTGCGCGCTGCGGCGGAAAAAGCTGGGCAAAACGGTTACTGTGGCCCATGAAGTTGGCGTCTGGCTGTTTGGGCTTTGCCTGTTGGGAGTGCTCTCCCAGACCATCCTCCCGGAGCTGATGAATGTCATCCGGGGTGTTCCGCACAGCGGCAACCGGATGAATCTGCATCTATTTTTAGTCTTTCGTCAGACATGGGACGAGGTGTTCCGGAATGGAAACCCCTCCTACTTTTTTATCAATTTTCTGGGGAATATCGCGGTGTTTGTGCCGTTTGGATTCCTGCTGCCCCTTTTGTGGAGGAGGTTTCAAAAGTTCTGGAAAGTGCTGCTGCTGGGGTGCGGAATGTCGGTGATGATCGAGCTGACCCAGCTTTTGCTGCCGCGCGGAACGGATGTGGACGATGTTTGGCTGAATACGCTGGGAGCGGTGTTCGGATATTTGCTCTGGCGGATTGTCCGGTGGGCAGCGCCCAGATTTACCGCAAAATTTGCCGATGTGGAGGGATAATCTTTGGAGAAAATCAAGGAACTGCTGGTGAAATACCGGGAACTGATTCTATATCTGGTGTTCGGCGTGCTGACAACGGTGGTCAATTATGTCAGCTATCTGATTTTTGCGCCGCTTTTTAAAACAACAACCATTCCCACCGTGATTGCCTGGGTGCTGTCGGTGATATTCGCTTATTTTACCAACCGGGTGTGGGTGTTTCAGTCTCACGCAAAAGGGGCGGCAGCTCTTTTCCGGGAAGTACTTTCCTTTTTTGGAGCACGGCTGCTTTCCGGTGTCATTGATGTGGGTATTATGTGGGTGTTTGCCGACCGGATGGGGCTCAACGACAAGATCGTCAAGCTTGCTTCCAATGTGTTTGTCGTGATTTTCAACTATGTCGCCAGCAAGCTGGTGATTTTCCGGAAGAAATAAACAACCGGAAATTATCCTACTTTATACTACTTTAAGCGAAATCCTCCTTTTTTCAAACAATATGGTATTATAAAGAAAATAAATCCTGTGTTTGAAAAGGAGAGATTATCGTGTGTGAAAAACAAACATGTGGAAATTGTAAGTATTTTCATCGGCATTATATTCGGTATGCAAGAGGAAGATATTCGCCATTGCTGTATAGCCATTGTATCAAACCAAGGTTGAAAAAGCGTTTTATCCATGACAAGGCATGCCAGTATTGGGAAGAAAAAACAAAATAAAAAAGCATCCTCCGCCATCCAAACAGCGGGGGATGTTTCTGTTATAAGATATAGTTGGTAATGCAGTCGTACCAGTGGACATAGGTTTCACCGTTGATGGTCAGCCGCTGATTGTCCGGCAGTATTTCGGTCCAACGTTTTCCATACCGATGGAATGCCCAGTCGTCCCGATTAAACCGCCTCCAAAGAATGGTCCGGCCGTTCTGGTCCAAAAACTGTTCACCCACTACGCCGGAATTGTATGTTTCAATATCCATGACACAGACGGTATCATAGCTTTTGCCGTCAATTTTTACGGTATACCGTCCCACAATGTCCAGCAGGAACTTTTTATCGCTGGTTTGAATTTCATTTCCATTCCGGCAGATATCGCCTTTTGGGGAGAGATTGGTTTCGTTCCCACAATTATTTTCTCCAAACCCCCAATTTGGCAGAAAATTTTCTCCATCCAGAAATGTGATGTATCTCCGGATACCATTTTCTGTCCGCATGGCGGCCAGATACCGGCAGTGGGTATCTGTCAGCTGGGCGACAAAGGTATATTCAATGGTGTCCTGCTTTTTGGAACAATCCGATTCTTTCGCAATCAGTTCCACTCCTTCAATTCCATGCACTTCCGCTTTGCCGGTGACCTCCATATCATAAATGCGATCACATTTGCGGGAAGGCATATCATATATCCCCCAGGAAAGTTTTTCTCCCAGCTTTGGAACTAAAAACCATCCCATGAGTTCCTCCCATTTGACCGAAAACGGTTCCTTCTCAGACTTTTCAATGGTGTATTCCGGCAGAAATTCCGGCAGTTTTTTCATGGAAAACGCTCCTTTCGTTGCAGGTGAAAACGGATATTTTTCCCGAAAATGGGCTTTGGCTGTATGCAGACGGCTTTTGACTGTCCCTAAAGGAATTTGCAGGCGCCTGGCAATTTCGGCCTGGGAAAGCTCTCCAAAATAGGTAAGCCCCAAAATTTCCCGATCCCGCTTTTCCAAAAGCGCCAGAGTTTCCCGCACTGGGCTTGACTCCGCAAACCCCAACCTTCCGTAAACCAGATTTCCTTCCGGAAGGGAATCCAGTGGGATTTCCGAGCTTTTTGTCTTGCTCCGGTAATAATCCGCGCACTTGCTGCGGGCGATACTTAACATCCACGCCTTGAAACGCAGCGGGTCCCGCAGACCGCTGAATTTTTGAAAGGCAGTCAGAAATACTTCCTGAAGGATATCTTCCGCATCGGCTTTTATCGGGATTTTGAAATATACAAAGCGTTCCACTGCATTCCGGCATCCCTGGAAAAGCTCTTCCCATTTTTCGTTCTCCATTGTTTCACCTCCATCCCTTTGTGATAGAAACCGGTTTCACCTTTATAGACGCGGAAGACATGAAAAAGGTTCATCAGGCGACAAAAAATCCGCCCCGCAATTTCTGCGGGACGGAAAAATACTGCCGGAACAATCAGATGACAAACTGACGCATATAGTTGCGGCTTAAAAGCAGGGATTTCTTGACTGCTTCGAGCGAGCCTTCAAAGGCTTTGTCTTCCACTTCAATGCAGGTGTAGCCATCATAGCCGATGTCGGTGAGCGCGGAAACGTATTTGCCCCAATCCACGTCGCCCAGGCCGGGGAGCTTGGGGGACATATACTGGAGGGGAGTTGCCATGATGCCGACGTCTGCGAGTTTTTCGGGGTACACCTTGATGTCTTTATAGTGGACGTGGAAGATGCGGTCCTTGAACTCGTAAATGGGCTTGATATAGTCGATCTGCTGCCACACAAAGTGGGAAGGATCGTAGTTCAGACCAAAGTTTTTGCTGGGGATGATCTCGAACAGACGGCGCCAGATGGCCGGGGTGGTCATCAGGTTCTGTCCGCCGGGCCATTCGTCGTTGGTGAACAGCATGGGGCAGTTTTCAATGCCGATGCGGATGCCGTTTTCTTCGGCAAAAGCAATGATGTCGGGCCAGACCTTTTTGAAGAGCTCGATATTCTCTTCCACATTCTTCTTGGGATCGCGGCCGACAAAGGTGTTGACAGTGCCGATGCCCAGCAGTTTGGCTGCTTTGATCAGTTTTTTGATGTGCGCGATATAAACAGCGCGTTTTTCCTCATCGGGGTCCATGGTGTTGGGGTAGTAGGCAAGAGCGGAAATTTCCACGCCTTTTTTGGCGCAGTAGTCGTTGATGTAAGCGGCTTTGGCTTCATCCACCTCGTCTACATTGATGTGAGTCACACCGGCATAGCGGCGTTCTGCCTTGCCTTTGGGCCAGCATGCGACTTCGACACATTCAAAGCCGTTTTCGGATGCAAAGTCGATCATTTCCTCAAAAGAGAGGTCGCCTAAAATTGCGCTGACAAAACCTAATTTCATGGGAATCACCATTCCTTTCTGAATTTCAACCTGCGGGGACAAATCCCCAGATTAGTTTCAGTATAGCAAATCCTGCTCCCTATTTCAATGCTATTTGTAAACGATTACAGCTGTTCTTTTTTGTGCAGTTTTTTCAGCGGGCAGTTTCCGGTCACTCTTGACAAAATGTAAAGAAAACGTTACAATATGACGGAATGTATCCTTCCTAATTTGAAAGGAGATTTACCTGCCATGATGGTCAATCGGATCAAAGAGCTGCGGACAGAGCGCGGCTGGACGCAGGAAGAACTGGCACAGAAGGTGGGGGTTTCCCGGCAGGCAGTGATTTCCATTGAAAAATACCGGTACATGCCGTCACTCGAACTGGCGTTTCAGTTGGCGAAAGTGTTTGAGCTTTCGGTTCACGATATTTTTGCACAAAAGGAGGCGGCGGAATGTTGACTGGAATCCGGTGGCTCTTTTTTGATATTGGGTCTACTCTTGTGGATGAATCGAAGGCATATGTCCGCCGTGTCCGGGAAACTGTTGCGGGAAGCGATATTTCCCAAGAACAGTTTTATGAGGAGATGCTTGATTTTTACCGGCAAAATAAAAAAGGAGATTTAGAAACAGCCAGAAAATACGGGCTTTCTGTTGCGCCATGGCATAGTGAAGAAGAGGTCCTTTATCCGGATGCGTTGTCCTGCCTGCAAAAACTATGCAGTTCCTATTCAATCGGTGTGATTGCCAATCAGCTGCCGGGAACTGCGGCCAGAATGGAAAATATGGGACTTTCTTCCTATTTGAACCTGATCGTTTCTTCGGCAGAGGAAGGGGTGGCAAAGCCGGACCCCAAAATTTTTCAAATTGCGCTGAATCGGACCGGATGCCTGCCGGAGCAGGCTGTTATGATCGGCGACAGGCTGGATAACGACATTGTACCCGCAAAGCGGCTCGGAATGAAAACCGTTTGGATCAAGCAGGGATTTGGCGGGCTTTCTTCTATCCGATCGCCGGAAGAAGAGCCTGATTTTACTGTTGCAAATCTTTCGGAACTCTGTTCCATTTTCTTGCCAAAACAGGAGGACCTTTATGAAAATGATTAGAAAACAGCTTGGCTTTTCACAGTCAGTATCGCAAGTTTTTCGTCTGGAAGATCCAACTACTGTTAATAACTGGACGTTGTTTGCTGATTGGCAGGAAACATTGATTTGGTCCGCTTTACAGGGGATTATGGGGGAAGTATATGTTGATCGGCTGGATGCGCCGGAATCCGCGTGTGTTATTATAGGTGATTTTGCTTTTTTGGATGGGAAGGTTTGTGAAAAACTTGTATCAGATTTGCTGGAAACACGCGAATTTCTGATAGTGGTTTGCCGAGATAAATTGTGGGAAGAATGTATTCGTAAGGTTTATCCGGACACACAGGAGATTACAAGATATGCTTTCCATAAGAATCCGGATATTTTTGATCGGAAGAAACTTTGTGAATTTGCAGAACGGGTGCCAGAAGGATATGTTATCAGGCAGATTGATGCTGCACTATTTAGTCAGATACAGAATATAGACTGGTGCCGGGACTTTTGTTCCCAGTTTTCAGATTATGAGCAATACCGGAAGCTGGGGGGAGGCTTTGTTGCTTTATATCAGGGAAAAGTGGTGGCAGGTGCATCTTCCTACACTGCCTATCGTGAGGGAATTGAAATTGAAATCGATACACGGGAGGATCATCGGAGGAAGGGGCTCGCACTTTGCTGTGCCGCCAGACTGATTTTATTCTGTTTGGATCGCGGGCTGTATCCCAGCTGGGATGCAGCTAATCAGATATCGATGGCATTGGCGCAAAAGCTTGGATACCATTACGCTGGAGAATACCAGGCATGGCTGATTCAGGCGCATCAGGAGGCTCCCCATGCAATCTCTTAATGAACTGTTCGGTCTTTCGATTTCGGAAGCGGAAATTTTTCAACTGGCTGAGAAGGTGCCGGAACCGTTGGTCGGTTGGTACCGTGAAAACGCGCGGGTTCTGCCGTGGCGGGAAAATCCCACGCCCTACCGGGTGTGGATTTCGGAAGTCATGCTCCAGCAGACACGGGTGGAAGCGGTCAAACCATACTATCATCGTTTTCTGGCTGCTCTGCCCGATATCCCCGCACTGGCTGCCGTGCCGGAAGAGCAGTTGATGAAGCTCTGGGAGGGACTCGGCTATTACAGCCGTGCCCGCAACCTTCAAAAGGCCGCCCGGCAGATGATGGCAGAATATGGCGGGCAGATGCCGGCGGATTATAACAGTCTGCTGAAACTTTCCGGTTTTGGAGAATATACCGCCGGGGCAGTGGCGTCGATTGCGTTTGGAATCCCGGTTCCGGCGGTGGACGGCAATGTTCTGCGGGTGTTTTCGCGGCTGCTTGCATCTGGAAGTGACATCATGGCACCTGCTGTCCGCAAAGGCTACCGGCGGCTTCTGCTGGAAACCATGCCAAAGGATTTTCCCGGCGACTACAACCAGGCGCTGATGGAGCTTGGTGCTACCATCTGTGCGCCAAACGGCCCGCCCGACTGCGGCGCTTGCCCGCTTTCTTCTTTCTGCCGGGGATATGCGGCGGGAAATCCGACCGCTTTCCCGGTAAAAGCGCCCAAGAAAGAACGGCGGCTGGAAGAAAAAACGGTGTTTGTTATTCTGTCGCCGGAAGGAGTTCTACTCCGCAGGCGGCCGAAGCAGGGATTGCTGGCAGGGCTTTGGGAATTTCCGTGGATAGAGGGATTCCTCTCCCAGCCAGAAGTTTCCGCCTGTCTGGAGCAGTGGGGGATTGCGGCGGAAAAATTCCGCACTCTTCGCCCGGCAAAACATATCTTTTCTCATATTGAGTGGCGGATGAATGGGATTGCGGTTCTATGCGAAAAAATCCTCCCGCCGGAGGGCATGACGCTCTGTCGGTGGGAGGATCTGGAAACGGATTACGCCGTACCGAGCGCCTTTGCGGCGTTCAAAAAGGCGGTGCTGGAATGTCAGGAGGAATGGAAATGAATGAGGAATTTTTACGGGAAATCCGGGAGCAGACGAAAACTGCTTTCGCGGAATTGCTGACAGCGGCCAAACTGAAACCCGGTGATATTGTGGTCGTGGGATGCAGTTCCAGCGAGATTGTGGGGGAAAAAATCGGCACCTGTTCCAGCATGGAAGCGGCCGAAGCTGTTTTTGGCGTCCTGCGGGAAATGACCGCCGAGCGGAAGTTGTTTCTGGCGGCACAGTGCTGTGAGCATTTGAACCGGGCGCTGGTTGTAGAAGAGGCTTGTGCCGAAAAATACGGGCTCCAGCAGGTCAATGCCGTCCCGTGGGCACACGGCGGCGGCGCGATGGGGACGACCGCCTATCAGAAATTTGAACATCCGGTGCTGGTCAGCCATATCAAAGCGGCGGCCGGTTTGGATATCGGGGGGACGCTCATCGGAATGCACCTCCGGGAAGTGGCGGTGCCGTTCCGCGCCAGCATCAACCATATCGGCAGCGCAATCCTGCTGATGGCGCGCACCCGTCCGCCCTTTGTCGGCGGGGAGCGGGCACATTATGACGAGGATTTGCTGTAAAGGAGAATTTCAAAGGCAATCCGGGTTTTGAGCTCGGTGAGGGCGCGGAGCCGCCGGTCGGATTCCACGCTGCTTTTATAGGCATACGGCGTCATGCCGAACAGATTTTGAATATCGGTGGGATTGGGAAGAAAAATTTCCGATTCCACCGTTTTCCGTTCCAGGAACTGGAAGCCTTCCAGGGCGCAGTCTTTTACCTCATTCCGGTAAGGCTGATCGTACAGTGCTTCTTTCAGCTCCCAGAGATGCATTTCGCCGGGAATGACCATCAGAAATTTGCCGCCCGGTTTAAGAACACGCCGGAATTCCTCCCCGGCATAGGGGGCAAACAGGCTGGTGACCAGATCGCAGCTTTCCTCTGCAAGCGGGAGCCGGAAAACACTCGCCGCCGCACACTCTGCTGATTTGCAGCGCCGGGCGCACTTGTCGGCCGCGAATTTGGAGATGTCTACCGCAAACAGTTCCGGGGTACAGCCAGCCTGTTCCAGCGCTTTCTGCATGGCGTCGGTGTAGTAGCCTTCACCGCAGCCGGCATCCAAGACTACTGGCTGCGGAATGTTGCAGATTGCTTCGGCTGCTGTTTGGGAAAAAGCGGCAGCCAGCGGCGCATAATACCCTTTTTCGAGAAAATCGCGCCGAGCGTTGACCATCCCCTTGTTATCGCCGGGAATTTTGGCGTGTTTTTCATTGACCAGCAGGAGGTTTACATATCCGCTTTTTCCGCGGTCAAAGGTGTGACGGTTTTCGCAGCGGAGCGAATTGCCGTCAGGTAGAAGCGGTTTTCCGCAAAGGGGGCAAATCCAGTTTGTCATATTCCATTCCTCCGTTTGAAACAGTAGTTTTATTATAACACAAATTCCGCCAAATGGGTAAGTTCCTTATTTATTGAGGAATGTGACTTTTTATAATCAAATAGATGGGATTTTAAAGCGAAATACGCAAAATATTCTTTAAAAACCATATTTTACAGAAAAATATCTTGCAATTCTCCGCTTCGTGTGCTATAATAAACGGAAAACCCCATTCGGTGGAAATCTTGCAGAAAGGAACGTCGCCATGAACAACGAATTTAAAGAAATTGCCGCCCGTATCCGGGAACTACGAGAGGCTTGCGGCTATACCCAGGAGGAAATGGCCGGTTTTGTCAAAGCAGACCCGGAAACTTATGCCAGCTATGAGCGCAGCGGCGAAAATATCCCCATTAGTGTCATTTACGAAATCGCCAACCGGTGCGGAGTCGATTTTACGGAGATCATGACCGGCGTCCGGGCGAAACTCGATACCTATCACATCGTCCGCAGGGGCGAAGGCCGGAGCGTTTCCCGTTATCCCGGCTATCGGTTTGAGGATTTGGCTTTCCGCTACAACAAAAAAATTATGCAGCCTTTGCTGGTTACCTTGGAACCCTCGGATGAACCTGCCGCTTTGGTTACCCACTCCGGACAGGAATTTAACCTGGTTCTGGAAGGCTCTATCGCGGTCGTATTTGACGATAAAGAACTGGTACTGACCGCCGGAGACTCAATCTATTTTAATCCTACTCATCCGCACGGACAGCGTTGTGTCGGCACAGTAAAGGCACGCTTTCTTACCGTGATCGCAGAATAACCCCATATTCCAGCAAAGGAGATTGTTACATCATGCTTTTGGATCGCTTTCTTCCCCGTATGGAATTTGATTCCTATGAGGATTTCAAACAGAATTATAAGGTGAATGTGCCGGAAAACTTTAATTTCGGCTTCGATATTGTGGATGCCTGGGCTGAACAGGAACCGGATAAAAAAGCACTCGTCTGGGTAAATGACCATGGGGAAGAGAAAATCTTTACCTTTACGGACATCAAACGCCTTTCCAATCAGGCAGCAAATTTCTTTAAAAGCCTGGGAATCAAAAAAGGAGATGTGGTGCTTTTAATCCTCCGGCGTCGGTGGGAGTATTGGGTTTGTGCTACCGCTCTCCATAAAATCGGGGCAACTTTGATTCCGGGATCTTTGCAGCTCACCAAAAAGGATATTGTCTACCGGGCTAACGCGGCCAATGTGTCGGCCATTATCTGCGTCAACGATGATTTTGTCATCAAACAGGTGGAGGACGCCTGGGACAGCGCGCCATCTCTTAAAAATCGGATTCTGGTGGTGGACAAGCGGGAAGGTTGGCTCTGCTTTGAAGAGGAAATCGCCAAATTCTCCGACGAATTCCCCCGTCCAACCGGTGCGGAAGCTACCCGTTGGGACGATATCATGCTGGTATATTTTACTTCCGGTACCACCGGTATGCCCAAAATGGTACAGCACAACTTCTCCTATCCGCTGGGTCATATCGTAACCGCTAAATATTGGCAGCAGGTGCAGGAAAACAAACTCCACATGAGCGTTTCCGACTCTGGTTGGGCAAAATTCGGCTGGGGCAAGATTTACGGCCAATGGATCTGCGGCGCTGTGATCTTTGCTTATGATATGGATAAATTTGTGCCGCTCAACCTTCTCAAAATGATTACCAAATATCAGGTGACCACCTTCTGTGCACCGCCCACTATGTACCGGTTTATGCTGCAGGAGGATGTGACGCAGTTTGATCTCTCCTGCATCAAGCACTGCTGCATCGCGGGCGAGCCGCTGAATCCGGAGGTTTTCCGCAAGTGGTACGAGCTGACCGGCCTGAAACTCTGCGAAGGCTTTGGACAGAGCGAATCTTCGGTTATGCTGGCAAATTTCCAGTGGTTTGATCCGATTCCCGGTTCAACCGGCAAGCCTTCTCCCCTTTACGATATCCAACTGGTTGACGCGGATGGCAATCCCTGCCCTGATGGTGAAGAGGGCACGATTGCAGTTATGGATGTGGCGCACAACCCGCCTGTCGGCCTGTTTACCGGCTATTTTAAAAATGAGGAAATGACCAAAGAGAAACTTGGCGGTGCGTATTACGACACCGGTGACGTGGCTTGGCGGGATTCCAACGGATATTTCTGGTTTATCGGACGCAACGACGACGTTATCAAGTGTTCCGGTTACCGGATTGGGCCGTTTGAGGTGGAAAGCGCGCTGCTGGAACACCCGGCAGTTGTCGAATGTGCGATTACGGCGGCTCCCGATCCGATCCGTGGACAGGTGGTAAAGGCTACGATCGTTTTGGCAGCTGGCTATCAGCCGAGCGAGGAGCTGAAAAAAGAACTGCAAAATCACGTGAAACGTGTGACGGCTCCTTATAAATATCCTCGTATTGTGGAATTTGTGCCGGAACTTCCCAAGACACTGGGTGGCAAGATCAAGCGTGCTCAGATCCGGAAACACGACGCCGGCGAACATATCGCAGAATAATTTTTGCGAAATAGCGCCAAATCCTCTTGACAATTCTGGGATTTTGCGGTACAATAGAGAAAAATTTTGTAGGAAAGGAATGTGCAGCATATGGCAAAGCTGGCAACCCGTCGATTTATGGGCTATTTTGGCTGGGGCTTTTTTGGCACCGGTCTGGTTTCCCATGATCATCTTTCGTTGCCCGATACTGTAAAGCTGTGATTCTTTTGTACAAGATAAATTGCAGTCCGTATCTTTGGAAACGAAGATGCGGACTTTTTGTTTTGTAAACCAATTGTTCCGGAAAAGCGCGCTTTCGGGGCAAAGATAAAAAGGAGAGCTTACCATGATTATCGTATTAAAAAAAGATGTGAATCCTCAGGATATGCAGAAGTTGGTCGCAGATATTGAATCCCGCGGCAACATCAAGGCGAACACCATTATTGGCGAACAGTCCAATGTCATCGGTCTGGTGGGAGATACCACCTGTTTGAATGAGGACGATATTGCCGCCAATGAAATCGTCGAATCGGTCAAACGGGTGCAGGAACCTTATAAGATGGCAAACCGCAAATTTCATCCGGATGATACCGTGATTGAAATTCCGTCTGCAAACGGAACTGTCCGCATCGGCGGTGACCATTTCCAGATTATCGCCGGTCCTTGTTCGGTGGAAAGTGAGGAACAGATCATCGCAGTCGCCAAAGCAGTTAAAGCAAGCGGCGCCAATCTGCTCCGCGGCGGCGCATTCAAGCCCCGTACCTCTCCGTATGCCTTCCAGGGCCTCCATGCCGAGGGAATCCGTCTGCTGCTGGAAGCCAAAAAAGAAACTGGTCTCCCCATCGTCACCGAGATCATGTCGGCGGCACATCTTCCACTTTTCGAGAATGTGGATGTGATTCAGGTCGGCGCCCGCAATATGCAGAACTTTGAGCTTTTGAAAGAGCTTGGCACGGTGAAAAAACCAATCCTGCTGAAACGCGGCCTTTCCAGTACGCTGGAGGAGCTGTTAATGAGCGCCGAATACATTATGGCTGCCGGCAACCCCAATGTCATCCTCTGTGAACGCGGCATCCGGACCTTTGAAACCGCAACCCGCAACACACTGGATATCTCGGCGGTTCCTATGCTGAAAAAAGCGTCTCATCTGCCGGTGATCGTCGATCCATCCCACGCCTGCGGCATCGCGGCGATGGTCGAGCCGATGGCAAAAGGAGCTGCCGCGGTTGGTGCGGACGGGCTGATTATCGAGGTGCACAACAATCCGCAGAAAGCGCTTTGCGACGGCAAGCAGTCGATTACGCCCGAAGCTTTTGACAAACTGGTTAAGACCATCCGGCCCTTTGCGGAACTGAACGGCAAAATCCTGTAAAGACGAAAGGAGTTTTCCGATGAAACAGCTTCTGGTGTCCCTTTCGGAGGGGCGCAGCTATGAGATAACGATTTCCCGGGGAATACTGGCCCGGTGCGGGGAAGAAATCCGCAAGGTTTACCATGGAAATGAAGTTGCGGTCATTACTGATAGCAATGTGGGGCCGCTGTATGCCAAAACAGTGCTCGATTCGCTCAAAGCGGCCGGTTTTTCGGTCAAATCCCTCTCTTTTCCGGCGGGGGAAGCGAGTAAAAACATGGACACGCTGGTCCAGCTTTATGATGGGCTGCTTACACCGTATCCGTTTTCGATCACGCGGGGCGGTCTGATTGTGGCGCTGGGCGGCGGCGTGACTGGTGATATGGTTGGCTTTGCGGCGGCAACGCTGTTTCGGGGGATTCCGTTTGTACAGATTCCAACGACTCTGTTGTCTCAGGTGGACTCGTCGGTTGGCGGCAAGGTGGCAGTTGATTTAAAACAGGGAAAGAATCTGGCCGGCGCCTTTTACCAGCCCAAAGCGGTGCTGATTGATCCCGATACACTAAATACGCTGCCCGATCGTGTTTTTGCCGACGGGATGGCCGAGGTTGTCAAATACGGGCTGATCGGTGACCGGGAACTTTTTGAGCTGCTGGAAAGCTGTGACGGGCGGGAAGAACTCTCTGTCCGGATCGAGGAGATTATCTTCCGCAGCTGCGATCAGAAGCGCCGGGTAGTGGAAGAGGATGAGCAGGACACCGGCTGGCGGATGGTCTTGAACTTTGGACACACATTGGGACACGTCTACGAAAAACTGGGAAATTACAGCCGCTATATGCACGGAGAGGCGGTTTCCTGCGGAATGGTTTCGATCCTGCGAATGGGAGAAGCACACGGACTGACTGCTCCCGGAACAGCCACACGGGCAGAAACGCTGCTGTCTCGTTTGGGGCTTCCAGTGAAGGCCGAGGAGATTCCAGCAGAGCTTCTGCGGCAGACGCTTGCCTATGACAAAAAGGGCAGCGGCAGCGAAATTACAGCGGTGTTCTGCAAGGAACCGGGGGAAGCCTTCCTCCATAAAATGCCCCGTGCTGAATTTGCGGACTGGGCGGAGGAATTGGCATGAATCTGACTATAATGCCTCGGAAGCTCAGCGGCGAGGTGAAAATTCCCGCATCTAAGAGTGTGGCGCATCGGCTGCTGCTCTGTGCCGCCTTTTCCGGGGAGGAAAACCGGCTGACCGGCTTTTCAGCTTCGGAGGATATGATGGCGACCATCCGGGGGCTGCGGGCTCTGGGCGCTGATACGGAGCTTTCGGGCGACACCGCCGTCATCCGTCCCGGCAAAGTTTTGGGTGGGGAGATTGACTGCGGAGAATCTGGCTCGACGCTGCGGTTTTTAATCCCACCGGCACTGGCTTTGCTGAATGGCGAGATTTCCTTTGTCGGGCACGGTCGGCTGATGGAACGGCCTCTCACCCCGTATTTTGATCTGTTTGCGGAAAAAAGGATTCGCTGGCGGCAGGAGGATAACCGGCTGGTCCTTTCGGGCAAGCTCACGGCTGGCAGCTATTCCCTCAGCGGCAAGGTGAGCTCCCAATTTGTGACTGGACTGCTTTTTGGACTTGCGCTGCTCAAGGAAGATTCCGAAATCCGGATCACCGACCGGCTGGAATCCCGGGGGTATGTCGATTTGACGCTGTCTGCGCTGGCAGAAGCGGGGATAAAAGCGGAAAACCAATCCTACCAGCGATTTTTGATTCCCGGTGGCCAGAAATTCCGGCCGGTTTCGGGGGAGATTGAGGGGGACTGGTCACAGGCGGCCTTTTTCCTGGGAGCAAATTTTCTGGGCTGCGAAATCCGTCCGATGGGACTTAAATGCAACTCGTTGCAAGGGGACCGGGCGGTTTCCGGTATCCTGGGCGAGATGAAAAATCCCGGCTGTCTTTTGGTGGATGCGGCCGAGATTCCCGACCTGATTCCGGCACTGGCAGTGGCTGCCGCCGGTCGGAACGGTGGTTCAGTCCGGTTTGTCAACGCGGGGCGTCTGCGGATGAAAGAAAGTGACCGTATTACCTCGACGGTACGGCTTGTCCGTTCATTGGGCGGAAAGGCGGCGGAAGGCCCGGATTATCTCGAAATTGCCGGGACCGGTACCTTGTCGGGCGGAACAGTAGACTGCCAGAACGATCACCGCATCGCGATGGCGGCAGCAGAGGCGAGCTGCATCTGCCAAAATGAGGTAAAACTGATTGGCGCGGAATGTGTCAGAAAATCCTACCCGGTTTTCTGGGAGGATTTTGCCCGGTTGGGCGGAAAGGCGGAAGAACGATGACCTATCAGATTTTTGGGGAATCCCACGGACCGGCGGTCGGCGTAGTACTCGACGGCGTTCCGGCAGGACTTGCTTTGGATATGGAAGAAATCTCCCGCCAGATGGGCCGGCGCCGGGCAAAGGGAGGACTTTCCACCAGCCGGATTGAGGGGGATCTGCCGGAAATTCTCAGCGGCGTTTATCAGGGAAAAACGACCGGCACGCCGCTCTGTGCCATCATTGCCAACCAGAACACCCGGTCGCAGGATTATGCGAAACTGGCAGAACTTCCGCGTCCGTCGCATGGAGATTATGCCGGATCTGTCCGGTACCGGGGCTGTAACGACCCCCGTGGCGGCGGACATTTTTCCGGGCGGCTGACGGCGCCGCTCGTCTTTGCAGGGAGCATTGCCCGCCAAATTCTGCGGCAGCGGAGGATTGAAATCGGGGCGCACATTCTGCAGATTGGCAGTGTTTGTGACAAGTTCTTTGACCCGGTGGAGATTCCGGCGGAGCTGCTCCAAAAATTACAGCAGGAGGCTTTCCCTGTACTGGACGAAACAGCCGGGGAAGCTATGAAGCAAGAGATTCGCACGGCGGCGTCCGAAGGGGATTCGGTGGGCGGCATCATCCAGTGTGCGGTTGCGGGATTTCCCTGCGGTGTCGGACAGCCGGGGCTCGACTGCGTAGAGAGTATTCTTTCCCGGCATATTTTTGCGGTCCCTGCGGTTAAGGGAATTTCATTTGGATTGGGATTCGATTTTGCCTCCCAAAAAGGGAGCCAAGCCAACGACCCGATGCGAATGAAAAATGGGAAGGTCGTCTGTACCCAAAACAACAACGGGGGCATCACCGGGGGAATTACCAACGGAATGCCCATTCTGTTCCAGACGGTCATCAAGCCGACGCCCTCGATCTCCAAGCCGCAGCAGACGGTGGATTTATCCACCATGGAAAACGCCGAACTTTCGATCAAAGGGCGGCACGACCCCTGCATCCTCAGCCGGGCGGCAGTGGTCATCGAAAGTGCAGCGGCACTTGCTTTGCTGGAAGTGCTGTCAGGAGGAAGTCTATGAACAATATCAGACTGGAAACCGAGCGATTGTTCATACGCCGGTTTGAACCGGGTGATCTTGCAGATTTTTACGAGTATGCCTCCCGGCCGGAGGTTGGACCGCCGGCCGGCTGGAAACCGCATGAAAGCATCGAAGAGAGCTGCAGGATTCTGGAAAGTTTTATCAGCGGCCAGGATGTCTGGGCGATTGTCTTAAAAGAAACCGGAAAGGTGATTGGTTCGATGGGGCTGCACGAAGATTCCCACCGGAGCAGCTCTCCGGATGTGAAGATGCTGGGATATGTGCTCTCTGCGGATTATTGGGGGAGAGGGATCATGACCGAAGCCGCCCGGCGGATGATTGCTTTTGCGTTTGAGGACTGCGGCGTCGAGCTGCTGAGCGTTCAGCATTTTTCCTTTAACAGCCGTTCCAGACGGGTGATCGAGAAGTGCGGATTTACTTACGAGGGGACACTGCGCCGGTGTTTTTTGCGGTATGATGGAGAATGGCTGGATGAATGCTGCTATTCGATGACGCGGGCGGAATATTTCCTGGAAGGAGCGGAAGAATTTTGCTGAAAGCGGTATATTCGGGAGTTCCCGGTTCCTATGCCGAGGAAGCGGCGCTCGATTACTTTGGAAAAGAAGCCGGGCTGCTGATGGCCTCTTCGTTTGAGGACGCGGCCCAAAAGCTTTTCCGTCAGGAAGCCGACCGTGCCGTCCTTCCGATTGAAAACAGCACGACTGGTGCCATTGCGGCGGTTTATGACCTGCTGGAGCGGTATGGGCTTTATATTGTGGGGGAGCAGTATGTCCGGGTGCGGCACTGCCTGATGGTGCTGCCGGGCACCAAGCTTTCCAATATCCGGGAAGTGGTTTCCCACGAACAGGGAATCTCCCAGTCGGAGGATTTTTTGTCGCAGCACCCCAATTGGCTGCGGCGTCCCGTTTATAACACGGCTGCGGCTGCCGAGATGGTGGCAGAGAGCGGGAGCAGCCGGCTGGCGGCAATTGCGTCGGTCCGTGCGGCCGAGCATTACGGGCTGGAAATACTGGCGCGGGATATCAACCGCAAGTCGGAGAACTATACCCGCTTTATTATCGCGGCCAGAGAGCCGCTCCAAAGCCTGGACGGCGGGAAAATATCGATTCATTTTACACTGCCGCATACGGTGGGGAGCCTTTGCCGGCTGCTGCAGGTGTTTGAAAAACGGCGGATGAATCTGGTGAAGATTGAATCCAGGCCGATGGCTGATCGCAACTGGGAATACCGCTTTTTCCTGGATTTTCTGGCGAAAGAGCTGCCCGAAAGCTGGGATGAGCTGTTTAAGGAAGTACAGGAACATACCGGCAGTTTCCGATTTTTGGGATGCTATCAGCCGGGGGATCCGGTTTGTAAAGAGGATGGATATGAAGTATAAGAAAAATCTGGTGCTGATCGGGATGCCGGGCAGCGGAAAAACCACAGTGGGAAAACATCTGGCTTCGCTGACCGCCATGACCTTTTTAGACCTGGACGTTGAAATCGAGCGGGCTTCCGGAATGGACATTCCGCGCATTTTTATGGACCGCGGCGAAGCAGAGTTCCGGAAGCTGGAGACGATCTGCGCTTGCAAGGCGGCCAAGCTTTCGGGATATGTGATTGCCTGCGGCGGCGGAATTATCCTCCGGGAAGAGAATATGGAAGCGCTGGGGGAAACCGGCAACATCATTTTTCTCGACCGGAGCGTGGAGGATATTTGTGCTTCGGATGTGAGCGGGCGTCCGCTCATCGGCGGAAATCTGGAACGGGTGCAGACGCTATACAACCAGCGAATCGCGCTCTACCGCAAATACGCGGAAATTACGGTGGACTGCGGACATTCCCCTGAAATGGTCGCGCAGATGATCTGGGAAGCGCTGCGGGAGCAGGGAGGGACGGTATGAGCTGGAAACTGACTGTGATCGGAGATCCGATCGGCCACACTTTGTCTCCGCTGATCCAGAACAGTATGATGCAGAAGCTCGGAGCCGCAGGAAAGTACACCGCCTGCCACGTCCGTCCGGAGGAACTGCCCGATTTTTTGCGGAAAGCGCGGGAGAAGCTCGACGGCTTCAATATCACCATTCCGCACAAGTCGGCGGTCATTCCGTTTCTGGATGCTGTCGATCCCTATGCGGAAAGCTGCGGGGCGGTCAATACCGTTTGTGTACAAAACGGAAAAATGACCGGCTATAATACGGATGGTGATGGAATCCGGGCGGCGCTTGGCCGGATGGGCGCGGATTTCCAGGGCAGCCGGGTTGCGCTGCTGGGTGCCGGAGGAGCGGCGCGGTCTATTTGCCGCAAAGCGTTCGACTGCGGGGCGGAAATGGTGCGGATTTTCTGCCGGAATCCGGAAAAGGGCGCGGCTCTGGCCGGCGATGACACGCGGGCGGAGGTTTTGCCGTTTGCGGAGCTTTCTGCCGAGAACTGCGGCAGCTGGGCGAATATCCTCCTCAACGCCACACCGCTTGGAATGAGCGGCATCGGGCAGGATTTCGGAGACTTTTCCTTTTTGGACGGCGGAAAACCCTTTGTCTGTGACATTGTCTACAAGCCGGCGGAAACGACGTTGCTAAAGGAGTGCCGCAAGCGGGGGATTCCCTGTAAAAACGGGCTGGACATGCTGATTTATCAGGCGATTTACGCCTACCGGCATTTTACCGGCGCGGAGTTTGACGCCGACGAGATGGCGGACTACCTGCGGGAACAGGTGGAGGCATACTTGCAGAAATAAAAAACGGACGGTTTTAAACCGTCCGTTTTATCATAGCCGGAAATCAAATAGTTCTTTTGGTGTAATTTGCAGGATTTTGCATATATGAAAAACAACGTCTAACGAAACGCCGACATTCGCCAATTCAATCGCACTTAAATGGCTCCTATCTATGTCCAGAAGTTCCGCAAGCTGCATTTGTGTCAGACCACGGGCTTTGCGGTAAAATGCAATATTCAGTCCAAGTTGACGATATTCATTTTGATATGCTGCGTCCAATGCAATCACCTCATATATAGTATGAGGTGAAAACAAAAGAAAATAAACCTTGCCAAAACAATTAAATGATGGTTGACACAAGTCAAAATAGTGGTTATAATAAAATTAAGCACGATATGAATCAACACAAAAAAGAAAAGCGGCCATTATTCAGACCGTTGCTTGTTATCATTGTCGTTCATATACCGGATTAAATCCATTACAATTTGCTGCTGTTCGGGCGTGAGGGTGAGCCACTTTTCCAGCATCTCCTGCTGATTCCCGGTGACAGGATAAAGTGTTTCCTGCTCTGGATCGAAAAAGAACTGGGACATTGAAATATCAAAATAATCACAAAGATCCTGCAGAGTTGGAATACTAATGGAAGAGCGGCGGCGAAATACTGAAGACAGAGTGGATTGCGGAACATTGGATTCCTGAGCTAATCGATACTCTGAAATATTTCGGTCTTTCATAATCTTTTTGATTTTTTCAACAATATCCACTCAATCACCACCTTCCTTCATTCTATATAACATTTTTGGTCAAAACAAGGCGAATATGTGTTGACATAAAACACAAATGTGTTATAATACCCATATAATCTTTATTCTATCTAAAAATGGAGGATTTTATATGGAACAGAACACATATAAAAAGGCTTATCTTCATTTATATGGCAGAATCACCGATGAAATCGAACGGCTGAAAGAAATCCAGCAGGAAGTGGAAGAAATCTTCTTAAATTCCGATGAATTTGATGCGGAAATCGAAGCCGGTGACGCAGAATTTGCTGAAAATCAGAAAGGATGCCACAGCGCTTAAAGATTTACAAATTGTTCATAATTAAATTGCGAAAAACTCTTGTCAAAACGGTAAAGAACATGTATAATAGCTATTGCGTGACTGCGACAGATATGCGATGAAGCGAGAGGTTGCCGCCGGCCGTGAGGTCAAGATCCTGTCTTCCGGATAGGTCCCAGAGCGGGTAATTTTCGCCGAGTATGTCCGATTTCAAACCGGGCGACAAAAGATGAATACGATGGAAGTGCCCCATACCCTGCACCTGCGTACAGGACAGCGGGCAAACTCCAAGGCAAACTGCGCCTTTTGAGGCTGCAAGTGCCCCAGGCCTGCCGGAATGCGACCAACAGCGGTGGGTATGGAAACGGTTCAGACACCCCGGAAAAACCATGCGTTTTTTCGGTTTTTTATTTGTCTGAACGCGGAACACACGGAAACGTGTTCCATCTTTGGTCTTGTCCCCACAATATTCAAGGAGGCGATGACAGTGGCAGTCAAAGAAAAAATCAGAATCAAACTGAAAGGGTACGATCACACCCTGGTGGATACTTCCGCCGCAAAAATCGTGGAAACAGCAAAGAGAACCGGAGCCAGAGTTGCAGGCCCCATCCCGCTGCCGACCGATAAAGAGGTTGTGACCATCCTTCGCGCTGTTCACAAATACAAAGACAGCCGCGAACAGTTTGAGATGAGAACTCACAAACGGCTCATTGATGTGCTCCGTCCTTCCGCAAAAACCGTGGAAGCACTTCAGGGCCTGGAGCTCCCCGCCGGCGTTGAAATCGAGATCAACCTGTAATCTCGACAGAAGATTCTGAACGCCCTCGCGGTCCGGAACCGCAAAAATGCGGCAGCCGGAAGGTCAAGTTGGTGAAAAGCCAACCAATAGCCTTATAGGAGGAAAGAAAGATGAAAAAAGGTATCATCGGTAAGAAAATCGGCATGACCCAGATTTTCGACGAGACCGGAAAAGTCGTTCCGGTAACCGTTATCGAAGCAGGCCCCTGCACCGTTGTGCAGAAGAAGACCGCTCAGAACGACGGCTATGACGCAGTCCAGATGGGCTTCGGCGACGCTAAGGTTCACAAGGTTAACAAACCTATGAAGGGCCACTTCGAAAAAGCAGATGTAGCTGCGAAAAAATCCCTGCGTGAGTTCCGCTTCGACGACTGCGGCGCTTACAATGTTGGCGATATCGTCAAGGCTGACACCTTCGCTTGCGGCGACATGGTTGATGTCTGCGGCACCAGCAAAGGTAAAGGCTACGCCGGCGCAATCAAACGTCATGGCAACGCAAGCCTCCGTGCTTCTCACGGTACCGGCCCTGTTGCAAGACAGCCCGGCTCTATGGGCGCCATCTCCGACCCGTCCCGTATCTTCAAAGGCAAGGGCATGGCCGGTCATATGGGCGCTGAGCGCGTCACCATCCAGAACCTCGAGGTTGTAAAGGTTGACGCCGAAAACAATCTGATTGCGATCAAGGGCGCAATCCCCGGCCCCAAAGGCGGCCTCGTGATTGTTACCGACAGCAAGAAAGCATAAGGGAAGGAGGAATTACAATGCCGAAAATTTCCGTATTCGATATGGCTGGCAAAGCTGTTTCTGAAATCGAGCTTTCCGATGCCGTATTTGGCATTGAACCCAACAAGGTTGCAATGCATCAGGCAGTGGTGACCTACCTTGCCAATCAGCGTCAGGGCACTCAGTCCACCCTTACCCGTACCGAGGTAAGAGGCGGCGGCCGTAAACCCTGGAGACAGAAAGGAACCGGTCATGCAAGACAGGGCTCCATCCGTGCTCCCCAGTGGACTCACGGCGGCGTTGCACTGGGCCCGAAGCCCCGTGACTACCGTCTGGCTTTGAACAAGAAAATCAAGAGACTGGCTCTCAAATCTGCATTTTCTTCCAAGGTTTTGGACAACTCCATGATCGTGGTTGATAAGATTGAAACCGCTGAGTACAAGACCAAAGTGATGGTCAACATGCTCAAGGCTCTCGGCGCAGAGAAGAAATCCCTCATCGTGCTCAACAGCGCAGATGAGAAGGTTCTCAAGAGCCTTGCCAATATCCCCGGCGTCAAAACCGCAAGCGTCAATACGCTGAATGTATACGATGTTCTGAACTGCGATAAATTTATCGTGGTGAAAGATGCAGTTGCTAATCTCGAGGAGGTGTACGCATAATGAAACTGGCGAACGAAATCATTATCGCCCCCGTCATCACCGAGAAATCCATGTTCGGCATCGCCGACAAGAAGTACACCTTTAAGGTTGCCAAAGATTCCAACAAGGTGGAGATTGCCAAAGCTGTGGAAACCCTGTTCGGCGTTAAAGTCGTCAAGGTCAACACCATCAGCGTGAAGGGCCGCTTTAAGAGAATGGGCCGCAACGAAGGCTACCGTCCCGATTGGAAGAAAGCCATCGTAACCCTGAGCGAAGATTCCAAGACCATCGAGTTCTTCGAAGGCATGGCGTAATCATCGCAGGATGACCCGTTTGTGGGAACCGGTCCGGTTCCCCGGGTGATGTATGAAGGAGAATTGCTCCTTCGCTAAACCGAATTAGGAGAGTGAATTTCAAATGGCTATCAAGTCTTATAGCGCAGCCACTCCCGGCCGGCGCCAGATGACCGTAACCGACTACTCCGGCCTTTCCAAAGTTGCTCCTGAGAGAAGCCTCCTGGAGCCCATGAAGAAAAAATCCGGACGTAACAGCTACGGCCGCATTACCGTTCGTCATCGCGGCGGCGGAAATCGCACCAAATACCGTATCATCGACTTCAAGCGTGATAAAATTGATATGGATGCTACCGTTCTCACCCTGGAGTACGATCCCAACCGTTCCGCTCATATTGCCCTTGTGCAGTATGAGGACGGCGAAAAACGCTACATTCTTGCTCCCAACGGCCTGAAGGTCGGCGACAAGGTGAGAAGCGGCGTTGACGCTGATATCAAGCCCGGCAACACTCTGCCGATGGCAAACATCCCGGTTGGTACTTTCATTCACAACATTGAAATCTACCCCGAAAAAGGCGCTCAGCTCGTTCGTGCTGCCGGCAACATGGCACAGCTGATGGCGAAAGAGGGCGAGTACGCTCTGGTTCGTCTTCCTTCCGGCGAGCTTCGGAATTTCTCCGCGAAATGCAAAGCAACCATTGGTCAGGTTGGCAATATCGACCACGAAAACGTGTCCATCGGTAAAGCTGGCCGCAAACGTCACATGGGCTGGAGACCCACCGTCCGCGGTTCTGTTATGAACCCCTGCGACCATCCTCATGGTGGTGGTGAAGGTAAGTCTCCTGTTGGACATCCCGGCCCAATGACTCCCTGGGGCAAACCTGCTCTGGGCTACAAGACCCGCAAACAGCATCAGCGCTCCGATAAATTTATCGTGAAACGCAGAAACGCGAAGTAATTCTGAAAGGAGGCAGATGAATAATGGGCAGAAGCGTAAAAAAAGGCCCTTTCGTACAGCCGGCGCTGTATAAAAGAGTTGTTGAAATGAATGAAAAAGGCGAGAAAAAGGTTCTGAAAACCTGGAGCCGTGCTTCTACGATTTTCCCGGAATTCGTTGGACATACATTCGCCGTTCACGACGGACGCAAACACGTTCCCGTCTATGTTACTGAGGATATGGTTGGACACAAACTCGGCGAGTTTGCTCCCACCAGAACTTATAAAGGCCACGCTGGATCCAAAACATCCAACAACGGAAACTAAGGCCGAAAGGAGGATTTTTCAATGGAAGCGAAAGCTTACCTTAGAAATGTGCGGATCGCACCCCGTAAAGTACAGATCGTTCTGGACCTCATCCGGGGCAAAGACGTAAAAGTTGCACAGGCGATCCTGCAGCAGACACCCAAGTCTGCCAGCGAATATCTCGAGAAACTTCTGAAATCGGCCATTGCCAATGCAGATCATAACTTCAACATGGATGTTCATAATCTGTATGTCGCGGAATGTTTCGTGTGCCCCGGCCCGATCATGAAGAGAATGCGGCCGGCTCCCAAAGGCAGCGCTCACCGGATTCTGAAAAGAACTTCGCATGTGACTCTGACCCTGAAGGAAAAGGAATAAGCTGGAAGAGGAGGTAAACTATGGGACAAAAAGTTAATCCCCACGGACTTCGCGTGGGTGTGATCAAGGATTGGGATTCCCGCTGGTTTGCAGAGAAAGCCGCTTTCGGCGACATCCTGGTGGAAGATCACAAAGTCCGCAATTTTATTAAAGAAGAGCTGAAGGCTGCCGGTGTTCCGCGCATCGAAATCGAGCGTGACGCACTGAAGGTTCGCATTCACATTCACTGCGCAAAACCCGGCATGGTTATCGGCCAGGGCGGCGCGAAAATCGATAAGCTCCGCCAGCAGGTTGAGAAGATGATCGGCAAACCCGTTCACATCAACATTGTTGAGGTGAAACAGCCTGACCTGTCTGCTCAGCTGGTTGCAGAGAGCATTGCACAGCAGCTGGAAAAACGTATTTCCTTCCGTCGTGCGATGAAACAGGCCATCGGCCGCACTATGCGTCTCGGCGCAAAGGGCATCAAAACCTGCGTTTCCGGCCGTTTGGGCGGTGCAGAAATTGCCCGTACCGAGCATTATGATGAAGGTACCGTTCCGCTGCAGACCCTGCGTGCGGACATCGACTACGGCTTCGCGGAAGCACACACCACCTACGGCAAGATCGGCGTTAAAGTCTGGATCTACAACGGTGAAGTATTGAAGGGCGAAGTCACTAAGAAACCCGCGAGAGCTCCCCGCGATGAGCGCTTCAACCGCCGTGATCGCGACTCTCGCAGAGAAAACCACAGACCTCGTTCGGAAGGAGGTAACAAATAATGCTGCTTCCAAAGCGTGTAAAATTCCGCCGTCAGCAGAGAGGCCGTATGAAAGGCACTGCGACACGCGGCAACACCGTAACTTACGGTGATTACGGACTGCAGGCACTCGAGCCCTGCTGGATTACCTCCAATCAGATCGAGGCTGCCCGTATTGCTATGACTCGTTACATTAAACGTGGCGGTCAGGTATGGATCAAGATTTTCCCCGATAAACCCATCACTCAGAAACCTGCTGAAACCCGTATGGGTAACGGTAAAGGTTCTCCCGAGTATTGGGTGGCTGTGGTAAAACCCGGCCGTGTGCTGTTTGAAATCGGCGGCGTTTCTGAAGAACTGGCTCGTGAAGCTATGCGTCTGGCTATGCACAAGCTGCCGATCAAATGCAAATTTGTAACAAAAGAGATGGGTGGTGAGCAATAATGAAAGCAAAAGAAATCCGTGAGCTGTCCGTAGCGGAGCTCCAGACCAAACTGAACGACTTGAAAGCTGAGCTGTTCAATCTGCGCTTTCAGCTTGCCGTCAACCAGCTGGATAACCCCATGCGGATCAAGGCAGTCAAAAAGGACATTGCCCGCATTATGACCGTTCTTCGTGACACTGAGAATCAGGAGAACGCTAGATAACGAAAAGGAGGAAACGCTGTGAGCGAGAGAAACCTCAGAAAAACGCGGGTCGGCACCGTTGTCAGCAACAAGATGGACAAAACCGTTGTCGTTGCCATTAAGGACAATGTCCGTCACCCCCTTTACAATAAAATCGTAAAGCGCACTGTAAAACTCAAAGCGCATGATGCCGAAAACATCTGCAACGAGGGCGATACCGTGCTGGTAACCGAAACCCGTCCGCTGTCCAAGGACAAAAGATGGAGAGTTACCGAAATTATCACCAAAGCGAAATAAGTTTTGCGCCGACTGCGCATAGAATAGCTTCTTGAAATCCGAAAGGAGGAACGCACTGTGATTCAGATGCAGACTCGCATGAAAGTAGCTGACAACACCGGCGCAAAAGAACTGATGTGCATCCGTGTGCTGGGCGGTACCGGCAGACGTTATGCGAATATCGGCGACGTAGTTGTTTGCTCTGTTAAAAAAGCAACACCTGGCGGCGTTGTGAAAAAAGGCGACGTTGTCAAAGCAGTGATCGTCCGTTCCGCGAAGGGCCTTCGCCGGGAGGACGGCACCTATATCCGCTTCGATGAGAATGCGGCCGTTATCATTCGTGAGGACAAAAACCCCAGAGGCACCCGTATTTTTGGGCCGGTAGCCAGAGAGCTTCGTGAAAAAGATTACATGAAGATCCTTTCTCTCGCTCCGGAAGTCCTTTAATCAGGAGGTGCGGAGAATGGCAAAGATTCATGTAAAAACTGGTGACAAAGTCGTCATCATCAGCGGCAAGGATAAAGGCAAACAGGGCAAGGTCCTGGAAGTCAGCCCTAAAGAAGGCAAGATCATCATTGAGGGCTGCAACCTGGTTACCAAGCATGTGAAGCCCCGCGCCATGGGCCAGCAGGGCGGCATCGTGAAAGCCGAAGCCCCCATGTATGCCTGCAAGGCAATGCTCATCTGCCCCAAATGCGGCAAACCCACCCGTGTTCACCACAAAGTCAATGCGGACGGTAAAAAAGAGCGCCAGTGCAAGTGCGGCGAAACTTTCTAAGAAGGAGGATAAGACATGGCTCGTCTGAAAGATTTTTATAAAACTGACGTAGCTCCGGCTTTGATGAAAAAGTTCGGCTACAAAAGTGTCATGCAGATCCCGAAGCTTGAAAAGATCGTGATTAACGTTGCTTGCGGTGAGGCTCGTGAAAACTCCAAGGTGATGGACGCCGTTGTGAAAGACCTGTCCGCTATCACCGGTCAGAAACCTGTTCTGACCACCGCGAAAAAATCCATCGCAAACTTCAAGCTCCGTGAGGGCATGGTAATCGGTGCAAAGGTTACCCTTCGTTCCGACAAAATGTACGAATTCATGGACCGTTTCTTTAATGTGGCTCTGCCCCGTGTCCGTGACTTCCGTGGTATCAACGCCAACTCCTTTGACGGCCGCGGCAACTACAACATCGGCCTCAAAGAACAGCTGATCTTCCCCGAAATCGAATACGATAAGATCGATAAGATCCGCGGTATGGATATCAGCTTCATCACCACTGCGAAAACCGACGAGGAAGCAAGAGAGCTGCTCACTCTCCTCGGCGCTCCGTTCGCGAAATAAGGGAGGAAAGAAAATCAATGGCTAAGAAATCAATGATTCTGAAACAGCAGAGAGAGCCGAAGTTTTCCACCCGTGCTTACAACAGATGCAAAATCTGTGGTCGTCCCCACGCTTATCTGAGAAAATACGGTATCTGCCGTATCTGCTTCAGAGAGCTGGCCTACAAGGGCGAAATTCCTGGCGTGAAGAAGGCCAGCTGGTAATTCAT
>CALWNQ010000008.1 GCA_944382875.1 uncultured Clostridia bacterium
ACAAAGACTGCTGCTTCTGAAAGTTTTTCCTCCTTTCCGCCAGATTCTTCTGTTGTTTCCGGTTCAATCACGGTGAATCCATCCTCTGAAACTTCAATTGTGCTTGATTCTTGATTTTTGTCAAAATCTGTGTGGGAATCTGGAGTGGTACCCCATGATTCTGAATCAGTGTTCGACTGTTTGTTTACAGGAACAAAATCAGGCGATTGAAAACTCAGAAAAATCATTACCGTTCCGGCCAAAAGAAAGACGATCATGAATACCCATGGTAATTTTTTCATTTTTGTTCTTTCTCCTTTTTTAGTCCATGAAGATTCCAACCGGTAAATCCTGCTGCAGCAACCAAAGCAATTCCGCCGGACACCAACAGAGGCGAAACGGTATCCTTTTCCTCCACTGGTTCCGGCGGAATTTCCTCATAGACCAGAGTGTACTGCACTTTTCCGGGAATTTCCCTGGTCACTTCACCGGAGTAAGGCAAAGTGGCGGTATAGCCAGTGACCTTGGAACCCCAACCTTTCCCGGAATAACTGGCAGTTGCCGTATAGCTGGCCGGAAGTCCGCTGCCATCCGGTTTGACGCCGGTGGGCGTCCACTGGATATCCTGCAGGGACAACGTGGCGCCGTTTTTATTCACCTCCTTCGGCACCAGATACGGATCGTTGGAGGCAAGGCCAGTGTATTCCCGCGAATCATTGATTGTGTAGGAATAGCTTTGCCTGCCGCTTTCCTCAGTGGTAATTCCAGCAGTATCCAGTGTTAATGTGCCGGAAAAACCATCCTGTTCATAGGAAACCGTCTGTTCTGCTTGGGCAGCAATGGTATTTTGATCTTTACTGCCAGTTGCAATGGTTTCTTTCTGGGATACCGTTTTGGTTTCGGTGGAACCCGGCAGTTCCGTTTTATACATCTCTAGAAATTGATAGGTGACACCATGCCGCATGATGTTTTGCTCGATCAGTTCCGATGGAGAAATATCCGGTTCCACTAAGAAGGTTTTCTTGAGTAATCGAAAATCTTCTTCTTTCTCCATCCATACATTCGTTGGAATGTATTCATCATGAAAACTTTGATAAGTGTCTTCTGTAATGTCAAGGATGGATACTTCCGGTTCCAGACTGTCTTCGGCATATGTCACTGGCGCGGATATGATCATGACAGTTGACAAAAGAATAGCGGCTAAATATTTTTTCCCTCGATCCATTTTTCTTCTTCCTTTCCGTTCAGCAAGTTTGTAAGAGAGAATAGCCCCGATTTGCTTCTTCAATGCAGCGGCTCAATATTTCAAAAAACCTTTCTGGTGTCAGAATAATATCCAGCCATAATGTTGCGCGGTATGAATAGCAGCCGATCTCCGAATTCAGTACATGGCTGCCCAAGACACTGCTCAGATTGAGCTGATTGATGTACTGAGAGGTTTTCTCCGTGTAAGATACTGCTCTGGCAAGACAAATCACCAGCAGCGGATGCAGGGAAGAGAAGGAAAGCTGCATATAGTATCCCTGATAAGATGCTGTCAGAGATGTCTCATCCTCATCCTCTACCCGGATATGTTCTTTGATCATCTGACGGGTACGCGTTACAATCTCTTTCCGGCGTTTCTGTTCTGCATTGCTTAAAAAATTCAAAATCAAAATCCTCCTTTATCGCGGCATTGTAACATGTACAATTGCCCCCCACATTCGATTTTTTTCATAATTGATTCCCAGTACCCGTACTGTCACACGTGCACCAACCGGTGGTCTGCCTCTCCGCGGATAGCTGCATAAACAGTCGATGCCGCCATCCATGGCAACAAATACACCATTGGTATCTACCATGCTGACAGTGCCTACATATCGATTGCCAATTCCATATTTTTTCAAAGCTTTCTCATATGGATTTGGAGACGCCTGTTTTACAGAAGCTCGGACTTTGATATGGTCTCGATCACTTCGGTCAATGCTGAGAATTTTTACAGTGGTCCGCTGACCAGGTGCAAATTGCGTACTGGCATCAAACAACCGTTGGTAACTGCATTCTCGAAGCGGAATATAGATTTCTAATCCAAACAGGTCAACAAAGATGCCTGCACGGATCACAGATACAATCCTCGCTTCTGCACAAAGTCCTTCATAAAGAATGTCGCCGCCGGTTCGGTCTTTTCCGAAATAATAATGCCGTCGTTTTAAGTCCATGGCTTCCAGCCGGCTTGCAGCCGCGATACCCGCTTCTTCATCAATGCCTTTTACAATAAAATCAATTTCTGCCCCCAGACGTTTACTGATGTTGTAGTGCATCAGTTCTTCTCTGGAGTGTCCTGAACTCTCTTCTGGTGGATTCAGCATCAGTTCGGCAGGAATCAGAATCTTGAAATCTCCGTGATAAAGGACTGCAAGGGTAAGAGATGGATTGCTTTCCGGACGTTCTACTCCTTCCAGAATACCAGTCAGAATCTTTTTCCCTTTCATGGATTCAACCAAGTCCAGTAAATCATTCCGGGATTTCATGGTTTCAGCCCCAACAGACTGGTCACCTTCGACAGAGAGAACTGTTGTGCCGGACTTTCTGCGCGTACGTCTTTTTTCCGTTTTTGTTTCTTCCGGGAGGAGAATGGCTTCTTCTGAAGAATCTTCTGCAGTGGATTTTGTCCTTCTTTTTCTGGAAGGCTTCACTGATTTTTCTGTCGTGTCAGACTCAGAATTTTTTGACTGGATTTCGCCGCTCCGTTCGGCCTTCTTGATGTCATCCCTTTCAATTTCTGCATCTGTACCAGACTGAGAAAAAATTGTCTCATTTTCGCCGCTCCATCCAGGTTGCAGGGCCCTCTCTTTATCAAAATTTGCGTTCTCATCAGACTCAGAAATTTTTGACTGGATTTCGCCGCTCCGCTCGGCCTTCTTGATGTCATCCCTTTCAATTTCCGCGTCTGTACCAGACTGAGAAAAAATTGTCTCATTTTCGCCGCTCCATGCAGCCGTCGAGACGCCGTCTTCGTGAGTTTCGGTGTCTGTACCAGACTCAGAAAAATTTGGCTGAATTTCGTCGCTCCGAGCAGAAAGTACATCGGATCCAAGAGGAAAATCTGTTGTTTCCATTTCAGTATGGAGAATATCCATTTCGTTCATATTGTGTTGCCTCCTTATCATTAAAAATCTTCCGGTGGTTTTGCAGAACTGTACAGGGATGCTTTTCGTTTTGCAGGCTGAGGATCAGGCTCAACCAGATCTGTTTCAGTCTGACATGCCTCTGTTTCCGTTGATACGGTCATCGGATGATAATCCTGTATGGAAATTTTTGCGATCTGGCTTGCCATTGGATGTCTGGTGTAGTCCAGTTTTTTCAGCTTTACAATATTGTAGCCGCGGATTATGCACAGCAGTTCCTCATTCGGAAGCCGAAGCACTTCATCCGGTGTCAGCAGCCGGCGTTTTCCCTGGCCTTCTGTTTGACGGTATTGTGGGATCATTTGTGCGACCGCAATGGTTTTGCGTACCGTCATGGTGGATTTTACCTCAATACTCATATCACCGCTGCGGGCAGAAAAATATTCTGCACTCAGATCATCGGTGCAGCCCAGCATAAGCTGGATGTCACAGTTTCCAACGATTTCGGACCAGAGATTGTTTGGGTATCGGTTCTGAAGCTGTCCCAGACTCTGTACCGCAATCATGACCCGAATGTCACGGGAACGAATGGTGCTGAGGGAACGGCAAAAATCCGAACCATCCGGCGCTGCTCCCAACTTGCCGATGTTATTGAACTCATCTAAAATCAAGTTTACCGGCACATCGCAGCGTCCATTTGGTCTGGAGTCCGCATATCGGGTCAGTTTGATGAACATACAGGAAAAAAACAAAGAGGATAAGAATGCCATGGTAGCATCCTGATCGCTTAGAATAATGTAGTAGGCACATTTCTGCTTTGCTGGTGCAGTCAGATCAATATCGGACCGCTTGGTAATTTTTTGAACCGCTTCATTCTGCAGCACCTGCAGCCGGGTTCCCAAACCCAGTATGATACCGGATCGAACGGTATCACTGGATTGTGAGAACAGGTTATATGGCGCACGTGCCGGATGGCTGAGCGGAAGCTTTTCAAAAATAGCCGTGAGCTGCCGTTCTGTATTCTGGGTTAATGCCTGATACACTGCGGGAAGGTTTTTCAGATCAGAATTGCGGCTGCGATCCTGATCAACCAGCAAAATGAGAGCCTTGAGTAAATTGCCTTCACCGTTGTCCCAGAAATGGTCGCTTTTTCCGGAACTGGTGTTTCCAATGATCACATTGGTGAGTACCTGCGCCATCAATGTATCACCATTCAGATCGGACATACAGTTCCAGGAATCTCCGTGTTCAGGGTTGACCAGATTCAAAACCTTCACTTCATATCCGTTTTGCCGGTACATTTCTGCAGTATCTGCATAGAGTTCCGCTTTGCTGTCCGTGATAATCACCGATTCACCTCTCCGGATGGCCTGGAATAATGCATTTCAGATCACTGCCCTGGATTTCATGGTGCCGGATGCGCCAAATACAGCGATATGCCGGTTGAGTCTGGTATCCTTGGGCATACAAACTGCTTTTCCCTGATACTCGCCCAGTATGGTTCCTTCCGCTTTTTCAATGGGGGAGATTTCGAGGACCTTCTGCATTTCCTTTTCATTCATCCAGGATGCCGTCCCGTATGTTCCGTTTTTTACCACTTTAAATCCGCGTTCATCATAATCGTTGTTTTCCAATTTGTTATGCAATCGAATATAGGCAAAGACTCCTATGCCTGCGGCCAGTAGAAACAGCGTTCCTTTGATGCCATTTGAAGAAAAAGCCTGCTGGAAACAGTATCCAGGCTGGAAATTGACCGGCTGCATGGTAACTTGTCCGCCCATCCCACCTTGTTTCATCCAAAGGGAATAATTTGTCAGGATCTGTCCAATCACTCCTCCCAAATAAAGAAGCGCCGCCAATCCCAGTAAGACAGCGGCAATCATGGCAATTTTTCGATAGCTTTCTTTCAAATACTCATACCTCCTCCCATAATGCGTTTTCGATTGTCTTCAGTTCGATGTATTTGATTGAGATATGGGAACCCAGGTATTGCTGAAGCAAAGAACCCTGTTCCGGGAAACATAAAATCTCCACTGGTTCCGACTGGATCTGAAGCGCTTCCCGCAGTCGGATCAAACGGGCAATATTCTGATCCAGAAAGGAATAGACGTATTTGCCTTCCACAAAAGCATCATATTCCATCATTCCGGTTCCGTCAGACTGGGTTTCCGGATCAAACAGAAGATCCAGCAGCTTTTGTTTCCAACCTGGTAAGGTAAGAATCTTCAAAAGATGGATTCCAAAGGAGTTCATCGGCACAAAGTAGATGTTCCGATAAATTCTGTCAAAGCGAAGTTCCAGTCGGCGATTCTTTTCTGCCTCCAGAAGTGTCCGTAACGCAATGGTTTCAGACTTCCCGAACAAAATGGCGGAATCAACAGAGGAGATCCTGGTATTCAGTCTGGTGATTTCAATCAGATTCTGCAAGGCCTTAAATTCTCCCATGCCGTTCCATTTCATCAGCGCGTTTCGAGTGTTGTACACGGCATAAGCCTCTCTGCCGGAATAAATCACTCCGGTCAGTCGGGTAAACTTGGTTTTGCTTGTCTCAGAGCTGCCCACTTTTTTCAAATCTCTGGCCAGATAACAGGAAGGGCCGGCTGGAACAATCTGTCGGATTTCCTGATTCTGCAAGGAGGGAAGGCAGTATCCCCGGCACTCAATCCCAGCCATCTGGCACATCAGAACCGTTTCCGCCACTCGATGAATCCGGTCGATATGGGTTTGATCGCCTGGAAATTGATGGTTCCAGAAAGAATCCATGTAATAGCCATATGCTCCCGGATGAATCCAATCCAGAACGGGAAGTGCTTTTTTTGTGAGCCGAACAGCTTTGTTTCTTCCTTTCCCGGTAATGCGAAGCAGCTTTCCCTGAAACTTTTCTGTTGTCCATTCAGGTCGAAACCGATATTCCTGTTCCTCTGTCATTTTATGAACCAGAGCCTTCAGCACCCGTTCACTGCCAATCAATTTGAAAGAATCCATTGGAATTTCTCCGGTTATGGACAGGATGGAAAGAATGGAATAGGCATGACTGCCGGGGCGCAGTGTCATCATGGCGAACCACCCGCGTTGGAATCATTTCCGACATGATGCCTGCTCTCTTGTTCTGATTTTTGGTGAGTAAAATGACGTCGAACGATAGGATTTCTGGGATTTCCCGGCCTCTTGAAAGATATGTAATTTAGAATCGTTTTTTTGGGGGCGTTTTTACATATCTTTTTTTGCTTTACAAGGGGGAATTTCATGGAGCTTTTCACCTTCTTCCGGCAGTGTTTTTTCCAGGAGAAACCACCTGGGAAAGTCACTCTTTGGAACCACATAAATTTCAGTGCGGTCTGTATTTCCCACAGCCGTGCAATAGTAATGGCAGCAGCTCATGGGGGCGTCATCCTGCAGTACATACAGGGTAATAATATCCGCCGCCATGTTGACTTCGATATTATCATGATCCCGGTACTGGCGTTCCGGCCGCTGCCGGTCATAGACATGGCGGAAAATCAGAACGCAGTCATCGTAACGAACCGGGGGAGATCGGGCGAAGAATTTCCGCATAGCCGGGTACAGAAAAGAACGGAGATAGGACGCAGAACCGCTTTCCTTTTTGGGGAGCAGGGCGGGGAACCGGACACAGAACCAGCCTTCCATAGTGAATCCAATCTCCACCGGGATTTCCTCCTCTAGAATCTGCTCCACATCATGCCTGGCTGCCGGGTTCCCGGTGTACGCCGGGAGGGTGCGGGTCAACAGGGTGAGCCGTTCGGAGTATTGTTCCAGATTCAGGGCGGCCCGATATGCCGCCGGAATTTTCCCGCAATCCAGAAGGCTCTGAATCATCTGGATTTCCCGCGTAATCTGGCTGACAAACTTTTTGGTTCTGATCAGCGCCTTTTCAAATTCCGTCATTCTGAGTTGTCCTCCTTTCCAGTGTAAAAGGTCACATCTGGTTCCTCCTTCCCGTCAAAATCCAAAGTTGCAAACAGGCAGGGGGCGTTGGGAAGGAAAAGGGTTGGAATCATAGAAACATGGGGAACGACAAGAATATATTTCATGCTGTCTTGCGGTTGTAAAAGCCTGGTAAGATATTGTTCGCCGTCATACAGTACCGCAATTTCATACCCGATATTTTCTTTCAGAAAGAACAACTGGGATGGATACGACGCTGGGTAATGGGCCTGGGGAGCCACCTTATCCACAAATTTCAGCAGCACCCAGATGGCCTGAATCAGCCGCTGATCCGGATTGGTTCTGGAATCTAACCCCAGGTATCCGATGTCTGTCTCGGTAATCTGATGTTCTTTCTTCAGGTTCCGGATGATCTTTTCTGCTGTATTGGGCGGTTTGTTGTGCAGCAGGCGGATGACCTGCGCTTTGGGCAGAGGACCGTACTGGAACAACCATTGGATTACATTTTGTTCTTCTTGCAGCAACAATCTTTTCACCTTCTCTGATATGCGCATTTGATTAAGAATACGTATTTTGGTCGGAATGCGTTTGCTTTTGTTTTTGTTTCAGCAAAGCTTCCAGCTCGGCCCGGTCTGTTGTAATCATTTCCTGTTCTGCTTTGGATGCCTTGATCACGACAGGAATTTTGCTGTTATTGCTGTAAATGAGTGCTTCGCCGCGTTCAAACCGGGTGATCGATCGAATTTCTGTCCGGGTGAGCTTCAGAGTTTCCCGGACATATTCGGCTTCATCCGGTTCCAGATTGAGAATAATCTTATTTTTGCTGTTGTTGATGATGGCGCGGCCATATTTTCCATCATCCAGACTGAAGAAGTCAGACAGATCCTGGGTTGCAGCGATGGCAGCCCCTCCGAATCCACGGATCGTTTTGAAGATTGTCAGGCAAAATTCCGCTGCCTGACGATTGGAGGAAGCACCGATCAACTGCCAGATTTCGTCAATCAGAATTGCTTTTTTCTTCGTCCGGTCTGCTTTGATATTGTCCCAAACATAGTCCAGGGCGATCATCATGCCAACTGGGAGTAGTTTTCCCTTTAATTCGGACAGGTCCAATACAATGTATTTATTGCTCAGATCCACATTGGTCTGCCTGTTAAAGCTCTGTGCGGAACCGGTAACAAACCGGCTTACAATCGTTGCAATTCGACTCGTCAATTCATTCTCCTGCAGGCGTTTGTGAAGATCTCCCAGAATCGGCATCCGTTTCATTTTGGGGGGATTTGCCTCCGCGTCCTCATACAGGCTGCTGTTGTCATGGGTGATTCCGAAATCGTGATAGGTTCGGATCAGAGCTTCATCCAGCATCTGTTCCTCCTCATTGGTCATGTCCGGAATCAAGAGGGAGAAAAAGATCATTAACTGTTGGATTTTCTTTGCCAGCATGGAATCCATGTCGTTATAGTCCACATCATCAATCAGTTCCATTTCCGGTGAGATGGTGTGCCGGATTTCCATGATATTGATGCAGTGAGGGGAACCAGGGGCAATTTTGATAAACTCTCCGCCGATCCGGTCGCAGGCCCGTTTGAATTCATGCCCTTTAATGGGGGCAACAATATAGCATTGGATCCCTCGCATCCGCATGCGCAGTGCTAAAAGCTGCATGGTAAAGGTTTTTCCGGCGCCGCTTGTTCCGCACATGGTCAGATTTGCGTTTTTATTTTTCTTGGTGTTGAACAAATCGACAATGCAAAGGGAATTGTTATGCCGGTTGACGCCCAGCAGCACGCCGGAATCATCCGACATTTCAAAGCTGGTAAACAGATAGCTGGCTGCCGCACCGCTGGTCAGGACATTTCGCTTGGATTTCTTTTCCAGATGTGGGTCCATCTGCAGAAAAGGCATCACGGATCGAAATGCCTCTTCCTGTTGAAACCGGCAATCGCTGGTGTAAATATCCATGGATTTCAGCAAATCCACCATCTGTTGTTTTCGCCACATCAATTCCTCATAGCTTTTGGCGGATACCGTAATGAAAACTGACAGATAAAACAGATCTTCATTCCGATTGGCAATTCCATTTTTGATGTAATAGCCGGCCATAATGGAATTGGTCAGTTCTTCATAATCCGTACTGGTATCCTGCAGACCTTTGAGTTTCGTGCGGTTCAAACGAATCCGCTGGGCAACTTTATCAATGGTTCTGCTTCGGTTCTCCCGCCGTAAATGCACATCAATGTCGATCCCTTCTCCCGCGTTGACTAAGGCAGACATCCATCCGCCCCGTACAATCCCCGGATATCCATCTTTTTTGATATACAAAAAGGAATAGTAGAGTCCGTCCATAACGACATAATTGGTATGGCTGAAATCAATGCCGCGAGGCGCGATAAAGTGAGCAATCCGGATTTTGGGTACAGGATCCAGGCCGATAATCTGGTGTTTTGCTGCCATGGTATCCATCACAACACGCTGCATGCGGGATGAAAATGGTTCTTCGATGCAGGAACGCCGGTTGAAATACAGATACAGGATTTCTGCCGCTGCTTCATCCGCATCCTGGGGTTCCACAATGGTGTTGCCGCACTGCATAAAATATGCTTTTGCGTTTTGTGCGGCTGTCTGAAGCATGCTGTATATTTTTTCATAATCCTCACTGTCATTTCGTCCAACCATTTCATACTGAAAAATCAAAAAGAAGCGCCTTGTCAGCGCTTCCCGGTTTCCAATATCTTTGATCAAATGAATATAGTCCTCACTGAGTTCGCGGCATTTGGGGTTATCCTCAGACTCCAGATCCTGCCGCAGCAGGGCAATATGCTTGTCAGAATCTGCTTTACGGGTAATGGACTTAAACTGCAGATGCATGGGCGATATTTTCAGCCAGCTCGCAAAGGAAGCAATAATATTGATTTGTTCTTCCTCAGAACGCAGCATAAAGTTAATGGGTTCGATTTCCAGAATTTTCAGGTACCGGCTATCCTTTGTTTCGATGACGCCATTCTGCAGATTTTTGATGGGCAGGAAATCCTGTACAAATTCAAGCTTTTTTGACCTTTTCGCTCCTTTTTTGATCTGGTTTAGCCAGTCCCGTATCTCCATATCGATATCCAACCCTCCTCATGTGTAATTTTCTCCTCTTGATCCAGAATCTGCAGATATGACCCGCATATTGAAACAGGGAATCCCCGTCTATCCCCATGACAGACGCAACTGCAAGGGGAATTAAGGTGACAGACATGACAATAATCCGCAAGGTTCCCGGCATGGGAATCCATTTCAGTTCCGGATACCCCACCGCCAACAGAAGAATTCCGGTTTCCACCGCATTTCTGGTTTCTACCATCCCACCGAGCAATTTCCCGGAATCCGTATAGTTTGCCGGGATTGCATAGACATTTTTCACTTCTTTTTCTTCCATTTACTCACCGCCTGTTATGGTATCAAAATCAATGTCAGACAGCCTGCGGTACTGCGTGACATAGTTTGGAGAACTGAGAATCACGCCGCTTCCGCCTTCACAATGCACCCACATTTTCTTTCCATCTTCCGCATAACCCGCAAAAATTAGGACGTGGTTTACAGAAACTGTACCAGGCACTGCCAGAAATCCTAAATCTCCCGGAAGAAGTTCTTCCTCTGAGATTTCAAAAGTATGATCCCACTGGTTCCAGCTTCCGGCTCCGATACTGACACCAAAAGCGGTCTTGAACGCCCAGTCTGTAAATCCCGAACAATCCAGTCCGTATGGGCGGATGGTGCCAGTTTCACTGGAACCGGCTGCAGTTACCAGTTTCGGGGTATTCCATTCATCATTCCATCCAGCTTCGGATTTTCCACCCCAGAAATATGGGACTTTTCCAACCAGTGATAAGGCTGTTGTCAATAAATGTTTGCGGGCGGCATTGCAATCCTGCATTGCCGCAAACTCCTGAAGTTCAGCATCCGATAATGGCGGAACCGAACCATTTCCTGCAGAACCATATAAGGTCATCTTTAAGGCTTGAGCCATACTGTTTATGACTTCTTCATATGTCTGGCCTGTTTCAGCAAATTGTGCGGCCAGATCCAGTCCGAAAGCTTCCGCAACAATATCCTGATTAAATTGATGAATGGTACATTCCAGATAAGTGACCACATCTTTTGTGGGGGTTAATGTATCCAGCCCGTTCCGGACATAATAGGTTTCTTTCCCGGTGCCTGTTATGGTTCCGTTTGTGTAAATCGGTATAATGACTTCAACAGGATCATAGTGAGGAACCGTTATGGTGTTTTCCGATGATTTCTGTTCGTCCTGTGTATAGTAGGTGGTTGTTTTGGTTTCATACTGGTACTGCTGTACACCATTGACAATGCCTGCGGGAATTTGTTTGGTAACTTCCGTTACCTGAGCCGTTTTGTATGTATAATAGGAAACAGGAGTTGTAACCTCTTTGTTTTTTTCTTCTGAAGTAACCGGGAACATTTCAGAAGAGTAAGACTGTAATTTGGATGCCATATCATCCATGCTCATATTTTGCTGATCCACGGAAACAGAATAAGCAGCTAAAATATAACTGACATCAAATTCTGCCGACGTCTTGCCATAATCAATGAGTGCGTCCATTGACACATCATAATCATATCCTCCAGCTTGAATCGTATCCTCGACCTTTTCATAAGACTGTTGGTATCCCTCCTCAATGGTTCTGGTGACAGAAGCGGCCAGTGTCTGATAGATGCCGGATATGGACACATCAGAACTTGGGGAAGATCCGTTTGCACCGAAGATGCCGTTTGTTATAATGGTTGGCAATGATGCAATCAGGACAACCAGAAAAACTGTGGCAAGAGCAGAACAGATCATGACCTTGAAAAGTGTATGCCGGCATGACCAGGCGGCAGATAAAATTGTGCCGAAAGGTCCGCCGGCGGCTGTTCCGACAGCTATTTTGGCGGCTGCTTTTCCGCCTTGAGCGCTTGCTTTTACGGCTGCGGCTGCTGCGTTTACTGCAGATTCCGTGCCCTTTGCTGCTGTCTGCTGCCCCATCTGCTTCGCGGCCTTTGCCATCTGTGCGGCTGCCTGACTGTAAGAATCCTGACCATCCCCAATATGTGTCTGGTTTGGTTCAGCCAAATCTTCATCCCCTTCCAGTAAACAGCCGCGGCATTCGGAAAACATTCCATTCTGCTGCGGCTGTTGGCGATTCGCTTAGTTCTTTTTTCTGGGCGGTTTTGTCTGCTGGTCATTGACTCGTTCCGGTGCCTGATAACGGTTCGGAGTGCTTCGGTATTTAACGGACTCTACATTCACGGATTTCACACTGCCATCTTCATAGACAGGTTTTCCGTTTTCATAGACTGGTTTTCGTTCCACAGATGCTTCTCCATGGATTGCGTACCATTGATGCCCGCCCTTGTCCTCAAACACCTGATAATCTCCTCTGGGTGCGGCATATTGAGCTGTATCATAAAACATAGTGCCGGATCCATCGTTGTGGCGCACTTCAAAGTGCCCATCCGCACGTCCACTGCTGTCCACCGAAACGACCTGCTGTTCATAGCCGGGCATAAAGTCTTGAAACGCTGCTTGGTTATAGGATGCTGCGGCTTCTCCGGATTCAAAGGATGGCATACTTCCATGCGGTTCCATAGCATACCACTCCATGCCATTGGTGTCCATCATGGTTGTATGCGGAGCCTCTGGTTCTCCGTAAAACGCACTGTTGTACCACATGGTACTTTCTCCGGTTTCCGAAGTAGCTTCCAGAGTTCCCTCGGAAACCGTGCGCAGCGTAGTTCCTTCCGATATTCCAGGAAACAGGGAGGCAGCTTGTGCTGCTTCCGATATGTCTCCGGTAAATTCTGGTGTATGGAACAGGGTGCTTCTGCCTTCTCCACTTGCCATTTGATACCACTGACTTCCATCAGATGCTGTTACAAGGGAATGAGGTCCCTGGGGCTTTTCAAACTGAGCAGCCTGGTACAAATCGACCGCTGCACTTTTTCCATCTGATCCAACAGCGGTGGTGCTGATATGTCCACCAGTTATCTGCGTACCGCTTAATTTATGACTGCTTAAACTAGGAATATAGTTTCCAAGGCTGCGATCCGCAATATCACCGGCAATGGTGCCGGATACGCTGGATGCTCTGGATGCTACTGAGGAAATGGATTCCCCGGTTAAGACCGCACCGTTTCTTGCGGCAATTCCGCCGAAAGTGCGGGCCACAAAGCCTAGCCCTCCGCCAGCTCCCATTCGGCTTCCGCCATTGACAACGGCATCCCGGACATAGGAGTTTCCTTTGAACTTACTGGCAAATCCTGCGGCAAAGGAAGAGGCTGCAGAACTTCCCGCAATTCCACCTGCACCTTGAAAAACGCTTCCGGCATTTTTGGCAGGGCTGCTGATACCGGACAGCACACGTGCTGCCATCATAATTTCCATACCCATACTGGACCCAGTCTGTGCCACATTCATGCCAATGGAAGCAAGATAGCTGTCAAATTTCTGCGCTGTTTTTAAAAAAGCCAATGCGCAGAACATCCAGAGAAAAATGTTGCCTTGGCCGCTGGAAAGAGCGCCTCCGTCCCCAAGGAACTGACCTACAGAGGAACTGAATCCTCTTAAAAACCAGACATTCATCACCAGCAATAAAAGCTGAGAACCAACCATACGGCACCAGGACTTGAAGACCTGTTCTGTGGCTTTGGAACCACCCATACAGTAGGCCAGCGGAGAAGTATAACACAGTACGCCTACCACGATATATCGTTCCACTGTTTCCAAAAGCAGCTTGAAATAATTCCAGCCGAGGGATATGAGAAGGATAATCAGCAGAATTTGCCCGACAACAGCAGCAATGGATACCATAGTTGTGATTCCATTCATTAAAACGGATTCAATACCCGCAAAGGTAAAGTCTTCCCCGGTCATTTGAATGTCCATCAGAGCTGTATAGGGCGCTCTGGCAATATCCAGCGTGATTTCAAAGATCGGTTTTGCAAATGAAATCAATACGGCAAAAATGGAACTTCTCACAATGAGCTGTAAGGGATGTTCGCTTTCTGTAATCGGTCCTCCAAATGATCGAAAAAGCTGCCAGACTGTAATCAGAAACAACAGTGCCCATGCGGTGTACTGCATAATATTAAATGCTTTGGCAAGGAAAGGGAAGTACTCTTCCATAGTTGTCATATCTGTTCCAAGAGCATTTAGAAATATCCCAGATACAGCGTCCATCAACTGACTGATGATTCCTGCAACCCAGTCTGCAATCCCTTCAAAAATCCAATCAAGTATAATCCATCACCTCCAATTTATCTGGTCAGTAAACATCAGCCGTTATATTTTCCGCCATTGACAAGCGGCTGCAGATAAGCAACAATAAAGCCAAGGCTGTTTAGTATGATCCATCCAACAACAATTCGTTTCAGCCAGGATGTCGCTTCATCTACAGCACGCTGATTTCGGGAGATCATCCGCACCAGCAGTGCAACTGCGGCTGCTGTAACCGCGACAATGGTACTGATTCCAGCTACTTGACCATAGATATCCCGCATAATATCGGTAAAGCGATCCCAAATGGTGGTATTGGCAGCATATACCGGTTGGATATTCAGCATGAATCCGCAGATGGCGCCGATCATACTCCAATATCCTTTCACCAGCAACTGTCTGCCTTTTTCGTTGTGTTTTTTCATGACTTTCCATTCCTCCTTTTGAATTTTGGGCAAAAAAATTGCTGCTTCATTGGTTTTCAACCCATTGAAACAGCATCCTTTATCCAATCCCACTTTGGGATGATATCATTATACACTTTTTTCATTTTCGTGTCATCGGCGCCATACATGCCAATTTATTATTTTTTCGTGCCATCTTTGTTGCCACCTTCTTAACATAATTCTTCCAGCAAAGTTAAAATCTCCAGCCATGCATCCATTTCAGCAGCCGGAACGGACCAGAGGCGCAGAGCAATAATCCCAATGGCTTGTGAACGGAGCCGGTAATAATGACGAGTGGAGATTTCTAATTGCTTGACTAGGTCTGTATGGGAAAGTTTCTGAGGTGCGATATAAGTCAAATAAATCAGTTCGTACATTTTCTCACCATTTCCCGGCTTCTTCTTGAGAATACTCAGTGCCTCGTTAAGCCGATCCAGAAGGAGCCTTGATTTTCGGATACTTTCCAATCGGCTTTCCAGTTTGCGGTTTTCCAAACTCAGTTCCACGTCAACATAGTTTAAGAGTGCATCCAAAGTCCCCAAAGGACGATCCAGTTCTTCTTCAACAGCAGATGGAAAACATTCCAACGCCCACACAATACTCCGATAGTGATGCAGCAGCATTTCTGTATTGTGATACGTTTGCCGCTTCTTGGCTTTTTGTGCCTGTCGGATTTTATCATTGTCAATTTCACTGTCTGCCAGCAGCCCTCGTTTGGTGAGCATTTGCAGAAAGGCGGCGGATTGAGCAGATAACTGGTTTTCCTGCTGCTCATAGGCAGACTGGTTTGTTTTTTCAAAATCGTTCATGTTCATTCTCCTTGTTGCTTTATTTTGTCTATTCCTCAACACGGTCCCCGGATCTCTTTCTTTTTTTCAAAATCGGTGCCATAGGTTGTACCTCTGCAGTCATAACTACAATTCCTACAGTTCTTACAATGCAAAGAAAAATACGCGCGTATTATAGGGGCGGAAAGTGCAACGCGGCATTTTTGGACAGACTGCGGACAACTCTCTTTTTGCATCAAAAAATCTGTTCCATTTTTGTAAGTGAACTTTGCGATCATTCTGTTCAGGCGTTCATGATCGGAACCCTGCCCATGCGTTTTTGCGAAAGAAATACGTATTTCTTTCAAAATACGCACAACATCTTCTGGAGAGGGCAGAGAGGTATTGGTTCCAGTAGGATACTGTCCGTTGTAAATGAGACAGCCATAAGAACCGGGAAGACGGTATAGCGGAAAGGTATCCTGATACTTCCGCAGAAATCGCCAGACCTTTGTTTTTTCCCATTTCCAGCGCTGTCCCAAAGTTTCCAATGTCAGAACACTATGGCGCCTTTCAATTTGAATGACAGGCCCGAGCATAGAAAAGGCATTGCCTCGGTCCTTCCAAATAGTGTGACACCACAGATCCAGCCAGGCATCTGATTCCTGGAAGGTATGCCCCGCGTCCACAAGGCGTTGGGTAATATTCCGGGGGAGGCAGAGAAAGCCATATCCTTCCGTTGCATAGACGCAGCCATCCATGCAGGCAGCACCGGAACATTTCAGCACCCAGTCATGGATTTGATAGGTCAGTTTTTTAGTTTTGGTGTCCAGCGTATACCGGATATATCCCAGTTCAGCCAGTTTCTCCAAAACAGACAATGTCTGAGAACGGCTGCGGACACCCAGAATACTTTTGAGTCCCACGATTCCGCCTGCCCACATACCGGGGATCACATCATTCTGGTATCCGCAGTAGACAGCTTTTCCGGAACGGAATGCTGCACGGGAAGCGAGCTTTGCCCAGTATCCCATCAGTCCCTTGCCTTGAGGCAGAGATACGCGTGGCAGCTTCACCCACTGGTATTGAAGCAGGCATTTCATGGTAGTTTCCTCCCTTCATTTTGGTATAGAAAAAGGACAGTTCCTTTTTCAAGAAACTGTCCTTTGCAAGTATTTGACTGTTGGTTACTGTACTGAAATATATGGCTATAACAATAAAGTTTCCTTTAATTCCTGTAACCATTTGGGACGATAGCCATTACAGAAATAAAAGCGATTATTTCGCATTTCCGCAACTTTTACAAATCCGTTTTCATTGTCATAAAAGACAACCTCATCGCAATAAGGCAGTACGCGGCCTAGAGATTCATATCTGGATTCGTACCGTCGGCGCACGTCTTCCGGAGGAATATTGTGCCCGCCTTTTCGGACACGGTTTTCAATCCGCCGCAAGCTCTCCTCCATACTATTCAGACCCACATAAAAAAGGGAGATCGAATACCCCTGTTTGCGGGCTTGGAGAATTGTTTTTTCCACACGTTTTCCTGCCAATGTAGTTTCCTGCGTAAAGGAAATATTTTTTTTCAGACATTGATTAATTTCAAAAATTGCTTGTTTTCCTGCCTGCACGACATCAAATCCGTTCTGTTTTGCAATATAGTCTGCATCGATGATATGTCCGAAAAGAATTTTCTGTCCCTCCAAAACTCCGCATAAACTGGATTTTCCTGTTCCATTTACTCCCGCAATCAGGGTATAACGGTTCATGTTCAACCTCCATTTGCTGGATCTATTCAGCCATTTCTCTCACTTCATCTGGCGATAGACGGGTATATTTCGCAATTTCTTCCAGCGGAAGTTTTCCATCCCGCATTAGTCTTTTTGCAACATCCTTCCGAGCTTGTAAATCCGCCTTCTGAATTACTTCTTCTGTAACTTCTTGGCACATTTCTTCTAGAATTCTGGATACCACAAGGATTACCCCTTATGTATTTTTGCGCATTGCTAGTTCCTTAACTTCCTCAAGAGACAACTGAGAATACTTTGCAATATCTTCCAATGAAAGTTTTCCATCCTGAATCATATTTTGTGCCATAGATATTCTGGCTTCCAAATCTGCCTCTTTTCGCATATCTTCCATCATTTTGCACATAGTCGCCACCCCTTTCTCATCTTCCTTAAAGTATCTGGCACGGTCTGCCAAAAGCCGATAATTCATTTCATCCGGATTGGTACAGTGGAAATCTCGAATCAGCAATCCAAGTGGAGTATCAGCCTGATATGCGCCGTTGACATACAAAATATGTGCTTCATCTCCAAAGGGTTCTGCTGTTTCCTGAATCATACGGTCAATATGATAAACTCCCTGATTATGACCCAGCACATCATTTTCTGTAATAAAGATGACATAGGTTTCCGCCAGTTTCTCATAATGATCACCTGGTGATGTAATGTTTGCATCCATCAGGCTGCTGTTGTAACGGGCACGTTTTGCACCGGCTCCTCGGTCTACACGCTGAATTTCAATGTTATACTGTTTTCCATGTTCGTCCGTGGCATAGATGTCCATTGTAATGGAACGCCCTTGCAAATTTTTGATTTGGTGTTGTGTGTGAACCTGCTTGATTTTTAGATCGTTTCGATTCAGTACGATATGTACGACTAGTTCGGTGCACTCGACATGATTCTCAAAGCACTTGGACATAAAATCATCATCCATCAAACGGAATTTCCGAAGACGTTCCAAGTCTTTTTCATGGAACTGTTTTGCTTGTTCCATTTTGTACTTCCTCCTGCCTTATCTGTATTTTACCATAATTATTGGGTGCAATCAAGATTCTTGATGGCTTCATTTACCATGCTGTATATGTATTTCAACTTTCACCTTCTTGCAAAATAGATTGGACTAAATCAACATACTTCCCTAAATTCAAAGGTTTCTGCCTTAGTGCTATTATATCACGCTCTTCGCTTTTAAATTCGAGCGCCGGCGCCGCCACCGAGTTGGCAAAGCCGGTGATGGGGACCAATGTGCCGGCTCCGGCGTGTTTTGCCAGTTTGTCGTAGACGTTTAAGCCAGTTGTAAGCGCACTAAGAAAGATGAGAGTAACCGAGACGGCAGTCCCGGCATTTTCAGCCGATAGGCCCAATTCCTGATACAGAAACAGCAGCCCCTGTCCAAATGCGCAGATGGCACCGCCAACCAGAAAAGCCATCGGGATATTGCGAATGCTCCGGGTGTTGGGGGAAGCTTTTTCCACCAGCTTTTGATATTCGGTGTTGGGCATAGATTTCATACGATCATCCCTTTCTGAAATTCCCCCATAGTATAGCCAGAAAAAAAAGGAATATCCGCAGAAAAGCAAAACCCGTCCGTACTAATCGGACGGGTTTTGATTACAGCGGATTTTGAAGCTGTTCGGTCAGATGGGTGACGACCTCTTCCGGTGTGCAGCCGCCGCAGCTCACTGTGATTTGGGCGTATTTTTCGTAAAGCGGCGTTCGTTCTTCGAAAAGGCCGGCCATTGTTTGGCCCTTTGGCAGGGCGATGCCGCGGGTTTTGATGTTGTTTAAACGATGCATCATTTCTTCATAATCCAGTTTCAGGTAAACAATCACTCCGTCTTTGGCGAGATGCCGCATAGCGGGCTCCCGATAAATGACGCTGCCGCCGGTGGCAATCACAGTGCCGGTGCAGGAGGTAGAGCAGACAGCCGCTTCCTCCGCATCCAGGAATGCTTCCAGTCCGCGGGTGTTGAGGATTTGTTGCAAAAGCGCGTTTTCGCGTTTTTGGATGACCAAGTCGGTGTCGAGAAAGTCGGTGCCGAGTGTTTTTGCCAGGATGACGCCAACGGTGCTTTTTCCGCAGCCTGGCATTCCGATCAAAACGATGTTTTTCATAGGGACAGTCCTTTGCTTTTTTCTTCCATTCTACCATAAAAATCAGTCGGCGGCAAGCAGTTCGCCCGGTTGGATATATTCGGCGCTCACATAGCCAAGGGTGCCAAAGGCATTGACACTGTACCAATCTTGCCATTTGCCGTAGAGGACGATCCGGCTACCTTTGGGGATATGCCCGATAACCGATGCCGAGGTAGAGGGTTTCTGCCGAAGGTTCAAACTGGTGCGGCTGGTATTGACAATTCCGATTTGATGGGGGATTGCCTGCGCATAAGGCAGTCCGAAATACTCAGCCATGGCACGGGTGGTGTATTCCGCCATGGGGGAAATGTTATCCCGGATCCATTGGGCGTCTTCCGGGTTGTCGTGATAGGCGTATTCAATTAGGACTGCCGGCGGGATGGTTTTGATGACCTCACCCAGTGTAGTGGTGGGCAGTGTTCGAACCTGCTCGGGGTTGGGATAAATTTCCCGCAGGTTTGCGGCAATCAGCTCGGCAGCCCGCTTTCCGCAGCGGCTATTGGGGGCGTAATAAACCTCCACACCGCGCCGGCTTCCCTCCTGCCCTTCCGGTGAAGCGTTGGAATGGAGTGCAAGATAAAAATCGTAGTGTTCCCGTTTGGATTGCGCAATCGAGGAGGCCGCTGTCATATCAGGAGTGTTGCGGGTAAAACGGATGGTGTTGGCCAGCAGTAGCGGTTCCATGGCGTCGGCGACAAGGTTCATGTAATATTCCTCATTGCCGCCGCCGTAGTAAGGGTTATATTCCTGGGTAGAAGGGCTTAAATAGATTCTGGGCATATAGTTGCCGTCCTTTCGCGTTTTTGATACAGCATATGTGAAATTGCTGGAAAAAATCCCAGGTTTGGCAGAAAAAACGGTGAAACCAGTGGACAGTGCGGCTGCTTTGTATTATAATAAAGCAAATGGAATAAGAAAAGGAGGATTTTTTGATGAAAATTGTCACTTACAACATTCGTGGAGACTTTGGAACCGACGGAATCAACAACTTTGAATTCCGCAAACCGTATATGCTCAAAAAAATCGCGGAGGAAAAGCCGGATGTCATCGGCTTTCAGGAGGTTTTGCCGCACATGCAAAAGTGGCTGCGGGATAATCTTGCCGGTTATACAGTCGTGGGCAGAGGCCGCGGCCCCGAAAACGACGATGAGGCAATGACACTTGCCATCCGGAACGAAACGACCGAACTGCTTGGCTTTGAGGTCTTTTGGTTGTCGCCGGAACCGCATATCCCCGGTTCCCGCTATGAAAACCAGAGTATCTGTCCGCGTACCTGTGCAATGGCAATTCTTCAGAACAAAGAGATGCCGGGGCCGATCCGCGTTTACAACACCCATCTTGACCATATTAGTCCTCAAGCCCGGATTCAGGGCCTAAGCCAGGTGCTGCGCCAGATGGAAGATGACGCCGCTCTGGAAGAGCTGCCCTCTGTGCTGATGGGGGATTTTAACTGTGAGCCCGGTTCGGTGGAACTTTCGCCGGTGGATGAGTTTACCTCTCTCGGCCTGACCGACATTACGGCGGATATCCCGTTTACCTTCCATGATTTCTTCCGCGGTGGGGAGGGCGAACCTTGTAAAATTGATTATATCTACATCACACCGCCGTTTCGGGTGGGCAAGGTTACCTGCTGGGACGATGTGGAGAACGGTGTTTATCTGTCCGACCACTATCCGATCTGTGCGGAGATCTTTGCGGAATAACGGAGGAGCTAATGGACTATCAGCAGATTAACGCCGAAACGATTGACCGTTGGTGCCGGGATGGCTGGGAATGGGGAAAGCCCATTTCTCACGAGGTGTTCCGGGACGCGCAGCAGGGAAAGTGGGGTGTCTATCTGACACCAACCAAAATTGTGCCGCATGAATGGTTCGGGAAGATGAAAGGAAAAAAGATCCTTGGCCTGGCATCGGGCGGCGGCCAGCAGATCCCGGTTTTTGCAGCATTGGGAGCCGACTGTACGGTGCTGGACTATTCAGAGCAGCAGTGCCGAAGCGAACAGGAGGTTGCAAAACGGGAGGGATATTCGGTTCGGATCATCCGGGGGGATATGACCAAACGTCTGCCCTTTGAGGATGAGAGTTTCGACCTGATTTTTCACCCGGTTTCCAACTGTTATGTGGAAAAAGTCGAGCCGATTTTCCGGGAATGCTACCGTGTGCTGAAACCGGGCGGAGTTTTGCTCAGCGGACTGGATACCGGCATGAATTTTGTCTTTGACGAGTCCGAAACCAAGATGGTTTATAAACTGCCGTTTAACCCGTTGCGGGACAAGGCGCTTTATGAGGAGTCGGTCCAGAACAACTGGGGAATCCAGTTTTCCCACACGCTGGAAGAGCAGATCGGCGGCCAGCTGCTGGCGGGATTTCGGCTTACCGCTCTGTATGAGGACACCAACGGGAGCGGCAATCTCCATGAGCATAATGTGCCGTCCTTTGTTGCAACCCGCGCGGTGAAATAAGCAAAGCTCCGGGCTTCAAAGGCCTGGAGCTTTTGTCTGCACAATATGAAAAAACGCACCCACTGATGTGAGTAGACTGCTAAAAATCTTCGTTAAAAGGACTGGTTAAAAGTCGAAAATGATTTTTTGTGTTCCAAATTTCATATAATTTATCAAAGCTATCATCAGGCGAAGTCATTAATTGGGCTAAGAAATCAATTTCATGTAATTGCGTTTCTGAAATTTGGTTAAAATTATGATATACATACTTTGGACGGAAACTGTAAAATAATTCATTGTTCATCAGAGCATGGAAATCTAAAAACAAATAGATTAATACAGCTTCAAGACCATTTGTGCCTTTCGCATCTTGATAAATAAAATTTTTTCCATCAAGTACTCCGTTTCGGATACCGATCCATGTTTGCGCAGCAAATGAAAATTTGTCATTTGGAATATCAAATTGAGAAAAACCAAAGCGATTCTCATATTCATAATATCCACTTGCGTCAAAATTAATCCAACGTTGCTCAGTTTCGTTCCATATTTGATTAATCCAATGATCGCCACAAGTCGATCCGTTGTGCAAAAAGTCAATAAATCCCGCTCGGCAGCGACAGGGAATCCCCTTCGCTTTACATACCGATGCAATCAATACCGCAACATGTCGGCAAGTAACAGCCAATCGGTTGTCTACTCCCTTATTGCGAATAAATCCACGAGGATCCAAACGAAATAATTCAGCTGTCATAGCTGGGGCTGTAACAAAAATTTCATCCTCATTTTTGACACGTTCTACCGGATACTTTGAGAAAGGTCCAAAGTATTTTTCTAAATATGGATTGGGAAACATCAAAACAGTTGGATGAACAATTTGATCACGAATCAGTTCGCCTAAATCAATAATATTATCTGGTAATGTTCGGAAATAATTTGTGTATGCTCCGGGATTTGTATAAGTTCCTGTTGATAAATAATGCGTGTATATTTTTTTGTTCATTTAATTCCTCCTTTAAATTATAATTATGAAAAAATAAGCACTAATCTCAATACTTAACGTATCAAAATTAGTGCTTAATTCTGGTGAAGATGAATGGACTTGAACCATCGACCCCCTGCATGTCAAGCAGGTACTCTAACCAACTGAGCTACACCTTCAAAAAAATGGTGGAGACAGAGGGACTTGAACCCGCGACCTCTCGCATGTGAAGCGAGCGCTCTAACCAGCTGAGCTATGCCTCCGAATAATATGGTGAAGATGAATGGACTTGAACCATCGACCCCCTGCATGTCAAGCAGGTACTCTAACCAACTGAGCTACACCTTCAAAAAAGATGGTGGACCTGGAGGGATTCGAACCCTTGACCTCTGCGATGCGAACGCAGCGCTCTCCCAACTGAGCTACAGGCCCATATGACATTAAAAGTCAACGTTAGATATTATAGCATACTTTTCCGGGTTTTGCAAGCCTTTTTTCAAAAAAAATCCGTTTCCGCGGTAAAACGGAAACGGATAGAATCAGCCAGATTCCTTTGACATTTTACGTCCCATCCTTCGCAGGAAGAGCAGAAAGAGTGATACGAGCAGCAAACCTTTTACCATGCAGGAGATGGACATGCTCCACCAAACGCCGCTCAACCCCAGCGGAGTAGCCGACAGGATCAGCGAACCGGGAATTCGCATTGCGGTAAAGATGATGCTCACCAGCGACGGGGTTAGGGTATGTCCGAAACCGGAATAGGCGCCGATGGTGATAATCTCCCAACAGAGGAGGACTTCACAGTAGGCCTGGATGCGGAGGTAGTCGGTTCCGATCGGCAGGATGGCGGGATCCGGAATAAAAACGCTGAAGATGAATCCGCCCGCGAAAAAGAGCAGCAGCGCGCAAATTAACCCCCAAAGGGAGGCAATCCCCATCGAAACGCGCCAGACACGTTTAGCGCGCTGGAAGTTGCCGGCTCCAACATTCTGGGCAATAAAGCTGTTAACCGCCACCGAAAAGCCATCGGCCATCATCCAGGATACCGATTCCACCTGGTTGCCCACCTTTTGGGCGGCTACCGCGCCGTCGCCCCATCCGGCAATGATCCGGGCGACAATCATCGAAATGATGGGGAACAAGCTGCTCTGTACTGCCATAGGCAGGCTGATCCGGAATATTTCCATCCAGATTTGAAAGTTTGGCCGGGAAAAGAACCTGACATGAGCAAACAGATGCTGGTCCTTGCGGATGTAGAGCCAGAACAGCAGGAAAACAAGCCCCTGCGCCAGCACCGTCGCCAGGGCGGCGCCCGCCGCGCCAAGAGCCGGAAGCGGCCCAGGCCCGAAAATCAGCAGCGGATCAAGTGCAATGTTGAAGACCAATCCGGTCATCATGGTGAGGAACGGGGTGCGGCTGTTTCCAGTTGTGGTGATGATGGATGTAAGAATCTGGTTTAAAAAGGAGAAAAAGGTTCCCAGTGCCACAATCTGCAAATAAGTAACCGCATCCCGGTTGACCTCTGGCGCTGTGAGGTGGAAAAAGGAGATGAGCGGCCGGGAAAAAATCAGCATAACAGCGGTGTATAAAAGCGAGAACAGGGTGCCGAGCTGCATCGAAGCGGTAGTGTAGCGAGCGGCGTCTTCCACATCGCCGGCGCCGAGCTTCTGCGCTGTGTTGACTTGTCCGCCGAGCCGCGCCAAAATCATCAGGCCGTTGGAAAGCCACATAAACATGCCGGCCGATCCCACGGCAGCCACTGCGCCGGAGCCAATCCGACCGATCCAGATCATGTCCACCATATTGTAGGCCATCTGGATGAGCGAAGTCCCCATAATCGGCAGTGCCAGCCGGATCAGCGGGCTGACGATGCCGCCGTTCAGCAGGTCGATTCGTTTGGACATGGAACGTGTCCTCCTTCCGAATATCATATCGCAGTATACCATTATAGCAGATTCTGGCGGGAATGCAAGAGGTTTCACGAAAAAGGGCGGAAGCCTTTACATTTGGAAAAAAAGCGGGTATAATGAGAGTACATGGATAAGAAAGAGGTGCTGAAAAATGAATGACATCCATTCCACATGGAATCTTGCCGATATGTTTGAATCCGACGCGGCCTGGGAGAAAAAGCTCTCCGAAACAGCCGAGCTGATCGACCGTCTGGCCGCTAAAAAGGGCAGTGCTGCGGCTTCTGCCGCCGACCTGCTGGAAACAGCGCGGCTGTATGAACAGTGCAACAACGGGCTGGAGCAGACCTATGTCTATGCTTCCTGCAAATATCACCCCGACCTTTCGGTGGACAGTGCCAAAGGTATGGTAGAGCGGGTGATGACCGAAATCAACCGTTTTGGGGAAAAGACCGCTTTCCTGGCTCCTGAGCTCATGCAGTACAGCATGGAAAAGTTTGAGGAATACTGCGCTGTTTGCCCGGAACTGGCTGTTTACCGCCATTATGCCGAGGATTTCTTTGCCAAGAAAGAACATGTTCTCAACCAGAAGGGCGAGGAGATGCTGGTCCGGATGGGAGATCTGGGCGAAAGCTTTTCCAAGGTCTATGAAGATCTGACCATCAATGATATGGTGTTCCCGGAAGTGGAAGGCCCCGACGGCAAACCGGTTCAGGTGAGCGAAGCAGGCTACGGTGCGGCGCTCCAGAATCCCGACCGGCGCTACCGCCGCGATTTCTATGAAGGACTGCTCGGTACCTACGGCAAGCATATCCGCACCCTGTCGAGCAACTATGCCGGCGCTGTCAAAGCCGATGTTTACTCCGCCAAGAGCCGCAGCTACCGTACCGCGCGGGAAGCGGCGCTGGACGCCAACCATGTGCCGGAAGCGGTGTACGATAACCTCATCAACACCGTCCGCGCCAACACCGCGCCGCTGCAGGAATATGTTTCGCTCCGCAAAAAGGTGCTGGGCATCGAAGATTTCCACTTCTACGATTTCTTTGTCCCGATTGTCAAGGATGTCGCCAAAGAATATCCTTATGATGAGGGTAAGAAGCTGGTCCTCAACGCAACCGCTGTGCTGGGCGACGACTACAACGAAGTGATGCGTCACGCGGTAGATGACCGCTGGATTGATATCTATCCCGGCAAAAACAAGATGACCGGTGCTTACTCCACCGGCGCATACGGCTTCCACCCCTATATGCTCCTGAACTACGACAACACCCTCGAAGACGTCTTCACCCTGGGGCATGAGCTGGGACACTCGATGCACACCTACTACAGCTCGGAAAAACAGCCCTTTATCTACGCGAATTACAGCATTTTCTGCGCCGAAGTCGCTTCGACTACCAACGAGATGCTGCTCTATCACGACCTGCTCTCCAAGGCGGAAACCGACGAGGAAAAAGCGCTGCTTCTCTCCAAACATCTGGATGACATCCGTTCCACCTTCTATCGTCAGACCATGTTTGCCGACTTTGAGTACCAGAGCCACAAGCTGGCCGAAGAAGGTGCGCCGCTGCTGCCTTCCACTTTGTGTGAGATCCACCGCAAGCTGAACGAGGACTATTATGGCCCCGAATTTGCCGCTGACGAGATCATTTCCTATGAGTGGTCGCGGATTCCGCACTTCTACCGGAATTTCTACGTTTATCAGTACGCCACCGGTATTTCGGCTGCCATTGCGATTTCCCGCCGCATCCGGGAGCTGGGCAAGCCCGCTGTCGAGGATTACCGCAAATTCCTGGCGAGCGGTTCGAGTGCGCATCCCATCGAGCTGCTGAAAATCGCCGGTGTCGACATGGCTTCTCCGCAGCCGGTGCTGGATACCGTGGCGGAATTTGCCGAAACGCTGGCAGAGCTCAAAAAAGTCCTGCATATTTGAGGCGTTTGCCGGACAGGATACAAAATAAAAAAGGCAGCAGGTTGAAAACCTGCTGCCATATTTTTTGCTGTTCTGTTTATACTTGACTGTCCTAATCTGCCGGATTCGCTACAATCCCGGTAAAGAGCGGCGTTCCTGCATATTCCAGCAGATAAAGGAACGGCCGGTTGAAATCCATTTCGACCTCTTTATCGATCATTGCGGCGGAAGTATTGACCGATACTTCGGTAAAGGCGGCGCCGACACAGCCTTTTTCGTCAATCGAGAGGGTGGCTTGCTGCCGGATGTTCGAAAGAAAGAGCGATTCATCCGAAAGCGGTGAAAAATCCGCCGCGTTGGTAAAGGCGGTGGGCATACCCAGTTCGGAAAGCAGACCGGGAAGATCATCTGACTGGTCGGAGAGGTCAAATTTTGGCAGATGGAGCTCCACCTGTGCGGTTTCGGTGTTTTCCGGGAAGAAGGCGGCGCGGAGATTTTCGGGATCGGAGGCAAAACTCTGGGCAGAGATTCCCTCATCGGGAAGAATCAGCCGCATCTGAGCGCCGTCCTGCAGCGGTATCGAAACGGCAGTGAAACCTTCGCCTTCCCAATAGCTGGCGGTCAGCATCTGATTCATATACATGGCATTGACTGTGCTGCCGTCCGAAAGGATAAAGGCATCCGAAACGGTTTGTCCGGTACTGAATTCCTTGCTCCATGCGCTTTTGTAATATAGGGTGGAATAAAGGAGCATTACAGTATCGGGATCCGGTTCGAAATCGCCGGCATCTTTGCCGAGCAATCCGCCGGTTGCCTCCCTGATCCATTCCGCGATTGCCTTGGAAAGAGAGGCATCCGAAAAATCCGCCTGATAAACAGAAGCACTGTATTTCTGAGAAAGAAGGTCGACCGCTTCCTGGTGGAACGGGAAATCCTCCTGCATCCAGACAGAATTGGAGAGGGACAGTGTGCCTTGGTTCCCATCGTGAAGCAGCGAAGAATACCAGATTGCGCTGTCGGAAAGAAGTGTTTCGGCGTTGTCCATCCCCAGCACCGTGAGCATCTCGGACTGTGTCTGTCCGGCGGTCAGTCCGGCGGTCATGGCGAGCGCTAGATACAGGCTGGCAGGGGAATAGACGCTGCCGCTCTGCGGATCGGTGTCCGGGAGGATTTGAGAGGCAGTCGAAACCGTAAAATTCTGTACGCCGTTTGTAAATTCCTCCGAAACCGAAGGCAACACTTCCGGCGGTTCATAGGCGGCGGCTTTGATCTGAACAGCGGCGCTGTTTCCGCAGGAGGTGAGCAGCAGTCCGGCAAGGATTGCCGCAAGGGGTGCGGCCAGTTTTTTCCGGAACAGCATGCGATCAGCTCCTTTCCATCTGACAAACAGCCGCAGCGGAACGAATGGCTTCTCCGTCGTTCATCAGGCGGACGCCCACCAGCGCGGCAAACAAAACCGAAATGATACAGGCGATAATAGGGAGAATCAGTTCTTTTCCGTTCATCAATCATCCCTCCGTTTGCGGCTTATTCGATGGTAATATAATAGAGGATCGTTCCCTGCTCCCATTCGGCTTGAATTTCCAAGAGCAGAGCGGTATCTTTTTTGGGAATTGTAAGGACGGAGTCGTTCGTTTTCACCGGAATGACATCCGTTTCCTGCCATGTTTCAGCAAATTCTTCCCAGTCCCAGCAGCGGACGGTAAACAAATCCGGCTCTTTGGAGAACAGAAGGGTGATGCTGTCGTATCCTTTTTCACGGCTGATCACCGGAATAATCCCCCGTGAATCCGGGGAAACCGGGAGGATGGAGTCAACACAGACGCCTTCTCCGTTATCAAACCAGCTGGCGGTGCCGGTCGCAGCTGCGGTATAGCTCACCGTTTCGCCGGTGTTGTATTCCACCCCAAGGGACGGCATGTTGCCGTAGGGGCTGTCCGGGTCCCGTTCTGCAGAGAAGAAGTCATCTCCTTCAATGGGGTTTACCCATCCGTCCGGCTGGCTGCCGGTTACCGTTAGCCGGGAACAGGTGATGCCGGCGGGATAACTTTCCCGGATATAACCGTCGTATTCCACCTCAACGGTTTGCCCCGCTTTGAGGTCACCGGGTTGGATTTTACTGCCGTCTTTGCCCACGATGGGAATCCCGACAACCGAAGTGGAGATGCGGTCGGAGGAGTTGTTTGGTTCGATCGGTTCGAGCAGCAGGGAGGTTTCGGTGCATTGCAGGATGGTGGCCTGCATGGTAACAACCGGCTCGGCGGCGGTGCCGCAGGCAGCAATCGAAAGTGCTGCGAAAAAACCGGTGAAGGCTGTGATAAATGTACGGATCGGGTTCATACTGCATGCTCCTTTCCCTGTTGTCTTTCTATTTATATAGTACGAAAAGGAAACGAATTCGTTGCACCTTTTCCGACAGAATTTTCCTATTTCTGTAAAAAAATACACCGGAAACGCCACAGCGCTTCCGGTGTAAGAGGTTCAGTCCCGTGTAACATTTTTGATCCATTTGTTTCCGCGGAGCCGGATAAAGGCGATGATCCATTTGTAGCACTGGTCAATCCGGGTGCAGAGGAAGACAGCCCACAGCGGCCATTTAAAAACAAATCCGGCCAGAAAGGTGAGCGGGATGACCACAAACCAGCCGCAGATCATATCGACCTTCATTACAAACTTTCCGTCGCCTGCGCCGCGGTTAATGCCGGTAAAGCAGGCAGCGTGGTAGCAGGTTCCCAAATGGGTGAGTGCGCCGATCATCAAAAAGGTGGAGGCAAGCCGCCGCGTTTCCTCGGATACATTGTAAAAGGAGGGGACAAACAGGCTCATCAGCATGACCACCCCTGAAACGATGACGGCAAGCCCGGCAAAGACGATCTGGATGGTGTTGGAATAACGGCGTGTTTTGGCGTAGTCCTTTTCGCCAACACTTTTGCCCACCACGACACAGGCGCCGTTTGCCAACCCGTTTGTAAAGATCATCGCCAGTGAGAGAAAGACATCGGCAATGGAGTTTGCCGAAACCATCGTGACGCCCAGCCGCCCGATCAGCATTGCTTTGGCGGTTCCCACCAGCCCCCACTGGGAATCGCCCAGAATGATGGGGACCGAATGGTGCAGGAAGTCGGAAGCCATTTCCCTGTCGTGGGTGAAATAGTGCTTGGGGCGGAAGCAGACTCGTTTTTCCTTGCAAAAAAGGTAATAGGCGGCGATGGAAAGTTCAAAAAGGCGTGCAATGACAGTGGCAACCGCCGCGCCTTCGGCGCCCATGGCGGGAAAGCCCAGTTTGCCGAAAATAAGCAGGTAGTTGAAGCAAAAGTTGGTAATTAGTGAAACCGAAGAGATCACCAGCCCAATTTTGACGATCTCCATCCAGCGGAGCATCACAACCATTGTGTTGGAGATGGCGAAAAGCGGGTAGGAAAGGCAGACGATTCGGACATATTTGGCGCCTTCCCGAATCATTTCTTCATCATTGGTAAAAATCCGCATTGCCTGCTGCGGAAAGACAAAAACCAGCGCCGCTAAGATCAGCGCCGCGATGGTGGCAAATCGAAGGATTACTCCAAAGATCCGGCGGATTCGTTCATAGTCCTTTTTCCCCCAATATTGCGAGATCAGAACCGCCGCGCCGCCGCCGATCCCGTTGACAAAAAAGGTGAAGAGGGTGGTTGCCTGATTCGCGAGGGAAACTGAGGCAAGGGTGAGGTCTCCCAGTGAGCCGACCATCAGGTTATCCAGCATATTGACTCCCATTGAGATCAGGCCCTGGAATGCCGCTGGGAGCGCGACAATGAAGAGGGAGCGGTAAAACTCCTTTTCCTTTACCATTACGAAGCCGCCTTTCCGTTGAAATCGGTTTCATTATACCATATTAATTGCCGGATTTCCAGCATTTTCGCCTGTTTTCGGTAAAAAATGTGGATTTACATTGCGTTTTTGGAACCTGGGTGGTAAAATAGAAAAAATAAGGAGGGTTCGCCATGTGGGAGAATTTTACGGCGAGTGCAAATGCCATTTTGCCATTGATGCTCTGTATCGGAATCGGGTATTTGGCACGGCAGGCGCTCCGGATTGGGGACGACGCATTTTACAGCCGATGCAATAAATTCTGCTTTGATGTCTTTATGCCGGTGATGATGTTTACCAATATCTATGAGGCGGAAATCGCATCCGCTTTCCAGCCAAAACTGCTTATTTTTTCGTTGGGTGCGATCTTTTTGGTTGCAGTTGCGGCTTTCTGGGTGGCAAGGCGGATCACGCTGGATCCGCATCGCCGTGCTGTGCTGACTCAGGGAATTTTCCGCAGCAATTATGTGATTTTCGGTATTCCGGTTGCCGCAAATTTATATGGTGAGGGGAATATCGCGGCAGCTGCGCTGCTATCGGCTGTCGCCGTGCCATTTTTTAATGTATTGGCAGTTATTACATTGGAATATTACTCCAATCGGAAAACGGGAATCAAGCCATTGCTGTTCGGAGTGGCCAAAAATCCGCTGATTTTAGGTGCAGTGGCTGCATTACTGGCGAAGGCGCTGCCGTTTGAGTTGCCTTACTTTCTTACAAAATCAGCTGCTGACCTCGGTGATGCTGCCACCCCGATGGCGCTGGTCATCTTGGGCGCTTCGCTGCAATTCAGTTCCTTCCGCCGTAATGCGCGGGAGCTTGCCTGGGGTGTTTTGGGCAAAACAGTGATTGTGCCGCTGATTTGTATTCCGGCGGCGGTTCTTTTGGGGTTCCGGGATGTCGCACTGCTGTCGCTGACCATTTTGTTTGCGTCGCCGACTGCCGTATCTTCTTTTACGATGGCCGAAGCTGCCGGACATGATGGGCCGCTTGCCGCACAGCAGGTAGTATTGTCCAGCGTTGTATCACTGGGAACGGTGTTTCTTTGGATTTTTGCACTGCGATCTTTCGGCCTTTTGTAAAGGAGATTTTCCGCAGCTTTTTGCAGGATTTTTGTTTTGATTATTCATATTTTTCCTATGTTTTCGGTAAAACGAAAACAGTTTGTGAATAAATATGCAGGAAAACTGTAAAACTTTGACAGCATTTTGTAAAATGTAAACTTGGATTTTACAAAATGTAAAACGAATAAATTCATTCACAACTGTATTTTTAAGAGAGAAAAAATCAGAGTAATTGTGTTTGTACGAAAGATTATTTCGAATTTGCAACGCTTTAATTTGTTAATATGTAAAATCGAAGTTTACAAAAATACGAAATGCTATATTTTTTGCAGATTGGTAATTTGCATAAACATGAGCGGGAAATTTGTAGTAATTTACAGATAGCGGGCGAAAACAGGGCAAAAATGGAAAGAAATTGTAAAATCTCCGCAATTTTCAGGATGAAAAAATGCAGGAAAGGACTTGCATTTTTTGCATTTCTGTTGTATAATGTCAAATATGATGCCGGAAGGCATTTCCGGAAAAGATTCCGGAAGGGCAAAAGCCCGGAAATATTAAGGAGGAATAAACCCATGAAAAAGATGTTGGCTCTGCTGATGGCGCTGTCTATGACAACCGCTGTTGCACTGACTTCTTGCGGTGAGTCCTCAGGCGATTCGCCTAAAGACAGCACCGAGAGCACCACATCCACCGAATCTACTGATGAAGAATCCAGCGGTGAAACAACTGCCACCACCGGCGGTCAGATCGTAATCGGCTCCGTCACTGACGTAGACGCCGATATGTTCCCCGGCTGGACAACTTCTGCCGAAAACATGTCGATTTTCCGTCTGCTTTACGGCTACACTACTGTTGACTACACAAAGGATTTTACTTATGAATACGATCCTCAGGTAGTCACTGCGCATGAGGAGATCGAGAACGAAGACGGCACCAAAACTTTTAAAATGACCATCGCTGACGACCTCGTCTGGAGCGATGGAACCCCCATCACCGCAAAAGACTATGTCTTCGGTATTATGCTCAACAGTTCCAAAGAGATGGGAGATTTGGAAGCGGATACATCCACAGGTGCTGACTATGTTGGTTATGAAGAGTGGAACTCCGGTGAATCTGATACCTTTACCGGTCTGAACCTGATTGATGAGCATACTTTCTCCGTTACCGTAAAAGCAGATAAACTGCCTTACCACTACGAGATTACCTATGCTTCCGTTACTCCGTACCCCATGTTCAAACTGGCTCCTGACTGTGATATTACCGATGACGGCAACGGCGCCACCATGTCTGAAGGCTTCACCACTGAGCTGCTGAGCCAGACCATTGCGGATACCGAAACCGGCTACCGTTACAATCCCACCGTTGTTTCCGGTCAGTACACCTTCACCAGCTACGATGCGAGCAACTATGAAGCGGTTCTGACCATTAACGACAAGTTCAAAGGCACCTGGGAAGAGTGCTACAAACCCAGCATCGAAAAGATCGTTATTAAAAAGGTAAATGCTGCCACCGCTATGGACGAGCTGGCTGCCGGCACCATCGATCTTTATGCAGGTGTTTCCGGCGGTACTGAGATCAACAAAGGTCTCGACCTGTACGATCAGGGCAAGGTTTCCTATGCAAACTGGAGCCGTTCCGGCTACGGCAAACTGCAGTTCCACTGCGATGTTGGCCCGACCGATTCCACCGCTGTCCGTCAGGCTGTTTCCTACATCCTCGACAAGAACGAGTTTGCAAAACAGTACACCGGCGGCTACGGCAAGCTGGTTTACGGCGCTTACGGTCTGTCTCAGACTGAGTACAAAGCCAACAAAGATAAAATTGAAACCGAACTGAACAAATACGAGTACAACCTCGAAACTGCAAAAGAAGTTCTGATTGCAGACGGCTGGACTCTGAATGCCAACGGCGGTGAATTCGTCGAAGGCACCGATGACGTTCGTTACAAGAAGATGGAAGACGGCTCTCTCCAGCCGCTAGTCATCAAATGGGCCTGCACCCCCGACAACCCTGTCGTTGACCTGCTGAACACCATGCTGGTTCCCAACGCTCCGCTGGTCGGCATGAAGATCGAGCCCACCGTTATGGACTTCAACCAGATGCTGACTGAGCTCTATACCCCCGGTTCTGAGTACAACATGTTCAACCTGGCTACCGGATTCTATCCCACTATTGCTCCCTGGTACTACTACACAACCGATACTTCCTACTGGGGTATTTATAACAATAACATGATCTCTGATGACCAGCTGGCAAAAGTTACCGATGAAATGCGTTACCTTGTTGACGAAGACGAGTGGAACGCAAAATGGCTGGAATACCAGAAGCGCTTCAACGAACTCTGCCTTGACATCCCGCTTTATTCCGACATTTACCATGCGTTCTTCACTCCCAAGCTGCAGAATTATGTTCCTGATGGTATGCATCAGTGGGATCAGACTCTGCTCTATGCCTACATCGATGAGAACGCTACCGAAGTTACCGCAACACAGGGCGAGTAATTTTTCCCGCACAAGATTCTGATGAGAAAGAGGGCATTCCACGCAATGCCCTTTTTCTGTATTAATTGCCAAAACAATGAATGGGTAGAACTGCGGGGCGCATAACCCCGCAGCCAGCCGCCCATACTGAACAACAGCATCCCCATTTTCTCTGATTTTGAAAATAATTCTGCCAAAACAGGGCCGGATGGGGTAATAAGAATGTGATTCCATCCGGACAGTTTCCGTTAGGAGACTGTGTTTTCCAGAAATCGATAGATAACTTTATAGAAAGTAGAGGTGTCGTACAGAATGGCAAAGTACCTGATCAAACGGTTTTTGTACATGATATTTGTATTCTTTATCGTATCCATTCTGATGTTTGCCATCACCAAAGCGGTTCCCGGTGATCCTGCCTTGAAGATGGTCAACCCTAATCTGGCATCGACCGACCCGGCACGATATCAGATTGCACTGGAAGAAGCGCGGGAGTCTCTCGGATTGGACCAACCGCTGCCGATTCAATATATAAAGTGGATGGGCAATACCCTGACCGGCAACTTTGGATTCTCGATCCAGTACAAAAAACCGGTTATTGATGTGGTGGGCACACCTATGCTTAACACCGTTGCCCTCAATCTTTTTTCTTTGATTCTGGTGTTTGCCATTACGATTCCGTTGGGAATCATTTCTGCTGTGAAAAAGCGCAGCGTCTTCGACCAGGCGGTGCAGGTCGGTTCGATTATCGGATACAGCCTGCCGGTATTTGTTACAGCGTTTGTTTTCATCTTTTTGTTTGCCCTTAAGCTGCCCATTTTCCCCATCAGCGGTACTGCAACACCCGGTTCGGATTATACGGGATTGGCCAAGTTTGGGGATTATATGTACCATATGGCGTTGCCGCTTATTGTCAGCACCTTCTGTTCGCTGGGCGGTATTCTGCGGTATGTTCGCGCTGCGATGATTGATGCGCTGCGTGAAGATTATATTCGTACGGCACGCGCCAAAGGTTTGCGGGAAAAGGTGGTTATTTACTCCCATGCTTTCCGCAACGCGCTGATTCCGATCGTTACCATCATTACAAGCTGGTTTGTCAGCATTTTCGGCGGTTCGGTCGTTATCGAAAGTATTTTCCTTTGGAACGGTCTTGGAAATACCCTGCTTTCCGCTCTTCGGAACCTCGACAGCGCGCTTTATATGGCTATGATGATGTTCTATGTGGTCATTACTCTGCTGGGCAACCTTTTGATGGATATTGCTTATTGCATTGCAGACCCTCGTGTCAAATTACAGTAAGGAGGACGGTACGAGATGAGCGAGAAGAAAAAACGCACCGGCTCCTTTACGCTGACGCTTCGCCGGCTGTTCGGCATGAAGGAAAAGGAAACCGATATTCTCAAAGAAGAACAGATGCAAAGTCCTTTTCGGACGATTGTTCGGAACTATGTGGAAAACAAGGTAGCCATGTTTGGGTTGATTGTTTTCATCCTGATTTTTGCCACTGTTTTTATCGGCTCGGCAATCTGGCCGCTGGACGTCAATTATCAGGACCTTACCCAGCAGAATGTTTCTCCTGGATTTAATATGATGAGCATTCCTTCCGGTTTAAAAAATAACGCGCAGGATGTTTCGGTTGGTTCGATTTTTGCCGTTGGCGTAGACCGGGATGGTAAGCTCTACCAGTGGGGCAAACTCACTGACAAACTGAAAAAAATGCCTGATGACAGCCAGACCTATGTTCAGGTTTCGGCTGGTTTGGATCATGCAATCGCGTTGACATCGGAAGGAAAAGTAGTCACCTGGGGCAACGACCGTCTTGGGTTGGCCAACATTCCGTTTGAAGTCAAAGATGCTACTGATATTAAGCAGATTCTTGCAGGTTACCAGATGTCCTTTGTTGTTACAGAAAGCGGCAACCTGTATTACTGGGGTAACGAAAACGCGCTGACCATCAGCGTAGATCCTGAACTGCAGGGGAATATCGATAAAGTTGTTGTCAACTTGACCACTGCCTTTGTTCTGACCAAGGATCAGCGGGTTGTGATGCTCAGCAATTCAACAACCCCCTTTGCCAACATTCCGGAAGAAATTCAAGGGAATGTTATTGACATTGCGGCGAACGACCGTGCGGTTGCGGCTGTAACGGAGGATGGACAGGTCCATGTGTGGGGAACCAATGACTACGGCCTGTTTGACGTTCCGGAAGCGGCACAGGGCACCACTGCCGCTCTTGCGGGCGGACGGTTCCATTTTACCGCTCTCACAACCGATAATACAGTTGTTTCCTGGGGCAATGATATTTATGGTCAGGCTTCGGCGCCGCATCTGACCGACGCAGCCTCCATTGAAGCCGGCTATTTCCAGAGCTATGCCATCGACGCAGACGGCCATTTGACCGGTTGGGGACTCAAAGGCTACTTGTTTGGTACCGACCATTACGGCCGTGACGTCGCAATGCGTATGCTGGCCGGTGGACGTATGACCATGACCATCGGTGCGATTGCCGTTATCATTTCGACAATCATCGGCGTAATCGTAGGTGGTATTTCCGGCTACTATGGCGGTTGGGTGGATAACCTGCTGATGCGTTTCGCTGAAATCGTCATGTCGTTGCCGTTCCTGCCTCTTGCAATTGTTTTGTCTGCAATCGTAGGCAATCGTCTGTCCGAACTTGGACGAATCAGTATGATTATGGTGATTCTTGGACTTTTGTCCTGGCCGAGTTTGGCGCGGCTCATCCGTGCGCAGGTGCTCTCCGCCCGCGAGCAGGAGTATGTCACTGCTGCCAAGGCAATGGGTATTCGAGAATTTACCCTGATTTTCCGGCACATTCTCCCCAACGTCATTACTGTGGTTATCGTCAATACCACGCTGGCTTTTGCGTCCTGTCTGCTCACAGAGTCGAGCCTTTCGTTCATCGGTTTCGGTGTTATCGAGCCGAGTCCTACATGGGGCAATATGCTCAACAGCGCTCAGAGCTCTGATGTTATCGCCAACTACTGGTGGAGATGGGTGTTCCCGTCCATCGCCCTCAGCCTTGCGGTCATTAGCATCAACCTGATTGGCGACGGTATGCGCGACGCTATTGACCCCAAATCCAATGAACGATAGGAGGAACGTTGTATGGCATTGCTGGAACTTCGCGACCTGCACACATTTTTTAAAACCAAAAAAGGCATCGTCAAGGCCGTCAACGGTGTATCCTATTCGGTAGACGCCGGCCGGACTCTCGGTATTGTTGGTGAAAGCGGCAGCGGCAAAAGCGTTTCCGCCATGAGCATCCTGCGTCTGCTGGACGGCAACGGATATATTGAAAGCGGCGAGATTCTGTTCGAGGACCGTGACCTCGCCAAATGCAGCATCGAAGAGATGTACAAAATCCGCGGCAACAAAATTTCGGTTATCTTTCAGGAGCCGATGACCTCTCTGAACCCGGTTTTTACAGTGGAACGTCAGCTGAATGAGGTATTTTTGACTCACCAGAAGGTGAGCAAAAAGGAGGCCACCAAACGTTCGCTGGAAATGCTGGCGGCGGTTAAGATCCCCAATCCCGCCAATGTGATGAAACAATATCCCCACCAGCTTTCGGGCGGTATGCGGCAGCGTGTTATGATTGCAATGGCACTGGCTTGCCGTCCTCGCATCCTGATTGCCGATGAACCGACTACTGCGCTGGATGTGACCATTCAGGCGCAGATTCTGAAATTGATGAATGATTTGAAGGCAGAAAACGGCACTTCAATCCTCTTTATCACCCACGATCTCGGTGTTATCAACGAGATGGCTGATGATGTAGCTGTGATGTACTGCGGCCAGGTGGTAGAGATGGCTTCAGTTGAAACGATTTTCGGGGAAAATCCTTTTTCACATCCGTACACAGAGGGTTTGATGAACTCCATCCCCCGCTTGAATACCCCCACTGGTATTCGTTTGGAGGCCATTCCCGGAGCGGTACCGCATCCGTTGGATTTGCCCAAAGGCTGCAAATTTGCGCCGCGTTGCAAGTATGCCACTGACAAGTGCCGGGAGCAGGAGCCTTCGCTCTGCGAAGTAGAAGACGGACATCAGGTTCGATGCTTTTATCCTGAAAAGAACAACCGTACACGGGAGTTTGAACTGAAAAAGGAGGCGCAACATGCAGAATAATAATTCTGAAAAAAAGGTGCTGCTGCGGATCTCCCACCTGAAACAGTGGTTCCCGCTGAAAAAGACCAGAATCGGCGGAGAACAGCTTTATGTTAAAGCAAATGACGATATTTCGCTCGATATTTACGAGGGTGAAACACTTGGATTGGTTGGTGAATCCGGCTGCGGCAAATCCACACTGGGACGGGTGTTGCTCCAGCTTTACCATCAAACCGAAGGTAAAACTATGTATTACGGCCGCACCATTGATTCGCTGGCACCGGCTTATGTGGAAAAAACGTTGAAACATTTGGAAAAAGGCCGCGCAAAACTCCATGAGCTGGAAGCAAAACGCGACAAGCTCCAGAAAGAATACGACGCGCTCGATGAAAAAGCGCGCCGTTCCAAAAAGGCGGATCTTGACCACGCAGTTAAAGAAGCCAAAAGTCAGTTTCTCGATATGGCGCAGTTGGTTGGCGGTTTCCTTTCCCTAGATGATCTGAAGCCTGTTTCCGAAATCTTTCTGCAGGAGTACCGTGCTGCTCTGGCATTGCACAATATGAAAGAGGAACGCGATCTCCTTCAGGTGGAGTATGACGCCGTGAAAGGCAAAGCTGATGCTCGTCGGGAAGCTGGAAAAAACGCAGATTCATTGGATAATCGCTGCAAAAAGATGGATGCTCACATTGCCGCAGTCGATCAAAAGGTTGCGGCGCAGGAAGCGGAGCTCGGCCGTATCCGTGCTGAAATCGATTCGCTGCGTGCCAAATATGCCGGTAAAGGGAAATTTGACGAATATGAAAGTTACCGGGATGATGGTATTGATCTTGCCAAACTGCAATATAAAGAAATGCGGCAGCTCCGTAAAGATTTGCAGCTTATTTTCCAGGATCCCTACTCTTCGTTGAATCCTCGCATGACGGTTGGACAGATTATCGGCGAAGGTCTGCTTGCTCACAACTTCTTTAAAAAGAATGACGACCGGATGATGGATTATGTTATGAAGGTAATGGAAGACTGTGGCCTTTCCTCTTACATGATTCATCGTTATCCGCATCAGTTCTCCGGCGGTCAGCGTCAGAGAATCGGTATCGCCCGTTCGCTGGCAGTGAAGCCCAAATTTGTGGTCTGCGACGAGGCGGTTTCAGCCCTTGACGTGTCTATTCAATCCCAGGTGATTAATCTTTTGCAAGATCTGAAGGAAAAGGATCACCTGACCTACCTCTTCATTACCCATGACCTTAGCGTTGTGAAATATATCAGCGACCGGATTGCGGTTATGTATCTTGGCAATGTTGTGGAGCTGGCGGATTCGGAAAAGCTGTTTGCACATCCTCTGCATCCTTATACGGAGGCACTGTTGCTGGCGATTCCCACTACAGAACTCTCTCATCGCAAGCAGCTTGTCCCGCTAGAAGGCGATATCCCCAGCCCAATTAAGCCTCCCAAAGGCTGTAAATTCCATACACGCTGCAAATACGCTACCGATCTTTGTCGTGAGGTTACTCCCGATTTTGTTGAAGCCGAGCCTGGGCACTTTGTGGCCTGCCACCATGTGTTGGATCACAAGGTGATCGAGTAAAGCGGAGGAAGCGTGATGCTGAATCTGTTCAAAAACAGGCGATTGGATCGCAATCTGCATGTGGAAGAAAGCGAAAAACGTTTCCGCAATCAAGTAGAGAATACACCGCTTGAAAAGAAAGATCTGCCGGCTATGATAATTGCAGCATTTTTAGTGTTGCTGCCGGCTGTTCTGCTCACGTTTGGGGTAATCGTTCTGATTATGTTCCTGTTTTTCTATCATTGAAAAAAGCCTGCCGTTTTCGGCAGGCTTTTTTATGTTTGGGGTAGGCAAAAAATCATTTCCAATCATTAAAAATTTGTTGGACAAACTTGTTAACCTGCAATTCCCATCAAAAGAATGAGAGCAGTCATTACGGTAATACCGATAACGATGCTGATAGAATTGGCGGTGCTTGCTAACTCCGCATCGCCGCCGAGCATCCCGGTAAAGGCAGGGGAAGCGCTGGCAATTGGCGAGAAGAGGAGAATGCAGAGTAGCTCCCGGATCTCAAGTGGAAGCGGCAGCGCAAAATAGCAGAGGACTGCCAATAACCCACAGATAGAGAACCGAATAATCAGATGCAGTAGCAGGCTATGCAGGCGGCTGCGCTCGAGATGAATCTCAAAGCCGATACCGATCATCAGCATGGCGAGAAAAGCGTTTCCACCGCCTACAATACCGGCAAAATCCACCACCGGTGTAGGCAATTTCGAGCCGAGCGCCGCAAAAAGCAGCATGAGCAAATAGGTGTCGAGTGGGATGGAACGGAACAGCTTTTTAAAGAAAGCGGCAACCGGCGAACGATTTCTTTTTCCCACCATCACCGAGGCGAGTGCATAGGAACCGCCGGTGCAGACCACCGCGTTGCCTGCGTCAAACAGGCAGGCCGCCACAGCGCCGGAAGCGCCGAGAAAGCTTTGAATATACGGCATCGAGAAACAGCCGATATTGAAACCGGTGTAGTTGACAATGTTATAAGCCCGGTCAAGTTTGGATTTTCCGCGGGCGGCAAGCACTCCCGCACCCATCAGCAGAAGATTGCAGCCAAGTCCAAACGCACTCAGGATGAGCAGTGAAAAATCCAGCTCCATCCCCGCAAAGTTGGTGATGACAGCACAGGGCAATGTAATGTTGATGACAATTTTTGCGATGAGCGAAAAATCATCTTTCTGAAAAAATCCTACCCGCCGGAGCAAAATCCCCAAAAGGATCATGCAAAGAAAAATACCGGCTTTGATGAGAACGGTTCCCATCAGCATCCCTCCATTCCTTTCCATTATACGGGAAAGGAATACGGCTGTCTATCCGCAAAACGGGGAAAAATCATCGCCGTTTCGGGTTAAACTGCCGGTTCTGTCCCAAAATAGGAACATATGGCGTGGTAATACGCTTCGGCAGCCGTTTGGCAACCCTCCGGTGTACCCAGCAGCGCCATGTCCGATTCGGAGGTGACAAACCCCTGTTCGACGAGCAGGGCCGGGCAGCCGGGATATTCCACCATGGCAAAGGTGTGGCATCCGCTGAGTTCCTCTACCGGTGCATCGGCCAGTATCTTTTGTTCGGTGCCGGTTTCGTCGTTTTGGTAATAAGCGTACCGCACCCCATTGTTTCCGCGCAGCGGAATACCGAGCGGCGAGATTTCATCCGCAATTAGTGAAGCGAGCCGCAGACTTTGGTCGTGGAACTCTCCGTCCGGAAGCGGAGGGTACATCTCAAAGCCGGAAGCAGTGGGATCTTCGGAGGAATTGCCGTGAATGCAGAGCAGCAGGTCGGCACCCCGATATTTTGCCTTTTGCCAGCGTTCGTTCAGATCCTTACTCTCGCCGTAGTCTCGGCAGAGGATGACGCGGTAGTTTTCGTCCGCCTCGAACAACTCGGAAAGACAGCGAACTGTTTCTTCCGACAGAGCGGTTTCGGCGATAATGCCGGTTGCACCGGGGTCATTGCCGCCATGTCCTGCGTCCAATGCAATTGCAATACGGTTGTCCCCAATTCCCAACCAGCGGCAGGCGGCATAAGTTCCGCCCGCCAATATCAAAAGCAGGACCAGAATCCGGCCCCATCGAATCCGTCTTTTTGCCATTGACAACACCCTTTCCTGCATCCCAGTATAGCAGAAAACAGGACAGAATGTCGAAAGTTTTTCTTAACTTTTGGAACTGTGTAAAAAATTGGCGAAAAAGGAGGAAAACTGACAAAAAATCCATGACTTGTCGTGCGGTTTATGGTATACTGAAATCATACAATAGGAGGGAACACAATGAAACTGATCTCGTGGAATGTAAACGGGCTGCGAGCCTGTATGAAAAAAGGCTTTGCCGATGTGATGGAAAAACTGGACGCGGATATCTTCTGTATCCAGGAAACCAAGATGCAGCCGGAACAGGCCGACTTTCAGATGGACGGTTATTATGAGTACTGGAACAGTGCCGAAAAGAAAGGGTATTCCGGAACAGCAATCTTTTCCAAAATAGAGCCGATTTCGGTGACATTTGGGATGGATCTTCCGGAGCACGACCGGGAAGGACGGGTGATTACCGCCGAATATCCGGACTTTTTTCTCGTCAATGTCTATACCCCCAACTCCCAGTCGGAGCTTGCCCGGCTTTCCTACCGGATGGAGTGGGAAGATGCATTCCGCCGTTACCTCCTTTCGCTGGACAGTAAAAAACCAGTCATTGTCTGCGGTGACCTGAATGTTGCGCATCAGGAGATCGACCTCAAAAATCCCGGTCCCAATCGCGGCAGCGCCGGTTTTACCGACGAGGAGCGGCAAAAATTGAGCGAGCTGCTCCAAAGCGGATTTACCGACAGTTTTCGGTTCCTCTACCCCGATCGGGAGGGGGCTTACAGCTGGTGGTCGTATCGCTTCCGGGCAAGGGAACGGAACGCCGGCTGGCGGATTGACTATTTTCTGGTGTCCAATCGGCTGACGGAACGAATTACAGACAGCCTGATTCATCCCGAAATTGAGGGCAGCGATCACTGCCCGGTGGAACTTTTGTTAAAGGAGGATGCCGAGTGACAAACGAAACGCTGCAAAAATGGGTGGATGAAAGTAGACGGATCGTCTTTTTCGGTGGAGCGGGCGTTTCCACCGAAAGCGGTATCCCGGATTTCCGGAGCGTGGATGGCCTTTACCATCAAAAATGGCGCTATCCGCCCGAAACCATCATCAGCCGGAGTTTTTTTGACCGTAATCCGGAAGAATTTTTCCGATTCTATCGGGAGAAACTGCTCTGTCCCAACAATGGCCCTAACCCTGCTCACAAAAAGCTCGCCGAGCTGGAGGCAGTCGGGAAACTGACGGCAGTGGTCACCCAAAATATCGACGGACTGCATCAGGAGGCCGGGAGCCGCAAGGTGCTGGAACTGCACGGTTCGGTCAAGCGGAATTACTGCATGAATTGCCGCAAGTTTTACACAGAAGAGGCGATCCGCAGCAGCGAGGGGGTTCCGCACTGTTCCTGCGGCGGGATCATCAAGCCGGATGTGGTGCTGTATGAGGAACCGCTCGATCAGGAGGTTGTACAGGGCGCTGTGATGGCCATCCGGGAAGCAGACCTTCTCATTGTGGGTGGGACTTCGCTTGCCGTTTATCCGGCAGCAGGGCTCATTCGGTATTTCGGCGGCAGCCGGCTGGTGCTCATCAATAAAACCGAAACGCCTTATGATGGGGAGGCAAGTCTTCTCATCCGCGAACCGATCGGAGAAGTATTTGCCGGACTGCGGGTAGGAGGATCGTCGGATGAAGATTGATTTTAACCGAAAATACAATACCATTGCCGCTTATACGGTGATCGTGATCGCGATTGCTGCCGCTATTGTGGTGGCGATTGTGAAGATTGACGCGGTTTCCTCCTTTATAGGGCGGGTATTGGGAATTTTAAGCCCGTTTATTTGGGGATTCGCGCTGGCTTATGTGCTTTGCCCGCTGATGAACTGCTTTGAAAAACTGCTCGTTCGGCTCTCCAAGGGAAAGATGAACGGGAAACCTGCGCGAGGGCTGGCGGTTTTGCTTGCTTATCTGACAGCGACGTTGGCGTTGGTGGTCTTTTTCAGTATTGTCATTCCTCAGATTGCGCAGAGTATCACAAGCCTTGTGGCGCAGACCAAAGTTTGGCTCGAACATTTGCAGGTCTGGGCGGTGGATTTTGCAGCGCGGTATGAGCTGGACAATATACCGGCTGATACCATGGACAAAATCATCGGGACTGCTGAAACCTGGCTCCAAAGCTTTTCGGTCAATATCACAACCTGGGTGCCGCAGATTTTTGCGGTCACGATTAATTTTACCGCCGGCGTTGTCAACGCGATTCTCGGTGCGATTATCGCGATTTATCTGCTGCTCGATAAGGAACGTTTTTTTGCTCATGTGCGCAAACTGTTCTGTGCCGCATTATCCAAACAAAAGGTGGATACCCTCACCCGGATCACCCGCAAGAGCCATGAAGTTTTCAGCGGCTTTATTATCGGGAAAATTCTCGATTCCTTTATCATCTTCCTGATCTGCCTGTTCTTTATGCTTGTTTTCCGTTGGCCGTACGCAATGCTTATCAGTGTGATTGTCGGGGTAACCAATGTAATTCCCTATTTCGGGCCGTTTTTTGGGGCAATTCCGTCCATCCTGATCCTTTTGATTGTGGATCCGCTTACCGCACTTTGGTTTGCCATTTTCATTCTTGCCTTGCAGCAGTTGGATGGCAATGTGATCGGCCCCAAAATTTTGGGGGATTCTACCGGGCTTTCGCCGTTCTGGGTGATATTTTCGATCACTGTATTTGGCAGCTTGCTCGGCCCGATCGGGATGTTTATCGGGGTGCCGCTCTTTGCCGTTATCTATCACCTGATCAGCGAACTGGTCAGCACCCGCCTTACCCAAAAGGCGCTGCCCACCGATACACGGGAATACGCGCCGCCCGATCATCCGATATTGGAAAAGAAACAGAAAAAACGCCGGACTTTCCGGCTGAAACGAAAGGATTGAGATTATGGAACTGATGGAACTGCTGCGCACCCGCCGCACTTACCGCCGTTTTTTGCAGGATCCGGTGCCGGATGAGGTGCTATCCGAGATGCTGGAAGCGGCACGGATCGCTTCATCCGGCGCCAACCGCCAACCGCTGAAATATCTGGTGGTGCGGGATCCGGAAAAAGTGGAGAAGGTTTTTGCCGAAACAAAGTGGGCGGGTTATCTTCCCCCGGATGAGGGAACACCCAAAGAAGGGGAGCGTCCGGTGCTGTTTATTGCGGTATTGGCCGATGAGGAAATTGCTTCCGCTTCAGTTGCTGCGTTTGATGCCGGTCTTGCTGTTTCCAACATGACGCTTGCTGCCTGGAGCCACGGGGTGGGGAGCTGCATCATCGGCGCCTGCAACCGTCCAAAGCTTTCGGAATACTTCGGATTGCCGCCAAAACTGGTGATTCTTGACCTGGTTGCGTTCGGATATCCGTCCCACACCTCGGTTTGTGAGGAGATGACCGATTCGGTGAAGTATTACCTAGATGCCGATCGGAACTATCATGTGCCCAAACGGAGCCTTGCGGAGATTGTCCGGTATTTTTGACATAATGCACCAACCCTGCGTTTTTTTCATAGAATACCATATCCCAGCCAGGGAAAACGGAGGGTTTTCATATGTTTGCCAATCAGACATTTTTAATAGCGGGCGGGGACAGCCGTGCAGCTGCGCTTGCCCGGCAGCTGTCCGGGATCGGACGGATGGCGGTGGTGGGGTTCGATTGTCCGGAAGATTTTTCGGGAGAGATTGTTTGGCATCCCACGCTGAGTGATGTAAAAGATTCGCCCGATGTGCTGATTTTACCCATACCGGTGAGCCGGGACGGAAGCACAGTCTGGGCTCCGTGGAGTGCCGAAAAGCTCCCGGTCGGCCATGTTCTGGACCTCTGCCGGAAAGATACATTGGTAGTGGGAGGAAAATTTACCCCGGAAATTGCCGGGATGTGCCGGGAACGCGAACTTACTTTTACAGATCTCCTGGAGCGGGAGGATTTTGCCGTTTTAAATGCGCTGCCAACTGCCGAAGGCGCATTGGAAAAGGTGCTGGAAGGTTTGCCCGTTACCATTCAGCGGCTCCCAGTTTTAATTACCGGTTATGGTAAGGTCGCGCGGCTCTGCCATCACGTTTTTGCGGGAGTTGGCGCTGATGTTACAGTTGCCGCCCGGAGCAGTCGAGACCTCGCCTGGGCGGAAGCTTACGGTGCAAAGGCAGTATCGCTTTCCGAAATCAGTACTGCACTGCCGGGGTGCAGGGTGCTGCTCAACACGGTTCCCGCGCGGATTTTGGGGAAGGAGCTGCTTTCCTTGCTGCCCAAGGATGCTTTTCTGCTGGAGCTTGCATCGGTGCCCGGTGGCATTGACCTGGAAGCTGCGGCGGAGCTTTCGCTTCAGGCTACTGCGGCTCCCGGACTGCCCGGCCAGACCGCGCCTGAAGCAGCCGGGGCAGTCATCGCCAAAACGATTTGCCGGATCCTTGCCGAAAGGGGGAATGGCCATGACTAAACCGCTGCGGCTCGGCTTTGCGGTGACCGGTTCGTTCTGCACCTTTTCCAAGATGCTGGCCAGTATGGAGGAGTGCCGGCGGCTGGGCTATGAAATCCTGCCCATCCTGTCCGGAGCGGCTGCGAGTACCGATACTCGGTTCGGCAAAGCGGAGGATTTTATCCGGAAGATGGAAGAAATCAGCGGCCGTCCGGTCATCCGGGACATTCCGGGGGCGGAACCCATTGGACCGAAAAATCTGACCGATATCCTGCTGGTGGCGCCTTGTACCGGCAACACCATCGCCAAACTGGCCCACGGCATTACCGACAACGCAGTGACAATGGCGGTCAAGAGCCATCTGCGGGGCGGAAAACCGGTAGTACTGGCCATCTCTACCAATGATGCGCTGTCCGGAAGCGCCGCCGGAATCGGGACGCTGCTCAACCGGAGGCATTATTATTTTGTTCCGTTTGGGCAGGACGATCCGGAGAAAAAGCCCAATTCGCTGGTGGCGGATTTTTCCCAGATTCCTCAAACGCTGGAAGAAGCGTTACAGGGCAGGCAGCTTCAGCCGCTGCTCTTTTCGGAAAAATAAAGAAGGAGGAATACAAAAATGGCAAAACTGGAAAAATTTGAGATTGTAGAATTTGGTCCATTCAAATTCATCGGCAAAACAGTATATGCCGCACCAGGTTCCGGTGAAATCTTCGGAGAACTGTGGGGCAACAGCAAAAAGATTTTTGCTATTCTGGATGAAATGCTGGATTATCAAACCGATGAAACCTGCAATGTCGCCTATATGAACTGGAACACGCAAAAAAATCAGCTTGGCTATACAGTGGGAAGATTTATGCGGGCAGATGCTCCGGTTCCGGATGGTTTGGATTCGATTGATATTCCACATCAATTCGTGGCGAAGAGCCTGGTGAGCGGGGAGTTTGATGATATGATCTCTCAGGCGCCGGGCTTGACAGAAGCTGCAATTAAAGACCAAACTGCATATGAAATTGCATGGAGCGAAGCTTTTGTCGGAGCGGAGGTTTATCCGAAAGAGAATGTTGCTGCATCCGGTGTAAACTCGGTTTTGGCTTATTATATTCCGTGCAGGAAAAAAGACTGATACAAACAGAACAGGCAGGAAGTTGGTTGCTTCCTGCCTGTTTTCTTATAAATATTAGTCCTGCATAGTGCGGCTCTTGGCCTTCATACGGAGGGATTTATCGAGAATTGCTTTGCGGAGACGGAGGTGTTCGGGGGTGACCTCGATCAGCTCATCTTCGCCGATAAACTCAATGCACTGCTCCAGGCTCATGTCTTTGGGCGGAATCAGACGGAGCGCGTCATCCGAACCGGAAGCACGGGTGTTGGTCATCTGTTTTTTCTTACAGACATTGACAACAAGGTCTTCCCCTTTGGGCGACTGGCCGACGATCATGCCCTCATACACTTCGGTGCCGGCTCCGATAAAGAGCTGGCCGCGTTCCTGCGCATTGTAAAGGCCGTAGGTGACAGCAGTGCCTGTTTCAAAGGCAATCAGGGAGCCGACCGAACGGTGGGGAATTTCGCCCTTATAAGGCTGATAGCCCTCAAAAATCGAAGCCATAATACCTTCGCCTTTGGTGTCAGTGAGGAACTCGTTCTTATATCCGAAAAGTCCGCGTGCGGGAATCAGAAATTCCATTTTCATCCGGCTGCCCTGCGGTGTCATATGCTGGAGTTCGCCTTTGCGGGGGCCCATTTTTTCCATGATAGAACCGACGCAATCCTCCGGAACGTCAATGACAAGCCGCTCAATCGGTTCGCATTTGACGCCATCGATTTCCTTGAACAGAACATGAGGGGTGGAGACCTGGAACTCATAGCCTTCACGGCGCATGGTCTCGATCAGGATGGAGAGGTGCATTTCACCGCGTCCTGCAACCAGAAAGCTATCGGAGGAATCCGTGTCACGAACTTTTAGCGAAACGTCTTTGAGCAGCTCTTTGTAGAGCCGGTCACGAATCTGGCGGGAGGTGACAAATTTTCCTTCCCGTCCGGCGAACGGTGAGTTGTTGACCGAGAAGGTCATTTCTACGGTTGGCTGTGAGATTTTGGAAAAGACAAGCGGTTCTTCGGCGCCGACATCGCAGAGGGTTTCGCCGATGGTAGCCTGCTCAATACCGGAGATGACGACGATGTCGCCAACGGTTGCACTTTCACAGGGGGTACGTTTCAGGCCGGTGATTTCATAAAGGGAAACGACTTTTCCCTTATAGTGTGTTTCGGGATTGTGATAATCGCAGACAGCAACTTCCTGTCCCTGATGAACAGTACCGCGGTTGATGCGGCCAATGACGATACGTCCAACATAGTCGTTGTAGTCGATGGCTGATACCATCATTTGGAACGGGCCATCGGGATCGCCTTCCGGCGGGTCGATGTGCTCAATGATTTTGTCAAAGAGCGGTTTTAGGTCGGTGCCGGGGATTTCCGGTGCATAGGAAGCGGTGCCGTCACGTCCGGAACAGAAAACAACCGGGCTGTCGAGCTGTTCGTCTGTGGCATTCAAATCAAGGAGGAGTTCCAGTACTTCCTCCTGAACCTCGTAGCAGCGGGCATCGGGGCGGTCAATTTTATTGACGACAACGATAATTTTGTGGCCAAGTTCCATTGCTTTCTGCAGCACAAAACGGGTTTGAGGCATAGGACCTTCAAATGCGTCAACCAGCAGCAGGATGCCGTCCACCATTTTGAGGACACGCTCTACCTCGCCGCCAAAGTCGGCGTGGCCTGGGGTGTCGATGATGTTGATTTTTACTCCATTGTAGGTGCAGGAGGTGTTTTTAGCCAAAATGGTGATGCCGCGCTCCCGTTCCAGGTCATTGGAGTCCATAACACGGTCCTCGACTACCTGATTCTGACGGAAGGCGCCGCCCTGTTTGAGCATTTCATCAACCAGGGTGGTTTTGCCGTGGTCAACGTGGGCGACGATGGCGATATTTCTCAAGTCATTGCGAATCAAAAAAATTCCTCCTATATGATATGAATACAAATTGGATAAACAGAATGAATGTTACTTATGGTATTTTGTTCCCGCCGCAATGGAAAAGGCCCGGTACAGCTGTTCAAGCAGCATAACGCGGGCAAGCTGATGGGGAAAGGTCATCCGCGACATGGAGAGACGCAGCGAACCGGCTTGTTTTACTGCGTCGCTCAAACCGTAAGAGCCGCCGATAATCAGGCAGGCAGTGCTTTTTCCCGAAACAGCCGCTTCGGTGAAAACAGTGGAAAGCTCCTCCGACGAAAGGATCTTTCCCTCGATGCAGAGTGGAATCACGAGCGCATCTTTGGGAATTTTGGAAAGGATTTCCTCCCCTTCTTTTTGTAAGCAGGCCGCAATCTCAGCCGGGGAAGGGTTGTCCGGCAGCCGGGATTCCGGCAATTCGATGATTTCCGGTTTGCAGAAAGCGTTCAGCCGCTTGCAATATTCGGCGCAGGCGTCGGTGAGATAACGCTCCTTAAGTTTGCCGACACAGAGGATTCTGACATTACGCATCAGACAGCAATCCTCCTTCCTTCGGTAAAACGGGGAAGCACTTCCAGTGTGAAGTCAATTCCTTCCGTCATGCCGCGCTGTGCGAGGTACTGGGCGGAATAGGCGTGTGCCAGTTCGGGACGGTTGTTTTCCTCACTGAGGTGAGCCAGCGCGATGCGGCTGGTTCCGCTCTGAACCAACTGTTCCAGAGTTTGTGCACACTGATCGTTGGAAAGATGGCCGCTCCGGGAACTGATCCGCTGTTTGAGAAAAGCGGGATAGCTTCCAGTCAGCAGCATCTTCCGGTCATAATTGGATTCCAACATAACAAAATCGCACCCCAGAATCCCCTGCATCACGGTTTCGCTCGGATAGCCCAGATCGGTGCAGATTGCCGCGGATTTTCCGTTGGGGCAATCTATATGAAAACCGATGCTTTCCGCACTGTCGTGCGGTGTAGAAAAGGGCGTAACCAGGAAACTGCCTGCTTCTACTGGGGCATCCAGAATATGAAGTTTTCTGGATGCGGAGAGCAGGCCGTGATGAACAAGGAATTCCAGCGTACCTCGTGAACCGTATATGGGGATGTCAAAACGGCCGGCGATAATATCCAGCCCTTTGACGTGGTCGCTGTGCTCGTGGCTAATGAAAATAGCATGTATCGCCTGCGGGGATATTCCCGCAAGAGAAAGTGCTTTCTGGAAGTTGCGAATGCCAATACCGGCGTCAAAGAGGATCCCACTGCCTGTGTCACCGAGAAAAGTGGAATTTCCCCGGCTGGAGCTGCATAAATTGTAACAAAACAAGCTGTCTGGTTCCTCCTGTTCCGGGGTTAAAGGGCCTGTGCGAGCATGGTATCGGGGATGCCCACCTTGCGGATGTCGGCGCCTACGCTGCGAAGCTTCTTTTCAATATCTTCGTAGCCGCGTTCAATGTGGTGAATATCCTCGATTTCGGTGGTGCCGGAAGCGCAAAGTCCCGCGATAATCAGAGCGGCTCCTGCGCGCAGATCGGTTGCTTTGACTGGTGCGCCCATCAGGTGTCCGACGCCTTCTACAACAGCAACCTTACCGTCAACCGAAATATCGGCTCCCATCCGGCGCAGCTCGTTTACATATTTGAAGCGGTTGTCCCACACACCCTCGGTAACAATACTGGTGCCTTCTGCCAGAGTGAGCAGAGTGGTAATCTGCGGCTGCATATCGGTGGGGAATCCGGGATGGGGCATCGTTTTGACATTGGTTTTTTCCAGGTGGCCGCCGCCGACAACCCGGATGGAATCATCATATTCTTCGATATAAACGCCGATTTTCTGGAGTTTTACGGTAATGGATTCCAGATGCTTGGGGATAACGTTTTTGATGAGGAGATCCCCGCCGGTTGCAGCCGCCGCAACCATAAAAGTGCCGGCTTCAATCTGGTCGGGAATGATGGAATACTGGGTTCCATGCAGCGATTTGACACCGCGGATTTTGATGACATCGGTGCCGGCGCCCATGATATCGGCGCCCATCGAGTTTAAGAAGTTGGCAAGGTCGACAACGTGCGGCTCTTTGGCGGCGTTTTCAATGACAGTCAGTCCGTCCGCCTTGACAGCGGCCAGCATAACGTTGATGGTGGCGCCGACGGTGACGCCATCAAAATAAATGTGCGCACCTACCAGATGTTCAGCGCTGACACGGATCATGCCGTGTTCGACCGCACACTCGGCGCCCAGGGAATTGAAGCCTTTGAGATGCTGGTCGACCGGGCGCGCGCCCAGGTCGCAGCCGCCGGGCATCGAAACCCGGGCGGAGCCGATTTTCCCCAACAGCGCGCCAAGGAAATAGTAGGAAGCGCGGAGATTCTTGGCAAGGTCGTATTCAACGACCGGGGTATGAATCCGGCGCGGGTCGATGCGGAGGGTGGAACGGTTGAGCATGGTGACCTCTGCGCCCATGGCGAGGAGGATCTTTATAATGAAATCAATATCGCTGATGTTGGGCACATTTTCTATAATACACGGTTCGTCGGAAAGGACAACGGCAGGCAAAATGGCGACAGCGGCGTTTTTCGCCCCGCTGATGGTAACTTCGCCATGAAGCTTGTTGCCGCCTTTAATCAGATACTTTTCCAAAGCGACACCCCTTTTTCATTTTTAACATTGCTATTATATCACAATCCTGTTAAAAATAAAAGGGGTTGTTTACGATAATCTTTGGAAAAACTGACGGAATTTACCAGAGGCTTCTTGTCTATTTCCAATAAAAATTATTTATTCAAAAAATGCTGTATAAAACATCCTAAAACAATGCATTAATTATGTGCATATAAACAATATCTTTATTCAGGTGAATGGAACTTTTCGGGTGAAATCAGCGCAGAGTCGTATAAAACGTGGGAATAATTTTCCAGCAAAAGTTCATCCGAAAGGGTACAGCCGGTTCGTTTATCCACGGTGCGGCGGAAAATTTTGTTATGGCGGAAGACGGTGCCATCTGGTTTTCGTTCGAACCAGGCTTCCTCTTCGTGGATGTGATAACTTTCCGGCAGCGGTTTTTCACAGCGCAGTTCCCCACAGAGGTCGCGCTCATCGAGCCGGATCACGAGCTGGAATGTCTGGTTAGTGGGGTTATAAAACCGGTAGTCGCGGTAGTTGTACAGAATGGAGGTGCCGCAGCCGAACGGGACTTTGCGGCCAAAGTCGGGAAAGAGGTCGACGCCATTGTGGTGATGATGTTCCGTGATGACCAGCGGGGAATGGAGCACCATCCAGTGGATGAGGTTGGTAAACTGGCACATGCCGCCGCCGATACCGCGGTCCGGCATCCCACTTTTGATGACCAATCCTTCCCGGTAGCCTTTTTTGGCGGTGCAGTTGCCCACCAGTTTCCAGAAAGAGAAGGTTTCGCCCGGACGGATGAGGATTCCACTGACGTGCGGCAGCGCCAGCCGGAGGTTTTCAGCTTTGTTTTCCTGCAAAACCGGATCGACATCCCCGAGCGTCCGGCGGACAAGCGAGCTGTGCCGGCAGACAACGGTGGGGAGCAGCGTTTCGGATTTTGTGCGGGCGAATTTGCTGCCCGAAAAAAGGTCACGGCAATTCCGGAGCAGGATTTCCTTGGCAGAAGAAATGCGGTAAGCGGCGGGGAAGAGTTCACAGAACAGTTTGCGGGGCATAAAATCACCTCAGAAAGTCAGCAGTCGTGCCGGCTGCCGGTGGACAGATTGTGTGCTTCGAATATTTCTACGATTTTTTCGATTTTGTCAAAACAGTCGGCATCATCCAGTGTTTCGTCCCGCAGGATGTCCCGGATTTCACACAGCAGCTGGTAGCAGAAACTGCCGGTTGCTTCTTCCAGATTGACATCCAGTTCCGGAAAATCCAGCCGGACTTTGTGACGGCTGCAAAGATCCTGCCAAATTTCTTCATAGAGTTCCATGGTATCACCTCGTATAAATTATATCTGATAATCAGATAAATATCAATATCTGTTTTTCAGATATTATACGATAAAATGGGTGATACCAATGAGAATGGAAAAATTGCCGTATGAACGGATTCGGAATCTGCGGATTGATGCTGACCTGAGCCAGAAACAGGTCGCGGAGTATTTGCATGTCAGTCAGAATACCTACTCCCAATATGAAATCGGTGTGCTGCGTTTCCCGCTGGAAGCAGCCGCCCGGCTTGCCGAACTGTTCGGAACAAGCATAGACTATCTGGTTGGACTGACTGATGAACGAAAGCCGTATCCGCGAAAGAAAAAATAGCAAAGAGGACGGAAATCCGCCCTCTTTTTTGTTTGTGAAGTTTGCGGCAGCCTCAGTTTTTGAGACTCTGGAGCGGAGCGGGAATCCGTCCGCCGCGATGGATAAAGGTTTCGGGGCTGACCTGATTGACAGCCATTACCGGGCCGCTGCCCAGGAGTCCGCCGAACTCCAGCGTTTCTCCAACTTGTTTGCCAATGGCGGGGATCACACGGACTGCTGTCGTCTTGGAGTTGACCATGCCGATTGCCGCTTCGTCTGCGATGATGGCGGAAATCACTTCGGCAGAGGTTTCACCGGGGATAACAATCATATCGAGGCCGACCGAGCAGACCGCTGTCATCGCCTCGAGCTTTTCGATCTTCAGCACACCCTTTTCCGCTGCCGCGATCATGCCGGCATCCTCCGAAACGGGGATGAAGGCGCCAGAAAGCCCGCCGACATGGGAGGAGGCCATGACGCCGCCTTTTTTGACCGCGTCGTTTAAGAGGGCAAGCGCCGCGGTTGTGCCGGCGCAGCCGCAGGTGGCAAGGCCCATCTCTTCCAGGATGTGCGCTACCGAGTCACCCACCGCGGGCGTCGGCGCCAGCGAAAGGTCGACGATGCCAAAAGGGACGCCGAGCTTTTTGGAAGCTTCGGTGCCGACCAGCTGGCCCATCCGGGTGATCTTGAAAGCGGTTTTTTTGATGAGATCGGCCACTTCGGTGAGGTTGGCGGATTTATCCAGCTTGGCAAGTGCCGCGCGGACAACACCGGGGCCGGAAACGCCCACGTTGATTACGCAGTCGGGTTCGCCGGGGCCGTGAAAAGCGCCTGCCATAAAGGGATTATCCTCCGGCGCGTTGCAGAAGACCACCAGTTTTGCCGCACCGATGCAGCTGCGGTCGGCGGTCATTTCGGCAGTCTGACGGACGATCTGTCCCATCATTCTGACCGCGTCCATATTAATGCCGGTTTTGGTCGAGCCGATGTTGACCGAAGAACACATGTGGTCGGTGACCGCAAGGGCTTCCGGAATTGAGCGGATGAGCGCTTCATCCCCGGCGGCAAAGCCTTTCTGCACCAGTGCCGAGTAGCCGCCGATAAAGTTGACGCCTACTGTTTGGGAAGCGCGCTCCAGCGTTTTGGCGTATTCCACCGGGTTGCCGCCGCTTGCGGCGAGCAGCAGGGCAATCGGAGTGACCGAAACCCGTTTGTTGACAATCGGGATGCCGTAGGTGCGTTCGATTTCCTCACCGGTTTTGACGAGGTTCTCCGCTTTGCGGCAGATTTTCTCGTACACTTTCCGGCAGGAGGAAGCAATGTCGCTGTCGGCGCAGTCGAGCAGCGAGATTCCCATCGTGGTGGTGCGGATGTCTAAGTTTTCATCCTGGATCATGGTGATGGTTTCCATGATGTCTTGCAGATTGATCAAAGCGTCCAGTCCTTTCCTTCGGTTAAATCCGGTGCATGGAGTTGAAGATGTCTTCGTGCATGGCGTGGATGGAAAGGCCCATCTGTTCGCCGAGCTGTTCAAATGAGGCGGCCATGTCGGCAAATTCGCAGTTGATTTTGCTGATGTCAACCATCATAATCATGACGAACATGTCCTGCAGGATGGTTTGGGTGACATCGACAATATTGGCATTGACGGCGGCGCAGCGTTCGCTTACTTTGGCGAGGATGCCCACCGTGTCTTTTCCGATTACTGAAATTACAGCGCGCATAGAAGTTCCCTCCGTTTTCTGAATTATCCTTATTATAGCGCATTTTGGGGCGGGTGGCAAGTAAAACTTTATCGGGGTAAAGAAATCCGCCTGCCGATGGCGGCAGACGGATGAAACGGATACTGTCACGGGGCGGAATCTGCAAAAATCCAGCGCCCGTCTTCTTTCACAAACTCTGCTGTTCGGAGCGGGAGTTCGCCGGCGCGCTGCGTCAGTTCCGCAAGGGTGGGGTAGAGCGGCCAACCTTCTCCAATCCACACAGTTTCGTCATTTTCATTCAGAATATAGGGGTTTTCATCCCCAGGGTACCACAAAAGGGTGACATAGGAAACGGTGAGACGGCCGTTTTCTTCCGCAAACGATACGGGATACCGGTGGGAGGAGGACTCAAAGCCGATGCCGTATGCGGTTGCCACAATGTCCTCATCCGGATAATAGGTAAGCAGGTTGGGCGGATTGTCCCAGTCGGTTTCGGCGTCGCTGCCCCAGGCGTCCTGGATAGCCTGCCGGAAGATTTCTCCGGGATAGAAGATTTGCAGCGCCAGCGGCAGGTTTTGCCGGAACTCGGCGTATTCTTCCTTGGAATCCAGGAAGCTCTGAAGCGTTTGCTGCCAGGATTCCCAGTCGTCCGAAGCCTTGAATGCAGCCATCAGCTCGGCAAAACGGTAATAGAACTGGTTGTCAAACATGGCGGCGGGGTTGCCGGTTTCTTCATTCCTCCAGTTCATAAAATTCAGAAGCTGTTCGATCCGGAAGGTTGTTTCATCCCGGTAAAGGCGGGGCATTTCTTCCGCTGCCGCTGCCTGTGCCTCCGCAAGCATATTGTCGCTCACCAGTCCCTTCGCGTAGGCGTCAGAGAGTGTCAGCGCGGAATCTGCTTCTCCCGTTTGATAAACCAGAAGCAGCGAATTGTCCGTTTCGTAGAAAGTTGTGCCGCCGATCTGGACCGGGCGCGCGTTTTCGGGCATCAGGCCGGGCTCGGCTTTGACATCCGCGTAACTGGCAGCGTCCGAACGGATGACCAGACAGATGGCTGTGTCTCCATTGAGTGTGAGGACGTGAGCGGTCCGGTTATCGTATCGGAGCCGGTGTCCGGTTTGGAGGAGGGCTGCCGCGTCGAGGATATCCAGCCGATTTTTGGATTCAAACTGCTGCCGGTCGGCGTCGCGCCCGGTATAATAATAGGAATTCGGGGTGGTGTTATCCAGAAGTCGCTGCAAAACGGACGCAACATAGTACGGGTATCCGCGGGAAGCGGTGTAGTAGCGCGGCTCCGAGCCATCGAGCGGAAGAAGCTCCAGAATCGTCTCTTCTTCCATATCGAAGAAGTTTGCCGAAGCGTAATCGGTGCCGGCTTCGGTGAGATCTGTCGCCGTGACATCCGGATGATCCGGGAGAACGGGCTGTTCCTCACAGAGTGTCCAGTGCAGTGGGTGGAACGCTTCGGAATAGATGGAATCGGAGAGTGCGTAATAGCTGCTGTCGTGTGTGACAAGGTTCCACCGTATGTTGAACAGGTCGAGCAGCACCGGATCGGCGTTTGCCGCTTCGATTTCCTCTTTCGGGAGGACAGGCCGCAGTTCCCGGCTTTGCAGGGTGGCGGTCAGGTCGGAAAGCGGGCGGCTGTACAAATTGTAAGCCTGCAGTGTTCCATCCGGGGAAATCCGGTCGGAACTGGTGACAATCCAGTTTTCATTCAGCGAGTAGAGGCTGCTGTTCAGAGAAACCGGTTCGCTCAAGGTGCTTTCGGTAAAGTTGAACAGATAGATGCGTTCGCCTTCCAGTTTGTAACTCCGGTCGGTAACAAGGGCGGTGTTCCGGTCGATGAGCCGGAGGATGACGCGCGGAGAATAGAAGGCGTCGCCGCTGATGCTGAGCGGAAATCTCCGTTCCAGTGACAGATAATCCGGAGAGTATCCGCCAAAATCCAGCGTCCGGATGGTTTCCAGTGTATTGGGATCAATCAGCTCAACTACCCAGCCGTTTTCGTCCAACTGATAGCAGGCGATGGTACCGTCAGCGAGGATTTTATAGAACGAATTGAGTGCATTGCCCTCTGGATAGAGTTTGCTGCCGGTAAGAATCCGGGTGTTCCACTGGCTGCCGTTCCGAACAGCCAGCACAGTTCCGTTGGTAAACGGATAACCGTCGGCCGAAATATCGGCGACAACCGTTTGACCATCATTTGTGATTTGCACATTCTGGAGCCCTGCAATCTCTCCCGCAAACAGTCCTTCATTGAGGAAAGCTTCCCGAATATTTTCCATATTCAGGATGGTCATATGCTGTTCCCCATCGCCTTCCGGCTGGTCTTCGAGTGCCGCAAGCTCGTAACCGTTGTACCAGACGCCGATGACGCCGGTATCGGTGAGATGAATGTCGGAACAGCGGTAGCTCTTGGAATCCGGATAAATGTGCGGCCAATCGAGATACAGATTGGAAACAGGATTGGTTCCCAGTTTGATTCCCCAGACAAAGGCAGTTTCTCCCTGCGTGCCGCTGAGTTCGATATCATAAAGCGAATTTTCAGCTGCACGGACGACATCAATGCTCATATTGGCGGTGGATTCGGTGTACAGGAGTTCGCCGTCGGGAATACGGAAAATTTGCAGTTCCCAAGTGTTCTTTTCTGCGTCTCCCCAGCAGACCAGCCAGTCGTCCACCAGCCAGGAGGAATAGTATTTGGGAAGATCCGGAAGCTCGGTGAATCCGGGTGCGGCGGTCTGGAAAAAGTCGGTGGACCAGCCAGCAAATGGAATGTCTGCAAATTCCTCGAGCAGTGCTTCGAATGGTTCCGGATCCAGGATCACCTGGGTTTCTCCCATTGTGAGGATGGCGCGGTCATCCTCTGCCCAGAAAGAAATCGATGTTTCTCCCCGCGGATTGACCAGATAAAGGTAGATTTCGCCGCGCACCTCCACCGATTCTCGTTCGATGCCGGAAGTCGTTTCGCCCGGCGTTGCCATCAGGGTGGAAACAAAACGGGAAACAAAGTCGGGGGTTACTGCAAAATAGTCGGCATAGTCCCGCATCCCCCAGATGGTTTCGGCGTTGACGAGGGCGGAAAGAATCTGCTGTTGATTTTCAGGGAGGGCAGAAAACTCTTCCGAAGTCTCCAAAAGACGGGCGCGCAGCGTTTCCTCGGTTCCAAGCGGAACAGTGTAGGCGGTTTCGGTTTCATTTTTGTAAAGAATTGCCGCCGGTTCAGTCTGGGAAAAGGTGATGCTGCCGGTTTCTGTTTCCACCCGAAGGGAGGAAGTTTCTTTCATTGTCGGAAGTGCATCGGTCTGCTGCCAGTTGTCCGGATTCAGAAGGGCGGCGGTTTCCTTGTCGGCGGTGACAGTGAGAGGAATACCGCTCAGGTTGACCTGGATGGTATCTCCGGCGCGGAATATCTCGGGTTCGCGGATGGGATCGGTTAAGAGGACAACAGCGCCGGCAATCAGCAGCAATACCGCTGCCACCGAAACCCAAAGAGCAGGTTTTTTATAAGAAAGCGCGTTTTTGATCCGGGTTTTCAGATTGGATTCTCCAAACATTAACAGAGGGGAAAGGAGCCTGTGTTGCCGGACCGAAAGGTCGAGCAGAGCGCCGGCATAGGCAGCGGGCGCGCCGCTTCCCAATCGGGAAAGAGCGGCTTCATCGCAGGAAAGCTCCATATCTTTTGCCGAGAATCTCAGCGCCAGCCAGACAAGTGGATTAAACCAGTGGATGCAGGCCAGCCCCAGCGACAGCAGCCGGACCAGATGGTCGCCGCGGCGGATGTGGACAAGCTCGTGAGTGACCATGCAGCGGAGCTGTTCTTCCGGGAAATTTCCTTCAGGGAGGATGATTCGCGGCCGAAACACCCCGATCACGAGTGGGCTTTCAGCCTGGCGGGAAATATAGAGCGGCACGCGGTGCCGGAGCGGATGCTTGAGCAGGCTGTTGCAGCGGTCGAAAAGCTGCTGGTTGGGATGCAGACAGGCGGTTTTGTATTTTTGCAACAGAAACAGGTATCCACCCAACCCGCTCAACAGGAAAAGGAGCATTCCAAACAGCCAGATGCAGGCGGCGGCAGCCGGCAGCGGCTCTTCCCAGATAGAACCGTCCTCCGCAGCAGAAACAGACGGGGCAGAGACAGAAGCCGGGACACTTTCCGTTTTGGAAGTTTCCTGGGCGGAATTTTCCGGAACGGATGTATCCTGAGCGAATTCATCCACTTGTGCCGGTGGTGCGGATGCTTCTTCCGGCAGTTCCTGCTCATCGGGAGCAAACTCCGCGGAGGGGAAAGAAAGGGATGGCTGTGCAGTTTCCGGAAAATCCTCAAAGACGGTATATTGGGGAGTATAGGAGGTGTGGTTAAAGATGCTGGTCGGGCTTGGAAGCGAAACGGGCAGCACCAGCCGCAGTAACACCAGTCCCCACATCGCGTAACAGACGCGGCGCGGCAGCTTTTTGCCGATCAGCAGCCGAGCAATCAGGACAATCGCCGCAATGATGCCGGCAGTCAGGCTGATTTTTGCAACAAACAGGAAAAGTGAAATCAACACATCCATTCCAATCCCTCCTTATTCCGGTTTGGTGTGCCGGTCGATCAGAGCTTTCAGTTCCTCGGCTTCTTCAGCGGTAAACTCCTCTTTGGAGAGAAAATTGGTGAGGAACAGCCGGGAAGAACCTTCAAACAGCCGGTTAATCAGGCTTCTGCTTTCCGAAAGGCACACCTGTTCCCGGCTGACCAGTGGGGTGATGACGGCGTTTTCATTCCGCAGAATCTTTCGGTCGGCCAGTTTTTTCACCACGGTAAAGACGGTGGATTTTTTCCAGCCGAGCTTTTCGCCGGCCAGCTGGACCAGGGCGGTGGAACGGATGGGCGCGTTGTCCCAGATCAGCTCCATCAGCCGCAGTTCTGCTTCAAAAATCTGGATGTTTTCCATAGGACACCTCCTGTTTAACATTTAGGTCTATCAAAATAGACCTCCTTCTGCTTTCAGAATAGCATACTGCGGCTGGATTGTCAACAACTTTTTTCAGAATAAAAAAACACCCCGCAAAAAGCGGGGCGTTTTGGTTAGAGATTAATAATTTTCGGGTTTTACCTGGAAATAAGCCTTGGGATGTTCGCAGACAGGGCAAATTTCCGGGGCCTTCTTGCCGATGACGATGTGTCCGCAGTTGCGGCACTGCCAGATGGCGTCGCCGTCTTTGGAGAAGACCACGTCGTCTTCGATGTTTTTCAGAAGCTTGCGGTAGCGTTCCTCATGTTCCTTTTCGATTTTGGCAACCATCTCGAACAGAGCGGCAATTTTGGTAAAACCTTCTTCTTTTGCTTCTTCGGCAAAAGTTTTGTACATGTCGGTCCATTCATAGTTTTCGCCGGCTGCGGCATCTTTCAGGTTTTCGATGGTGGAGGGGATTCCGCCATCGTGCAGCAGCTTGAACCAGATTTTGGCGTGTTCCTTTTCGTTATCGGCAGTTTCGGTAAAGATGGCGGCAATTTGCTCATAGCCGTCTTTTTTCGCTTTGGATGCATAATAGGTGTATTTGTTGCGCGCCTGGGATTCGCCGGCAAATGCTGCGGCGAGATTTGCTGCGGTTTTACTTCCTTTGAGTTCCATAATCGTACCTCCTGAAAAATATTATTCTTCTGCCGGATGGACGGTTTTGTCCCGTCCGATCAGGCTAATGTCCACACGCTGGAGTTCCAGCCCTTCTACCGGATGTTCAGCAAGATAACTGTCGATCAGCTCGACCAGCCGGTGATCGGGGCAGTCCCGCACCAGCCGCGTCTGCTGGTCGCAGATGTGGATGTGTTCGTAGGTGTTGATGTCGTAAATCACCGGTTCGCCGGCTGCACCTACCTTGATAATCAAACCTTTTTGATCGAAAAGGTTTAAAATGTTGTACACGGTGGCAACCGTCATGGAGATGCCACGCTGCTGCAGCACTTCCAAAACGTTTTCCGCCGTAACATGAGTATTGAGCTCTTTCAGCACTTGATACACCTGCAGGCGCTGTTTTGTGATCTGAATGCCATTTTCTTTGAAGATCTGGCGCAGTTTCTCCATCAGTTCACCGTCCTTTCGATTCCAGTATACCGGATTTTTCTCATTTTGTCAACGGCTTTTATAATAATTTTAAAATTCACTGTTTTTTGTTTTGGTATTCCACTTCGTATTGGGTTGGTGTTTTGCCGGTGTATTTTTTAAATATCACCGAAAAATAATTGGAAGTAGTAAATCCCAGGTCAAGCGCTGTGTCGGTGACCGAACGGCCGGCTTCCAACAGGCGTTTGGCTTGTTCAATTTTAACATGGTTGATGTATTCGCGTGGGGTGGCGCCGGTTTCTTCCTTAAATTTGACCTTGAAACGGGAGAGGGAAAGGCCGCAGCAGGCGGCAGCGTCTTCGAGCTGGATGGGTTCGGTGAGGTTGTCGTGGATAAACGCGATGGCGTCGGCGATGGAGTCGGACTGGTGCAGCGACATTTTTTGGGAAAGTTTTTTCATCCGCCAAAGGGCACAAGCGATCATCTGCTCCCCAAGGCAGCGCTCTACCCGATTTTCGCGGCTCAGTGCGTAGAATGCGTCGTGGAGCATCGTCCGCAGCGAGGAATCCCCGCTGAACACCCGCGGCAGCGAACGAAGCGCTTGCCGCAGTGTGGCGGCGTGTTCCTCGTCCAGACCGAAAAAGGGGATGCCCGGCGACAGGTTTACCTGCATCCAGATGAGATCGCAGATACTTTCCGGATAGCTGCCCGAGCTGTGCGGCTCATTGGGATAGGTGACAAAAATATCGGAACCGGAGAGGTTAAAGTGGGCGTTTTCCGCCTCGTAAACCTGGAATCCCTTGACCAGAAAAACGATTTCCATGCAGTCTTTATGGATGTGCGCTCGGAGCGGTTGTCCAGCCCGGTTGCTGGAACAGATGCCAAAAGTTTGCAGGGCCGGGATGCCGGATTCAAATGGCGTCAGGATTTTGCGGTGTTCCTCCCAACAGTAGGAGTCGACCGAATTGAGGTATTCCACACAGAATCCTCCTTTAAAATTGTATTGCATATCATTTTAAATGCAAAATGAATTTATATCCATTATACTGGATACAACAGGAGAAATCAAGACAATATAAGGAGGAATTTTGATGACATCCAAAGAACTGGTACTCAGCACCTTGGAATTCCGCAACACCGACGGCCGTATTCCGCGCCAGCTGTGGACGCTCCCGTGGGCATACGACAACTGCCCCGATATGATGGAGAAACTCCAGAAGGATTTTGAGTGGGATTTCGACGGCCCCGAAACCCATTACGCTAAACTTCCTATCACCAAGGGCAACCCCTATGAGGTGGGCGAGTATGTGGACGAATGGGGCTGCGTCTTTACCAACATCCACAAAGGAATTATCGGCGAGGTTAAGAACCCGCTGGTAAACGAGGACGACTGGAGTGATGCGGACAATGTCCACATTCCTGAGGAGTTCCTCTCCTTTGATGTCGACCAGGTTAACGCTGCCTGTGCCGCCAAGAAGGACAAATTCCTGATGGGTGGCTGCTGCCCGCGTCCCTTTGAGCAGCTGCAGTTCATCCGCGGTACCGTAAACCTCTACATGGATTTGATGGATCCGCCTGCGGGGATGCTCAAATTTATTGAAAAGATGCACGACTACTACTGCCGTCTGCTGATCAAATGGGCGGAAACCGATGTCGATGCCCTCAATATGATGGATGACTGGGGCTCCCAGAACGACCTCCTCATTAACCCCAAGGTTTGGGAAGAAATCTTTATGCCGATGTATCGTGATTACATCAACATTGCGCACTCTCACGGCAAAAAGATGTTCATGCACTCGGACGGCAACACCATCCGCATCATTCCCAAGCTGATCGACCTCGGTCTCGACGCGCTGAACACTCAGATTTTCTGCATCGGCGTCGACAATCTGGCCCAGTTCAAAGGCAAGATCACCTTCTGGGGCGAAATTGACCGCCAGAATCTGATTCCCCGCGCTACCACGGAGGAAATCGACGCGGCTGTTCAGAAGGTGTACGACACCCTGTGGGACAACGGCGGCTGCATCGCCCAGTGTGAGTTCGGCCCCGGCGCAAATCCCAACAACGTCCACCGCATCTTTGAAAAGTGGGCTTCTCTCCGCTAAATTCAAAAACAAAACGGGTTCCTATTGGGAGCCCGTTTTTTTTGTCAGAAAAGCTTGACTTCTTTTGATGTGAATGGTAAAATGATATTCCAAAATTTTGGATGGGAGGGCTTTGCATGACAGAAGGATTGGGATGGACCTTTGATACGGCAGCGGCTGCCTATGAAAAAATGCGGCCGGGATACCCCAAGGAGCTTTATCGGGCAATTTTTGCCTGTTGTCCGGTTGGGGAGTCGAGCAGGGCGGTTGAGGTTGGCATCGGCGGCGGACAGGCAACCCGGCCGGTTTTGGAAACAGGCTGCGCTGTTACAGCGGTGGACTGTGGGGAGAATCTTGCGGCGCTCTGCCGGGAGAAGTTCCGGGATTTCCACAATTTCCAGATGGTTGTGGGGAATTTTGAGGAGCTGGATTTCCCGGATGGGCAGTATGACCTGGTGTATTCCGCTTCTGCTTTTCACTGGATTCCGGAGCAGGCCGGCTACCAAAAGGTGTTTTCCATGCTGAAGAGCGGCGGGGTGTTTGCCCGGTTTGCCAACCACCCCTATCCGGACAAAGGGCGTCCGGAGCTTTCCGATGAGATTCAAAAGCTCTACACCGTTTATATGAATTCGGTCAAAAAGCCGAGTGAATATACAGCGGAGATGGCCAGAAAACGGGCGGAAATTGCGTTGTCCTATGGTTTCTGCGACATCCGGCAGATGCTGTTTCAGCGGACGCGGTCTTTTACCGCAAAGGAATACACCGCGCTGCTCGGAACCTATTCCGACCATATTGCGCTGGAAGAAACCAAACGACGGGCGTTCTTCGCGGAAATCGAACGGGTAATCAATTTTTACGGCGGGGAGTTCACCTTATACGACACCATTGATTGGGAACTTGCCCGCAAACCGTAAAGCAAAAGACGGAAGCATTTGCTTCCGTCTTTTTGCATTTTTACAGGTTTTCGGGGAGGACGACGTCCACTTCCTTGCCGGTTTCGGAGGAGCGGATGATGCCGTCGATGATGGCCTGATTGTAGATAATCTGAGAGGTGGGGATGGGAGCCGGTTTGTTTTCCAGGATCGCGTCCACAAAGGAGCGGACCTTTAAGTAGAAGCGGTCTTCGCCCTTGTCCATAACGGGAACGGGAGTGTAGGTGGGGGTGCCGAATTCGTCATGGAAGAGGGTGACGTTGCCGCAGCTGCCGTCCCATGCGCCGCCCCAGAGGGATTCGGGGTTGGCGGGCTCAATCTTCAGGCCGGCGTCGGTGCCGAGAATGATGGTGGCGCCGGTAGTATCCATGTGCATCGCCCAGGACATACGGAAGTCAAGGGTGATGCCGCCTTCCAGACGGATGAACGCAGCCGAGAAATCGTCAACGGTGAAGCGTTTGGCGTCCGCTTCGGGGGTGTATTTGGGGTTGGTGCCGAAATAGTCGTAAGCGGTGGCGCTGACGGTCAGGGGTTTGGGATAGCCGATGGCGTTCAGAACCATGTCGAGGGCATAGCAGCCGATGTCGGCCAGCGCGCCTACGCCGGCATACTGTTTTTCGATGAAGGTGCTGCCGGGGATGCCGCGACGGCGGCCACCGCCGGTCTGGATGTAATAGATTTTGCCGAGGACACCGGAATCAACGACCTCTTTAATCTTCTTCATGCGGGAGTCATAACGGGGCTGGAAGCCGATGGTGACGATTTTGCCGGATTCCTTTTCGGCTTTCATAATTTCCAGTGCTTCGTCCAGATGAACGGTCATGGGTTTTTCCAGCAGGACATGGCAGCCGGCTTTCAGAGCCTGGATGGCGCATTCCGCATGGGTGGAGTTATAGGTACAGATGCTGACAGCGTCGGGTTTTTCGGTGTCGAGCATCTTCTGGGTATCGGTGTAGTCTCTCGCGTCGGAAAGGCCGAATTCATCGAGGAATTTGCGGGCTTTGCCGGGGATGAGGTCGGAACCGGCCACCAGTTCGATGTCATCCATTTTCTTGTAGGCGTTCATATGGGCATGGGCGATGCCGCCGGTGCCGATAATCGCAATGCGAAGCTTCTTCATAAAAAGTCATCCTTTCTGCCTGCCGGAAAAACCGGCTTTTTTTTCATTATACAAAGCAAAATTATGCAATTCCAGCACTATTTTTAGATTTTTAGGAAAAAATTCCGAATCTTTGTAAAATTTATCACTCTTTTGGGAGCCGAAGCGCATATTCCTGCCGGAGCTGGAACAGGGCGCGTGTTTCGGTACGGCGCAGTTCGCTGAATTCGGCGCAGTCCTTTGTCCGGCTGTCCAGTGCAACCGGCACACCACAGAGCGACAGGTGGTACTTGGCGCTGACCGGGTACATTTGCAGCTCGGCGTAGGAGCAGACCGTAAGGAAATTTTGTAATTCCTCCGCGAGCTGGCGATTTTGCTGCCACCGATGGACCAGCCGGGCGTAAAGCTCGGGGTGAAAATTTGCCATTACGCCGCAGAATCCGGCCGCACCCAGCCGCAGCGATTCAAGAAGGGTAGCGCTGTTGGCGTTGAATAGGCGGATGCCGCTGCCGCGGATGGCTTTGAGCTTCTCTTGGATCTGTTGAATGTCGCAGCAGGTGTCCTTGATAAAGGAGAACCGCCCAGTTTGGGCGCACCAGCGCAGAAGCTCTGGCGTGAGCAGTCGTTTGTAGGGGTAGGGGCATTCGTAGATGCCAAAGGTGCAGTCCGGGATGGCGTCAAGGATTTTCTGCGCGTTCGCTTTCCAGACTTCGTCGCTTTCGTCCGGCCCGGCAAGCCGGTTGCTGACCAGCACCACCGCGTCTGCTCCGGAATCCCGCGCGTCTTTCAGCTCGGCAATCTGATCCTCAATCCGGTCGGAGATGTGGCCGGATACCACCACCGGAACGCGCCCTGCGGTCTTTTCCACAACAAAGCGCCCCAGTTCTCGCCGTTCTTCCGCCGAAAGGAAGAACATCTCACTCGACTGGCAGACGGCGAACAGTCCGTCCACCCCGTTTTGGATATACCAGTCGATCAGCTTTTCGGTTGCGAGATAGTCGATTTCCCGCCCGCCGGGTTTGAACGGAGTGACCATCGTCACCCAGACGCCGTATTGGAGCGGGTCGGGCTTGCGGCGCTCCGGCAGCCGGATCTGCCAGAAAGCCACCGTTTTCCGCTTCCAGGTATAGGTGAGGTAGAGGTCGCAGCCCCGCGCGACGATGGCGGGGTAGGAGAATTCGGCGCGTTCTTCGTTCCGCTTGGCCGGAACACAGTCGAGGATTTCCGGTTCCGAAAAGGTGCCGCCGTTATCCTCCGAAAGAAGCAGGGCGATGGGGGAACGGGGGCCCCAGTTTTCTCCCACTGGGTTGCAGACCAGCACAATGCGGCCGTCCTCCAGCCGGACCAGGTCGATGCCGCTGTTATTGTTCGGAATGGAAGTCAGCCGGGCGGGCGACCAGTTTTTACCGCCGTCTTCTGAACTGCTTTGGAGAATCCGTCCTTCGGCACTCCGAAGCAGCATGTGGACTGTACCGGCATCGTCCTGCCAAAGGCTGGGCTGAATCACGCCGATCCCACCAAAGCTCTGCCGGTCAAACGGAACCGGGCTGCTTTTTTCCCAGCGGGAAAGGTCGGCGGACCGGTCGGTAAAGGCGGTCCAGCTTTCCCGGGTTTCCACCGAAGCGGGCGCCAGCACGGTGCCGTCCCGGAGCAGGATGGGCTTGTTTTTCACCGGGCCGCGGCCGCCGGTGTCGCCGGGCACCAGCTCTTCCGGCTCCGACCAGCTTCTGCCGCCGTCCCGGGAGCGGAGGAAAAAGGTTTTCCATTCCGGGATTTCGTGTCCTTCTTTATAAAAAAGAAAGAGCTCTTCTTTTAAATAGAACAAAACCGGATTCCAGCAGGGAACGCCTTCGCTGCCGGCAATTTTCCGCGGGTCGGTCCAGCAGCCGTTTTCCCGCCGGGCAAACCAGATGGCGGTATCCGGTGCTTTTTCCCGGCTCCCGCCGAACCAGGCACAGACAACAGTCCCATCCGGCAGCACTTCAACGGTGGAGGCGTGGCACTGGGCAAAAAAGCGGTTTGGCGCGAAAATATGCTCATGGCAGATTACCTGATATTCCACAAAAATCACCTCATTCAATTTGAAAACTTGTACGCTTTTGCTTTTATTATAAGGGAGATTATCGGGAAAAACAACCATTTTCCAATATTTTTTCCAGGCGGTTGTAGCAGTGGGGAAAATGTGGTAAAATAGGAAAGAAACAGCAAATCAGAAAGGAAGATTATCGTTTATGTGGAAGCTCAAACGCTTTTTAAGGCCGTTTAAAAAGCATGTGATTCTTGGGCCGCTTTTTAAATGGACCGAAGCGGTTCTGGAACTGCTGGTGCCAACCGTGATGGCTGGCATCATTGACAACGGTGTTGCTCAGCGGGACAGCGGCTATATCCTGCGGACCGGCGGGCTTTTGCTGCTCATCGCGGCGGTCAGCCTCGGCTGCGCCCTCATCTGCCAGTATTACGCCTCAATTGCCTCTCAGGGTGTGGGAACCAACCTCCGACAGGAGATGTTTGGAAAGATCAATTCTTTTTCCCATGCGGAGCTCGACCGTTTCGGCACCCATTCGCTGATTACCCGGATCACTAACGACGTCAATCAGCTCCAGCTTGCGGTGGCTATGCTTATTCGGCTGGTGGTGCGCGCGCCATTTCTGGCTATCGGTGCGGTGGTGATGTCCTTTCTGATTGACGTGCAGCTTTCGCTGATTTTTGTCGTCGCATTTCCGCTCATTGTGCTGGTTCTCTACCTGGTGATGAGCCGTTCGGTGCCTTTTTTCCAGGGGATGCAGAAAAAGCTGGATAAAATCTCGCTGATTACCCGCGAAAATCTGGAAGGTGCCCGCGTGATCCGCGCCTTCTCCAAGCAAAAGTCCGAGATGAAGCGGTTTACCGATGCAAGCGACGACCTTGCCGATACCGCTGTCCGGGTGGGACGGCTTTCGGCGCTGCTCAATCCGCTCACCATGCTGATTGTTAATGGCGCGATTGTGGCGATTCTGTGGTTTGGCGGTTTTCAGGTGGATACCGGCCGGCTGACGCAGGGTGAAGTGGTGGCGTTGGTCAACTATATGAACCAGATCATGCTGGCGCTGACCGTTGTGGCCAATCTGGTGGTGATCTTTACCAAAGCGTCCGCTTCAGCTGCCCGTGTGAATGAGGTACTCGAAACTGAAACCACCGTTACCGAAACAGCAAAGCAGGAGGTCGCTCCTCAGGTTGACGCGCCGGTTCTCTCCTTTGAAAATGTGAGCTTTACCTATCCCGGCGCTTCGGAACCCTCCCTTTCGGGGATTACGCTGACCTTGAACCGCGGCGAAACGCTCGGTGTCATTGGTGGTACCGGCTCCGGTAAATCGACCTTTGCCAACCTGATTCCTCGGTTTTACGATGTCAGTGACGGCAATGTAAAAATCTGCGGCGAGGACGTCCGCAATTACCCCTTTGCCCAGCTCCGGCAGATCGTTTCGATGGTGCCGCAGAAAGCCGCCCTTGTTTCGGGGACGGTAGCCGAAAATCTCCGCTGGCGGGATGAACAGGCTTCAGACGAAGAACTCTGGCAGGCGCTCAGAACGGCGCAGGCTTCCGATTTTGTGGAGAAGCTTCCCCGCAGGCTGGATTCGGTCGTGGAGCAGGGCGGCCGTAACTTCTCCGGCGGACAGCGGCAGCGGCTGACCATCGCGCGCGCCCTGGTGAGTCGTCCCGAGCTGCTCATTCTGGACGACTCGTCGAGCGCCCTTGACTTTGCCACCGACGCGGCGCTCCGGAAAGCGCTTGCAGAAGAAACCGCCGGTATGACCGTTGTGATGATCTCCCAACGCGCCGGTACGGTGCGCCGGGCGGACAAGATCCTGGTGCTCGACAACGGCGAAATGGCCGGGCTTGGCACCCACGAGGAGCTTCTCGAAAACTGCCCGGTCTATCGGGAAATCTGTCTGTCCCAGCTGAGTGCGGAGGAGGTGCTGAAATGAGCGGGAAAAAGTTTGATAAACAGGTTGTCCGCCGCCTTCTGCGCTACACCCGCCCGTATGCCGGGTATCTGATTCTGGCCATGCTGTCGGCGCTGATCGGCGTGGCGCTCAGTTTGTGGGTTCCGGTGCTGATCGGCGACGCGGTGGACTGCATTATTGAGGCCGGAAAAGTCGAGTTTGCGCCGCTCTTGCAGGTTCTGATCAAAATCGGCGTGGTCACTGCCCTTTCGGCGCTCTTTCAGTGGCTGATGGCCTATTTTACCAACATTATCACCTACCGGACCGTTATGGACCTGCGCAACCAGCTTTTCCGCAAGCTGCACAGCGTCCCGCTCAAATATATCGACGGGACTTCGCATGGCGACATCATCAGCCGGGTGGTCAACGACATCGACCAGGTTTCGGACGGCCTGCTGCAGGGCTTTACCCAGCTGTTCACCGGCATTGTCACCATTGTGGGGACGCTGGTCTTCATGCTTGCCGCCAATGTCTGGGTGGCGCTGCTCGTCTTTGTCCTCACCCCGCTTTCGCTTTTTGTGGCGTCCTTTATTGCCAAAAACACCTACCGCCATTTCCGGGGGCAGACCGCCATCCAGGGCCGCCTTTCCGGTTATGTGGAGGAGATGGTCTCCAACCAGAAGCTGGTCAAGGGCTTTGGGTTTGAAAGGCGTTCGATGGAAAAATTCGGGCAGATCAATGCCGAACTTTACACCGAGGGACAGAAAGCGCAGTTCTTTTCTTCGCTTTCCAACCCCTGCACCCGTTTTGTCAACGCGATCGTCTATGCCGCTGTCGGCATCGCCGGTGCGTTCAGCACGCTGGCAGGATTTATGACAGTCGGCCAGATTTCGATGTTTCTGAGCTATGCGAACCAGTACACCAAGCCTTTTAACGAGGTCACCGGAATTATTACCCAGCTGCAGACCGCCTTTGCTTCGGCACAGCGTGTTTTTGCGGTGATGGATGAGCCTGCGGAAGAACCGGATCCTGCTGATGCGGTGGAAAAGACAAGCTGCGAGGGTGCGGTGGAAATTTCCCATGTGGATTTCAGCTACGATCCCACCCGTCCGCTGATTCAGGATATGAATCTCTCGGTGAAACCGGGCAGCCGGATTGCCATTGTCGGCCCGACCGGCTGCGGCAAAACCACCCTGATCAACCTGCTGATGCGGTTTTATGAGGTCAATTCCGGCAGTATTTCGGTGGATGGAACGCCGGTACGCCGGATGACCCGCGGAGGCTTACGCGCCCTTTACGGCATGGTTTTGCAGGAGTCGTGGCTCTATTCGGCCAGTGTGCGGGACAACATCGCCTACGGCAAACCGGACGCTTCGCTCGATGAGGTGATCGCCGCCGCCAAATCCGCCCACGCCGATTCCTTTATCCGGCGGCTGCCCGACGGCTACAATACCATCATCGCCGAGGACGGCGGCAACCTTTCCCAGGGGCAGCGGCAGCTCCTCTGCATTGCGCGGGTGATGCTTGCCGATCCGCCCATGCTCATTCTCGATGAGGCAACTTCCAACATCGACACCCGTACCGAAATTCTGGTACAGCGCGCTTTTGAAAAGATGATGGAAGGCCGCACCAGTTTTATCGTCGCCCACCGCCTTTCCACCATCCGGGAAGCGGATGTCATCCTGGTTATGGATCAGGGGCACATCGTCGAGCAGGGCACCCACGAAGCGCTGCTTGCAAAAGGCGGCTTCTATGCCCGGCTCTACAACAGCCAGTTCGCGCGCGCCGACGATTGATTGCAACATCTCCGAACCCCCGCCATATACCGGCGGGGGTTTTTGTGTTTTCTACGATATTGACAAAAGAAATGAAAGAAAACAGCGCTACAGCGGATTTGTGTTTGAACGAATAAAAGTGGAACTGATTTAGAAAAAATGTCGAAAAAAGTCTGCAAAATTGGCAGGTAATTTTTGTCAAAACGGAAAAATTGTTGGGTTGCTAAGTAAAATATAACAAGGTACCTTGAAATATTTTTTGAAACGTGGTAAACTTTTTGATGTAATTTTGGGGAAAGGTGGGACAATGTGGAAGAGTGTGCGAATTTGCCGCCCGAACACAATCTGATTCGGCTGCTGCGGTTCTGCGGGCATTTTCTGTATTACCGGATTGGCGGAAAAACCGGCCGCGGCAGAATTTTGAACGTCCTGAAAGATCATCAGGAGCTTTTGCAGCGGGAGTTGCAGGAGATTCTGGGGGTTCAGTCCGGCTCTATGAGCGAAATTGTGATTAAGATGGAAGCGGAAGATCTGGTAGAAAAAGCGAAGAGCACAAAGGACGGCAGACAGCTTGTCCTGCGGCTGACGCAGAAAGGACAGGAAGAGGCGGCCCGGTATCGTACGGAATTTGAGCGGCGGGTATCCCAGATGACCGCATGCCTTTCTCCGGAGGAGCTTGCAGAGCTCATTCGGCTGCTTGAACGGCTTCAGCTTCACTGGGAGGATCTGGAAGAACAATGGGAAATTCCTGCGCTTCCCGAAAAAATGAAAATACGGGCGGAGCAGGTCAGCCACGAGGAGTTTAAAAACTCTTGATTTTACAGAAAGGATGATTGGAAAATATGATTAAAGAAATTGCAAAAAGTATCCGGGAATACAAACGGGTATCCATCCTTACCCCGATTTTCGTCAGCCTGGAAGTGGTAATGGAATGTATCATCCCGTTTATTATTGCCGAACTTGTGAATCAGATTAAAGCTGGCTGTGAGATGAGCGTCATCCTGCAATACGGCGGCGTGCTGGTACTGATGGCAATGCTGTCGCTTCTGTTTGGCGTTTTGGCCGGTATTACCTGTGCAACTGCCTCCTGCGGGATTGCGCGGAATCTCCGGCATGATATGTTCCACAGCATTCAGTCGTTTTCGTTCGAGAATATCGATCGTTTTCTGGTTTCCTCGCTGGTAACCCGTATGACGACCGACATTACCAACGTACAAAACGCTTATATGATGATTATCCGGATTGCGATCCGCGCTCCTTTGATGCTTATTTTTGCGTTTATTATGGCATTCGTGATGGGTGGCCGGATGGCGTGGATCTTCCTGTTCGTTTTGCCGGTGCTGGGACTGGGGCTTTCGTTGGTAATCCGCAAAACCATTCCGCTGTTCAAAAAGGTCTTTAAAAAATACGATAACCTGAACAGCTCCATCCAGGAAAATATCAAGGGAATCCGGGTGGTCAAGTCCTTTGTTCGGGAAGATTATGAGCAGAAGAAGTTCAATGCGGCGGCGGAGGATGTCTGTAATGACTTTACCAAGGCAGAACGGATTCTGGCGCTGAACGGCCCGATGATGCAGTTCTGCGTTTATACAGTTATGGCATTTGTCTTGTCGTTCGGCTCGTATACTATCATTACTTCACGGGGCTTAAACCTGGATGTTGGACAGCTTTCCGCGCTGGTTACATACAGCTTTATGATGCTGAGCAGCCTGATGATGGTATCTATGGTATTTGTCATGATTACCATGGCGGGTGAATCTGCCAAACGTATTTCCGAAGTTTTGCAGGAAAAAAGCACTCTGGTCAGCCCGGACAACGCCATTACAGAAGTGCCGGACGGCTCCATTTCCTTTGACAATGTCAGCTTCAAATATTCGGCCAAGGCAGAACGGATGGCTCTTTCCAACATCAATCTTCAGATTCGATCCGGAGAAACCATTGGTATCATCGGCGGCACCGGTTCGTCCAAATCTTCGCTGATTCAGCTCATTCCCCGTATGTACGACGCGACAGAAGGTACTGTTGAAGTTGGCGGTATCGATGTGCGCAAATACGATCTGGAAACTCTCCGCAACGCGGTGGCGGTTGTGCTGCAGAAAAACGTTCTGTTCTCCGGCACCATTAAGGAGAACCTTCGCTGGGGAAATCCGGACGCGACTGACGAAGAGATGAAGGAGGCCTGCAAGCTCGCCTGTGCCGATGAGTTTATCTCTCTGTTCCCGGATGGCTACGACACCTATATCGAACAGGGCGGCGCCAACGTTTCGGGCGGCCAGAAGCAGCGGCTCTGCATTGCGCGTGCGCTGCTGAAAAAGCCGAAAATCCTGATTCTGGATGACTCAACCAGTGCGGTTGACACCAAAACGGATGCCAGCATCCGCAAGGCGATGCGGACCTATATTCCGGAAACGACCAAGATTATTATCGCACAGCGGATTGCTTCGGTGGAAGATGCCGACCGTATCATCGTTATGGATGGCGGCGCCATCAATGCGATTGGCACTCATGCCGAGCTCCTTGCCAAAAATGAAATTTACCGTGAAATTTACACATCTCAGAATAAGGTAGGTGATTCAGTTGAACAGTAAAAAGCCAAACAAACAGATTGTCCGTCGTATTATTAAGACCGTTTTCAGTTTTTATCCTGTATTGGCTCCCATAACGGTTGCCTGTATTCTGTTCAATGCCATCATCAGCTCGCTTCCTGCCGTCTTTATGCAGAATATCATCGCAGTTGTTGAAACTAGCTGGCAGAGCGGCGACTGGACAGCGGTGAAAGGACAGGTGTTCTCACTGGTTAGTCTTTTGGCACTTTTCTATCTGCTTTCTTTGATTGCCGGCTTTGCGTTCAACCAGATTATGGCTGTGATGACGCAGGGAACTTTGAAAAAAATGCGGGAAAAGATGTTCGGCAGGATGCAGCGCCTTCCAATCCGCTACTTTGACACCAACAACCACGGCGACATCATGAGTTATTATACCAACGATATCGACACGCTCCGACAGATGATTTCCCAGAGCTTCCCGCAGATCCTGATATCAGCAGTGATGGTGTTGACTGTCTTTGGCATTATGATTTATTATTGCGTCTGGCTGACCGTTGTCGTTCTGATCGGTGTGGCGCTGATGCTGTTGATTACGAGGAAGGTGGGCGGCGGCTCCGCTAAATACTTTGTCCGGCAGCAGAAATCGCTTGGTAAAACCGAGGGCTTTATTGAAGAGATGATGAATGGCCAGAAGGTCGTCAAGGTTTTCTGCCATGAGGAAAAGAGCGAGGCCGATTTTGACGCGCTCAACGACGCACTGTTCCAGGACGCGGAACGCGCAAACAAATATGCCAATACCTTAGGCCCCATTTTGAACAATGTGGGCAATGTACTGTATGTAATTGTGGCGATTGTCGGCGGATTCCTGATGATTGCGGGTGTTCCCAATCTGAGTATTTCCGGTTTGGCGATTGGCGTCAGCATTGTGGTGCCGTTCCTCAATATGACCAAGCAGTTTGCCGGAAACATCAACCAGGTATCCCAGCAGATCAACGCAGTGGTAATGGGTATTGCCGGTGCGGAGCGTATCTTTGCGCTGGTCGATGAGCAGCCCGAACAGGACGAAGGCTATGTAACACTGGTCAATGCTCGCGAAGAAAACGGCCAGTTGGTGGAATGTGAGGAGCGCACCAATGTCTGGGCTTGGAGGCATCCGCATCAGGCGGACGGCAACGTCACCTATACCCGTCTGACCGGCGATGTCCGTCTTTTTGATGTTGACTTTGAATACGAACCGGGCAAGCCGGTGCTGCACAACGTCAGCATCTATGCCAAACCGGGCCAGAAGGTGGCGTTTGTTGGGGCGACCGGCGCCGGTAAAACTACCATTACCAACCTGCTGAACCGCTTTTACGACATTGCGGACGGTAAGATCCGGTACGACGGCATCAACATCAATAAGATTAAAAAGAGCGACCTCCGCCGTTCTCTCGGTATCGTTTTGCAGGATACCAACCTCTTTACCGGCACTGTCATGGAGAACATCCGCTACGGCAAGCTGGACGCGACCGATGAAGAATGTGAAGCGGCCGCCCGTCTCGCCGGCGCCGACGATTTCATCCGCCGGCTTCCCGAGGGATATCAGACCATGCTTTCCGGCAACGGCGCCAACCTTTCTCAGGGGCAGCGGCAGCTTTTGTCCATCGCCCGTGCGGCGGTTGCGGATCCGCCTGTTATGATTCTCGACGAGGCGACCTCTTCGATTGATACCCGTACCGAGGCGATTGTCCAGCGCGGCATGGACGCCCTGATGCAGGGCCGCACCGTATTTGTCATTGCGCACCGTCTTTCGACCGTACAGAATTCCGACGTAATTATCGTTTTGGATCATGGCCGGATCATCGAACGGGGCAGCCACGACGAACTGATTGCCCAGAAGGGCCAATATTATCAGCTTTATACCGGCGCGTTCGAACTCGAATAACAAAAACCGGACGGTCCTTGAATGGACCGCCCGGTTTTACTATGTGGCTTATTTTTGCAGCAGCTTTGCCAGCCGGCGGGCTGCTTCTTTTGTGTCTTCGGGACTGCCGAAGGTGGAGAAGCGGAAATAGCCTTCGCCGCAGGCACCAAAGCCTTCGCCCGGTGTTCCGACTACCTGGATTTCCCGGAGGAGGAGATCAAAGAACTCCCAGCTTCCCATCCCGTTCGGGCACTCCATCCAGATATACGGTGCGTTTTTGCCGCCGCAGTACCAGATGCCCGCCTGGTCAAGGACTTCCATCAGGATCTTTGCGTTGTTTTTGTAAACCTGGATGTTCTGATGAATCTGCTTTTGTCCTTCCGGAGTAAAGACGGCAGCTCCGCCCTTTTGGATGATATAGGAAACGCCGTTGGTTTTGGTGGTGCGGTTTCTCACCCACATTTCATTCAGGTTCATGCCGTTCCGGACCAGGTCCTTGGGAATGACGGTGTAACCCAAACGGGTGCCGGTAAAGCCTGCCGTTTTGGAAAGGGAGCAGATTTCGATGGCGCAGGTGCGTGCCCCCTCGATTTCAAAAATACTGTGGGGCAGTGTGCTGTCTTCGATAAAAGCTTCATAAGCCGCGTCAAACAGGATAATCGCGCCGTTTTGGTTGGCGTAATCCACCCAGGCTTTGAGCTGCTCTTTGCTGAAAACAGCGCCGGTGGGGTTGTTGGGCGAGCAGATATAGAGCAGATCCGCTTGGATACTGGGATCCGGCTGCGGGAGAAAACCGTTTTCCCGGCCAGATGCAAGATGGCAGATTTGTCTGCCGGCAATGACATTGGCGTCGACATAAGCAGGATAGGCCGGCTCCATGACAAGGGCGGTGCTCTTTTTGTCAAAGAGGTCCAGAATATCGCCCAGCTCGTCGCTTGCGCCGCTGGATACAAAAACTTCATCCGCAGAGAGTGTTACCCCTCGCTGTCCGTAATAGTTTGCAATGGCTTCCCGCAGGAAAGGCGCGCCGCATTCCGGCATATAGCCGTGAAAACGCTCTTTATTCGCCTGGTCGTCCACCGCTTCATGAAGGGACTGAATCACAGCGTCACAGAGCGGGAGCGATACATCGCCGATCCCCATGCGGTAAAGGCGCTTGTCCGGGTTGGCTTCGAGATAAGCTTTGGTTTTTTGGGCAATGTTGTAAAAGAGATAGGAATCCTTTAATTCTGCATAGTGCATATTGGGTGTAATCATAGGTCAGCTTCTCCTTCATATACAGTTTCTGCGGGACCAGTCATGGTCACAGCGCCGTCCGCGGCAATCTGAATTTGCAGTGTACCGCCATCCAGGCGGACATAGATCGGGGTATCATAGCTGCAAATGCCTTTGGAAATCGCAGCCATCGTGCTGGCACATGCGCCTGTACCGCAGGCCATTGTGACGCCGCTGCCGCGTTCCCAAACCCGCATCCGCAGTTCGTCATCGGAAAGAACCTGTACAAACTCCACATTCACACCGTCCGGGAAGGCGGGATGATGCTCGATTTTGGGACCGAGCGTGGTGAGCGGGGCGTCCTCCATCCGGTCGACAAAAATCACAGCGTGCGGATTGCCGACCGATACCGGAGTGCAGGTGACGGTTTGTCCATCAATGGTCAGTGTCAAATCCTCTTCCGCCACAGCCTTTCCCATTTGGACGGTTACTGTTTTGACCTTGCCGCACACAGGCTGGAGGTCCAGATATTTGATACCGGACAGGGTTTCAATAGAAAGGTGGGTTTTGTCGGTGTAACCTTTGTCATAGACATATTTGCCCACGCAGCGGATGCCGTTGCCGCACATTTTAGCTTCACTGCCGTCGGCGTTAAAGATGCGCATCTGAAAATCGGCGATTTTCGAGGGGGAGATGTAGATCATCCCGTCCGAGCCGGCGCCGAAATGCCGGTCAGACAGTCGGATGGAAAGATCCGCAACGTTTTCCGGGACATCCCCGTAAACATAGAGGTAGTCATTTCCAAGACCGTGCATTTTGGTAAAGTGCATAAAGGTTCCTCCTTTTATCGCGATGTGGAAGAGGGAGCTTCCTGTTTTACGACTTCTGATAACCTGCGTTCAAAGCGGTTTTTACGGGTGTCAGTGGGAATGGTTGTGGGATAATTCCCATCAAAACAGGCGGCACAGTAATCCTTGCAGCCTGTAAGAGCACAAAGGTCTTCGGTTGGAAGGTATCCGAGTGAGTTGCAGCCGATGATCTCGCCAATTTCCGGAATGGTATGGTGGCAGGCAATCAGATGCTCTTCCGAATCAATATCCGTGCCATAGTAGCAGGGGTGCAGGAAAGGCGGAGCGGCGATTCGCATATGGATTTCCGTTGCGCCCGCTTCCCGCAGCAGCCGGACAATCCGCCCGCTGGTGGTGCCGCGGACGATGGAGTCGTCGATCAAAACAATCCGTTTGCCGCGGACAGCTTCCTCCACAGCCGAAAGTTTGATCTTTACCTGGTCAAACCGGTCGCCCGGCGCGATAAAGGTGCGTCCGATGTACTTGTTTTTGATCAGGCCGATGCCATAGGGGATGCCGGACTCTCTGCTGTAGCCGAGCGCAGCATCCAACCCCGAATCCGGTACGCCGATGACAAGATCCGCTTGGACGGGATGTGCCTTTGCAAGTGCTATTCCGGCGCGGATACGAGCCGCGTGAACCGAAACGCCGTCGATGACCGAATCGGGGCGGGCAAAGTAAATATACTCAAAAATGCAGGGCTTTTTTGGCTGCTGTCCGCAGTGTTCCCGGCGGGAAACCACGCCGTTTTCGCTGAAAATCAGGATCTCTCCCGGTTCTACATCCCGGATAAATTCGGCGCCGACCGCCCGGATGGCACAGCTTTCGGACGCTACAATGTAGATCCCGTCCTGTGTTCTTCCGTAGCAGAGCGGGCGGAAGCCATGTGGATCACGGGCGCAGATCAGCTTTTGCGGGGACATCAGAACCAGCGAGTAAGCGCCTTCCAATGTGTTCATCGCACGGCTTACCGCTTCCTCAATCGATGGGGCTTGCAGCCGTTCTCTTGTGATAATGTAGGCAATGGTTTCGGTGTCGCTGGTGGTGTGAAAAATGGCGCCCGAAAGTTCCAGCTTGCTGCGAAGCTCCGCCGCGTTGGAAAGGTTGCCGTTGTGGGCGATCGCCATCCGTCCTTTTTGGTGGTTGACCTCAATCGGCTGGCAGTTGCTGCGGTTGGTGGCGCCGGTAGTGCCGTACCGCACATGGCCGACCGCCATTTTCCCCTGCGGCATCCGTGAGAGAATTTCCGCCGAAAAAACTTCGCTTATCAGCCCCAAATCCTTGTGGGAAGCAAACAGTCCGTCGTCGTTGACGACAATGCCGCAGCTTTCCTGTCCCCGGTGCTGCAAGGCATAGAGTCCATAATAAACAATCCCGGCGGCGTCAACAGGCTTTGGGGAGAGAAGCCCGAATACGCCGCATTCCTCGTGAATTTCCGAATCAAACTGTATCATCTGTTACCTCCGCTCCGAAAGGGCAAGTGCCGCGCCGATAAATCCTTTAAAAAGCGGGTGCGGCCGGTTGGGCCTGCTCTTAAATTCGGGGTGGTACTGGACGCCAATATGGAATGGCCGCTCGGTGAGTTCTACCGTTTCCACCAGCCGTCCGTCTGGAGAAGTGCCGCCAAAGGTTAAGCCGCAGTTTTGCAGAAGTTCGCGGAAATCATTGTTGAATTCGTAGCGGTGACGGTGGCGTTCGGTAATCTCGTCACAACCGTAGCAGCGTTCCAATGCGGTACCGGGCCGGATGCGGCACGGATATGCGCCCAGTCGGAGTGTTCCGCCTTTGTTGATCTCGTCGCTCTGCCCTGGCATAAAATCAATGACCTTATGGCGGCAGTCTTTGTCAAATTCGCCCGAGTTGGCGTCCGCAAGTCCGGCGACATTCCGCGCATATTCGATAACGGCAATCTGCATGCCGAGACAGATCCCGAAATAGGGGATATTCTGTTCTCTTGCGTATTTTGCGGCAAGGATCATCCCTTCGATTCCGCGGCTGCCAAAACCGCCGGGGACAAGGATGCCGTGAAGCCCCGCAAGTTTTTCGGATACATTCTGTTCGGTGATTTCCTCCGAGTCAATCCAGCAGATGCGGACATAAGTGTTATGAAAGTAGCCGGCGTGCTGCAGCGCTTCGGCAACCGAAAGGTAGGCGTCGTGGAGTCCTACATATTTGCCGACCAACCCGATATCAACGGTGCGGGTTCTCGATTTAATGCGGTCGACCATATCGCGCCATTCATGCAGATCCGGTTCCGGCGTCCGCAGTCCAAGCTCCCGGCAGACAACTGAGGAGAAGTTCGCTTTTTCCAGCATCAGCGGCGCCTCATAAAGGTTCGGCAGGGTGATGTTTTCGATCACGCAGTCCTGCTTTACATTACAGAAGAGGGAAATTTTGTCAAAAATAGATTTTTCCAGCGGCTCGTCACAGCGCAGTACAATGATGTCCGGGTTGATGCCCATTCCCTGCAGTTCCTTGACCGAGTGCTGGGTGGGTTTGGATTTATGCTCGCCGGAACCGCGCAGAAACGGCACCAGCGTGACATGGATGAAGAGGCTGTTTTCCCGTCCGGCTTCGAGGGAGATCTGCCGTACCGCTTCGATGAACGGCTGGGACTCAATGTCGCCGATGGTGCCGCCGATTTCGGTGATAACCACATCGGCGCCGGTCTTTTCGCCCACATTGTAGATGAATTCCTTGATTTCATTGGTAATGTGAGGGATGACCTGTACGGTGGAGCCAAGGTACTCCCCGCGGCGCTCCTTGTTGAGGACATTCCAATAGACCTTGCCGGTGGTGAGATTGGAGTATTTGTTCAGATCCTCGTCGATAAACCGTTCGTAATGCCCCAGGTCGAGGTCGGTTTCGGCGCCGTCTTCGGTGACATAAACCTCCCCGTGCTGATAGGGGCTCATGGTGCCGGGGTCAACGTTGATATACGGGTCCAGCTTCTGTGCTGCGACCTTCAGCCCCCTCGCTTTGAGCAGCCGCCCCAGTGAGGCTGCGGTGATCCCTTTGCCCAGTCCCGAAACAACACCGCCGGTTACAAAAATATATTTCATGCTCTTCCACTCCCATTTCTGCTGATTTTGAAATAAAAAGGGGCAAGGATGCCTTTGCCGAAGCACGTAAGACACCATTGCCCCTGTTTATTTTGAATAGGAAAAGGAAAGACAAAGACACTTCGAGAATCCAACTCAAAGACGCCTTTGCCTTTCTACCAGAATATTATACACGGGTTTTGGCGGCTTGTCAACTATTCTGTGCGGATTTTTCAAAAATAACCGCTTATTTTCCGCTGTCGCCGTAGTTGGAAAGAACTCGTGCCGACGGATCTTTGACATCGCAGCCTTCCCAAGACTGGTTTGGCATCCAGAAATCCACGATCATTTCCGCCTGACCGGGATAATATTTTTCAAAAATATCGCGGTAAAGCAGCGATTCTTTGGTAAATGGCCGTGCATGGGTGTATTTGCGGCATCCCAACTCAAATTCTTCGTCGGTATAGCAGGTTTCGGCGTATTCTTTGAGGTAATCCACCATGGAGTGACCGACCGCATCCGAAAAGGCGGCTTTTTCGCGCCAAAGGATTTCATCCGGCAGACAACCGTCCTTTTCAAAGGCGTGGCGGAGGAGATATTTGCCCTTGTGGTACCGGTTTACCTTGAGTTCCGGATCCAGCGCCATCACATAGCTGACAAAATCGAGGTCGCCAAACGGGACGCGCGCTTCCAGTGAGTTGACCGAAATGCAGCGGTCGGCGCGGAGGACGTCGTACATGTGCAACTCCCGCACCCGCTTTTCCGATTCCTGCTGGAATGCAGCGGCAGACGGAGCAAAATCGGTGTATTTATAGCCGAACAGCTCGTCGGAAATTTCGCCGGTTAACAGAACGCGGATATCGGTTTGCTCATGGATGGCTTTGCAGACAAGGTACATGCCCATACTGGCCCGGATGGTGGTGATGTCAAAGGTACCGAGCAGCTCGATCACCTTTTCCAGCGAGGAGATGACCTCATCGGGTGTCATATAAACTTCCTGGTGGTCGCTTCCGATGAAGTCCGCTACCTGCCTGGCGTATTTCAGGTCGATGGCGTCTTCGCTCATGCCGATAGCAAAGGTGCGGATGGGGGCGCTGCTTTTTTTGGCGGCGATGGCACAGACCAGCGAGGAATCCAGACCGCCGGAGAGCAGAAATCCGACTTTGGCGTCCGCAACCAGTCGTTTTTCCACACCGGCTACCAGTTTGTCGTGGATTTTCCGGCAGGCGGTTTCCAAATCGTCGTGGCAGACCGCCGAGGGCTTTTCAATGCTGCTGTAACGGATGAATTTTCCTTTCTGATAAAAATGTCCGGGCGGGAAGGGGCGAATTTTTTCGCAGATCCCCACCAGGTTTTTCGGCTCGCTCGCAAAGAGGATGATGCCTTTTGCGTCATAACCGTAATAAAGCGGACGGATGCCGATGGGATCCCGTGCCGCGATGTATTCGCCTGTTTCTCCATCATAGAGGATGCAGGCAAATTCCGCGTCGAGCATCGAAAACATCGCGGTGCCATATTCGCGGTACATGGGAAGAATGATTTCGCAGTCACTGCCGCTTTGGAAGGTATAACCTTTGGCCTCCAGCTTTTCTTTTTCTTTCTGGAAACCGTAAAGCTCGCCGTTGCAGACAACATAGCTTCCATCCCGTTCAAACGGCTGCATGCCGGAGGGCGTTAACCCCATAATAGCCAATCGGTGAAAACCGAGCAGCCCGCAGCCGGTATCGACAATCCGGCTGTCGTCCGGGCCGCGGGAAATTGTTCTTTCAAAGCCTTTCAAAAAAGTATCATAATCGGCACCGCTGCCGCAGTACCCCATAATCGAACACATGGAAATTCCTCCAATGCATGAAATTTGATTCAGCAGGATACAGGGCGATTGCTGTGCTCGCGGTGCCACCTGTATTGTTTCTCTTTTTTCGCCTCTGACAAGGCTCTTTCCGCTGACGTGGGACGGGACGGCGCACCTACTGAAGCTTTTGCCTGTTCGGATTGCAGCTTGAAAAGTGTTTTTCACGCAGGCCCGCCGTACGGCTTCCACCGTCCCGTACTCGCTGTTGGCGGGATACTGCGCTACTTTTCTTTTCTCAAACGCTTTTGGGGAGGATGGGATTATTCCACATCCTGCAGGGCTTCGTAGCCCTCTTCACCGGTACGAACCTTGACGACATTTTCAACATCGTAAACAAAGATCTTGCCGTCGCCGATATGGCCGGTGTAAAGTACTTTCTTGGCGGTTTCGATTACGCTTCTGACCGGAACCTTGCTGACTACAATCTCCACTTGGATCTTAGGCAGCAGGTTTGCTTCCACTTTTACGCCGCGGTAATATTCCGGGTGTCCTTTCTGGACGCCGCAGCCCAGTACATGGGAGACTGTCATGCCGGTGATGCCAATTTCCATCATGGCGGCTTTCAAAGACTCAAACCGAGACTCTTTGCAGATGATTTCCACTTTGGTGAGCTTGGGAGTGCCGTCGTCGAAAGTAGGCATTTTCTTGACCGGGATGGCTTCGGCTACTGGGGTATCTCCGCTGACAGCAATTGGCTGATCGTCCTCGCCGGCAATGGTATCGGGGAGCATCGAAAATCCGGCATAGGCGGTGAGCAGGCCGTGTTCGGAAACATCCAAGCCGGCAATCTCATCCTCTTTGTCGGCGCGGAGGCCGATGGTGTGCTTGATTGCCAGGAAGACAATGGTGATGATGACAGCAACATAAGCTGCTACCGACAGAACGCCGAGCGCCTGCACGCCGAGGAAATGGAATCCGCCGCCATAGAACAGGCCTTTTTCGGTGGTAACACCGGTTGCAAAGAAGCCGGTGAGGATGGTGCCCAAAGCACCGCAGACACAGTGGACAGAAATGGCACCGACAGGATCGTCGATTTTTGCAACTTTATCAAAGAATTCTACTGCGAATACAATGACAACACCGCAGATCAAGCCGATGATTGCCGCACCGACGGGGCTGACTGCGTCGCAGCCGGCGGTAATGCCGACCAGGCCAGCCAATGCTGCGTTGTAGGTCATCGAGACATCCGGCTTTTTATAGCGGATCCAGGTGACAACCAGCGTGGTACAGCAGGCAACCGCAGCCGAAAGGTTGGTGTTGAAGAAGACTCTGCCCGCAGTGTCCATCAAAGCGTCGCTGTCCATACCAACGGTCGAAGCGCCGTTGAATCCGAACCAGCAAAACCAGAGGATGAAGACGCCGAGCGCGGCAAAAGTGATGTTATGGCCGAGGATGGCGCGGGGCTTGCCGTTTTTGTCGTATTTGCCAATACGGGGCCCAAGGATGGCAGCGCCGATCATGGCACAGATGCCGCCTACCATATGAACTGCGGTGGAGCCGGCAAAATCATGGAAGCCGAGCTGGCTCAGCCAGCCGCCGCCCCAGATCCAGTGGCCGGAGATGGGGTAGATCAAAAGAGAAATGGCTGCCGAATAAATGCAGTAGGCGCTGAACTTGGTTCGTTCCGCCATAGCGCCGGAAACGATGGTGGCCGAGGTTGCGCAGAAAACGGTCTGGAAGATCGCAAACGCCCAGAGCGGGACGCCTGCCGGCAGAATGTGGCTGTAATCGCCTAAAATAAGGGGGTCAATCGTGCCGAACAGCGCGGTCCCGCTTCCGAACATCAGCCCAAACCCCACCAGCCAGAAAGCCGGTGTGCCGATGCAGAAGTCCATCAGGTTTTTCATCAGGATGTTACCGGTGTTTTTTGCCCGTGTAAAACCAGCTTCACAGAGGGAAAAGCCAGCCTGCATAAAGAAGACGAGCGCGGCGCCGATGAGCACCCAGATTGTGTTGACGGAACTGTACATAGTAGATCACACTTTCTTTTGATGTTTGAGGGATGTTTATCTTACGCCGAACAGAAGATCGGCATAGGTGGGGAAGGGCCAATATTTTTTGGCGGTGAGTGTTTCCGCCTCGTCGCAGGCTACCCGCAGCTCGCTCATCCGGAGCAGGAGGGTATCCCGGATAAAATAGGATTCGGTTTCCACATCGGAAGCCTGATGGAGAGAGATCAGCGCCTCTTCCAGTTCACCGATCTTGGCAGCGATCCGGTCGGTCAGAGCGGAAAGCTTTTTGACCAGTGTGGTTTCATAAGTACAAGCCAGGTTGGCGTCCAGCGCCTTTTTGGCTGCGGCAGATTTTGCAACCTCAGCGGTATAAGCTTCGACTGCCGGCGCAATTTGGGTTTTTGCCATATCTACCATGGTGTTGGCCTCGATGATAACCGTCTTGCAGTAGTTATCCAGCATGATTTCACAGCGGGATTTCAGCTCTTCTTCCGAATAAACGCCCTGTTCAGTCAGCATTTTCACGTTTTTGCTGTCCAGCAGGTGCGGCATGCAGTCCGGTGTGGTGCGGTAGTTCAAAAGGCCGCGTTTTTCAGTTGCTTCTTTGATCCAGCTGTCGTCATAGCCGTTGCCGTTGAAGATGATGTGCTTGTGATCTTTTATAGTCTTTTTGATCATTTGGTGGAGAGCGGTTTCAAAGTCTTCAGCACCTTCCAGACGGTCAGCATAAATTTTCAAGGATTCTGCAACCGCGCTGTTGAGCATGATGTTGGCGCAGGCAATGCTGTTGGAGGAACCGAGCATACGGAACTCAAATTTATTGCCGGTAAAGGCGAAGGGGGAAGTACGGTTCCGGTCGGTGGTATCCCGGTTGAAATTGGGGAGGACGTCAACGCCCAGCTTCATCTGTGTTTTCTCAACGCCGGCATAGGGGGAATCCGTTTCGATCGCTTCGAGAACGGCGCTCAGTTCATCGCCGAGGAAGATCGAAACAACGGCGGGAGGCGCTTCATTTGCGCCCAGACGGTGGTCGTTTCCGGCAGTTGCAACCGAGAGGCGGAGCAGATCCTGATAATCATCTACCGCTTTGATAACGGCGCACAGGAAAAGCAGGAACTGTGCGTTTTCATAGGGGGTTTCGCCGGGAGAGAGAAGGTTCTGGCCGGAATCGGTCGCGATCGACCAGTTGTTATGCTTACCGCTGCCGTTCACACCTGCAAAGGGTTTTTCATGGAGCAGGCAAACCAGACCGTGTTTGGCGGCAACCTTCTGCATGATCTCCATGGTCAGCTGGTTGTGGTCGGTGGCGATGTTGGTGGTGGTATAGATGGGGGCGAGTTCGTGCTGAGCAGGCGCAACCTCATTGTGTTCCGTTTTGGCGAGAATGCCGAGTTTCCACAGCTCCTGGTTCAGATCCTCCATATAAGCGGCTACACGGGGTTTTACCACGCCAAAGTAATGGTCATCCATTTCCTGGCCTTTGGGCGGCTTGGCGCCGAACAGGGTGCGGCCGGTGAAACGAAGGTCGGGACGCTGGTCATACATTTCTTTTGTGATGAGGAAGTATTCCTGTTCCGGTCCGACCGAGGAACGTACACATTTTGCGGTATCATTGCCGAACAGCCGCAGGATCCGGAGCGCCTGCCTGTTGAGGGCTTCCATCGAACGAAGCAACGGGGTTTTTTTGTCCAGCGCATGCCCGCCGTAGGAACAGAAAGCAGTGGGGATGCAAAGGGTTTTCCCTTTAATAAAAGCATAGGAGGTAGGATCCCAGGCGGTGTACCCTCTTGCTTCAAAGGTGGCGCGGAGGCCGCCGGAAGGGAAGGAGGAGGCGTCGGGTTCACCCTTAATCAGCTCTTTGCCGGAAAATTCCATGATAACGCCGCCGTCGGGGGACGGGGAGATGAAGCTGTCATGCTTTTCGGCGGTGATGCCGGTCAGCGGCTGGAACCAGTGGGTGTAATGGGTGGCGCCGTTGGCGACGGCCCAGTCTTTCATTGCGGCTGCCACAGCATTAGCAACGCTGATGTCGAGCTGCGCGCCCTCATCAATCGTCTTCCTCTGCGATTCGTATACCTTTGCAGGCAGATTCGCTTTCATTACTCTGTCGTCAAAAACCAGACTGCCAAAATATTCGGGTACGGTTGCCATGATCATTTCTCCTTTTTGCTTGGAATCAAGAAAGGCAAAGACACCTGTCATGCAGTTTACATGTCAGACGCCTTTGCCTTACCTATCCATATGTAATTGAAAAAGAGAAAAGCGTCCTTGAGCCTCATTGCTCAAAGACGCCTTTGCCTTTCTGTCTTGCATTATACACCTGTCATTTTCGGTTGTCAAGAGGTTTTGCGGAATTTTTTTCAAAAAACGCAGAAAATTTTGAAAATCAAAAAAATGTATTGACAAAATTCGGGCAAGGCAGTATAATAATGACTAATGAGCAATGGCGTTCATTTTAGTGCAGACAGGTTCTGTACTGAAATGAGCGCCTTTGTTTTATATTTCCCCGAAAGGATGGGAATGATGATGAAATTAGAAGGCCAGGTGCGCATCCCTTCCGGATGCGCGATCGCCGCGGTGATTTCCAAAGAAGGAAAGAGAATGTCCGGTGGGATGATTACAGAGGCAATGAAGCCGATGCACGACCGCTCCAATGGACTGGGCGGCGGTTTTGCGGGTTACGGGATTTATCCGGAATACCGCGATTTTTATGCACTGCATCTGTTTTTTGATACCCGCGCAACCCGCAAGGAATGTGAGGCGTTTTTAAAAGAACGCTTCGAAATTGTACAGTCGGAGATTATCCCGACACGTAAAATCCCCGCGATTACCGATGAGCCGATCATCTGGCGGTATTTTGTTGCGCCGCTGCGTTCGGTGCTTGCGAGCCTGCAGCTGGATGAAAAGGAATTTGTCGCCCGTACTGTGATGAAGATCAACGCCGAGATGAAAGGCGCCTATGTCTTTTCCAGCGGAAAGGATATGGGAACCTTTAAAGCGGTTGGTTTTCCCGAGGATGTAGGCGTTTTCTATCGGTTGGAGGAATACGAAGGCTATTCCTGGACGGCGCACGGCCGTTATCCCACTAACACGCCCGGCTGGTGGGGCGGCGCGCATCCGTTTACCCTGCTCGACTATTCGGTGGTACACAATGGGGAAATTTCTTCCTATGACGCGAACCGCCGTTTCATTGAAATGTTTGGGTATAAATGCACCCTGCAGACCGATACCGAGGTAATTACATATTTAATGGATTATCTGCTCCGGGTACAGGGGCTGACGCTGGGCGAAGCGGCAAGCGTGATCGCCGCTCCGTTCTGGAGTACGATTGAAAACAAGACCGATGAGCAGGACCGGAAAAAACACCTTTACCTCCGCACCCTTTTCCCAAGCCTTTTGGTAACCGGTCCATTTTCGATCGTATTCGGATTCCGCGGCGGGCTGATGGCGCTCAACGACCGTTTGAAGCTCCGTTCGATGGTGGTCGGCGAAAAGGACGACCGGGTGTTTATCGCCAGTGAAGAGGCTGCGATCCGTACCATGGAACCGGATGCCGAAAATATCTGGGCGCCGGCCGGCGGAGAACCGGTTATTATTCAAGTAAAGGAAGGTGCATACTGATGGGCGTGGAATTCTTATATCCGGAGTTTGAAGTGCTCCGGAATACGAACCGCTGTATCGCGTGCCGGGTTTGCGAACGGCAGTGTGCCAATGAGGTGCATTCTTTCGATCCCGATACCGGGCTGATGATGAGCGATGAATCCAAATGTGTCAACTGCCAGCGCTGCGTTTCCCTCTGCCCCACAAGGGCGTTGAAAATTGTCAAAAGCGACTGCACGCTGCGGGAAAACGCCAACTGGTCCAACGATACCATCCGGGAAATCTATAAACAGGCCAACAGCGGCGGTGTTCTGCTTTCTTCGATGGGCAATCCCAAACCGCTGCCGGTTTATTGGGATAAAATCCTGATCAACGCTTCCCAGGTGACCAATCCTCCGATCGATCCGCTGCGGGAACCAATGGAAACCCGTGTTTTTCTGGGCAAGAAGCCGGACCGGGTGGAACGGGATGAAAACGGGAAGCTCAGCTGCACGCTGCCTCCGCAGATCCAGCTTTCGATGCCGGTGATGTTCTCGGCGATGAGTTACGGTTCGATCAGCTACAACGCGCACGCCTCCCTGGCACGCGCGGCGACCGAGCTGGGTATCCTTTACAACACAGGAGAAGGCGGACTGCACGAAGATTTTTACTGCTATGGCCCTAATACCATTGTGCAGGTTGCGTCCGGCCGTTTTGGCGTCCATGAGGAATATCTGAACGCCGGCGCCGCCATTGAGATCAAGATGGGACAGGGCGCAAAGCCGGGAATCGGCGGACATCTGCCCGGCGCCAAAATCGTGGGGGATGTTTCCCGTACCCGGATGATTCCGGAAGGCTCCGACGCGATTTCTCCCGCGCCGCACCACGACATCTATTCGATCGAAGACCTCCGGCAGCTTGTTTATTCCTTAAAAGAAGCGACCGGTTACCGCAAACCGGTGATTGTCAAGGTGGCGGCTGTTCATAACATTGCAGCCATCGCGAGCGGTATTGCCCGCAGCGGCGCTGATATTATCGCCATCGACGGGTTCCGCGGCGGCACCGGTGCCGCTCCCACCCGGATCCGTGACAATGTGGGTATCCCGATTGAGCTGGCGCTGGCCGCAGTGGATCAGCGGCTCCGCGATGAAGGAATCCGCCATCATGTGTCGCTGGTTGTGGGCGGCAGCATCCGCAGCGCCGCTGATGTCGTCAAGGCGGTCGCCCTTGGAGCGGATGCCTGCTATGTTGCCACCGCGGCGCTTCTCGCGCTGGGATGCCATCTCTGCCGGACCTGCCAGACCGGCAAGTGCAACTGGGGAATCGCGACGCAGCGTCCCGAACTGGTCAAACGTCTGAATCCGGACATTGGAAACCAGCGTCTGGTCAACCTGATGAACGCCTGGCGTCATGAGATTATGGAGCTGATGGGCGGGATGGGAATCAATTCCATCGAGGCTTTACGCGGCAACCGTCTGATGCTGCGCGGAATCGGGCTGACCGAAAAGGAACTGGAAATCCTTGGGATTTCGCATGCAGGGGAGTGATTGGGATGAAACGAATTTTTGTAAAAGAAGAATGGTGCCTTGGCTGCCATCTCTGTGAATACAACTGTGCCTTCGCAAATTCCGGCCTGCGGGATATGGTCAAGGCGCTGAAAGGAAAACCCATCTATCCCCGCATCCATATCGAGGGGGACGACCGTGTGACCTATGCGGTATCCTGCCGGCACTGCACCAATCCGATCTGTGTCAAAAGCTGTATCGCGGGTGCTATTTCTCAGACCGACGGGGTTGTTCGAGTAGATAAGGAAAAATGCGTGGGCTGTCTGACCTGCGTGCTGGTTTGCCCCTATGGCGCACTGGCTCCGTCCGAAAGCGGCGTCATGCAAAAGTGTGAACTTTGCCTGCAAAATTCTTGCGGGGAACCGGCCTATGTCAAAGGCTGTCCCAATGGAGCGATCGTATATGAAGAACGGGGTGAGTCAGAATGAAACAGTATGTAATCATCGGAAACGGCACTGCTGCGGCGGGCTGTATCGAAGGAATCCGCGGAATTGACAAAACAGGCTCGATTACCGTTGTGTCGGAGGAAAACCACCCGGTTTACTGCCGGCCGCTGATTTCCTACTATCTGGAAAACAAAACCGATCTCGCCCACATGAACTACCGGCGTCCGGATTTTTATGACAAGATGGGCTGCAAGGTGCTCTACGGCAGAAAAGCGGTTAAACTGGACCGCGAAAATCAGAAGGTGCTGCTGGATGATGGGACAGAGCTTCCATATACTTCTGTCTGTGTCGCAACCGGCTCCGCTCCGTTTGTGCCGCCTTTTGCAGGTCTGGAAACAGTGCCGGAAAAATTCTCGTTTATGACGGTGGAGGACGCACTGGATTTGGAAAAGGCTGTCAATCCGAAAACCAGGGTACTGATTATGGGCGCCGGACTGATCGGCTTAAAATGTGCGGAAGGTCTCCGGGACCGTGTGGGCAGCATCACTGTCTGCGATCTGGCTGACCGCATCTTGTCGAGCATTCTGGACACCGAAAGTGCCAAAATGATGCAGAAGCATCTGGAAGAGAATGGCATCCGGTTCCTGCTGGGAGATACCGCGGAACGGTTTGAGAAAAATACTGCCTTTATGAAAAGCGGCAAGCAGGTGGAATTTGATGTTCTGATTCTTGCGGTTGGTGTTCGAGCCAATACAGCTCTGGTTAAGGAAGCCGGCGGGGAGGTAAACCGCGGGATTTTGATCAACGAACGGATGGAAACCAGCATCCATGATATTTACGCAGCAGGCGACTGCACCGAAGGGGAGGATTTTTCTTCTGGACAGAAAAAAGTGATGGCAATTCTTCCCAATGCCTATATGCAGGGGCATGCGGCAGGCGTCAATATGGCCGGGGGCGAAGAAGTGTTCGACCGCGCTATCCCCATGAACTCCATCGGATTTTTCGGACTGCACGCGATGACTGCCGGAAGCTATGAGGGCGAAGCGCTGGAAGAACGGGAAAAAGGAAAATATAAACGCCTGTTTCTCCGCGACGGCTTGCTGGTTGGTTTCATTCTGATCGGGAAAACCGAACGGGCCGGGATTTATACTTCTCTGATCCGGGAAAAAATCCCGCTGGACACCATCAATTTTGAAATGTTGAAAAAAGCTGCAACTTCTGCCGCTTTTCCGATTGAAATCCGTAGAAAAATGTTTGGAAGTGTGGTATAATATGACAGTATTGGATGCAAAGAGCCTTGATTTCAGGGCACTGAATGAAAAGCTCCGCGGTTTGGCGAGGGAGTGCAGGCTGAGCGGCTGCTGCGGCCAGCGCTTTATCGGGGCCGGGATGTCGGACCGGCAGATTACCATTGACGGAGTCCCCGGGAACGCCCTCGGCGCTTATCTGAATGGCGCTTCCATCACGGTGAATGGCAACGCGCAGGATGCGGTGGGCGATACCATGAATGAAGGGGAAATCATTGTTCGCGGCAATATCGGGGACGCAGCCGGATATGCGATGCGCGGTGGGAAAATCTTTGTCAAAGGCAATGCCGGGTATCGAGCCGGAATCCATATGAAAGCCTACCAGCAAAAGGTGCCGCTGATGGTGATTGGCGGCTGTGCGGGCAGCTTTTTGGGTGAATATCAAGCCGGCGGCGTCATTGTGGTGCTTGGTCTTGGAATTGGCGACAAACGGATTGTCGGCAATTTTCCCTGCACCGGGATGCACGGCGGAAAAATGTTCCTGCGCGGTGACGCGAGCGGCATCCGTTTTCCGAGCCAGGTCACCGCAAGAGAGGCATCCGGCGCTGATTTGGAGGAGCTTCGGGGATATGTGAACCGGCACTGTGAGCTGTTTGGGTTGGATCCGGAGCCGGTGCTCAACGCGCCTTTTACCCTTGTTACGCCGGACAGCAAAAATCCCTACAAACAGATGTATGTGGCAAATTAGAGAAAGCAGGGAATAAAATGATGAAATATTCAAAAGAAGAGGTCGTGCAGTATGTCCGGGAAGATGATGTCAAATTCATCCGTCTGGCTTTCTGTGATGTGTTCGGCAGACAGAAGAATATCTCGATCATGCCGGAGGAGCTTCCCCGCGCTTTTGAATATGGTATTGCATTTGATGCGTCGGCGATTGCGGGATTTGGGGACGAAACCTATTCCGACCTTTTGCTCCATCCCGAACCGGAAACATTGATGCAGCTCCCGTGGCGGCCGGAACATGGCAAGGTTGTCCGGATGTTTTCGCGCATTTCCTATCCAGACGGGCGGCCGTTTGCGTGCGATACCCGAAGCCTTTTGAAAAAAGCCGTGGCGGACGCCAAATGTGCCGGCTATACCTTTTCTTTCGGTGCGGAGCAGGAATTTTACCTGTTTCAGCTGGACGAAAACGGCAAACCAACCAAAACTCCCTACGATGAGGCCGGATACATGGACATTGCACCCGAAGACCGCGGGGAAAATATCCGCCGGGAAATCTGTCTCACGTTGGAGCAGATGGGCATCCGCCCCGAAAGCTCCCACCATGAGGAAGGTCCCGGTCAGAATGAGATTGATTTCCGATATTCTGATGCACTGACAGCAGCCGATAATGCAATGACCTTTCAGACGGTGGTCAAAACGGTGGCGCGCCGCAACGGTTTGTTTGCGGACTTTTCCGCGAAACCTTTGGATGGCAAACCGGGCAATGGTTTCCATATCAATATGTCGGTACGGCCAGACAGAGGCTCCGAGAACCTTTGCCATATGATCGCTGGCGTTTTGGAAAAAGCGCCGGATATGACTGCTTTTTTAAACCCAACAGGGGATTCTTACCGGCGTTTTGGTCAAAACAAGGCCCCGGGCTATGTTTCTTGGTCGAGTGAAAACCGTTCCCAGCTTGTCCGGATTCCGGCGGCTGTGGGAGAATACCGGCGCGCCGAACTGCGTTCCCCCGATCCCACCGCTAACCCGTATCTGGCTTTTACCCTGATGATTTATGCGGGTTTGTATGGGATCGAGCAGAAGCTGGATCTTCCGAAAGCGGCCAACTTTAACCTGTTCCGTGCGGATGCGGCAACCCTTTCGGGTTTCCGGAAGCTGCCGGAGGATCTGCCTGCTGCGCGCAGGATGGCCGCCGCCAGCAACTTTATCCGGGAGCACCTGCCCGCAGCGATTCTGGATATTTACTGCAACCAATAAGGCCGGATAAGGGGGGAGCAAACAATGAGCCTGAGGGAACGGGTTTACAGCGTCCTGGTCGTTTCAGCGTCGGAAAATTTTAATCGGGGCATCTCCGCGCTGCTTCCCGAATCCAGGTACAGCCCGGTTTCTGTCGTGTCCAGTGTGAACGCGGCCAAACGGGCCTTTGCGGAACAGGCTTTTGATTATGTGATTGTCAATTCCCCGCTGCCGGACGATATGGGGACACGGTTTGCGATCGATGCCTGTGATGCCAGGGAAACGGTGGTTCTTTTGCTGGTGCGCTCCGAGCTGCATGCGGAAATTTACGAAAAGGTAGCGGAACACGGCGTGTTTACTCTGGCAAAACCAACCTCTAAGTTGACGGTGGGGATTGCACTCGGCTGGATGGTCAGCGCAAGGGAAAGGCTCCGTCGGTCCGAGATGAAGACACTTTCTCTCCAGGATAAAATGGAGGAAATCCGGATCGTCAACCGGGCTAAATGGCTGCTGGTGAGCGAACTGAAAATGGCTGAACCGGAAGCGCACCGCTATATGGAAAAGCAGGCGATGGACCGTTGTATCACCAAGCGGGAAGTCGCGGAGGAAATTTTAAGAACTTATGGTAGATAAAGAACCCTCGGCAGTTGGGCTGCCGGGGGGTTTGTCGATTGTATGGAAAATTTTTGTGAGATGGCTTGCATTCTACGATTGTTTATGATAGAATAAAAACAAATTCTATCAATTGTTTTTATTATGGGAGGAAAAGAATGCCGAAGGTTGCTTATTCTGAGGAAGAACGGGAGCGGATCCGGGAGTCTTTGATCGCTGTCGGACTGGAGATGATGGCAAAGCAGGGGATCCGGCACACAACCGTGGAGCAGATTTATCAGGCGGTTGGGATTTCCCGCACCTTTTTCTACTCCTTTTTTCCCACGAAAGAGGATTTGATCGTGGAATCGCTCTATTTGCAGCAGCCAAAACTGGTCGCTTATGTGCGCAGTTTGATGGAGAATCCCGCTTACAGTTGGCGGGACGCGGTGCGGCATTTCCTTTTCTCCTGCTGCTATGGGGAGAAAAACGGGATCGCCGTTTTAACGGTTGAGGAACAGCAGATGATCTTTCGCCGGTTATCGCCCGAGAGTTACCAGGTGTTCCGGGAAAAACAAGCCCGTTTGTTTGGCGATATTCTGCAATGCTTTGGGATCCGGCCGGATCCGGCGCGCGTCAGCCTTTTTATTAATCTGAGCCTGGGAGTGATGGTGCTCTGCCGGGCAATTCCGCAGACATTGCCGCTTTTTGTCCCCGAGGCGAAGGAGCAAACGGTTGATTTCCAGATCGATTCCATTGTGAATTGTTTGGAAGCGATGAAAAAAGAAGACGCGGAACGACATAAACCTGTCTGAATACACGGCGGATCAGGCGGGCTTTTTCTTCCTTATAATAAAAACAAAATATAGAATTTATCTTTATTTTAGGAGGAAACAGGGATGGGATTTTTTAGCAGACTTTTTAAAGGGCCGGAAGTGGACATGGACAAGAGCAACGCCAACGCCAAAAAAATGCGGGCGCTCTTCAATCAAGTGGTGGAAAACGGGGATAACTACCGGCTAATCTATGGGTATACCGAGGATGTGAGCCGGTTCAACTACGGTTTTGTACACGGAAGCAAGACCAAAATCGGCAATTTGATTGTGGGATGGAATGAGGAAAGCCAGACCATTGTGGTTGTTCCCACTGTTCCGGACCTGTCCGGCTGCGGCGATCCCACCTGGTACCGCCGTTCCGAAATTCTCAAAGCCTATCGCAACAAATACCCCACCGACGCTTTTATTATCTATCCTGATAAAAAAGGGTACATCGGCATCAACGCATACGACTGGCTGGACGACGAAAGCCTGTATGTTTATGTCTCTCAGGAAGAGGAGTTAAAGGCTTTTACCGACTTTTTCCTGAATCGCTTCGCTACCAAGTGAGGAACCTATGCTGCGGGAAATCGGAATGATTCTGCTGGTTCTCATAGCAGTGGTGATATTCGGCAATCTCTGGTTTCATCTGGTGGATTCGGCGCTGGAACGGATCAAGCGGCTGTTAACAGGGCGAAAGGAACCGCCGGCATGGCATCCGCTTCCGGCGGAAGAGGAGGATAATCACGATGATTGATTTTGATGAAATACGCAAGCAGGCCGAGGCGGCTCAAAATAGGGCATTGGCTGGTTTGAAGGAAATGACGGAAAAGGCCGAAAAGGCAGCGGAGCATTTGACAAAGGAAGCGGAAGCGCCCGCTTCGCTTGAAACGAATCAGCCAACCGGCGCTGCCCAGAAACAAGTGGAGATCATGGGACAGCTTTTTGATTCGGACGCAATGGCACAGATAGCAGCTAATCAGCAAACGTTGCAACAAATGGTCAACCAAAAGGTGGCCGAAGCTTCCGCAGCGGGGGTGGAAACCCTGATGAATCGGATGTTCGGCGAGGATATGGGCGTGCTTGTGGCTGCGATGGAAACGCTGGCCATGGAAGATGAGGATAGCTTTGAGGAGGAACCGGATTTTGACTTGGAAACGGAGCAGGAACTCTGCGGGCTGCTGGATGATACTATGGCGCGCATCGAGGCGATGCCTGAACCGGAACCGGTTGCTTACGGCAAGGATATGGACAGGTGGGGACGGTTTGGGATCCTGTTGTCCGGCATGGTGTCGGTCCTCAACGATCATAGACTGGATGAGATGGATGTGGAAGAGCACATCCCAGTGATGGAACAGCAGGTGGTATCCATTGTCCGCCGGTCCTGGGGGATTGACGGGCGCGGCGACCTGTTGGACATGATCCGCTATTTGATGCAGGAGGGTTATATTCTCCGATACCGGATTTATACGGAAGCGGAATCGCCGGAAGAACTATTCGACGAGGATATGGACGAGGAAGATCGGGAATCTATCGCGCGCGCCTGGCGGTTTGTTCAGCGATATCGGGGAGTATACGCTCCGGAATTTCTTACCGGATGGGATGTTGGGAGGGCTGCGATGCTCGCCCGGTGGGGAAGCTATATAGGGTGGATCACCGAAAGCGAAGCGGTGGGCATCCTGTGGGAACTTTCTCAAAAAGCCGCAGAAGAATTGCACAGTTGGCGAGAGTTTGCGCAATCGTATCTGTTCGGTGGACTGATGTACAAGTTACTTTGCGGTGACAGCTCCGCTGCCAGCTATCTTGGCTACCTTGCCGACGCGGCTGCCACCTTAATTGCCGGCAAATCAGATGGTGAAGGCGGACAGTGGCGGGATTTCCCGTGGCCCGCACAGCGAAAAATCGGCTTTGCCTAAAGGAAGCGAAGAAAAGGCTCCTCCCTTAGATGGGCGGAGCTTTTTCAGATATCGATCTCTAAAACAAAAACGCTTACACATAACATGTGTAAGCGTTCTGCTGCGGTATAAACCTTTGGAGCTGAAGATCGGACTTGAACCGACGACCTGCTGATTACGAATTGGATTCTATGCTTTTGGTGTGCTTCGGTAAAGTCTGAAAAAGCCCTGTTTTACTGGATTTTTTGCAAATCGTCTTTTGTGTTTTCTGGCGTTTGTGTCTTATTTTCAACGCGATAAGACACAAATAAGACACTTGTCAGGCACTTGTTTTCTTATGCTTTTCGATCGGTTGAGCGGGCACGACATCCGCGAACCTGTCTCCGATCTGGGCGGCTTTTTCCTCTGCGGATGCAATCACATGACTGTAAATGTTCGCTGTTGTGGATACCTGAGCATGACCAAGCCGCCGGGATACAACGACTAAGGGCGTACCGTCTGCAATCATCAGGCTGGCGCAAGTGTGCCGCAGGCTGTGTATATGCACCTTCCTGAAACCAGCTTCCTTGCAAAAACGGGTAAACCATTTTGTCAGGGTGTCCGGGTGGATCGGCCCCCCAGAATCATTTGTGAATGCCAGGTTATCCGGATTATTCCAACCTGCCCCCAGCCGGTTTGCCTGTTCTTCCTGCCAGTGCTTCAACTGTCCCAGCAAATCCAATGCCAAGCGGGATACTTTGAGCGGGCGTTTGCTGGATGCATTTTTCGGTGTGTCAAAATAGGTGCCGTCCTCTGGCGTATAGTTTAACGTCCTTTGAATGGTGACTGTCTGGTTTTCAAAGTTCACGGAATCCCAGCTCATACCCAGCAATTCCCCGCGCCGCAGGCCTGCCAGCAGGTCAAAGGTGATAGCTGCCCGGTACTTTATCGGCTCATTTTGCAGGCGTTCTAATAGGCTTCTGGCTTCCTTCTCGTCCAGGTATGGGGCTTCCTGCGCTTGATGCCGTGGAAGTTCCGCATTTGCCGCTGGATTATAGGAGAGATACCCCCATTTCACCGCTTTTGACAGCATGGAGGACAAGCACCTGTGATGCGCTAACACGCTGTTTACCGCCAATTTGCCGCCGGTATGGGCGTTTATGCCGTCCTCTTGCAGATTGGCGTAAAAGGTGTTGATATGTCCGGTTTTAAGGTCACAAAGCCGGATATGGCCCAGCGCGTCCAGGATGCGGGGAAGGCATTGTCGGTAGCCGTGGGCGGTTTTCTTCTTTAACTGCTTTTCCACGAACTCTGTCATCCAGCGTTCCGAAAATTCCTTCAGCCGGATGCGCCCATCGTTGGCCATGCCGTTGCTGACCTGTTCTTCAAACTGGATCGCCTGCCGTTGGGCTTCCTTTTCTGCCCGCTTTTCTGTCATGCCGGCCGGGGGTTCCCAGGTCATGGATAGCTTTTTCTGCTTCCCGTCCAGACCATACCCATTGGAAACCCGGATCAGGTACGACACTTTCCCGCTCTTTGCGGTTTGCTTGATAATCTGTGCCATGGAATCCCCCTTTCCCTTGCTTTATAGCGTGGTACTATCATCACGCAGTACATCCAGGTGGCGGCGGTAGCGTTTGGGGATATTGATGCCAACCAGCCAGCCAATCTGTTGAAGTGCGTCCGAAATGGCGGCAAAGCCGTCTTTATAAAACGCAGTAATGCGGCGCACCTTGTCCGGGATGCCTTTATAATCCGGCGGACAGATAAACGTCCAGTCTGCCCCTTCATCATCCAGAACCACACGGAAATATTTGTCAATGTCCCGGCTGTCCCTTCCGGCCTTATGAAGTAGAATATGATGTTCCACCGCTTCGTCCAGGTGGGAGACGATTGCTTCTTCTCCGTCAAAAGAAACCAGCAGCAAGAGCGGTTCATGGGCGGATATGGCTGCATCCACGTCCGCAGGTGAAGGATATTTGATAAAATTCATAGCGGGTCCTTTCCCGTCCCCGGCTTCGGCTGGGGGCGTTTTTTATTTTTCCTCAATTTTGAGGAATCCCCACTTCTGGGGATGATCGGAAATGTGTTTCCGAATTAGGAGTGTGCCAACAAATTGGCACAAATTTGTACTTTCCTCACTTCTGGGGATAATCGTAATCAAATTACGGTCATTCGCCCGCTTGTGGTCGGAATTTGATTCCGGTCATTTCCCAACTACTTGGGAAAACTTGTGTTTTTGCCCACTTGTGGGGGGAAACCTATACTTCTCGCCACTTTTGGCGAAACCGTTGCAACAAGCTGCAATGCTTTTTCGACACTTGTGCCGAAAGGTGTGCCCAGTTGTGGGCATGGGGTGAGTCTGGCTCATATCATCTAAGGCGGTGAGCCTGGCTCATACCATCAATGACCTAACGATTCGTTATATCGTCTGAAGGGTGTCACAATTCGTTACATCCTTTTGGGTGTATAACGTTTCGTTACACACCGGCAGCGATGCCCCGTTTCAGGGCACCCCTATGCGATCTACTGTGTTCTGCCGTACACCCGCTTTTATGGGGTAAGCCAGACTGACACCGTCGCGTTTCACGATGTGGAGTCGTTCTAACCGACCTCATCTTTATAGGGGTATCGCGTTTCACGCCCCCCTTTTCAAAAGGGGGTAAGCCAGATTGACACCCTTTCGCTCATTTTTGAGCGGGTTCGATATTGTCCAAGTTTGGACAGCGAAATAAATGCCGCCAGATCTGGCGTTATTCTTCCTCTGGCTTTTCATCGTCGACACTTGTGGCGATGGGGGTGTCTGACTGGTGGACATCCTCGTTCTCTTCCCATTTATCGCTGATTTTCATATAATCATTTGAATCATTTAAGAACGATAGATATTCAATTGCACGAATCTTTCCAGCTCGATTTAGTGTCTTAAATTCCGCCATTAGTTGTTGTGTTAAAGCATAATCTGTTATTTTGCTGGCTTTCTGCAAGATAACTTTGTTACTGCATTCGATGACTTTTTTTAACTGACTTAGATATTGACGTGAAATACTTCCTTCGGTAACAAGCATTTTGAAATATTCTTGCTCTTTTTGGTCATTAGGATATGCTTCTTTCGCCTCATTCTCTACTGCCCTTATTTCTTCTTCATCTTGCAAGAAAAAGGTGATAGGGATTTGAAAGTAATTTGCAATTTTTTGCACAGTTCCTATTTTAGGTAAAGCACCCCTTTTCCAATATGTGGCACTTGATTTGTTTAAGCCAATTGATTCAGCAACAACTGATGGAGATATTCCATGAAGTTCACACAACTGTAAAAGTTTGTCATAAAACACAATTTATTACCACCTTATTTGCTTAATAAGTAGAAAATGAGTTTACTCAACATAAACCGGTTGACAATATGAATATACTCAATTATAATATGAATACACTCAACCGATTGAGTAAAGTATATCACATCTAATAAGAAAACACAACAGAAAGGAAAAGAAAAATGAGAGCAAATACTGAAAAAATTGCTATTGCGATGGTTCGAGCTTGTATTGATTTGGAAAAGTTAGCGACGTTATCGGGCATATCTTATCCAGCAACAAGGAGGGCAGTAAAAGGATGTGAGGTAAAGGCTTCCACACTGGGTAAAATTTGTAAAGCCTTGCAGGTTGACCCGTCCGAACTGATTGCAAAGGAAGGTGAATAAAATGGCGCGTATGCGAACGATTGATGAAGCCTTTGAATACCTAAAGGCACAGGATCCCGAAACAGCCATGACTCGCTATTATTTGCGGCAGCTTGTCATTAACGGTACGATTCCGGCGGTAATGGCTGGCCGGAAGTATCTTCTGAATCTGGACAAGCTGGAAGAATACCTCTCCAATCCCCCAGAGCGGGAGCAGGTTCCCAGCGGGTACGGAACAATCCGGAAAGTACCGGAAAGGGGCTGATAAAGATTGACAGATAACGATTTTCTTCATTTTCTGGCAGATTTGAAATGCTGTGACGGCAACGCCATTGTGTCCACCCTTTACAGTGACCTTGACCCGCTCATTCAACAACGGCGAATTCAGCAGCTAAAAGAAGTGTCTGTCAAGCTGCTGGGAATGGATGCAGCAGAGTTTGAAACGCTCTATCAATCAGAGATTGAAAAGCTGAATGTTGGAAATTATGGCAGAATTATGAGGACTTTTGAGTATTTTGAGCCTTTTGAGTCCCCAGATATTTCTAAACTTCCGCTTTTTCCGGTAGAGTGTTTGCCCCCAGCCTTGCAGAATTATGCAAGGGCTATCGCAGATAGCAAGCAAGTTTCCGTTGATATGGCGGCGGTGGCATGTCTGGCGATGGTATCCCTTGCCGTTCATGGAAAAGTGCTGGTAAACCCGAAACCCGGATGGATAGAGCCAGTAAACCTATATGCGGTAATTGTGGCTTTACCATCCGACCGGAAAAGCCCTACTTTACAAGCGGTATCTGCACCCGTTTACGACTATGTTAAGGCAGAAAATGAACGGCGTGCGCCAGAGATAGACCGATACCAGACAGAAAAGAATGTTTTGGTTAGTTCTATAAACAAGATGTTAGAAAGTATTTCCAAGCCTTCCAATAAGTCTTTGACGGTTGCGGATGTTATGGAAAAAAAGCGGGAACTGGCAGAACTGGAAAAAGAAGCTGTCCACCCCTTGCGGCTCATGGCGGATGATGTGACACCGGAAAAGCTAATTGACCTGATGGCAGATAATGCCGGTAAAATGGCGATTGTCAGTTCAGAGGGCGGTATATTCGATATTATTGCCGGAAGATACAACGATAAACTGAATATGGATGTTTTCTTAAAGGCATATTCCGGCGATCCAGTAATGATTGACCGAAAGGCCGGTCCCAGCAAGCATATCGACCACCCGGCATTAACGATCCTGCTTATGACACAGCCAAAAGTTTTAATGTCTGTTATGGGAAACGGGGAGTTCCGGGGACGTGGTTTTCTGGCAAGATTTCTCTATTCCATTCCAAAATCCATTGTGGGAACCCGGAAATATGACACACCAGACATCCCCTATTCAGCCAAAGAAGCATATAGAGTGCTGCTCACTTCTCTGCTATCTATGCCGGATACGGACAACCCGCCTTTGATTCGATTCAGTCCAGAAGCCTATGAGATCAGTAAAAAGTTTTTTGAGGAATTGGAACCGCGCTTAATAGACGATCTGGAAGAAATTGAGGATTGGGCTGGAAAGTTTCACGGGCAGATTATGCGGATTGCCGCTTTACTTCACTGTTGCCGGTACACTAAGGATGCAGAATCATTCCCCATATCTGGGGAAACCATTTTGCAGGCTCAGACCATTGGTAACTACTTTCTGGAGCATGCAAAAGCGGCCTTTGATATTATGGGAATGGCAGAGCCGCAGGAAGAAAAGGACGCAAAATACATCCTGAAGCGGCTGGATACCATTGAAGGGGATAACACAAGTGTTAGCAAATTATTTGATTTATGCCAAAAGAAAAAAGGACTCAAAACAATGGATTTATTTCGTCCTGGTTTGGATGTTCTTATCTCTCGAGGTTATATCTATACAGAAATTGTACAAACCGGTGGGCGGCCTACTGAAAAAATCTATATCAATCCAGAATATAGGGTGCAAAAGGGGTAAAAGGGACAAAAGGTCTGAAAGGAGTAACACAAAATGGAAACCAAAAGTAATTTGACATATAAAACGTGCCCAAAATGCGGAAGTGAAAACGTTCACCCGGTTGCGGTGTATGTAATATGCGGCAATACGGTCTATACAATTACTCAGGATGGGTGCCATGAATCTCTTCCGATGTTTGAAAATTCTGCACGTGGTGTAATGATTGTTCGGGAATTTCTTTGTGAAAATCACGACTGTCGTTGGAGGGAAATAGAGGAATTTTGCTGCGGAACAGTTAATGTATCAAAAGAAATTGTCCCGCTATTTTATGGGCCAGATTCTGCTATTTGGAGAACCTGAAAAACCTGACAAAACCTTACATGAAAGGATATATTGCAATGGAAGAACTGAAAAAGCAGATCATTGACATGGTGAACGGGCTGGAAGATGAACGGCTGACAGGTTTGCTTTATCATTTTGTAAAGCATCTGACCGTCAGAGCGGAAGGAGGTGAAAACCATGGTTGAACGATTCAGCGTGGAATATCCGAGCGTATTTGAGGTTGCACAGGCTGAAAAAGTCTTTCGCACTGCCTACAACGCAGAGCGGGCAGACAATTCGCAAAGCCTTGCGATTCGGCTTGCATTGGCGGCTGTATGGGCTGCTGGACGTAAATATCAGAAGGAAAGGTGTGAAAACCATGAAGGAAACCGGAAAGAAGATTTGCCCGCTGCTGTCTGGATTGTACGGTAAAACATCTCCGTGTGCGCTGGAAATGTGCGCCTGGTACTGTAACGGGGACGGCGGATACCCACCCAGGGAAAATGGATGCGCCTTGCTGCTGACGGCTCAGGCGATCCAGAGCATGGAAAAAAGCGGGATTTATGTGGAAATTACCAACGACTGAAAAGGAAAAGGCATCCGACTGCGGCAACAGATCGGACGCCAAACCTAAATATACAGTTTTAGTTTACCACGAAAGGACGGAAAAAGCAAGATGAACGCTGAAAAAATTAACAAGTACATAGAGCGAACCCGGATAGAAAAAGAAAGTTCTCGTTATGTTATGTCTTTCGGTGACTTGAAATTATTCAAAGAACTATCAAAAGAAGATTGTTGCGCGGCAATAGTTCTTGCATTTCAATATGGCAAGGCCAAAGGATATAGAGCCGCAACAGCAGCTTTCCATGACAAAAAATGATATAGTATCTTCCCCGCTGTCCCAGTGATGGCGGGGTAAAACTTGTGTTTTGTATATGTGGTTCAGGTAACTTGAAAAGATTGCCGACACGGTTACGCGCGTATTATGCTTGCCAGACGATCCCCCCGGGTGCTTAGCAGTGCCTGAGGGGGATTTTTGCAAGACCACACGGCCGCATTTACGCGCAAAATATTCCCGAAATGAACAAGCGGGCCTATTTACCGGCTTTTATCCCGCTCCATGGTTTCCTCTATGGCGCGTTTTATAAAGCCGTTGACGGTTTCCCCGTGTGCTTCTGCGTGGGATTTGATTTCATCGTATTTCTCTTTCTGCACATCTAACGGTATTCTTTTCAAATTCTTTTTTGCGTAATCAATACGCTGCTGCTTCTGTTTATCAGTTAATGGCATCATTCTCCCTCCTTCTCAGCTTTTATTATATCATTTACAACGCAAAAAGTATATGTACGTGTTATATAAATACGTACGTGTATATTTGTACAGTTTACCAATTGTAATAAACACGTACGTGTGATATAATATAATCAAGGTCAAGGGAGAGAGGCCAGAACGAAAGGAGGTGGCCGACAATGAAATTCCAAGAATGGCAAAAGCTCACCAGAGAGCAGAAAAAGAAAGCCTTTGAAGAATACAAAGCGCAGGGCAAAAAGAAAGCGGCTACCTGCTCCAACAAGTAGCCACTAAATAGGAAAAATCTTCACGCAAAGCCTTTCCCTTGACCCCTATTATACCACGATCCAGACAAAAATACAAGGTCAAAACGCTGGGAGAGTAAAAGAAAACAGTTCAGACACCGGCACAAGGTGGACGGGAGTACCGCAAGGGAAAGCAAGAACACCTATAAGAGCGGGAACGGATAAGAAAAAGCCACAAAGTGAGCCAGATAAACTTAACGCCGCCCGCCGCCGGAACTCTCCCAGCAAAAGAAAGGGGTTATCTTATGGGAACACAGGAATTGACAGCGAAAGTTCGGGAAATAAAAGAGCTGCAGCAGCTTATTGAGGAAGCAGAAGCCGAAATGGATGCACTCAAAGACCAAATCAAGGCAGAAATGGAATCCCGCTCCGTGGAAGAATTAACCGCAGACGTTTTTAAGATTCGGTGGACAACAGTCAAAAGCAGCCGGTTTGATACCACGGCATTCCGAAAGGCTATGCCGGAACTGGCGGAACAATTCACAAAGGATACAACGTGCCGCAGGTTTGTTATTGCATGATTTATACTTAATGTATTAGTTTTACAAACAGTATATCGTGTGATATAATAAAGGCGTATAGGCGATTGCCTGTGCGCCTGTTTCATTTATACTCTGAGCGAACAAAGAGCGAACCATGAAAAAGTAACAGATATGGGAGGGGTAACCATGACGAACGAAGAACTTGCAACCGCAATCCAAGCGGGGAATACCGCGCTGTATGCTGATTTATGGGAACAGGTTAAGCGGTTTGTATGGCTGCGCGCCCAGAACTTCTACACGGCGCAGGAAAGCATCTGCATTCGTCATGGTGTAACAATGGACGATCTGAATCAATGCGGCTTTCTGGCGGTTGTGGGGGCGGTGAAAGCATATAAACCAGAAACCGGTTATCGGTTTACAACCTTCCTCAAGTTTCACTTGAAGCATCAATTTCACTCTGCATTGTATGGCGGCAGATACAGAAGAACGGAAGATATGCTGAACTGCTGCGACAGTCTGAACGAACCAACTGGGAAGAATGAGGACGGGAACGTTTTGGACTGTATTCTTGATCCGGGAACGGAATTTCTTTATGAGGACATCGACAGCCGGATATTAAAAGAGGAGTTGCACCGTGACATGGAAAGCTGTCTGAACTCCATCAAGCCCGCCCGCGCAGAAGTCTTGCGTATGATGTTCTATGAGCAAAACACCTTGCAGAAAGCCGGAGAGCGTACAGGACGAACAAAAGAAGGCATTCGAAAAATTAAGAATTTGGGCTTGAATGACCTGAGGAAGCCCCAGTATTCCCGCCGCCTACTGCCTTATGCGGAATATTTGGATATACAAGCCAACATATAAAGCAAGAGCAGCCGTTTGTATTTTCGGCTGCTTTTCGTTACTTTTCGGTGCATTTTAAAGACAATAAGACACAAATAAGACACAAAAACCCGCTTCTTTGAGTGAGGTAAAAACAAAGAACCCCGCAAACGCCTTGTTTACGGGGTTTGTTTGGAGCTGAAGATCGGACTTGAACCGACGACCTGCTGATTACGAATCAGCTGCTCTACCGACTGAGCCACTTCAGCAAAATGGGAATGCGTTTTACAGCTTTCCCATTATAGCACATTTTGGCTTTTTTGTAAAGAATTATTTTACAAGATACGCAAGGAAACGGCAGCCTTCTTTGCTGATAGCGATCATGCCGTGCGGTTTGGAAGAGTCGTAATAGATGGCGTCGCCCTCTTCGAGAATTTTCTCCTTGCCGTTGACAATTACTTTTAAGGTGCCGGAGAGGATGTAGTCGAATTCCTGTCCCTCATGCTGGGACATGGAGATGGGAGCATTCTGCTGCGCTTCGATATAGGGCGCTTCGACCAGATATGGATCAGCCAGTTTGCCGCTGAATTTATAGGCCAGATGCTGATAGCGGAAACTTTCCCGGCGGCTGACCGAAAGGCCCTGGTCTTTCCGTACGACGGAATAGGATTTCAGCTTGGGGTTGCTGCCGCTCAGCAGCTCGACGATATCTACTTTGAATTTTGCGGCGCATTTGCCCAAAAAGGTTACCGAGAAGTCCTGCTCGCCGGATTCATAGGCACGGTACTGTTCCGGTGTAACACCGGTTGCTTCCGCCATATCTTCTACCGAAAATTCCAGGATTTCCCGCAGGCCGCGCAGACGTTCTGCAATTTCTTTGATGCTTTCGTTCATGGTGTTCCCTCATTTCTGTCTGGGTTGATTGGAATTTCTCATACAGTATAACATAATTTTTCTAAAAAAGCAAATTATATTTTGATAATTTCCAAAATATCCTTTTTTCTGTCATTTTTTCCGCTTGCAAAGGCGGAGAAAACGCGGTATGCTTAATTGGTAAATCAATAGTACAAAAGGAGGATGGCTGTTTTGGAACAGAGCAAACAGGAGCTGCTTCAGCTGCTGCAAAATCCCCCGGCGGAGGCGCGCGGAGAAACCAGATGGTGGTGGTTTGGCTGCGCGGTGCGAGAAGAGGAACTGGTGCGGGAGCTGGACGCAATGCGGGAAGCGGGGATCGGCGGCGTGGAGCTGCAAATTCTCTATCCGGTGGCGGCGGATGACCTGGAAAAAGGAATCCGCAACTGCCAATACCTTTCGCCGGAATATCTGGGGTGGATCCGCCGGGCGGCGGAGCTTGCCAAAGAGCGGGGGATGTCCTTGGATGTGACGCTCGGTTCCTCCTGGCCGTTCGGCGGTCCATTTGTCCCGGAGGAGCTGAGCGCGCCGAATGTCATCCCCTATACGCTGGATGTGGAGGGGCCCTGCACCTTCTCCTATGATTTCACCACCCACCTTTACGGGGAGTGCGTCGGCTGTGTGGTGGGGCGGATGGAGCAGAGCCGGATGGTTCCCGAAAGCATCCGGGATATCACCGACCGGATTGGGGAGAAAAAGCTGTTCGGCTGGCCGTGGGGAATGGAGCTCAAGCCGGTGGAAATCCCCGCGGGAAGCCATAAAATCGTCCTGTTTCTTTCCAACGAAAAGCGGCAGAGGGTGCTCAAACCGCTGCCGGGCGGCGACGGGCTGATTATGGATCACAACCGGCGGGATGCGCTCCGGCATTTCCTGCTGCACGGCGGCGACCCCGTTGCCGAAGCAGGCGGCGGGCTGATCCGTTCCTTTTTCTGTGATTCGATCGAAGTGTTTGGCCAAAACTGGACCGACATCCTTTATGATGAGTTCCGGAAACGGCGTGGATACGCGCTGCGGCCCTATCTCTATGCGCTGTGGGGACAAGTCGGGGAGATCACCGGCCGAATCCGGTACGATTTCCACAAAACGCTGGCCGAACTCACCGTGGAAAACTTTTTCCGGGAACTGACCGAATGGTGCCATGAGAAGGGAACGACCTCCCGCATTCAGGCGCACGGTACCTGGGGCGACATCCTTGCAGCCTACGGGGCGGCGGATATCCCGGAGGGCGAAACCTTCTCGGAATTTGATCGCTATGAGGTCAATACCATCCACCGGCGGCTGGCTTCCTCGGCCGGACATTTATATGGAAAGAAGATCATCTCCTGTGAATCCTTTACTTGGCTGCGGACGCCGCGGTTCCTGGTCACTTTGGAAAATATCAAGGCGGCTGCCGACAGTATTTTCTTGGATGGGATGAACCGCATCGTCAACCACGGCTACGCCTACAGTCCGCCGGAAGCAGGGGAACTCGGCTGGCCGTTTTACGCCTCCTCCCAGATCAACCACAAAAACACCTGGTGGAAGTTCTATCCTGCCATCGGGCGGTACATCCAGCGGGTGAGCGCCTTTCTCCAGCGCGGAAAAACGGTAGCGCCGGTGGCGGTATATCTGCCGCAGGCGGATGTCTGGGCTGAAAATCCGCTTTCTGACATCCATATGGCGATGAAGCTGGAAGAAAAAATCACGACTGCCTCGGTGGATTCCATTCAGAAAGCAGGGTTCTGGTTTGACTTTGTCCATGATGAGGCGGTGCGGAACTGGCGGCGTTATCCCGGTTACCGGGCGGTTGTACTGCCGGAATGTGAGCGGATCGAACCGGAAACCGCCCGCGCTTTTGCCGAGTGGGCGCGCGCCGGGGTGCTGCTGATCTGCAAGGGGCATCCGCCGCGCCAGTCCTGCGGGATGCGGGATTATGAAAACAACACTGCCGAGGTGCAGCGGATTTTCCGGGAGCTCCAGCAAGAGGGGCGCTGCGTGACGGTTCCAGATGACGCCGCGGTGATCCGCTCACTTCGGGAGTCTGTTCCCACCGATGTGGAGATCCGACGGAATCCGGAGCAGATCGGTTTTCTCCATCAGCAGGAAGAGGGACGGGACATCTATTTCCTCTCCAATATCAGCCCGGAGGAACGGTTGGAAAGCCTTTGTTTTCGCGGAAAGACGGGCGGTTTCCTGGTGCTGGATCCGATGCGGGGCTACGAGCTGCCGGTCCGATCGGTTTTGCAGGGGGAAGACACGCAGGTTGAACTCTGTTTTGCGCCGTTTCAGTCGGTGCTGATCGTTTTTGACAAAGCGCTGGAGGAAATTCCCGCAACGGAACTTCCGCGGGAAGAATCAACGCTGCTGTCCCTTGCCGGCGACTGGACGCTCTCGGTCCCCGAAAAGGGATTCGTCTACACCGGCGCGCTGCAAAGCTGGGAGCAGTTCCCGGCGCTCCGGTATTTTTCCGGGACTAGGATTTACACCCGGAAGTTTACGCTTACAGCAGAGGAACTGTGTCCGGAGGCAGAGATCCTGCTCATTTTGGAACATCTGGGGGAAGCGGCGGAGGTCTGGCTCAATGGGGAAAAAGCGGGAGAGATCTTGATGCGGCCGTGGCGGCTCGATATTACCCCGCTGCTCCGAACAGGAGAAAATCTTCTGGAGCTGCGGGTCTGCAACCTTCTCATCAACCGCGCCATTGATCCTGACAGTCCCGGCGAACTATACCCGGAGCCGCTGATCGACCGGTGGCCCTATGACACGGCGGCGCTCAACCGCTGCCGCAGGGAGCGCCTGCTCCCCGATAAGGAAAAAGAGAAAGTAAAGGAGCCGCTGCCCTCCGGAATCTGGGGAGAGGTGCGGCTGGTTATTCGGAAACCTTCCAGCTCCGCACCGCGTCCCGAAAGCCGTCGGCCAGTTTCCCGGCAGGACCGGTGAGCGAAAAGCTCTCCGGCCAGATGAGGATGTCCATATGCTGGATATCCGACAGCGAACAGGGGCGGACAACCAGCCGGTTGCGTTCGAGGATGTCTTCCGGCACCGGGGAGGTCCAAAGGTAGCTGCCCTCCACCCGGTTTAAGAGGTCGTACTGGCTTCCGCGGTCGTAAACCGTGATCCGCCGCAGCGGGGAATCCAGGCTGGCGCCCCGCCGGATTTTGTGAAAGGAAAGGGAGGGGGGCTGCAGGTCGGCGTGGACGATTTCCGGATAGCCCGCAAGCTCCCGGTAGTCGACTTCCCGCTTGTCCGCAAGCGGATGGTTGCGGGACATCATCAAATGCATCCGGAATTCTCCCAATACTTCGCTCGCAAGGCCTGACTGCTCCAGCAGTGTTTCGAAATACTCGCTCTGCCCCGCCTGGCAGCGGATGACGGCAAAATCCACCTCGCCGTCCGCCGTGAGCCGCACCGCCTGGTTGGCTCCGGTTTCCCGAAAATGGACGTCCAGATGGTTGGCCTCCCGGAAGCTGTTGAGGAAATCCCCGAAGACAAAGGCTGCGTACGCTGCCCGCGGCACCGCCACCCGCAGTTCCAGCGCCGCGTCGGTGCGCGGCTTGTAAAGAGACTCCAGCTCGTCGAGCTGGGAAAGGATGCCCTCCGCATAGCGCAGAAACTCCCGGCCTTTGGGCGTGGGGATCACTCCCTTGGAGGTGCGGCGGAAGATCGTGATGCCGATCTCCTTTTCCAGTTCCCGGATGGCTTTGCTCAGATTTGGCTGGCCCATATACAGGTTTTGTGCCGCCTTGGTGATGGACTGCACCCGGCCCACCTCTACCACATACTTTAAATAGGCTGTATTCATATGACTTCCTTTTCCTATGTATTTCTGAATATGTCTTCTATATCAATTATACATTACCCAAAATCAAAAATCAATGTTAAAATAATATCAAAGGGACGGATTTAGACAGTTTCTGCCGGATCCTGTCACCCAGATTGTAAACCTTATACATAATATAAAGGAGAACTGATTGTATGGCTCGTTTTACATTACCCAGAGATTTGTATCACGGCAAAGGCTCCCTCGAAGCACTGAAAACCCTGGAAGGCAAAAAAGCAATCGTCTGTGTTGGCGGCGGTTCCATGAAGCGTTTCGGCTTCCTGGACAAAGCGGTTTCCTACCTGAAAGAAGCCGGCATGGAAGTGGAACTTTTTGAGGGAATTGAATCCGATCCTTCTGTTGAAACCGTTATGAAGGGCGCGGAAGCCATGCTCAAGTTCCATCCTGACTGGATCGTTGCCATGGGCGGCGGTTCTCCGATCGACGCTGCAAAAGCAATGTGGATCAAATATGAGTACCCGGACATCACCTTTGAGGATATGTGCAAGGTATTCGGTATTCCGAAACTCCGTAAAAAAGCGCATTTCTGCGCAATCTCCTCTACTTCCGGCACCGCTACCGAAGTAACTGCTTTCTCCATCATCACCGACTACCAGAAGGGTATCAAATACCCAATCGCTGACTTTGAAATCACCCCCGACGTTGCCATCGTTGACCCCGAACTGGCGGAAACCATGCCCAAGAAGCTGGTTGCTCATACCGGTATGGACGCGATGACTCATGCGATCGAAGCTTATGTCTCCACCGCAAACTGCGCTTACACCGATCCGCTCGCAATCTTCGCCATCAAGACCATCCAGAACGACCTGGTTGGCTCCTACAACGGCGATATGGCAAAACGTGACGCAATGCACGACGCACAGTGCCTGGCCGGTATGGCGTTCTCCAACGCTCTGCTCGGTATCGTACACTCGATGGCTCACAAGACCGGCGCTGCTTTCGCAGACTACGGCGCACACATCATCCACGGTGCTGCAAACGCGATGTACCTGCCCAAAGTTATCGCTTTCAACGCCAAGGATGAAACCGCAAAGAAACGTTACGGCGTGATCGCTGACTACATGGGCCTCGGCGGTGCCAACGACGATGAGAAGGTCGCTCTCTTGATCGCTTACCTGCGCAAGATGAACGACGACCTGAACATCCCGCACTGCATCAAGAACTACGGCGCGGACAGCTATCCCACCGAGAACGGCTTTGTTCCCGAAGAAGTGTTCCTGGAAAGACTGCCGGAGATTGCAAAGAACGCCATCGGCGACGCCTGCACCGGTTCCAACCCCCGCATCCCCACCCAGGAAGAGATGGAGAAGCTGCTCAAAGCTTGCTACTACGACACAGAAGTCGATTTCTAATCAGCCTTTCCTCAATGGGGCGGATCCGGGACTCTCGGGTTCGCCCCTTTCTTTTGAATAACCCTTATTTTGTCTTGGAATCCGGTGGTTCCAGCAATTCCCGATAAAGCTGCACACCTGCCCGTGCTGCCATCTCCATATCCTGTATATAAAAAGCGAAAGCTTGCTCTGTAACCAGATCGGCAAATTTGCAGAGCAGGGAATGCGCTTCGTCGGGAAGTAACTCGCAAAGCTGATCATAAATTTGTTCTGTTTTTGTATAGGCTTCTCTGTATGCCTGGTTTTCATCTGGATATTCCCATTCCATGTGTTCCAGTAAAAATGAGAGGATTCGTTTCATTTGGATCACCATTATCAGTATAGCACAATGAATTTCAAAATTGGCATTTTAGAATATTTTGAGCTAAAAAATGAGCGAATTTTCAAAGAAAGCGCGGATTGTGCATTTGCGGAAAATCCGGTATAATAAAAAAGATACCAGAAGCAGATTTTTCTTTTGAAAGGAGAACTCTTTCATGTTTAAAATCGTGAAAAAAGAGCACCTCAACCCCACCGTTGCCAAAATGGTGGTCGAGGCGCCTTTGATTGCAAAAAAAGCAGAGCCCGGCCAGTTTATTATCTTCCGGGCCAAAGCGGACTCCGAACGGATCCCGCTGACCGTTGCCGACTATGACCGCGAAGCCGGCACCGTTACCATCATCTACCAAATCGTCGGCGCCGGCACCATGGAGCTGGACACCCTCCAAGAGGGCGACTGCATCCACGATTTCGTCGGCCCGCTCGGCACCCCCAGCCATGTGGAAGGACTGAAAAAGGTCGCCGTTGTCGGCGGCGGTGTTGGCTGCGCGATCGCTTACCCGATCGCCAAGAAGCTCCACGAGCTCGGCGCTGAGGTTCACGCGGTTGTCGGTTTCCGCAACAAAGACCTTGTCATCCTGGAGGACGAATTCAAGGCCGTTTCGGATAAGCTTTGCATGATGACCGACGACGGCAGCTACGGCGAAAAGGGCGTGGTTACCAACGCGCTCGAAAAGCTCATCAACGAGGGCAACGAGTACGACGAAGTCATCGCCATCGGTCCGCTGATTATGATGAAGTTCGTCTGCCAGCTCACCAAGAAATACAACATCAAAACCGTTGTGTCGATGAACCCGATTATGATCGACGGCACCGGCATGTGCGGCGGCTGCCGGCTCACAGTTGGCGGCGAAACCAAGTTTGCCTGCGTGGACGGCCCCGATTTTGACGGCCATCTCGTCGATTTTGACGAAGCGATGCACCGCGGCACCATGTACAAGGATTTCGAGCTGCATGCCCGTGAAGCCGAATGCAATCTTCTCAAAAAGGAGGTCCAATAATCATGGCCTTTCAGCGCAATATGGATATGAAAAAGTGCCCCATGCCTTCTCAGGACCCCAACGTCCGCAACAAAAACTTTGACGAGGTGGCGCTGGGCTACACCTATGAAATGGCGGTCAACGAAGCCCGCCGCTGCCTGCACTGCAAAAACAAACCCTGCGTCTCCGCCTGCCCGGTTGCGATCGACATCCCGGAGTTTATCGAGCGGGTTGCCAACGAGGACATCGAGGGCGCTTATGAGATCATCCACCGTTCGAGCTCGCTGCCCGCGGTCTGCGGCCGTGTCTGCCCGCAGGAAAACCAGTGCGAAGGCAAGTGTGTCCGCGGCATCAAGGGCGAACCGGTCGGCATTGGCCGTCTGGAGCGCTTTGTGGCCGACTGGCACCGCGAGCACAACACCGAAGCCCCCAAAATGCCCGAGCAGAACGGGCACAAGGTTGCCATCATCGGCGCCGGTCCTTCCGGCCTGACCGCTGCGGGCGACCTGGCCAAGATGGGTTATAAGGTCACGATTTTTGAGGCACTGCATCTGGCCGGCGGCGTGCTGGTCTACGGTATCCCGGAATTCCGTCTGCCCAAAGCCATTGTGCAGCAGGAAATCGACAACCTCAAAGCGATCGGCGTCGACATTGAAACCAACATGGTCATCGGCAAGGTGCTCACCATCGACGAGCTGTTCGAGATGGGTTACGAAGCCGTCTTTATCGGCTCCGGCGCGGGTCTGCCCCGGTTTATGAACATCCCCGGCGAGAGCCTCAAGGGCGTTTACTCCGCCAACGAGTACCTCACCCGCATCAACCTGATGAAAGCTTACCGCCCCGATTCCCACACTCCCATCAAACATTCCAAGAATGTGGCGGTTGTAGGCGGCGGCAATGTGGCGATGGACGCGGCCCGCTGCGCCAAACGTCTGGGCGCCGAGAATGTCTACATCGTTTACCGCCGCGGCATGGAGGAGCTCCCCGCCCGTAAAGAAGAAGTGGAGCATGCCATGGAAGAGGGTATCATCTTTAAGACTTTGACCAACCCCGTTGAGGTGCTGGGCGACGCCGACGGTATGGTTCGCGGCATGAAGTGTGTCGAGATGGAACTGGGCGAGCCCGACGCTTCCGGACGCCGCCGCCCGATCGTCAAGGAGGGCAGCGAATTTGAGCTGGAGTGCGATACCATGATTATGTCCATCGGCACCAGCCCCAATCCGCTGATCCGCACCACAACTCCCGGCCTGGAGACCAACAAGCACGGCTGCATCATCACCGAAGAGGAAACCGGCCTCACCTCTCGTGAGGGTGTTTACGCCGGCGGTGACGCCGTAACCGGTGCAGCTACCGTAATCCTTGCAATGGGCGCAGGCAAACAGGCCGCCAAGTCGATCGACGAGTACATCAAAAACAAGAATAAATAAATACTGGCTAATTTTAGAAGGGACATCCGTTTCGGGGTGTCCTTTCTGCTGTCCGGAAAAAGTTGCCCGCAGGCAACAGCATTGACAAACTTTTCCGGATAGTATACAATAAAAGTATCTGAAAACGGAAAGGAAGTATCCCCATGGAAAAATCCAAGGTGTATTTTTGTGATATGCGCGCCAAACCGGGCGACAGTCTGCCTGCAAAGCTCAAGCGGCTGATGAAAAAAGCCGGTATTGGCGACATTGATATGGAAAAGAAGTTTGTAGCGATCAAAATTCACTTCGGTGAACCCGGCAACCTTTCCTTTCTCCGTCCCAATTTTGCAAAGGTAGTCGCCGACCTTGTATCCGAGATGGGTGGCATGCCGTTCCTCACCGACTGCAACACCCTGTATGTCGGACGGCGCAAAAACGCGATCGACCATCTGTACGCCGCTTGGGAAAACGGCTTTACACCGCTGTCCTGCGGTTGCCCGGTCATCATTGCCGACGGGCTGAAAGGCACCGACGAAGCGCTGGTTCCGGTTGTGGGAGGCGAATATGTCAAAGAAGCCAAGATCGGCCGCGCCATTATGGACGCCGATGTTGTGATCTCGCTCAACCACTTTAAGGGCCACGAGGCAACCGGCTTCGGCGGCGCTTTGAAGAATCTGGGGATGGGCTGCGGCTCCCGTGCCGGCAAAATGGAGCAGCACAACTCCGGCAAACCGGATGTTGACCACGACAAATGCCGCGGCTGCCGTGTTTGTGCCAAGAACTGTGCCCACGATGCGATTTCCTTTGGGGAAGACCGCAAGGCTTCGATCGACCACAAGAAATGCGTCGGCTGTGGACGCTGCCTCGGCGCCTGCAACTTTGACGCCATTTACAACGAGAATTCCAGCGCCAACGATGAGCTGAACTGCAAGATTGCCGAGTACGCCAAAGCGGTTGTGGACGGCCGCCCGCAGTTCCACATCAATATTGTGATGGATGTTTCGCCCTACTGCGACTGCCACGCCGAAAACGACCTCCCCATCATCCCCGATGTGGGTATGTTCGCTTCCTTCGATCCGGTTGCAGTGGATATGGCCTGTGCCGACGCCTGCAACGCAATGCCGGTCCAGGCAGGCAGCAAGCTGGCTGAGGAGCTGGCCGAACACGGCGACTGCCATCACGACCACTTTACCAATACCTTCCCGGTTACCAACTGGCGCTCCGGCATTGAGCACGCGGTGAAAATCGGCTTGGGCAGCAGCGATTACGAACTGATTCAGATCAAATAACAGCCGAAAACCCCGTCCTGCAAAACAGGGCGGGGCTTTTGCTTACAGTTTGAGGTTTTGCATCTTGTCGCAGTAATACTGGACGTTTTCGAACTTGGCGTCAGGCGCGATGCGGTGGTCGGGGCAGGGAATATAGCCGCCCAGCTCGATCAGCGGGCGGAGCCGCTCCACTTCTTCGTCAATGGCTTTGTAGTCGCGGGCAAAGACGGTCTTGTTCATGCCGCCGACGCCGCGGATTTCTCTGCCGTACTGTTCCCGCCAGGGGGCGATGCTTGCGTTCCAGGTGCCGACCTCGATGGGGAACATGGTGTTGACGCCATTTTCAATCCAGGTGGGGATCAGACGATCGATCCAGCCATCGCAGTCGAGCGACACGATGTCGATGCCGTAGCTGTTTAGCAGGCTTGTGATTTTTTTGTAGTGCGGGCCGACATATTCCTCAAACATAGACGGAATCACCAGCGGCCCGTTTTTGAAACAGATATCTTCCCAGAAATGGCCGTAGTCAAATTTCGCGCCGGTTTCGAGCATCGCTTTGACGCAGTCGTAGCAGAGTCCGTCCATGGTGTCGATGATTTCCAGGTAGAGGTCAAAGTCGTCCGCCAGCAGGTAGGAGAGCTGCTCGACGCCCAGCAGATCGCGCATCCGGCCCATCAGCGAGCCGCAGTGGATTCCCACCGGGATCTCCCGTCCGGTGTCGTCCCGGAGCGTTTCGAGATAGGCGCGGTTGATTCGCTCCATCGAGAATTGGAGACGGGGGAGATATTCCTCTTCCCAGACCTTGCGGTCAGTTAAAGAGGTGCCGATTTCGGCGGGGATGGAAACGATTCCCGGCTTGACCAGGGTAATCAGGCCGTTTCCATCGCGGATTACCTGGCTGCCGTCCGGGCGTTCTTCCAGAATCTTGCTTTCAAAACCGGGGAAAAGATCGGAGGCGGCGCCGACACAGGAGTTCCAGTTAAAATCGAAGCCGAGTTTTTTCATAATGGCGCGGTCACCTTCGCCGTTGTCGCCAAAACGGCAGTATCCGTCTGCTTCCTCACGGGTGATGTGGCCCTCATCCGCCCATTTCTGCACCGTTTCCGACCAGTATCCAAAGGATACCACCGGGAGCTTTTCAAACGGCTGGTAATGGAGGATGGCCGAAGCGTTTTCGCGGAATGTCATAAAAATTCTCCTTTCGGGGGAAAAATTGTTGCAAATACCGGAAGTTTATAGTACAATCATATCAGATCAACCGGGCTTTTGCAAGGACATTCCTGCGCAAAAATTCGGGAAAATTGCGCGGAAGGGGAGAAGGAATTTTGCTGCTGCGGTATGAGATGGGGGATGAGTCTGCCAACAAAAATGGGTTCTACACCGCCGGCCGAGAATCGGTGCTTCTGCCATTTAAGCTGATGCAGTTCGGGGAGTTCCACTGCGGAAGCCGGTATTATACCGAGCGGGAGGGGATGGACGCCTTTTTGTTTGCGGCAACGATCTCCGGGTGCGGCATCATGCGCTATGCCGGAACCGAAGTGCTGCTTCCGCCCGGAAAGGCGGCGGTGATCGATTGCAGCCGCTATCAGTATTATGGAACGAAAGGGGAAGGCTGGGATTTTGCCTGGATCCACTTTTCGGGGACAGCGGCAGACGGATTTGTCCGGATGCTCAACGGCAGCGGGCTGCGCGCTGCGGACTGGGAAATCTGGCGGGCACAAGAGCTGTTTGGGGAGCTTTCCGCTCTGACTGCCAAGCCGGGGCGGCAGACCGACCTGATGCTCTCGCTCTGGCTCCACCAGCTTTTGGGGGAAATGCTCCAGATCGCCGAAAACCGGGCGGCTGTCCGTTATCAGGAGGAGATGCTCGAAGCGGCCGCCTATATCCGGGAGAATGTGTCCCGTCCGCTCCGGGTAGCCGAGCTGGCAAAGCGGTTCGGACTGAGCGAATATCACTTCCTTCGCACCTTTAAAAGCGTGATTGGCCAGCCGCCGTATGAATACCTGACGCTCTTGCGGGTGAATGCCGCCAAACAGCTTTTGGCCGGTACCAGCCTGAATATCGGGGAGATTTCGGCAGAGGTGGGTTACCCCGATCCCAGAAGCCTGATCGACAATTTCAAGCGTCACGAGGGCAAAACGCCCTCCGCTTTCCGCAGGGAACTGCTGCGCGGCACAATGAATACTGAAAAATAAACAAAAAATTGAGCTGCAGGACGGGCAATCTCTCTAAGAAAAATGACGAAAACTGCTTTATTGACGGCGAAAAATCGTGTATAATAAAAGGAAGAGCAAATTTTGGCGCAACTGTCTTGTTGAGGAGGATTCTGATGGAAGAAAAAATCTATCTGGTTTTAGAGGATGGCACCGTCTTTGAGGGCGAGCCGTTCGGCGCCCGCGGTGAAGCGCTGGGCGAGGTCGTCTTTACCACCGGGATGGTGGGCTACCTCGAAACCCTTACCGATCCCAGCTATTACGGACAGATCGTGGTGCAGACCTTCCCATTGATCGGCAACTACGGCGTCATCCCCGCCGACTTTGAGAGCAAACGCCCCCGTCTTTCCGCCTATATTGTTCGGGAGTGGTGCAGTGAGCCCTCTAACTTCCGTTCCGAAGGGGATCTGGACAGCTATCTGAAAAAAGAAGGGATCGTTGGCCTTTGCGGTGTGGATACCCGCGCCTTGACGCGGCTGATCCGGGAACATGGCGTCATGAACGGCAAAATCGTCCGCACGCTTGCGGAAAAAGACGCTGCGGTTGCGGAGACGAAAGCCTTTGCTGTCCGCAATGCTGTAGAGTCGGTTACGACATCGGAGAGGGAGGAGGAATCCCCCGAAAATCCGATCTGCACGGTGGTGCTGTGGGATTTTGGCGAGAAGGAGAACATCCGGAGAGAGCTGCTTCGCCGCGGCTGTAAGGTGATCTCGATGCCGGCTGGTTCCAGCGCCGAGGAGATCCTTTCCCAGGGAGCGGACGGTGTGATGCTGTCCAACGGCCCCGGGGATCCGGCTGAGAATACCGGCATTATCGCAGAGCTTCGAAAAGTGATCGACAGCGGCATTCCCACCTTTGGCATCTGTTTGGGACATCAGCTCACCGCTCTCGCCATGGGCGGCAAAACCGTTAAGCTAAAATACGGCCATCGCGGCGGAAACCAGCCGGTTACCGACAAGCAGACCGGGCGGGTGTATATCACCAGCCAGAACCACGGCTACGCGGTTGATCTGGACCATCTTCCCGAGGGGGCGGAAGTCCGCTTCGTCAATGGAAACGACGGCAGCTGCGAAGGACTGGATTACACCGGAAAATCTCTTTTCACCGTTCAGTTCCATCCGGAAGCCTGCTCCGGCCCGCAGGACACCGGATTCCTGTTTGACCGTTTTGTCAGCGAAATACAGCGCCGGAAATAAACGCTTTGTGCAGAAAGGAAACAGCCATTGAAAAACCAACTTGTGATCGTTTTGGATTTTGGCGGCCAGTACAATCAGCTGATCGCCCGCCGCGTCCGGGAATGCGGCGTGTACTGTGAGGTTAAGCCCTACACCACTCCTTTGGATGAACTCAAAGCCCGCAATCCGATTGGCATTATTTTTACCGGCGGCCCCAACAGCGTTTATCTGGAAAACGCTCCTAAGGTGGATCCCGAAATCTTTACCTGGGGGGTGCCGATTCTCGGCATCTGCTACGGCTGCCAGCTGATGGCCCAGACACTCGGCGGCGAAGTGACGGCCGCGCAGGAGGATTCCGCCCGCGAATACGGAAAAACGCACACTTATTATGACATTTCCTGCCGGATTTTCAAAGGCTTGCCCGCCGAGGGCATTTCCTGGATGAGCCACGGCGACTATATGGCGAAAGTGCCGGAGGGCTTTGCCCTTACCGCCCACACCGACGCATGCCCCAATGTGGCGATTGCCGACGAAGCCAGAGGCTTTTACGGCGTGCAGTATCATCCCGAGGTTAACCACACCGAGAACGGCGTCAAGATGATCCGCAACTTCCTTTATGAGGTCTGCGGCGCAAAAGGCGACTGGTCAATGCAGGATTACTGCCAGACGGCAGTGGCACAGATCCGGGAGAAGGTCGGAAACGGAAAGGTGCTGCTGGCCCTTTCGGGCGGTGTGGATAGCTCGGTCGCGGCGGCGCTGCTCGCCGAAGCAGTGGGGGATCAGCTCACCTGTGTTTTTGTGGATCATGGCCTGATGCGTAAAAACGAAGGGGATGAGGTAGAAGCTGCTTTCTCCAAATGGAAATTCCATTTTGTCCGTGTGGATGCCGAAGCGCGGTTTTTGGGCAAACTGGCTGGCGTTTCCGAACCGGAGAAAAAGCGGAAAATTATCGGCGAGGAATTTATCCGGGTTTTTGAGGAAGAAGCAAAAAAAATTGGCCGGGTAGATTTTTTGGTGCAGGGAACCATTTATCCCGATGTCATTGAGTCCGGCGCCGGCGACGCCGAGGTCATCAAGAGCCATCACAATGTGGGCGGACTGCCGGATTATGTGGACTTTAAGGAGATCATTGAACCGCTGCGGCTGCTCTTTAAGGATGAAGTGCGTCAGCTTGGGCGGGAGCTGGGGCTGCCGGAATATCTGGTCATGCGTCAGCCGTTCCCGGGACCGGGACTTGCCATCCGGATTATCGGGGAGATCACCAAGGAAAAGGCGGATCTGCTCCGGGATGCCGACGCGATTTTCCGCGAGGAAATCGCCAATGCGGGGCTGGAGTATTCCATCAATCAGTATTTTGCCGTTTTGACCGATACTCGTTCGGTCGGTGTGATGGGCGATGGGCGCACTTATGACTATACACTGGCACTCCGCGGCGTTACCACGACTGACTTTATGACCGCGGACTGGGCACGGATTCCTTATGAAGTGCTGGACAAGGTTTCGGTTCGTATTGTCAATGAGGTAAAAGGCATCAACCGCATCGTTTACGATATAACCTCCAAACCGCCTGCAACCATTGAGTGGGAATAACGTATAATCCCCTTGAAAGCCTAATTTTAGAAGGCTTTCAAGGGGACTTTTTATATGTGACAACCATATTGCTACTAACACATATATGATAGGGAATCCAACTTTAAAAATACATTTCTTCCATAGTATCAAGGCAAAGTACGCCTAATTTTCCGTTAAATCCGCAGCCGCAATCTATTGCGATATGGTTAGGTTTCTTTACAAAGGCATAATCATAAAACACAACGAAAGTCGAGCCAACCTACACTAAAACGTCGCTTTTTTCAAAGAAAAGGCGGCGTTTTTTTCATGGCCCGATTTTGGAAAGGAGTGGTGCTGACTTTATACTAAAACGAAAGGGGGATTTTTTTAGCTGGCCGGGCCGGGAGGTCTGGCCTTTTTTTATCTCACGAAAAAGGAGGTTAGCCAATGGCAGATGAAAAAGTAAACGTGAGCCCGGAGGAAAAGAACGCCCCGGAAACTCCGGCTCCGTCCGGGCCGAGTGATCCGCCCGCGCCGGAACACACCGAGGGCCCCGCTGTCCCTGGTGGGGATCAGGCGGCCCCCACTCATGCGGAGCCCGCCGCTGGAGAACATACCCAGCAGACCATTCTCCCCGGTATGGGTGAGGACGCTCCCGCGCCGTCCGGCAAGGTGATCAACCTCTC
>CALWNQ010000009.1 GCA_944382875.1 uncultured Clostridia bacterium
GAATGAGAAAAACGGCATAGCCGAAGCTATACCGTTCTCTCTTGCCCCACGATGTTTTCTTATCGGGAGGCACCTTCAGCTGCGGCTTTTTTTATTCGTTGGTGTCGGCAAACTGGCTCATATACAAGGTTGCATAAAATCCGCCTTTTTCCAAGAGCGATTTGTGGGTACCGGTTTCCACAATATCGCCGTCCTTCATGACAAGGATCAGGTCAGCGTTACGAATGGTGGACAGCCGGTGCGCAATGATAAAACTGGTGCGCCCCTTGGTCAATTCATCCATCGCCCGTTGGATTGCGACCTCGGTTCGTGTGTCGACACTGGAGGTTGCTTCATCCAGAATCAGGATTTTGGGATCCGATATAATGGTTCGCGCAATTGTTAGAAGCTGTTTCTGCCCCTGGCTCACATTACTTCCCTCTTCGTTCAGCACCGTGTCATATCCGTGCGGCAAAGTATGGACAAAGTGATCTACCTGTGCCGCTTTTGCCGCTGCGAGGACTTCCTCATCAGTTGCATCCAGCCGTCCAAACCGGATATTTTCCCGAATTGTGTCGTTGTAAAGCCAGGTATCCTGCAATACCATACCGAACGCATCCCGCATGGTGCTGCGACTGAACTGACGAACATCATATCCGTTCAGCAGGATAGCACCGCCGCTGACATCATAAAAACGCATCAGCAGTTTGACCATCGTCGTCTTGCCGGCGCCGGTTGGGCCAACAATGGCCACTTTGGTACCCGGTTCCACTACAGCAGAAAAATCATGGATAATCGTCTTCTCCGGAACATAACCGAAATTAACATGGGCAAATGCAACCGAACCATCAATACATTCGGCAGGAAGCGGCTTTTCGGGATCCGGTGTTTCCTCTTCCTCTTCCAAGAATGCAAACACGCTCTCTGCCGCTGCCGCTGTCTGCTGCAGGACATTCGAGATATTCGCAATCTGAGTGATCGGCTGGGTAAACTGTCGGACATACTGGGTAAACGCCTGAATATCACCAACCGTAATAGTACCGTTTAAGCTTAAAAATCCACCAAGGACTACGATTCCAACATAACCCAGGTTGCTGACAAAGTTCATCAGCGGCATCATCATTCCGCCAAAGAACTGGCTCTTCCAGGCGCTCTGATACAGACCATGGTTTAATTCCTCAAAAGTCTGGATACTCTCTTCCTGTCCATTAAATGCGGTAACCACTGTGTGCCCGCCGTACATTTCCTCCACATGGCCGTTCACATGGCCAAGGTATTCCTGCTGCCCGCGGAAATATTTTTGGCTGTGTTTGACAACTGTAGTCACCAAAATTACACTGACAGGCAGAATACAAATCGCAATCAATGTCATCATTGGGCTGATGGAAAGCATCATAATCAACACACCGATAATGGTGGTAATCTGGCTCACCATCTGGGAAAGCGTCTGGTTCAAAGTCTGGGTAACGGTATCAACATCGTTGGTAATCCGGCTTAAAACCTCACCGTGGGATACCCGGTCGAAGAACGCGAGCGGCAGCCGGTCAATTTTATTGCTGATATCGCTCCGCATGGAATAGCTGACCTTTGTCGCAATTCCGGCCATTACCCAACCCTGTACATAGCTGAGCAGCGCGCTAATCAGATAAAGGCCACCCAGGAACAGTAAAATCTGCCCAATCGCGTTGAAATCAATTCCTCCCTGTCCGGTGAGCATTGCAATCAGTCCCTCGAACAGCTTGGTTGTTGCCTGGCCCAAAATTTTGGGGCCAAATATCATAAATACAGTGCTCGCTGCCGCACAAATCAGGACCAAAATAATCGCAGGCAAGAATTTGCCCATATATGCCAGCAGCTTTTTCATTGTCCCTTTGAAGTCCTTGGCTTTTTCACCGGGCATCATCGGACCATGCCCCGGGCCTCCCGGTCCCGGACCAGGTCTGCGCCCGATACCAGGGCCTTTCATAGCTGGTTGTGCCATTACGCCAATTCCTCCTTTGAAAGCTGGCTTTCCGCGATCTCGCGGTAGGTTTCACAGGTCTTCAGCAGTTCTTCGTGCGTTCCCTTGCCGACAACCCGTCCTTCATCCAGCACAATAATCTGTTCCGCGTGCATAATGGTAGAAACACGCTGCGCCACAATAAACACGGTTGCATCCTTGGTATAACCTTTCAATGCCTTACGGAGCGCTGCATCTGTTTTAAAGTCGAGGGCGGAGAAGGTGTCATCAAAAATATAGATCGGCGCATTTTTCACCAATGCTCTCGCAATGGAAAGTCGCTGCCGCTGCCCACCCGACACATTGGTACCGCCCTGGCTGATTTCGGTAGCAAAACCTTCGGCCAGATTGCTGATAAATTCAGTTGCCTGAGCAATATCCGCACTGGTCTGGAGCAGTGCTTCGTCTGCTTCGTGGTTGCCATAACGAAGGTTGGATGCAATCGTTCCGCTGAACAGCAGTCCCTTCTGCGGTACATAACCGATGGCATCCCGCAGCTCTTTCTGTGAAAGTTTCCGCACATCCACACCGTCTACTGTCACGGAGCCTTCGGTCACATCGTAAAAACGCGGAATCAGATTGATCAGGGTGGATTTTCCGCTGCCGGTAGAACCGATCAGAGCCGTTGTTTCTCCCGGTTTTGCCGTAAAGGAAACATGTTCCAATACATTGGCGTCGGCACCTTCGTACCGGAAAGATACATCCTTGAACTCGACAACACCTTTGACAGAAGCGCCCAAAGTTTCGGGATGTTCCGGATCCGCCACTGCGTTTTCGGTTTCCAGAACTTCGTTGATTCGTTCGGCCGAAACGGAGGCACGCGGCACCATAATAAACATCATGCTAATGAATAGGAAGCTCATGATTACCTGCATCGCATACTGGATGAAAGCCATCATGTCGCCGACCTGCAGGCTGCTTTCCGCAATCTGCTTGCCGCCGAACCAAACAATCAGCAGCGAAATCCCGTTCATCACCAGCATCATAAACGGCATCATGGTTGCCATCGCACGGTTAACAAACAGAGTGTTTCCGGTCAGATCCTGGTTTGCTTTATCAAAACGCTTCTGCATGAATTTCTGATTGGCAAAGGCGCGCACCACCATCATACCGCTGAGCTCTTCGCGGCTGACAAGGTTCAGCTGATCGATAAAGTGCTGCATTTTCTTGAATCGGGGCAGTGCCACCGAGAACAGCACCAGAATGATGCCAAGCATCAGCACCAGCGCCAGTGCCAGAACCCAAGCCAGATTCAAGCATTTAGAAAGTCCCATAATCAGGCCACCGATGCCCATAATCGGTGCAAAACAGAGCATCCGCAGTCCCATGCTTAAAAAGTTCTGTACTTGCATGACGTCGTTGGTCGAACGGGTAATCAAGCTGGCACCCGAAAATTCATCCATTTCCTTATTGTTAAAATAGGTAACCTTGCGAAATACGTCCCGCCGGAGGTCACGCCCTACACCGGCGCCAAGCTTGCTCAGGCAATATCCCGCACCAATCGCAAACGCGGTCAGCAGCACGGTAAGGAGCAGCATCCGCAGCCCGATACTCAGAATGTAGCCAGTCTGGATCTGATCGGTGTCAGCACCAAGTTCGGTATAAAATGCTTTGGTAAAGACCACACCGGTTTGGCTCAGCATACTTTCAGGCGTCACCGCAGCAGTTTCCACCGCTTCATTTGCTTTTTCCGCCATCTCCGGCATTTGTAGCATTTGTCCAAGCTGCGCCATAGCGGACATATCAAGCCCTGTATTTTCCATATCGCTGCTGCTAACTTCTTCCCCATCAGCAAGCCCCTGCATAAACTGGATGAGGGCATAGGATGCGCGGCTGAACGCCAAATCTGCTCCGGCAGTATCGCTGCCTGTGAAGACATAGTCGCCGGTATCCAATCCGGGGTAGTCCGAATCCCGCAGTGTATCCAGATTTTCACTATCCAATGCAGTATAGTTTTCTGTTACAAGCGACTTATCGTCTTCTGTCATAAATGTCTGCATCAGCTGCATACTTTCCGCGCTGATCGCTTCAGGCGCAGCATGGGTAATACCACCTTGCTGCAATCCCACATTCACGATATCGCTCATATAATTGGGCAGTGTCAGTTCCAGCATAGCCTGACCAAAGAGCAGCACAACTCCAACCAGTAGCAACGCGATATATGGCTTTAAATATCGCTTTAATTTCAGCATTGCCTTTTTCTCCTTTACTAATGTTATGAATCTCAGTGCGCAAAAGTCTGGGTGACCGCTTCTGACAGGCTGTTAAAATCAGCGACCAATCGGTTTGTCACTTCCGACCCAAGTACTACAGCAACCTCTTCCAGTTTCTGCGCCAGATCTGCTTTGCCAGTTTCCACCAGTTGCAATCCTGCCGGTGTCAGTTTTACCCAAACAGTTCGCTTATCCACCTGATCCGGAATCCGCTGCACATATCCCATTTCTTCCAACTGGGTAATTTTCTGACAGACAGCCGGTGTCGACTGCTCCATTTCCCGTGCAAGTCCGGTAAGTGTCATTGCCTCGTAAGGATCCGCACTGTTTTTTGGAACAATCCGCATTCCCTTATTTCGAAGAACAATCATGGTAAAAAACTGGGACTTATTGACTGGCACATCCACCTGGATGTTTTTCCAGGCACGGCGCAACCGGTCAACCGCCTGCATCAGCATAATCCATTCGTCCTGCTGCACTTCTGGTTCCTCCTTTCCAATCTGTAAGCATGATAATTAGTTTACTTAAATAGTTTAGCGCAGACTGTTTTTCCTGTCAAGTATTCCCACAATCTTTTTCCGAATGTTCATATATTCTTCATTCCTGTCACAGGTTTGCCATATTTGCAAAAAGCCTTTACTTTCCGTTCATTCTGCGGTATAATAACCGCAAATACGAAAGGAGTGGTTCTTTTGCCAACATCCCGCGAACGGGTGCGCGCGGTCCTCTCCGGAAAAATCCCGGACCGCGTCCCCAATGCCCTCGGGGGCTGCGAAACTGAGGGGCTGCATGTCCTTGCTTACCAGAAATTACAGCATATCCTCGGCCTTCCCCCCACACCTCCCCGGATGGACACCTTTATGGTCAACGCCGTTTTTGAGGAAGAAGTTGTCCGCCGGATGGAAGGCGACATCCTGCTCCTCGCCTCTCCTAACATGTGTTCCGCGCCGCTCCGCGGCAGCCTGCCCGGCATGTGGAAACCGCAGCCGCTCTGGGGGACCGAAATTCTTGTCCCAAATTCGGAACAATTTACCTTGTGCGAAGACGGAAGTATCATCTGGGAAACTGCCGGCAGAACAATCTGCCCGAAAGGCTCTTTTTTCTTTGACAGCCCGGGCGGAAGCGACCTTCTGGCAGATTTTGAGATTCCGGATCCTGCCGACTACCATCCACCCCATCAGCTGGACGAAAAAAAGCTGCGGCAGCTCGAAGAAGCCGCACGCCAGCTTTATGAAACCACCGATTTTTCCCTTTGTCTCGGTGAAAGCATCACCGACCTCCAGATCCAGCCGGGCGGCATGGTGGGCAGCATGGTGCTGATGCTGGAAGAACCGGATGTGATGGGCGAATTTCTGGAAAAATCGCTGCAAGCCGGGCTGGCACAGATTGAACAGCTCGAACAGGCGGTTGGAAAATACGTGGACATCCTTTCCATTGCGCACGATTTCGGTGATAACCGCGGTATCACCATCGGTGCCCCGCTCTGGCGGAAAATCTACGCGCCATTCTACAAACGGCTGTTCCAGGGCTGGAAAGAACGGACCTCAATGCACATCAACCTGCACACCTGCGGCTCTGTTGCGGAAATTCTACCGGATCTCATTGATTGTGGACTGGAAATCCTGAATCCCGTTCAGACCTCTGCCAACGGGATGGACCCGGCTGCCCTGAAAGAAAAATTCGGCAGCAGCCTGATTTTCTGGGGCGGCGGATACGATGCTCAGCTTTATTCTCCACAGCTTTCCGAACAGGAAGTATTTAAGCGGGTACGGGAAACGGTCCGGATCTTCAAACAGGGCGGCGGATATTTCTTCTCCGGTGTTCACAACCTCCCGGCAGACCTGCCGGAGGCACACCTCCGGGCAATGCTGGAAGCCTGGCGGGCGGAACGCGACTACTGAAAAAACGGCACAGGTTTATCCTGTGCCGTTTTGTTATTTTTCCAGCTGTTTGATTGCATGCAGGTATTTTTTCTGTCGTTTGAGATCCTCCTCCGAAGGGGAATCCAACCGGGAAAGATCACTGTTGTGCCGCAGGTCGGCGAGCTTGACCGCACGGGCAATCGGATTTTCCTTAATCCGCCCGATATAATCGGAATACGGTTCCTCCGGATTGCGGGTGAGCGCCGCCACCGCCTTGAGCACCGGCTCTGGAAATCCCATCCCGGCCAGATCGCACAGCGTCGTCGGTGTGTCCTCCACCACATCGTGAAGCAATGCCGCTGTCACAGTCTGCTCATCCTCCATCTGCTCTGCCAGATGGAACGGATGGAACACATACGGCAGACCGGCTTTGTCCAGCTGCCCGCTATGCGCCTGATAGCAAACCTCCATCGCCTTTTTTGTCAGAGGCGTATACAGAATGCCATTTTTCTTTTCAGGCAGCTCCGGAGCAGACGGTTCCGCCTCCCCTGCCGGTTTCTGCCGGAGGAAAAGCAGGGTAGAAATCAATACCGTCACCGGAACCGCAAACAGAATCCCGGTGCTTCCCACAACCGCCTGGATCACTTCAACAACGATCATCTCAAAGTTTAACAGCATCAGAATATCGCGGTTGTAGGCCGCAAAGAGCAGGATCACCGCCAGCGAACTGCCCACATAGGCGAGGATTAGAGTACTGGTCATCGTCCCGATCGAATCCCGCCCAATATTCATGCCGGCTTTGAACATCCGCTGAAAGGTCGGCTCCCGCATTTCCAGAGAAAGCTCCTGCATCGCCGACGCAATCGACATCGAAACGTCCATCACAGCTCCCAGCGATCCAATCAGCAGCGCCCCCCAGACAACTGCCCGAAGGTCAATCGAAACATCGCTGCTCAGCATGGTAAGGAAAGTGTAGTCCTGATCCACCATTCCGGTGATCCGGAGCCAGGAATTGACTGCCAGCCCCAGCAGTCCCGCAATCAGCACTCCGCCCACATTGCCGGCAACTGCGCAGTAGGTTTTTCGGTGAAAGCCATTGAGAATCAGCAGACTCGAGAAAATCAGAAAAACTGAAATGATCGTTGTTGTGAGATAAATCGAATATCCTTTTAAAATAGAGGGGATATACACCAGGAAAATGGTTCCAAAAGTGATGCCCAACGTGAGAACAGTCGCAGCGCCTTTCCACCGTCCGATCAGGATAACCAGCAGCAGAAACGCCGCTACCAGCCAAATCATCGACGGAATCCGGTCATGGCTGGCGTAAATCCAGGTATAATCCCCGTCCAACCCCATTTCCCGCGCGTTCAGCACCAGAATCCGGTCACCTTGTTTCACCTCATCCGGTTTGGGCAGAATCATATCGTCAATCGTCTGCTGCATCGGAAAGACCTTCCCTTTGTACTCCCCGGAAGTAATTTTCCCCTCAAAAGTCACCGTTGTGCGATAAACATTATCCGAAACTTCTTCCCGCTCGGTGGTATGAACAGACACAACCTTGGTAGTTTCCACCTCTTCGGAAACCGAGTCGCTGGGATGATAATTGCAAATCCGGTTCCCGGCAAAAATAAAGATCACCGAAAACAGAATCACCGCCAGAATCCCAAGGGCCGATTTCCGTGCCATTTTCTTTCCCATATTCATCCCCTTTCCGAACTTACCCGATCCGCCAGAAGCCATCTCCTTCCGGCAGAATCGTTGTCTGATAGAAAGCTTCTATGGCCGTAATCAGGTACTCCACATCCGCAGTGCCGGCTGTTTCATAAGAAGAGTGCATCGCAAGCTGCGGTAGGCCGATATCTACTGTGGCAACCGAAACCTGTGTCCCTGAAATATTGCCAAGTGTGGAGCCGCCTGCCATATCGGAACGATTGGCAAAATACTGCACCGGCACACCTGCGCTGCGGCAGATCTCCCCAAACACCGCACGGGAAGCAGCATCGGTGGTATATTTCTGGTTGGCGCTGAACTTGACCACAATACCGCCATTCATATGGGTGCGGTTTGTCTGGTCGCTCTTTTCGGGATGGTTGGGATGAACCGCATGCGCGTTGTCGGCTGAAATCATAAAGCTTCCCGCCAGACAGGTATAGAAATCCTCTTCACCGCGTCCCAAAGCAAGGTGTACCCGCCGCAGCACATCCGCAAGGAAGGTAGATGCCGCACCCTGCCGGGTGGTGCTGCCCACCTCTTCATTGTCAAACAGACAGTATACATTCAGATTGTCCGACTTACCCCGCAAAAAGCCGGCAAGGGTGCCGAACGCACATTCCAGATCGTCCAGCCGCGGCGCCGACAGATAGCAGCCGTCGTTGCCCCAGACCATTCCCTGCTGCGGATTATAAAGGAACAGGTCGGTGCCAACGATCTCCGATTCGGATACGCCAAGTTTGGACGCAATTTCCGCAAGCAGGCTGTCCTTCGCATTTTCATCTCCAAACAGCGGCAGCATGTCGGTCTGTGCGTTATAAGTGTAGCCGTCGTTGGCCTGACGGTTCATGTGAATCGCCAGATTCGGAATCAGGACATGCCGGTCCCCACTGTCATAGAGCCGGGACACAATCCGTCCGTTTTCCCGCACCATTACCCGTCCGGCAATCGAAAGCGGCCGGTCGAACCAGCTTGCGCAGAGCATTCCGCCATAACGTTCGGTGTTCAGCTGAACATAGTGCCCCGCTGTTACCAGCTCTGCCATCTCCTTCAGCTTGAAAGACGGTGAATCGCTGTGGCTTGCCGTAATCTGGAACGCACGGTACTCCCCCTCCGGCAGCCGGAATGCGATAACCGACGACTGGTTCCGGGTGACATAATAACCTTTACCAGGCTCCAAATTCCATTTTTCGTTTTCAGAAAGCTGGGTAAAGCCGTTTGCTTCGAGCTCTCCACACACGGTATGCACTGCGTGGAAACTGGTCGGCGAAACCGTAATTTTATCCAAAAGCCATGTGATCTGTTCTGTTTTCATGGATATCCTCTCCTGTTTTGTTCTTTTTCTTCCATTATAAAGGAACGCCGCGCCCCTTGTCAAGGCAGAGAAAACAGGCGGAACCCGTCGGACCCCGCCTGTCTTTTGATTATTCAGTCATCAGATCGCACACCGCATTGGAGAACGCCACCGGATCTTCAATCGGCAGCCCCTCTATGAGCAGCGCCTGGTTGTACAAAAGCCCTGTATAGGATTTTACCTTGTCAGGCTGTGTGCCAAACAGCTCTTTCAGTTTGGCGAATACGGGGTGATCCGGATTGATTTCCAGCACCCGCTCCGCCTGAACCTTCTGGTCGCCGGGCATGGTGTTGAGCACCTTTTCCATCTCGAGCGAAATACCGCCGTCGGCACTCAGGCAGACCGGATAGGATTTCAGACGGCTTGAAAGACGAACGTCTTTCACTTTGCCTTCCAGCGAATCCTTCATCATCCGGAGCAGCTCCTTGCTTTCCTCGGCACGCGCCTTGTTTTCCTCGGTTTCCGCCGTTTCTTCGATGCCCAGATCCTTGTCGGCTGCGGAGCGGAATTCCTTGCCGTCAAAGTCCCGCATCATCCGGAGCGCGAATTCATCCACATCGTCGGTAAGATAAAGGATTTCGTAACCGTGGTCTTTCAGCAGTTCCGTCTGGGGCAGACGGTCGATCTTCTCCACAGTTTCACCGCAGGCGTAGTAAATATACTTCTGGTCTTCTTTCATCCGTTCCTTATATTCCGCAAGGGTCACCAGCTTCTTTTCGGAAGAGGAATAGAAGAGCAGCAGATCCTGCAAAACGTCCTTGTGAGCGCCGTAATCGCTGTAAACGCCATATTTCAGGGTTAAGCCAAACGCCTTGAAGAAGGTTTCGTACTTCTCGCGGTCCTTTTCCAGCATGGATTTGAGCTCGCTCTTGATCTTTTTGGTCAGACGGTCGGCAATCAGTTTGAGCTGCCGGTCGTGCTGGAGCATTTCACGGGAGATGTTAAGCGAAAGGTCCTGCGAATCCACAAGGCCACGGACAAAGCTGAAATAATCCGGCAGCAGGTCGGCACATTTGTCCATAATTAAAACGCCGCTCGCGTAGAGCTGCAGGCCTTTCTGATATTCCTTGGTATAGAAATCAAAGGGCGGACGCGCCGGGATAAAGAGCAGTGCATTGTAGGTTGCAGCGCCCTCCGTACTGGAATGGATCACAGCAAGCGGATCCTGGAAGTCAAAGAATTTTTCCTTGTAGAAGTTGTTGTAATCCTCCGGTTTCAACTCACTGCGGTTCTTTTTCCAGATCGGAACCATGCTGTTCAGGGTTTCGTCCTCCATCACGGTTTCGTACTCGGCCGGTTTTTCGTCGGTACCGGTTCCCTCTTTCAGATGGCTGTGCTCCACCTGCATCTTGATCGGATAACGGATGTAATCCGAATACTTTTTCACCAGTCCCTGCAAACGATAGGTTTCCAGGAACTCGTCGTAATTCTCGTCCTCGGTGCTCTGCTTGATGGTCAGAATAATGTCGGTGCCGTGAGAAGCTTTTTCCGCTTCCTCGATGGTATAACCCTCGGCTCCCTCGGACTCCCACTTCCAGGCTTTATCCGACCCATAAGGCTTGGAGATTACCGTTACCTTATCGCTAACCATAAAGGCGGAGTAAAAACCAACGCCAAACTGTCCGATAATGTCGATGTCTTCTTTCTGCTCATTATCCTTTTTAAAAGCAAGTGAACCGCTCTGCGCAATCACACCCAAATTGTTTTCCAAGTCGTTTTCATCCATTCCGATGCCGTTATCCGAAATGGTCAGGGTACGCGCTTCCTTATTCGGAGTAATGCGGATGGTAAAGTCATCCCGGTTCAGACCGGTAATATTCTCGTTGAGTGCGCGATAATACAGTTTATCGATTGCGTCGCTCGCGTTGGAAATCAGTTCCCGCAGGAAAATTTCCCGATGGGTGTAAATCGAATGAATCATCATATCCAGAAGCCGTTTGGATTCTGCTTTAAACTCTCTGGTAGCCATAGTGTCTCACATGCCTTTCTCTATCGTTTTAGCACTCTTTTTATTTGAGTGCTAACTATTTTTCATTATACAACTGCCCACCAAAAAATCAAGGGGATTTGTCTTATTTTTAAGAATTGTTTACATTTACGAAATATTTTTTCAAAAGCAAAGCTGTAAAGCACTATCGCTTCACAGCTTTTTCGCCTTATTTTTCAACTTTCTTTCGATCATGTTCCTTCATAAAACGAAAAATCTGCATTTCCAAGAGCCAGCCGGCACCTCCCGCTAACAGCCCGATCAGCATACCGACTGCCACATCGGACGGATAATGAACATAGAGGTACATTCTGGAAAAAGCAATCAATACAGCCAGCACCAGTGCCGGAATCCCGATTTTCCGGCTATACAACACCATGGCTGTTGCCGCAGCAAAAGAAGCGGATGTATGCCCCGACGGGAAAGATGGATCGGTTGGCGGTTCAACCAAAAGCCCTGTAAAACCATTGGCTTCGAACGGACGAATCCGGTCGAATATTGGCTTCACAATTAAATTGGTAACCAGAAGACTAAAGAGAAGTGCAATCGCCGCTGCAACCCCGATCCGCCGCGTCTTTTTAAAACACAAAAGCAGCACCGTTGCAAGGATCCAAACAATCCCGATATCGCCAAGCGCCGTGATCCCAGGCATTATAAAATCGAGCCACCCTGTTCGGAGATTCGTTTGGATCCAATCCAATATGACATTATCCGCCCCGAGAATCCATTCCATGACACAACCTCCCTTTTCTTTAGTATAATCAATATTCTGTCGAATAGCAAGCAAAACCTTTGCATTTGAAGAAATTTCACAAGATTATAGAAATGCCTTGATTTTTTTATGTATATATGCTATAATTATTTCACAGATGAGAGATTCTGTATCATCAAAAAGAACGGAGTGATCCATATGGCAAACACTCAAACCATCATCACAATCAGCAGACAATACGGCAGCGGCGGCCGCTTTATCGGGCGCAAGCTTGCAGAAGCTCTGGACATTCCTTTCTATGACAAAGAAATCATCCTACGCGCTGCCGAAGAAAGCGGCATTAGCCGGGAAGTTCTGGAACAATTGGAAGAAAAGCCCACCAACAGCCTGCTGTATAGCCTTTCGCTTAATGCCGGCCTGTTCCGCGGAGGAACCGTCGCGCCGGAGCTCCCGCTCAGCGACCGTGTTTTCCTCGTCCAATCGGATGCTATCCGCAAAATGGCGGACCAGGGTCCATGCGTCATTGTAGGACGCTGTTCGGAGTATGTTCTGCGTGGACGCAAAGACTGCGTCAATGTCTTCCTCTATTCTGATATGGAGGACCGGATCAGACGCGCTACCACCTATTATGGTCTGTCACCCGAGAAAGCCAAAGAAAAACTCCAGAAAATGGACAAAAAGCGGGCTGCCTATCACAACTTCTACACCAGTATGAAGTGGGGACAGGCAGAACATTATGACATCTGTATCAACACCGCAACACTGGGAATTGACGGCACAGTTGAGCTGATTGAAAATTTTGTCAAGCTAAAAGAAAACATGGCAAAAGAATAATTTCATGGGGACGGCATGGGCTGTCCCCTTTTTGTTGTTTGCAAAGAAAATCCGCTGTTTAATCACCTTTTCCGTTAAAAATCATATAATGCAGTACGGAAACCCTGCGGCGCTTATCTGCCTCATGGGTCCGCCAATATAAGATTAGGAGGATGATTATGGCAGATTCCAACGTAACTTCCGGAACCGGCGCGCCAGTTGGCACAAACTGCTTCAAGGAAGCCGTCTGTGTAAGTGCCGGCAGAGTGTACGATTCCTGTTCTTCCAAAGACTGCCTGGAAGACCTGCGTGTCTGGTTTCTTGATTCAGCCCAGACCGCTGTGGATACAGCGCAGAGCATCAAATGCCGCACAGTAGAGGTTCTGAATGTTTGGATGGAAGTAGAAGCCATCCCGTTCAACAAGGGCTTTTACTCAGTCGACATGACCTATTACTTCCTGGTTACTCTGGATGTATACCAGGGAACCGCCGTCCCACCTGTAGCAGTACAGGGCGTTGCCGCTTTCAACAAAAAGGTAATTCTGTACGGCTCCGAGGGAAGTGTTAAAACCTTCTCTTCCATGAATTCGTTTGATCCTTCCTCTCCAACCGACTGTACAACCGCTTCCGACTGTCCTGCCGCAAAAGTCCAGGTAGTCAACCCCATCCTGCTTTCCTGCCGCCTCTGCGACTGCGCTTCCACCCAGGCGGAACTCCCCATCCCGGCTTGTATTCTCAGCCGACTGGGCACAGGCTCTCTTCCCACAAATCCGCAGCGTTCTGTTTGCGTGAGCATCGGAATTTTCTCGATTGTCCAGTTGGAACGTGATGTTCAAATGATGATCCCCGTATATGATTTTTGCCTGCCTGATAAAGAATGTGCTTCCGGCGGCAATGTCTCCGAGGATCCTTGTGAACTCTTCCGCCGCATCAAATTCCCGGTCAACGAGTTTTTCCCTCCTCGCCTTGCGGAACTTGACTGCGAAGACTCAATTTCGTAACAGACTCTTTGCCGTACAGCATAAAGCTGTGCGGCTTTTTATTTTCATTAGGAGTTTTCTGTTTATCTATTGCAATTTTGTTGTAAATCCGGTATAATAAGGATAATGTTATGGAAATAACAAACCGGGTTTTCCCGGGAAATTAAAAATGGAGGGTGCTACTCATGTTAGTTTCCGCAAAAGAAATGCTCACCAAAGCAAAAGCCGGCAAATACGCTGTTGGCCAATTCAACATCAACAATCTGGAATGGACCAAAGCCATCCTGCTGACTGCTGAAGAACAGAAATCTCCCGTTATCCTCGGCGTTTCCGAAGGCGCAGGCAAATACATGTGCGGTTTCAAAACTGTTGCAAGCATGGTCAAAGCCATGATCGAAGAATTGAACATCACTGTTCCGGTTGCACTGCATCTGGACCACGGCTCCTACGAAGGCGCGAAAAAGTGCATCGAAGCTGGCTTCTCTTCCATCATGTTCGATGGTTCTCACTACCCGATCGAAGAAAATGTAGAAAAGACCAAAGAACTGGTTGCCATCTGCAATGAAAAAGGTCTGTCTCTCGAAGCGGAAGTTGGCGCGATCGGCGGCGAAGAAGATGGCGTTGTTGGTATGGGTGAATGCGCAGACCCCAATGAATGCAAAATGATTGCTGACCTGGGTGTTACCATGCTGGCTGCCGGCATCGGCAATATTCACGGCAAATACCCCGAAAACTGGGCTGGCCTGAGCTTTGAAACTCTGGCTGCTGTCGAAGAGAAGGTCGGCGATATGCCTCTGGTTCTGCACGGCGGCACCGGCATTCCCGCGGACATGATTAAGAAGGCGATTTCTCTCGGCGTTGCCAAAATCAACGTCAACACCGAATGCCAGCTCGCTTTTGCGGACGCTACCCGCAAATACATTGAAGCCGGCAAGGATCTCCAGGGCAAAGGTTTTGACCCCCGCAAACTGCTTGCTCCCGGCTTTGAAGCAATCAAAGCAACTGTTAAAGAAAAAATGGAGCTGTTCGGCTCTGTCAACAAAGCGTAAGCAGCTTTCAAAAGCCGTCGCAGCAATGCGGCGGTTTTTTGTTTTCAGAAAGGAGTACCAATGGGACCGATTCTTTACACTGTAAAACAGATCATGGGCGATTATGCCTTATTATTGAGCGATGAAGGAGTGGAAAATCAAGTAGCAATGGCACTGCTCCCGCCCGGTATTGATGAAGGAGACCACGTTCTGTGGGAAAATCTCACTTATACAATCGTATAACGAAAAAGCTCCCGTTTCAAACGGGAGCTTTTGTTATCTTAATGAATCAACCGCGATAGCCGCGATATTTGCGAATCGCTTCGAGCAGCGCAGCTACATTCTCTACCGGAACTTCCTTGCCAATTTCGATATTCAAGCCAAGGCCGCCTTCGGGCAGATAAAGCCGTTCCACTGCTTCGCGGACATGGTCATCCAATTCAGATGGAGTCGCAAACGGGAAAAGCTGCCGGTCAAGATCGAGATTGATCGGAATTTTGCCTTTGCAGACACGCTCCAGGTTGTCCAAACCGTTCGCACGGAACTGCGGGTTGATCATGTCGACACCGCACTCCTGCAGATCGGGCATAATTTCATAAATCATGCCATCGGTGTGCATGTAAACATAGCGGCCGGTTTCTTTGACAAGAGAATACAGTTTCTTGAATGCCGGTTTCAGGTACTTCCGCCACTTGGTGGGGCCGATTGCAAGGCCTTTCTGCATGCCAAGATCATCACCAAAAAAGACAATCTTGCCTGCCTTTGGAAGGATTGCTTCAATCTGGCGCATGTTGTATTCCACAACCTTGTCGATTAAAATCTGGATCTCATCACATTCTTCGGCAAAGTCAATCATCGCTTCCTCAAATCCGCGCAAATCGAGCAGGCGCAGGTACATAAAGCCGTGCGGGATCCGTCCGTCACGGTTTTCCGGAATTTTCAAAGTAAGGATATCCTCGCGGTTGGGAACAGGGTGCCCGGTTACGATGGACTCCATTCCTTCTTCCACGTTCTCCCATTTGCAACCCCATTCATCGGTAAAGGAACCAACGTGGTAGCTGGCGGGAGTATACTTTTCCAGATGGTCCAGATCCGGGATATTGGGGATAATATCCGGATAATCCTTGGCAAGTTTCACCAGCTCTTTGCCGTTTTTCATCCAAGCTGCCGGCAGCATCCCAAAAGAAACCGGAATTTCTTCCGGATGCTGCCAGGTCATTGCTTTTAATAAAAGTTCATTCCAATCGCTCATCATAAACCTCCTGCTTATGGCATCGCCGTTTTCTTTTATTTTAACACATTTTTTCTCTGTTTGCCTTTGATTTTGTGCACAATATAATTTCAAAGGTTTTTCTGCCATTCCACAAGTCCGTTCCATATGGTAAGCGCAATCTTTTTTTGATAATCGTCAGAACAGAGCTTTTCACACTCCTCCGGATTCGAAAGGAACCCACATTCCAGCAGCACAATCGGGTTTTCCGCCTCCCAAAGCAAGTAGAGATTTTTTCCTCCCTCCTTGATCTGACGTTCATTTTCCGGTTGTAATTGCAATCGAAAAGAATCTTGTAGTATTTGAGCAAGCTGTTCGCTTTGCGGATGGTTTTTTCCGTAAAACATCTGCGCGCCGCTGTATTTAGATTGTTCAAATAGATTTTGATGAATGGACAATACAACCGCTTCCGGATGCGCATCCATTAAAGCAAGCCGATTATGCATATCCGACTTTTTGCGGGCGGAAATCCCTTCTAATTCCTCGTCACAGGTCATTTCATCCGTTTCCCTGGTCATATATACTGTGTAGCCCTGCAAAACAAGAAGATCCCGCAGCTTGAGCGCTATCGAAAGGTTGATATCTTTTTCGATTGTCCCCCCGGCACCTACCGCACCACCATCCTCCCCACCATGCCCCGGATCCAGGATTACGGCCTGGGTTTCAAAAAAATCCTCGGTTTTTGCTTGTTCAATTACTTGCTGCTTCCAAAGCTGTCCGGCTACATAAAACAGAATCATCATTCCAAGCAAAGCTGCAGCAATTCCCCAAAACCGGTTTTTTTTCGTGGATCGGTCCCTCATGCGCTCACCCTTTCTTCCGGCCTTCAATCCAATTTATGCGCATAAAAACATCTTTATGCAAAAACGCCGCCGCATGAAATATGCGACAGCGTTTCTTTTTATCTTCTTTTTTTACGGCGAGCGGCAATCTTTTCGGGATCGTCCTTATACACCAGCTTATTCATTACCGAAAATCTCCTTGTGCCAAGGTAATAGCCCACTGTGCAGGCAGCAACATACAAAAGCGGAAGTAAGCACAGAATGACAAAAATTCCCCAACCAAGTCCATCAGTAGCAGGCATCGCTTCAATCGCCGGCATGGTATCGGTTGCCTCCTGCGCCTCAACAGCAGCATGCGGAATTGCTCCGCCGCTCCCGTGCATGAGGTTGACAAAACCCCAGATAGGCGCATTCAATAAACGGTAGATTGGCATAAAATCAAATGGAATAATCCGCACCATCGACAGCGCTAACGGAATCAATGTCAGCCAGGTGGGAATTGTCCCGATCAAGCCAGCCCGCAGACCTTTCCAAACATCCTTTTTCATTCTTCCGAATTGGACAAAATTGGCATCGCGATCACCTTGTCCCCACATGTAACTATACAGAATTGGCAAGGTAATCAACAAGCATACTGCCTCCACTACAATTTTTCCCCATAAGGATTCCATCAAAGACGACAATGCAAGTACAACAACTATGCAGATGATCGTACTGATGAGCAGATTGAAAAAAGTCTGTAACGCAAGCCGCCACGTTTCATTTTTTAACGGCACTACCGGTGCTATCTTTTGATTGGGGGATTTGGAATCCATAGTCATATCTCCTTTTTATGTCGTTACTCCACCGCTTTACGGAGGATCGAACCGGCTTCCACCGGCTGTTCACAGGGAAAAGAAAACGGCGCGTTCGCATAACGGGTGTCGGGCATCTCCTCCCCCTCCGCATTATATAAGCGCAAAACGGTTACCTGCTGCGGTTTCTTTCCGGGTTGAAGCAGTTCCAGCGTGTCACCCGCATAAAACTTGTTTTTCTGGGTGCAAAAAGCTGTTCCATCTTCCCATCGGTCAACCATCGCTACAATATCCCATTCCCGGATATATCCGCCGTTGTCATAACGCTGTCCCTGTTCCGGACGGCCGTAATAAAATCCGGTAGAATAATCCCGATGGCTCACCTTACGGACTTCCTCCGAAAGCCAATCCGGACAGTGCCATCCATCCGGATGCGCCAGGAAATCATCCAGTGCAATCCGGTAGGCATTGGTCACCACGGATACATAATAGGAAGATTTAGCCCGGCCTTCGATCTTTAAGGAAGTTACACCTGCTTCAACCAGCTCATCCAGATGTTCCATCATACATAAATCCTTGGCATTCAGGATATAGCTGCCGGTATCATCTTCAAAGATGGGAAAATACTGTCCCGGCCGCTTTTCTTCTACCAGACGATAATTCCACCGGCAAGGCTGTGCGCATTGACCACGATTGGCGTCGCGTGCCGCCATATAATTGGAAAGCAGGCACCGGCCTGAAAATGACATGCACATTGCGCCGTGCACAAATACCTCCAGTTCCAAATCAGACGGCGTCCGGCGCCGAATTTCCCGGATCTCCTCCAGGGTAAGCTCCCTTGCCAGCACCACACGTTTTGCACCCAACCGATAGTACTCCAATGCAGCTCGCCAGTTGACAATGCCAGTTTGGGTGGAGATATGGATTTCGGCACCGGGAAGCGTTTCTTTGACCAATGCCAACACACCGATATCGGTTACTATAAAAGCATCCACCCCAGCTGCTCCCGCTTCCGCCAGAAAAGCGGGCAGCCGGTCGATTTCCTCATTCCGCGGCAGTGTATTGCAGGTAAGATATACCCTTACTCCATGCTCATGTGCAAATGCAATTGCTTTTCTCAAAAGCTCCGGCCCGAAATTTGCGGAAGCTGCCCGCATTCCAAACTCGGTAGAACCCAAATAAACTGCATCCGCGCCATAACGCACCGCAGCTTGCAACCGTTCAAAATCACCAACCGGCGCAAGAAGTTCCGGTCTTTCTTCTAAATTTAGCATAAATTCTATGCCTTTCCTTGTTGTATTTGTAAAATTATTTCAAATTTGCTTTTGCAAGATTCTGCTCATGCTCAGCCAATGTTTCTGCATAATAGAATTGCTTGGTCTTCAGATTACTGCAGAAATAATAATAATTGGTCTCAGCCGGATTCAAAGCAGCGTTGATCGCGGCAAGTCCCGGATTGTTGATTGGTCCCGGCGGCAGTCCATTCCCTTCGTAGGTATTGTAAGCATCCGCAATCTTTTGGCCTTCGATGCCAAGCTCCGACTCAATCTCCTCACTTGCATACTTCCGAGTGGGATCTGCCTGCAGCTTGGGATATTCCGAAGGATTATTCAAACGGTTATGATATACCGAAGATACCAACACCATATTTTCTTCATCGGGCGCTTCCGCCTGGATGATCGACGCCAGTGTCAGAAGCTCATGCAAAGTCATTCCCTGTTCCTCAGCCTGTGCAATCATGCTGTTTGTAACCTTGCGGGTAAAATTGTCCATCATTTTTTGGATAACATTCAGCGCATTGTCATTCTCATAAAATTCATAGGTATCCGGGAAAAGATAGCCTTCCAATTTTCGGAAAAGGAGTGGATCATTTGGAATATCGTCGATAAATGCATAATCAAAGTCCGTATTTTCCAAGCTATTCAGAAAATCATTTGCGGAACAGACATTATTTTCTTCCATCAATGCCGCTACCTGAGAAAGAGTCAACCCTTCCGGTATGGTAACTGTTACGGTTTTTGCCGGTTGCTCACTCTTTTCAATGGCGTGCATCAGCGAGGTATATCCCATATTCGTATTCAACACATATGTGCCCTCTGCTACTTCGCCCATATTTTCATACTTTGCGACAATAGCGAACATCCATGGATATTCGATCAGCCCGTTTTCTTTGAAAATTTCTCCAATTTCCTTGGCGGTTGCATCAGCTGGGATTGTCACCTGTACAGCTTTATCCGGACGTGATACTGCCAATACATCTCCGACTGCACGCAAACAGAACACAGCGGCCACAGCACATACAGCCAGTGAAATGGCAACATAAAGAATGGATTGGCCAATTCCTACCCGCACCGTTTTTTTCTTTTTTCTCTTGTGACTTTTCGGAGTATTGGTATTCATCGGCCGGGATGCCTGTTTTACAGAACTGGTTCCCTTTGAAGGCGTTGCAGTTTTTTTCCGGGGAACAGTTGGCTTTTGTGCAGGCGGCGTAGACTGTGCGATAAAAGTGCCTGTCGGAGGCTCTTCCGCCGGCGGATCCGCATGCGCTGCTGATTCCGCTTCCTGTTCCGAGCGAATATCGTCAAGCAGCTCATCCACCCAATCCTTGTTGTTATTTTGCTGATCCATGCGAATCTCCTTCCTTTCGGAAAGTCCGCCGATGCCGCATCGGGCGCTTCTGCGGTCCGACAGGAGGCGAAAATCTTTTCACAAATTTTTCAGTAACCAAAACACTCACCATTTTATCATATCTGCCGTGGGGCAGCACCGGTTTCAGGCAGGCATTGTAACATACGCCCACATTCTTTCCGTGATAACGAGAAAGAAAACGGTCATAATAGCCCTTTCCATATCCCAAACGGTACCCGCATAGGTCAAAAGCAAGTCCCGGCAAGATGCAGACAGAATTCGGAAAGGAATCGAGAACGATCTGTTTTTCGGGATCCGGTTCCAAAACGCCAAAGCTACCCGGAGCAAGATCGGAAAGTGATGTGATCTCACAAAAAAGCATCTCAATTTTTCCCGGCACACAATATGGTACTGCTACCCTTTTGCCATCGGAAAGCGCACGACAGATCAAAGCATGAGTATCCACCTCGATCGCCGTGGATACATAGGTAAGCACCAACTTGGCATTCCGATATTCCGGCAATGCAACAAGTTTTGATAAGACAGCGGTATCCTTTTTTTCTTTTTCAGCGGGAAGAAAACTACGCCGAATTTCTTTCATCCGATCACGCAGCTCCCGTTTTATCTGTCGGATATCCGGCCTGGTTGTTATCCCTGCCATTGCACCCCCGCTTTCAGCTTCATCGCTTCCGCACGGGAGCAAAGCGCTTCGGCCAATGCAAAGGCAAACTGAGAAGCAGTCCCCGCACCACGTGATGTAATGATCTTACCGTCGCATACTACAGGTTCCTTCTGGAATTCAGCCCCTTTCAGTTCCTGCTCAAAACCGGGGAAACAGGTAGCTTTTTTGCCATTTAAAAGGCCCATATGCCCCAAAATGGAGGGCGCTGCACAAATGGCACCAATCCATTTTCCGTTTTCAGCACACCAGCGGACTGTTTTCTGTACGACTTCACTGGCTTCCAGGTTCAGCGTGCCTGGCATACCGCCTGGCAGGATAACCGCATCCGCCAGTTCGGGACGAACCTCTTCTGCGGTCATATCGCACGCAACTGGGATTTTATGGGAGCCCACAGAAACAGGGCCGCTGACGCCCACAGTACGGACGTCCAACCCGCAACGGCGCAGAAAGTCAATCGGAGTGATCGCTTCTACTTCTTCAAACCCATTGGCCAGAAAAACATAAATCATTTAATATCCTTCTTTCTATTAATTAATCTAACATTAATGACATATAAAATGGTGGTTGAAAATCGTGTGCAAGCGGCGCATCCGGATAAATCAAACTCCGCCCCATCCCGTATGGAATCCGTTTTGCTCCTGGAAAAGGCTGGGGACTCCGGATTCTGGCGCGCTGCTTTTCCAGATAAGATAAAACCGCTGCCGCGGCTTCCAGAGGGCTGCTGCCGCTGTACTCCCGAATCAGCACCGTTTCATCTTCCAGCTGAGAATACGCGGCATACTCCTTTCTTCCTTTTCCATTCAGCAATAAAACACCGCCTGAAAAATGTCGGAGTTCTTCGTATATATACCGGAGTTCCCACTCCGGATGAAACACCGCATTTTCCATCTCGGAAAGATACGCGCCGCGCATCCGGGAAAACTCTCCAAAGTTGCAGGCGGAAACTGCAATCCCCGGATTCCCTGTGGCCTGTGCTTCGCCCTCCCAGAGAAAAAATTCAGCGTGGTAACCAAGTTTTTCATACATGGCAAACAAGGGAAGCTCCGCCGGAATCAGCACCGTAAACTTCCGGCCGCGGTCTGTAAGAATCCTTTTGGCAGCGTTGTCCAGCTTCCGCATGAAACCCTGGTGGCGAAACTCCGGCAAGGTTGCCACCGCATAGATATAGCTGCCCGGTTGGCCTTCCATCGTCACATCCATCATAGTCATCATGGAAACTGGAATATCCCGCTCCCGCCAGACCAGTGTTTCCTCCGGCCGGAACCGTTTTTCAAAATAAAAGTCCAAATACTCCTGCGGCCCGCCGAAACATGCCATCCAAATTGCTTCTAGTGCCGCACGGTCACTTTCCCGCGCAAGAGAAACCATGCTGTCCTCCTAAATTAAAAATTCAATCTGGTAATCCTCCAAAAGTGTAACAGGATCATAGGACAGTTTTGCTTTTCGCAGACCTTCCGAACCGGTATCGTCTTCCCGGTTGACAAAGGCATAGCCCTCCATCTCATGTTCTACAAACTGCTGATTGATAAGCGGATAGGCACCCTCCACATCCGAAAAAGCTTTTTCGATATGAACGATATAGGTGTTGGAATTGAGTGGCTCTCCGATGGTATAAGCAACCAGCTTTCCATCCAACCGGATGCATCCCCCCGCAAAGCCAAGGTCCGAAAAGTGCCGGAAAGCCTGCCGTACCGCACAGCTTTCTTCGTGCGCAGAACCTTCCGCACAACGGTTATTCTGATGGCACCACTGCTTTTGCATCTCCATACATTCGGAAAGATTCTGGGGAGTAATCGGTTCATACACCCAATCCCGCTTTTTGATGCGGTTGACATAATTGCGTTTTGGCTGCAGTTTTTTTCCAGCCAGTGTGCGAAGTCGCTCCCGATCATAGATATAATCAAATGTGTCCCGGTTGGAGGTGATTTTCAGCTCATCCGGGTAAAGAGTTTCCAACAGCGCTTTGTCCTGCTCCGGCACCCACGCCATTCGGAGTGGGCAACCTGCCTCCCTGCACCATTCCCGCAAAAGCGCAATGGCTTCCGCCAGATTGCCCTTTCCGATTGGACACATAAAGACATAATTCCCCGGCTTTCCGGATTTCACAAATAAAAAACCGTTTTGTTCACAAATTTCCGCTCCATAGGATTTCCGCCAAATAAAAAGATTTCCAAAACTGTACTGATCGCCCGGATAATCTTTCTCCCGCAAATAACGGTTGACCATCTCCCGGTGATGCAGTGCAATAGGTTCAAATTGCAGCATAAATTCTCCTTTATTGCTGTTTTGCGCAGATGATATCCACAATTTTTCGTGTAATCACGGCTGTATCCAACGGATTTTCCCCGTCATCGCAGCGGATTACTTCCCAATTCTCTGCCTTTGCGGCAAAAAATGCCGTCTTTTGGCAGCGCGCCAAATAGGCACGGTTTTTTTCGTGAATATCCTCTTTTCCGGCATCCCCATGGTAACGAGAAAGGATCAGCCGGTCGGCAACCTCCCGCTTCATATCGAGAAAAATCACCCGATCCGGCCGGGGAAGCCCCAGCTTTTCGTATTCAAAATCATCCAGCCATTTCAGGTAGCCTGGCCACGCATCTTCCGGCAATTTTCCCATCTGATGGATGGCGTTTGAGCTGACATATCGGGTGGCCAATATCAACGCACCGTTTTCATAATCCTTTTTCCAGAATTTCTGATAGCTTGCATAACGATCCACCGCGTAAAAACTCGAAGCCGCATAGGCATTTACACCCGCAGGATCGGCAGAAAACTCGCCCGCCAGATACATCCGCACCAGCGCCGAGGACGGCTGATCATAATCCGGAAAGGAAATCACCTTGACAGAGTATCCAGCCTTTTCCAACTCGGAAGCGACGAGCGGTGTTTGGGTAGATTTCCCGCAGCCGTCCAGCCCATCCAAAACAATCAATTTCCCGGCCACACTCACTCCTCCATCACGATCAGATCCGCTGCATATGGCAGATGCTCTATCCAATGGCAGAGGACGTGCCATTCATCCAATTTGTGGTTCTTGCGGGCATGATAGATGTTGATCAGATTCTCATAATTCAGGGTACAAGTGCGCATCTGGTTATAACTGGACGGCAAAAACTGGATCATGTCATACCAAACTGATTTATCTTTAGTATCCACAAAACGGAGCCGAAGCTCCTCCAGCCATGAAATAACTGCATCCATTTTTTCCAGAGTTGCTTCACTCATCTGATCGATGCTGAAATCCTCCCGGCAAAACGGTTTGGAGTGAATTTTGTGCATGGTGCTGGTCGAATTGGCAACTGTTCCAACTTTATAAGTGTCAAATTCCTTCCACCAATAAAGCGGTGCTGTAATATCCACCGAAACGAAGATCTGCCGCAGATATTTGCGGTGATCGCTCCCGGCCCGCGCCAACCTGCGCGCTAACCCCAAATCATTGGGACCAAGCTCGCAGCTTCCATCCGAAAGTAGAACGCTATCCATTCTGTCCCAGCTGTTCATCGGATTGCGAGCACCGCGGATTGCGTTGTATATATTCATGACATTGGTGTTCCGTACCGTCAGCATAACATAACCCTTTCGCTTTATAATCTCTTATATTGTACCACAATCCCCGCCTTTTTACAACAAGGTTTTCATAATCCAGCTCAATTTTAGATTTTGATAAAAAGAGGCTTGACAAATCCCTTAAGGTTTGCTATAATATAGAAGCTGTCACAAAACAGATGCTGATATGGCTCAGTAGGCAGAGCACGTCCTTGGTAAGGACGAGGTCACCAGTTCGAATCTGGTTATCAGCTCCAAAAGACCTGAAACACTTTGTTTCAGGTCTTTTTATATTTATTACGATAAGCAAATTCATAAAAATAAACCGTCCGCAAAAGCGGACGGTTTTCTTATTTAGAATACCAAATGCTTCTCAATATAGGCGCGAAGCTCACCGATCGGCATACGAATCTGTTCCATGGTATCGCGGTCACGCACAGTAACGCAGCCGTCATTTTCGGAATCAAAATCGTAGGTAATGCAGAACGGAGTACCAATTTCGTCTTCACGGCGATAACGCTTGCCGATTGCGCCGGTCTCATCAAAGTCTACCATAAAGTATTTGGACAACTCCGTATAAATCTCGGAGGCTTTCTCGGACAGCTTTTTGGAGAGCGGCAGCACAGCAGCTTTGAAAGGAGCCAGTGCGGGATGCAGATGCATCACAGTACGCTCAGTACCATCTTCAAGCTGTTCGATGTCAAACGCTTCACAGAGGAAAGCTAACGCAACGCGGTCAGCACCCAGCGAAGGTTCTACAACATAAGGGATATAACGTTCGTTGGTTTCCTGATCAAAGTAGTCAAGGCTCTTGCCGCTCGCTTCCTGATGACGGCCAAGGTCGTAATCGGTACGGTCAGCAATTCCCCACAGCTCACCCCAGCCAAACGGGAAGAGATATTCGATGTCGGTGGTCGCTTTGGAATAGAACGAGAGTTCTTCCTTCTCATGGTCACGAAGACGCATGTTCTCTTCTTTCATGCCAAGCTTCAGCAGCCAATTTTTGCATGTTTCTTTCCAGTAATGGAACCATTCCAGATCGGTGTCAGGCTTGCAGAAGAACTCGCACTCCATCTGCTCAAATTCACGGGTACGGAAAGTAAAGTTGCCGGGGGTGATCTCATTGCGGAAGGATTTACCGATCTGACAGATACCAAACGGGAGTTTTTTGCGGGTTGTGCGCTGGACATTCGCAAAGTTAACGAAAATGCCCTGTGCGGTTTCGGGACGGAGGTAAACCTCGCTCTTGGCATCTTCGGTAACACCGATAAAGGTTTTGAACATCAGGTTAAATTTGCGGATATCGGTGAAATTCTTGCTGCCGCAAGCAGGACAGGCAATGCCGTTCTCCTTAATATAATCGCTCATCTGCTCAAAGGTCATACCTTCGGCATGTCCGCCGTTATCCTCAATCAGTTTATCGGCGCGATAACGTGCTTTACAGTCCTTGCAGTCCATCAACGGATCGGAAAAGCCGCCGACATGGCCGGAAGTTACCCAGGTCTGTGGATTCATAATGATTGCAGAATCCAATCCGACATTATAAGGGGATTCCTGTACAAATTTCTGCCACCAAGCCTTTTTGACATTATTTTTAAACTCTACTCCAAGTGGGCCGTAATCCCAGGAGTTTGCCAAACCGCCATAAACTTCGCTGCCAGGATAAACAAATCCGCGGCCTTTGCAAAGGTTTATAATCTGATCCATGGTTTTCTGTTCATTTTTCAACATGAATAGTTCCCTTCCTTTTTTACAGGCAAAAAACCTGCTTCTGTCCATATAGTATTATTGTAATAAAATCCCCCCGCAAAGTCAAGACTTTCTCCGATTCTTTCCTATCGAAATCAAGAGAATCTCTTTACCTGTAGCCGATTTTATGGTATACTGATTGTAATTACAAAAAATCAGCGCTTAGCTTTAGTTGATTTTGTAAAATTTCCCGGAGCACGCAACAAACCGCCCCGCTTTCCGCACTGGATATATGGAGGGATTTTACCATGAAAAATTTACGAAAACGCATATTGGCAGCTACTGCTGTTCTTGCAGTTGCCGCTTCTACCGTTATCCCGGCTTGGACAGCCTTAGCCGCAGGAAGCGATACTGTTGCTTCTCGCTATTTTGACGATGATATTTATGATATCCTGTTGGATGAAACCGATGTAAACGGAGACGGCGAATTAAGCGAATACGAACTTTCCCTTGTCACCGACTTGGATCTGAGCGGGCTCGGGCTGACCAGTTTAAAAGGGTTGAATAAATTACCCAATCTTTCTTGGCTCGATGCTTCGAATAATAATCTCAGCTCCGTCTCTTCTTTAGGTGAATGTGAATATCTCATGTGGCTGGATCTATCGGACAATCGGATCTCTACGATTTCTTCACTGAGTAAATTGTCACGCCTGGAAGAGTTGGATCTGTCCAACAATTCAGTATCCAGTGTATCCGCATTAGATAATCTTATTTTCCTAACATCATTGAATCTTTCCGGAAATAAGCTTTCTTCAACCTCTTCACTGGAAGATTTCCCGGCACTGGAAACGCTGGTTCTCGATCACAACAATATTCGGGAAATGTCCACTCTGCCAGAAACGCTCACCTACTTGAGTGCCAAAGATAACAGAATCACTGATTTCCGTCTTGCTTCTTTCCTGCCAAATCTCGCCTATCTGGATCTTTCGGACAACCAGATTTCCGAACTGCCTAAAATGCAGTATCTGGAAAATCTAGAATTTTGTTATCTGGAAAACAATGAAATTGAAACCATTGCAGATGATGCAGAATGGAAGCAGAAAGACTGTGTCTTTGATCTGTCTCGTAATTTACTGGATACATATTCAGCTGACTGCGTTTCGATGGTAACCGCTTTGTCGAAAAATGACAACACACTGACCATTGTTCCGCAGAATGTGTCCGGCTGGCAAAAAGATGCAACCGATACCTATTATTTCCTGAATGACAGCGGCCGCTATGCAACTGGAACACAAACAATTGACGGCAAATCCTATACCTTTGACAAATACGGTGTCTTAAACGGTAATGGTACTGCACCCGGTGAAATTTCGGACGGATGGGTAACAAAAAACGGAAGCCGATATTATTATCTGAACGGCGAAGCTGTTACCGGATGGAAGTGGCTGGAAACCAACTGGTACTTATTTGGTTCTGACGGCAAAATGCTCACCGGCTGGCAAAAAGACGGCAGTACCTGGTATTATTTAAATACCACTTCCGGTAAAATGGCCACCGGATGGCTGAAACTTGGAAACACTTATTATTACACCAATTCTAGTGGGGCAATGCTTACCGGTACCCAAACCATCGATGGAAAACAGTATACTTTCAGCAGCAGCGGTGCTCTGACAAGTGGTAATCCCCCTGCAAATGCCGGCGATGGAGATTCCACTCTGCCTGGAGAAGAATCCCAGCAGCCTTCTGATCCTACAAAGCCTACCGGCAGCGGCTGGATAACAGTTGATGGCAAAAAATATTATCAGGATGACAGCGGCGCATACAAAAAAGGATGGCTCCTGCTTGGCAGTTACTGGTATTATTTGGATCCCAATTCCGGCGAAATGAAAACCGGCTGGCAATATGTAAGCAATAAATGGTACTATCTGGATCCTTCCTCCGGAGTTATGGCAACCGGCTGGAAACAAATCGATCAGAACTGGTACTATCTGACCAACAGCGGCGATATGGTTACCGGTGACCAGACAATCGATGGAACTGTGTACCACTTTAACAGCAATGGAACACTAAATGGCAATCCACCTTCTGACGCCGGTCAAAAGCCGGATGAAACCGTTCCCTCCGGCTTCCCGTCCGGAAACGGCTGGAAAACGGAAAACGGCGTTACCACCTACACCGGCTCCGACGGCAAAAAAGCAACTGGATGGCTGAAATATGAAAATAACTGGTATTACCTGGATCCCTCGAACGGCGCTCTCCAAACCGGATGGAAATATGTAGATAATAATTGGTACTATCTGGATCCTTCCACTGCTAAAATGGCCACCGGATGGAAATTAATCGATAAAACTTGGTACTACCTAAACGGATCGGGTAGCATGGCAACCGGATGGGTAAAAGACGGCGATCGCTGGTATATGCTCAACAGCAGTGGTGCAATGCTCTCAAACCAGTGGTATGACTATAAGGGTGATTCCTATTATCTGCAAAATTCTGGCGCAGCTGCTGTGAGCTGGTGCGAAATCGACGGTAAGTGGTATTACTTTACAGCAGACGGCGCAATGTGCAAAAACTATTGGATTGCCACCGCAACCGGAAATTCCTGGTGCCGTGTTGGCGCTGATGGCGTCATGCTCACCGGTTGGCAAACGATTGACGGAAAATCCTATTATTTCCGCAAATCAGATGGTTACTGCCTGGTCAACGGTTGGTACACGATTGACGGAAAATCCTATTATTTCTATAAAAATGGACAGCTTGCAGTCAATACTACCATCGGCTCTTATCAGGTTGGCGCTGACGGTGCCTGGATTCAAGGCTGATTTTGTCTAATCTGTAAATTATCCTGTAATCTCTTGTAGAGAATCCTCAAAAGCGATATAATAAGGAGAACGGCAATATAAGCCGACAGGAAAGGATGAATATCATGCGTTCACTGAATGGAATTGACGAATTTAAGCGTGAGGCTGCAAATGCAGTCTTTACCAAAGAACAAGCTATGCAGATTTCCCTGCGGCTCCTTAAAAAAGAGCTGGAAAATTCCGCGAATTCTCCCGAAGATACTGCTGTGCTGAAAAAAGCAATGGAATACTTTAGCTTTGAATATCTGGACGCTACAACAACTGAGACGGATAAAATGCTGGATGCATTTAATGTAGCTCGTCTTACGACGGAAGATATTGTTGAAGCCATTAAGGTTCTCTTATTTGACGCAAAATAAAAGAAAGCCTCCGGTTCGCCGGAGGCTTTCTTTTGTTTAGTTGGATTTTGTTTTTTCTACGTTCTGAAGATGTTCCGCATAGGTTTCCGCAAAATAGAAGGTCCCGTTTTTATCCGTGCAGAAATAATAAGCATTACAGTTTTCATCGGGATTCAATGCAGCTAAAATCGCATCCATACCTGGACTGCATATGGGGCCAGCTGGAAGCCCACTCGTTTGATAGGTATCATAGGAAGCCGCAGAAACCGCGCTGTTTCCATATGCTTTGTTTGCTTCGATCCAATCCGCATAATCACTGGTCGGATTCGACTGGAGCTTGGGATATGTTCCTTTGGCTTCCAGTCTGTTCCAGAATACAGCAGATACTTTGGCCATATCTTCTGGTTTCGCCGCTTCTTTCTGAATCATCGAAGCGAGTGTTATTGTTTCCAAAAGCGAAAGGCCCTTTTTCTCCATCTGAGTTTTTAAATCCGCGGAAATCTTATTATCAAAATTGATAAGCAGTTTGCGGATGATGTTTTCCGGATTATCGTATCGGTAAAATTCATAAGTATCTGGATAGAGACAGCCCTCATACCACAAGAAAAGGTTGCTGTTCCCCTTCATTTCGTCAAAAGTAGCAGATGTAGTCTGATACTGATTTAACGCTTTCAGGAAATCCTCCTGACGGCAAACGCCGTTCGCCTGAAGAATTGCCCCAATCTGAGAAGCGTTTTTCCCTTCCGGAATGGTTACGGTCACGGTTGAACCATCTTTTACCGGATCAACCATCTGTGCGGATGCTCCGGAAGAAGTGTAAGCTGCATCAGCATAGCCTGAAACATTGGATGCGACAAGCCCGCCGTTTTCATCAAACTGGTAATTCACCCCATCGATCTGGACGATGCCAGTCTGCATAACACCAGAAGCATTGCAGAAATACCGTACACCATTCACGGTCAACCAACCGGTCTGCATCACACCGCTGCCGCTGCAATAATACCAGCAGTCGCCGTCTTTTACCCAGCCGGATTTCATCGCGCCACTTTGATCGCAATAATACCAACAACCGCCATCACGAATCCAACCGGTCTGCATTGCGCCACTCTGGTTGCAATAATACCACTGTTTTCCATCGTAGAACCACCCGGTTTTCATCGCGCCGCTCTGGTCGCAGTAATACCAGCAGTTATTATCACAGATCCAGCCAGTCTGCATATTGCCGTTTTCATCAAACCGGTACCAGCAGCCGTCCACTTTCTGCCAGCAATTTTTTAAACATTCACCACTTTGCTGATTTTGATACTGCCAATGATGCCCACCGTGATGCCAGCCCGCTGCAACTGGTAAGGCCAGCGATACCGCCATTGCCGCGGCAGCAACAACTGCACACAAAATCCGCAGCTTTTTCATACCTGTTCCTCCTTTTGAACCTGTTCCAACCAGGATACCGCAGCCCCAAGACCATCTGCATCCAATGGAAACTCCTTTTTCAAAATTTTTTTCTCTTCCGTCCGATCCATACAATCTGGTCCGAACCATGCTGCTGCACGCAGCAATTCCCCATCCGGATCCAAACGATAACGAAATAATCCGCTGCTGCCGCTGAATGAGTTTTTGGAACGGAAATAGTGCAAATTGGGTATTTCTTTCAAATAGTCATCCTTCTCTCTGCCGCTTTGCGGTTTCTTTTATTATAGCACAACCGCATGATTTTGCAATAAATAGAGAAGAATGTTTACATTTCCGGCGAAACCAGATACTTTCCTTTTGCCCGCAGTGCCGGTTCCCGCAAAATATCCGGCAGTTCCCGAAGTGAAATCGTCCGGCAGACCATGCTGCTCACATCCAGCCGCCCAGAATCGATCAAATCCAGCGCACGCCGCTGTGTACAGGGATTGATATAGGAAGCTTTCAGTGTGATTTCCTTCTGGAAAATTTCAAACGGCTTGAGCGGGATGGTATCGTCCGGCTTGGTAAGCCCGAACATCATCACAGTCGCGCCGTATCCGGCAAGTTGGATTGCCTGCGCCATTGTAGAGGGCAGTCCAACACACTCGATCACAGTATCCAGATGATCCATGCCAGCTTTTTGCAAAGCAGCGCCCGCATCCTCCTCAAGCGGATTGATACAGATGTCTGCGCCAAGCTTTTGAGCAGCTTTCCGCTTTCCTTCTACCGGTTCCAGAAGAGCAACCCTGGCAGCACCGCTCAACCGGGCAAGCTGCAACATAATCAGCCCGATCATCCCGCCCCCGATCACCGCAACATGATGACCAGGCTTAATTCCGCACAGATCCATTCCATGCAGACAGCAAGCAACCGGCTCGGTCATGGCACCTTGCTCAAAAGTAGTATTATCCCCGAGAAGATAAACCTGCCGCTCCCGCACTGCGCAAAATTCCGCAAATCCGCCATTTACAGTAGTACCATAACCAATCATATGCTCACAGAAATGAACCATTCCGTCCCGACAAGGCCGGCAGTTTCCACAGTAGCAGTTGGGGTCGACGCAAACACGGTCACCCGGTTTGCACCGAGTAACTGCTTCTCCGACTGCTTCCACAACACCTGAAAATTCATGCCCTAAAATCGTGGGCGGTGTTACAGCGGCTGCCCCTTTGTCCCCTTCGAAAATATGGACATCCGTACCGCAAATCCCGCAGGCTTTTACCCGGATCAAAACCTCGTCCTGCCGGAGAACCGGCACAGGCTGCTCCTCAATCCGAATATCATGTTTCCCATAAAATACCGCACTTTTCATTTTGCTTCCCCCTTTATCATTCTATCATCAGTGTACCGAATCTTTTGCAAGCCTGCAATGACCAATCTGCACAAATAATTACTTAAAAAATTAGAAAAAGCAGCAGGTTTCCCTGCCGCTTCTTTTTAAAGAATGTCGATATGCTCCCCATTGAGCGCTTTGTTCATGCTCCGCACCGCACAGAATTTGCCGCACATCGAACAGGTGTCGTCGTGCTCCGGCGAACGGTCAGCCCGAATCGCCTTTGCGGTTTCCGGATCGAGCGCGCACTCCCACTGTTTTTCCCAATCGAGCGCGCGGCGGGCATCGCCCATCCGATCATCGATTTCCCGCGCACCGCGAATGCCTTTGGCAATATCCGCCGCGTGCGCCGCGATTTTGCTGGCAATAATCCCCTGTTTGACATCATCGAGATTCGGCAGCGCCAGATGTTCCGCCGGTGTGACATAACAGAGGAACGCCGCCCCGTTCATCGCCGCCATTGCTCCACCGATGGCCGCGGTGATATGGTCGTAGCCGGGAGCAATATCGGTGACCAGCGGCCCCAGTACATAAAACGGTGCGCCCATGCAGATGGTCTGCTGCACCTTCATGTTGGCGGCAATCTGGTCCATCGGAACATGACCGGGGCCTTCCACCATCACCTGGACATCCTTTTCCCAGGCGCGTTTGGTGAGTTCTCCCAGCCGCACCAGTTCCTCAATCTGGCAGACATCGGTCGCATCGGCCAGGCAGCCGGGACGGCAAGCGTCGCCGAGCGAAATGGTCACATCATATTCGCGGCAGATGTCGAGAATCTCATCATAATACTGATAGAACGGGTTTTCCTCCCCGGTCATGCACATCCAGGCAAACACCAGCGAGCCGCCACGAGACACAATGTTCATTTTCCGTTTGTGTTTGCGGATTTGGTCAATCGTTTTGCGGGTAATGCCGCAGTGCAGAGTGACAAAGTCCACCCCCTCTTCGGCGTGCAGACGGACAACATCTAGAAAATCCTTTGCTGTCAGAGTATCGAGGTCGCGCTGATAGTGAATAACGCTATCGTAAACCGGCACAGTTCCAATCATAACGGGACATTCGGAGGTCAGTTTGCGGCGAAAAGGACTGGTATTGCCATGGCTCGAAAGGTCCATAATCGCCTCTGCGCCCATATTGACGGCAGAGAGCACCTTCTGCATCTCTACATCGTAGTCCTTACAATCGCGGGATACACCTAAATTGACATTGATTTTGGTCCGCAGCATCGAACCGATTCCTTCCGGATTCAGACACTTGTGGTTTTTGTTGGCGGGGATCGCAACTTTTCCGCTCGCAACGAGCGGCATCAGCTCTTCCACCGTCATTTTTTCCTTTTCCGCAACGATTTTGATCTCCGGCGTCACAATCCCGCGGCGCGCAGCATCCATTTGGGTAGCATAATTCCGTTCCATTTGATTCTCTCCTTTGATATTCAGTCAGATTCCCCGCTGTAATCGCCGTTTACGGCAAATGCGTGGCAGAGCGGGCCGCTGCCTTTCCCAAGATCCAACATTGCGGCTAATGCGCCGCACAGAAAGCGTTTTGCTTCCCATACCGCCGTTTCAAGCGGCTTTCCCTTGGCTAAATTGGACGCGATTGCGCTTGACAGGGTGCATCCGGTGCCGTGCGTGTTGGGATTGTCGATCCGTTCCCCGCAAAACCAGTGCCCGCCCTCTTCCTGCCAAAGGAAATCGTTGGCACTGTTTACCTGATGACCGCCTTTGCACAGAACCGCACAGCCAAACTGCTCCCCAATCATCCGGGCAGCCTGTTCCATCTCCGCCGGTGTTTGGATGGAGATACCGGAAAGGACCTCCGCTTCGGGGATGTTGGGAGTCAGCACTGCCGCAAGCGGAAACAATTCCTCCCGAAGCGTTTCGACTGCTTCCTCACAAATCAGCCGCGCGCCGCTTGTTGCCACCATCACCGGGTCGACCACAATCTTCTCCGCTTTGTAAAACCGGAGTTTTTCCGCAATCACCCGGATGAGTTCCGCCGACGAAACCATCCCGATTTTGACGGCGTCCGGCGAAATGTCGGTAAAAACACTGTCGAGCTGCTCCGCTAAAAAAGCGGGCGGCACTTCCAAAATATCCTGGACGCCGGTTGTGTTCTGTGCAGTCAAAGCTGTGATAGCGCTCATGGCATAAACCCCATGGACGGTCATCGTCTTGATATCTGCCTGAATACCGGCGCCTCCGCTGGAATCGCTTCCAGCGATCGTCAATGCTGTAAACATAAAAATCTCCTTTCAGCATGGCGTTTTCTCGGGAGAAATCTCCCCGCGACGAAAGGTGGTGCCCCCAATTCGCCGCGTTTTTCCTTATATGATTTTTTGCAAAATTTGCCGCAGTTCTTCGGCTGCCTGCTGCGGGTCTTCCCTGCTGAACAGGGCACTCACAACCGCCGCTCCGGCAATTCCGCTGCCTGCAAGCGGGGGAAGGTTCCCGGCGTTCAGCCCGCCGATTGCAACAATCGGGATAGACACAGATTCTGCGATTTCCCGCAGCATTTCCGATGTAATCCGGACGGCGTTCTGTTTGGTCGGAGAGGGATAGACCGCCCCGACGCCCAGATAATCCGCCCCGGCTGCTTCGGCGGCCTTTGCCTGTTCCACCGTTTTGGCGGTGGCGCCGATGATAAAGTCCTTCCCGCAGCGCCGGCGAATTTCGGCAGGCGGCAGATCTTCCAATCCAACATGGACACCGTCCGCCCCACAGGCAAGCGCAACCTCCACATTGTCGTTGATGAGAAACGGGATTCTGTATTTTTTGCAGATCGCCCCAATCTCCCGCGCTTCCGCCAGAAAAGAGGCATTGTCCATCTCCTTTTCCCGGAGCTGAACCATTGTCACGCCGCCTGCAATCGCTTGTTCCACCGCCCAGCTGAGCGGTTTTCCATGCAAACCACCCCGATCGGTCACTGCGTACAAAAGCAGCTGAGATTTATCGAATTTCAAAATTTGCCCCCTTCTCCAGCATTTCGCCGGTCATGTTGTAAACCGCATCAATCAGATAGCCGCGGCAGGCGATGTTGCCATCCTCCGGTTTCATTCTTTTAGCCGCCAGTTCCCCGGCAAGCCCCATCGTGCAGACCGCTGCTGCCGCCGCTTGGAGGGGAGATTCCGGATTCGCTGCCAGGAACGCAGCTGTCAGCGCTGAAAGCTGACAGCCGGTACCGGTAATCCGGCTCATTTCCGGACGTCCATTCCGAATGACAAAACAGCGCTGCCCATCGGTTACCAAATCAACCGTTCCGGTAATCGCCAGTATGGTGCCAAGTTTCTTTGCCTGCTCCTTGGCAGACAAAATGGCGGCATCCAGCTTATCGGAAACATCCGCCGCAGCGGCGTCTACCCCCTGCGTATGGCCATTGCCAAATGCAATCGTCCGGATCTCCGAAATATTGCCGCGGATCGCCGCAAACCGAACCGACTCCAACAGAGAATGTGCCGTTTGGGTGCGCAGACGGCTGGAACCTGCTCCCACCGGATCGAGAACTGCCGGAATCCCCAGCCGATTGGCGGTTTTCCCCGATTCCAGCATTCCCGGAACTTTGCGGCTGTCCAGTGTGCCAAGATTCAGGCAAAACCCCGCCGAAATCGCAGTGATCTCAGCTGTTTCGGCAGGATCATCCGCCATTGCCGGCCGCGCTCCACAGGCAAGCAGGAGGTTCGCAACATCGTTTGCCGTCACATAATTATTGATACAGTGGATGAGCGGCGCTTTCTGCCGCACCCGCACAAGACATTCTCCCAGCATACTTTTCTCCTTATGCCTGCCGTTTCTGCAATTTATTCAGCACACCAGTCCGCTGCAGCGCCGCCAGTGCAAGCCCTGCGATCACAGCGCCGCCCGCTGTGGAAACCAGAAACGGAATGATGTAGCCGTAGAACGCAACTTCTCCGACCTTAACACCCAAAAAAGCAATCGCTACCGGATATGCGCAGAGTCCGCCAAGAATGGATGTGCCGAACACCTCCGCAAGGCAGGTCGGCAGCAATTTTGGAAGCTTTGCATATAAAAGCCCGCAGAGCAGCGCACCGAACATACTCCCCGGAAACGCCATCAGCGTTCCCAAACCCAGCAGATTGCGGAACAGACTGGCCGCAAATGCCACACCAATCCCGTACCACGGCCCGAGGAATACCGCGCAGATGATGTTCACCATATGCTGAATGGGCGCGCATTTTGCCCCAAACACCGGGAACGAAAAGGCGCTCCCCACCACTGCAACAGCAACCAGTACGCCGGCAATCGCCAGCTTTTCAACACGAGTACGATTCATTTTGATACAGCTCCTTTAAATTCAGTTACAGAAGGAATTCTCCTGTTCGGTCGAAGCTTACTGGCTTCCTCTCACGCCGGAACACGGCTTCCCATCGCTGTATACACTGCCGCACAAGGCCCAGGGCGCTCCCCCTTTGCCTGCGGTGCCGCCTGGCACAACCGGACTTTTTCCGCTTCCTTTTGCCCATCCCTCCTGTTTTTGCGCAGAAAAAAAGCAGATGCGCTGTCAACGCATCTGCTCCGAATCTGCTGAAACATCCCTACGTTGGCATTACCCAAATCAGGTTATCGGGTCGGAGTTGAACGACTCCCTCTCAGCCTGCTGTACAAGCTCCCCGTTCTATTGTTCTATCATACAACTTTTTTCCCGTTTTGTCAAGTACCTTAGTGCAGCGGCATATACCGCTCCATTGCATCCATCAGCGCCGCCGCATTTTCAAGCGGAATACCAGGATACATCCCGTAGATCATCATCAGCCCTCCCGCCGGATCCGAGAGTTTTTCCACCTCTTCCCGAATCAGTGAGTCAATCTGAGCGGGTGTTCCAAACCGGGTGACCGACTGGCGGTCAATATCCAGATCCACACAGGTTTTCCCTTTGAAACGCGCCGCAATCCAGTCGATGCCGTTGACCAGATCCTGCAGATTGATGACATCCACACCACTGTCAATGATGTCATCTACCAAAAGGCGGATATCTCCGTCCGAGTGCATGTGAATCATAGTTCCCTTTTCCTTTGCCGGTTTCATCAGCCGCCGATAACTCGGCTGAATGTAGGTTTTAAAGTTTTTCTGAGAAAGCATTGGACCAATCTGCATACCAAGGTCTTCGGCATATCCCATCATATCCACATCCATGGAAAGATACTTTTCCACAATCCGGAGGTTGAAGTTTTCCACCAGCTCAATCAGTTTCCAGAGCCGCGGCTCCTCATCTTCCATATCGAACAGAAGGTTTTCATATCCACGGATGTCACAGAGCTGCAAAAAGGTATGTCCGTGTCGGAGTCCACCTGCTGTAAACTGACCAGCTTCCTTTGCGCGCCGAATATTTTCCGCTTCTTTCTGCCAGTCAATCGGTCCAAGGCCCATATGGGTTTCGGGGTCCGGAGCAGTATAATACGCAAAAGCTGCCCAATCAGCCAGCGGATGCTGTACTACAGTACCTGTAATGCCATCCTCCGCCGTTTTCCACACACAGCCAAAATCATCGGTAAAAGGCTGTGCTTTGCAGGCCACTGTGCCGGAAAAATCCAGATTTACCGACTTGGGACGTTGATAACCGGGAAACAGGAGCGGATGATTCTCCATCAGTTCAAAGAGGGCTTCGTGCTCATAATGATTCCAACAAGCGCCGTTTATGCAGAACATCATGGGGATATAATCCGGATGATCAAACCGGATTGTTTTGATTTTATTTTCGCGGTCAGTCATTGCAGACTCTCCTTTACCGATTTTGCTTCATTGTAGCATAAGTTTTTTAACTGCCGCAAGCAAAAAGCCGCCCAAAAAAGGCGGCTTTTCTTTATTCATTTTTCCCTTCAGAGATTTCCGTTTTTTTATCGTGCAGCCCGGCAAGCTCTCCCATATATTTTTTACCGTCTATGAGAAAGCTGATTGTAATCATGACAATCACAATCGCAATTGGGAAAGCGGCTACAATACTGACCGACTGCAGGTTGCTCATCGAGCTTTCTGCAAATACCAGCGCAATCGGCAGCAAAATAAGAAGGATGCACCACATCAGCTGAATCCCCTTGTGAGGTGTTTCATCCTCTTCCAGCTTATGGTAGCTGTAGCAGGAGGCAGTCAGCGCAATCGAGTCAAACGAAGTGGCATAAAACGCGATCATGGTTACTAAAACCAGAACCAGAATCAGCGGCGCACAGGGCATCTGATGGATCATCGATACAATCATCTCATACAGGTCACCGGTTTCCAGGTATTCCGCGATAAAATCCGCTTTTTCTTCCACCTGCAGCCCCATTGAATAGTTGCCCAGAACGATAAAGCTCACAATTGTGGAGCCGACACCGAAGCCGTAACCACCCAGAATCGTCTGGCGGACTGTCCGGCCTCTGGAAATGCTCCCAATAAAGAAAGGGGCCGCCACGCACCATACCATCCAGTATGCCCAGTAATAGATGGTCCAGTTTTGCGGGAAATTGTTGGAACGGGTAGGATCGGTATAGGTGGAAAGTCCGATAAAGTTCTGCATCATCCGGCCAAAAGACTCCACACCGGTGTCAATGATGTACCGTGCCTGCCCGCTGAACAGCAGCACAAACAGCAGAAGCCCGAAAAACAGGTAGATGCAGACCTTAGCCAGCAGGCTGATTCCCTTAAAGCCATGCAGCAGAGAATACGTGTAGACAAAACAGGTGATGAGCAGAATCACAATGGTGACAACGGTCCGGCTGATCTCCACCCCGAACAGGTCGTTGAAGATGCTTGCCATCAGGGGCGTTGCCACACTGAAAGTTGTCGCGGTACCGGCCAGCAGCGCGAATACTGCCAGAAGGTCGATGATCCGTCCGGCCCAGCCGTCGGTGTGTTTGCCCAGGATCGGACGGCAGGCTTCGGAGTATTTCTGGCGTTTGCACCGGCGGACATGCAGCATAAAACCAAACGCCACCGCCAGCACCAGATAGAAGCCCCATGGGATAAAGCTCCAATGGAACAGCGGAAACACCCCAGCCCATTCCTGCATCCCGCCCATTTCTTCCACATGGGGGTCGGTCGCGTACATAATCCACTCTGCAAAGGAGTAGAAAAGAATATCCGCCGCCAGACCGCAGGTAAACATCATTGAGCCCCAGGCAAAGAAGGAATACTTGGGTTTTTCATCCGGCTTTCCGAGGACAATGTTGCCGTATTTGGAACCGGCAATAAACAAAGAGAGCAGGAAAATCCCCAAGCCAATAATCAGGTAATAGGTTCCAAAAGTATCGCCGAAAAAGAAGCGGATCTGGCTCAGCACCGCGTTGGATTGTTCCGGCAGAATAAAGAACAGAACACAGAGGGCAACCACAACCCCCAGCGGCACCAGCGTAATCATCCAGTCAATTTTTTTGCCGGATTTTATTTTTTCCATGCTGCATTTCTCCTTTTCAGTTGGTTTGGGTGTCAGTCGCCATAGGCTTCCCAGTACTGGGCGCAGAGCCGCTGGCAGCGGGCAAACCGTTCCGGGCCATAAGCGCCGAAGTTATCTCCTTTTGCCTCTTTGAGCACTGTCCAGATGCTCCACAAAAAGTCCTGTGAAATCTTGAAAATCAGGATTTTTTCCCGTGCAACGGCGACATCCTGACCATTTTGCAGATAGTAATGGAAGAAGAGTTCTTCATCTTCCGGCGAAAACTCATTTTCCAGGAAATAGGAAGCGATGTCAAACATCGGGTCGTTAATTCCGGCGTATTCCCAGTCGATCAGATAAAGCCGTCCCTCACCATTTTTGACAAGGTTGAAGGCAAGCAGGTCATTGTGACAGGGCTTTTGTTCATAACCAATCCGCAAGAGACGCTGCCGGATTGCCATCACCTGCGCTTTGAGCTGATGGTACCCCTTGTACATCCGTGCGTTCAGCCCATCCAGCAGCGATTCGTACCGCTCCGCTTCTTCAAACGGGTCAAAGCGGTTCTGCATCGGGAAATCGGAATCGTGCAGCACATGCAGAATCCCCGCCACCAGTTTCATATTCTCTTCCAGCTTGGCGGTGCGGAAGTTGAGCGTCTCCGCCCGGTCGATATATTCGCTCAGTTTGACGCCGGTTTCGGCGTTGCAGTAGACCAGACGGCAGTTCAATCCCATATCGGAAGCAATCTGCGCATTCTGTTTTTCCACATGCCGGTCAATCAGGCTTTCGGTCATCCGGCCGGGCAAACGGAGAATATACCGCCCGTTTTTCAACGTCACATCATAGTTGGTGTTGGTCAGTCCGCCTGCAAAGCTGATTTCCACGATTTCTTCTGGGCTGATTCCCAGAATCTCCACCATTGTATCGGAAGCCAGCTTCTCCTGCATCTCCTTTTCTTTCCGGACGATCCGAGGATAGCAGATATTGAGAAGGTTCTGATAGCTTTCTTTGGTTTCCACCTTGCTCCAGATCAGATCATCGACGATTTCGCCGCGAAAACCGTAAAGCCGCCCGATATTTTCCAGCACATACTCAAAGTTGAGATACGGGTTGTCGTTATCGGCAAAATATTTGAGCATCATATGGAAGACCTCAACCGGCACCCGCATCATGCCAACCAGTTCACCTTGGATTCGGTTGATCTGGTGGATGTCCTTGCTGATACGGAAGATGTCGCCGTCCTCGTCCAACTCGACAAAGGCCTCATCTCCCAGCCCGGACGGCGCCGCCAACAGCGCCCGGAACGGAAGATCTCCCTCGAGCAGCGCCAGCGCCCCCCGGCGTTCCAGCACAAGGTCGCTCTTCATCAGCAGAAAGTCGCCGTCCAGCTCCTGTTCCAGCAAAGTCAGTGCCTGCATGGTGCCCGACCATTTGTAGCGCTCATTTTGCAGAACCGTTACATTCTGTTTGGCAGAAAGCTTTTCTTTGAGTTTATCCGCGCAGAATCCGCCAATGACAAAGAACTTTTCAATTCCGCAGGATTCGAGCGACGCAATCATTGTTTCCAGAATGGTGCTCTCCCCAAGCGGCAGAAGGGCCGCGGGGACCTCAAAATCCGGCCGCCGTCCAGCCGCCAGAATCACCGCTGTCCGCACCTTCCGTCCGGTCGGCATCAGCCGCAGTTTGCCCCGCCGTCTGCTTATAAGCATCTGTTCCAGCAGTTCCCGCCCGGACGCGCTGATTTCAAACCGGGACTGCTTTCCCTCCTTGCTTCCGGAAAGGTAACCCTGTTCCTCAGCTTCCCGCAGCAGACTGTTCACTTTTCCAACCGATATATTCAGGTTCTGCGCCAGCTCCCGTTGATTCGTCACCGGTGTGCGGTTCAGCTGCCACAAAAGCGAAAAGAGATCTTCCATCCTGATGCAAACTCCTTCCGTTCATTTTTTGAACGTTCATTTTTCTTGTATTATAACCTGTTCTGAACAATTTGTCAACCTTTTTCCGAAAAAAAACGGGGCATATAAATTTTTGGCGCTTTACCAAAAATTGCTTGTGATTTTCTGTATGTTATGGTACAATAAAGCAAAGAGTACAAATTCAAAGGAGGATTTCTATGATTTTAAAAAACGGACTGGTCTTTACCGAAAACGGACGTTTTGAAGCGCTGGATGTCCGCATCTGCGAAGATAAAATCGCCGAATTGGGGGAAAATCTCCCCGCAAATGGCGAAGAGGTGCGGGATATTTCCGGGAAAAAGCTGGTTCCCGGTTTCCTTGACATCCACAGCCACGGCTGCGGCGGATTCGATTTTTGCGATGGAACAGCCGAAGCCTTTCAGACTATGGCGGACACCTATTTGAAAGCCGGCGTCACCACGGTGCTTGGCACTTCCATGACACTGCCTTTGGAAAAACTGGAAGAAGCTTTTACCGTTTACCGGGATTTTGCCAAAAACCAACAGCATGGCGCCCGGATGATCGGCATCAATATGGAAGGTCCGTTCCTCTCAGTTGAGAAAAAGGGCGCCCACATCGCCGAATACATCATTCCGGCAGATTACGAAGCGTTTATCCAGCTGAACGAAGCAAGCGGAAACCGCATCCGTCAGGTAGATGTAGCTCCCGAAGTTCCCGGCAATATGGAATTTATCCAAAAGGCAAGCAAACTCTGCACCGTTTGCGTAGCACACACCAATGGGGATTACCGGACCACGCTTGCCGCCTACCGCGCCGGTGCTTCCAACAACACGCATCTATATAACGCCATGACCGGATTCTCCCATCGTGAACCCGGCGTCGTCGGCGCTGTTTTTGATTCCAATACCTTTGCCGAGCTGATCTGCGACGGCTTCCACATCCATCCGTCGGTTATCCGCTCCACCTTTAAAATGCTGGGTGAAGATCGCATCTGCCTGATTTCGGACTCTTTGCGCGCCGCCGGATGCCCGGCCGGTGTCTACGAGCTGGGCGGACAGCAGGTGTTTGTCAAAGACGGAAAAGCCACCCTGGAAAACGGTACCATTGCCGGTTCCGTGATTGACATCCGCATTGCGGTACAGCGCTGCATTTCGTTTGGCATCCGCGAGGAAGCGGTACTCAAAGCCGCCACCATCAACCCGGCACGCGCCATTAAAGTGGATCACCTGGTCGGCAGCATCAAATCCGGAAAGCTTGCCGACCTGTTGGTTGCAAATCCCGATTATACCCTGGAAGCGGTTTACCAAAGCGGCAAACTGCAATAAAAATTCATCAAATTTTTGTGCCTACTGTCTTTTCCTTGAAAGGAAGACGGCAGGCTCTTCTTTTATTCTGTTCAAAACAACGATTTTCTGTAAAGAAATTGAAAAGTTTGTCGAAACATGATAGAATAGTTATCAACGCAACGATTATTTCAGAAAGCAGGTGTTTGCAGGATGGTTTCCGCCCTATTCAGCCGATTATTTTCCGTCCGACACTTTCTCCGTGGGCAATCCCCGCAGGGAGAACTTCCGCCAAGCAGACAGCTTTACCGCACCGCTCTGCAAATGGCCTGGCCTTCTATCCTCGAATCATTTCTGGTGGCACTGGTCGGCTTTATTGACACGGTCATGGTGAGCTCGCTCGGTTCCTATGCCATTGCTGCAGTCGGTCTGACCACCCAGCCAAAATTTATCTGCCTTGCCATCTTTATTTCGATGAATGTGGCGGTTTCCGCCCTTGTCGCCAGAAGGCGCGGCGAAAATGACCGGGACAGTGCCAACAGCATCCTGATGCAGGCACTGATCATCACTCTGATTTTGACAGCCATCATTACAACAGCAGCGCTTGTCTTTGCCGATCCCATCCTCCGGCTGGCCGGTACTGCGGAGGATACACACGAGCCGGCTGTCGCCTATTTTCGAATCATCACTGCCGGCATGATATTTAATGTGGTTTCACTGGTGATCAACGCAGCACAGCGCGGCGCCGGAAACACCAAAATCGCCATGCGGACCAACATGGTTTCCAACGGCGTCAACATCATTTTCAACTACCTGCTGATCGGCGGAAACTTTGGATTTCCCAAACTCGGAGTTGCGGGCGCCGCTGTCGCGACTGTCATCGGTACAGTATTTGCCTGCGGCATGAGCATCTTTTCGGTTTTGAAAAAGGATCGTTTCCTTTCGTTCCGCGCGATCAAAAAGATTGGTTTTGACAAACGCTCTCTCCTCTCGCTTGCCAATCTCGGCTCCAGTACACTGGCGGAGCAAATTTTCCTGCGAATCGGCTTTCTCACCTATGCCATGATCGTGGCACGTCTGGGAACCAACGCCTTTGCCGCCCATCAGGTCGGCATGAACATCATGAGCATCTCCTTCTCGTTCGGCGACGGACTTTCCGTGGCAGCGGTAGCATTGGTTGGACAAAGTTTGGGACAAAAACGTACTGACCTCGCCAAAATCTACGGCGCCATCTGTCAAAGGATGGGCCTGTTATTCGCCATTATGCTCTGCATCATCTATGTCACCATGAGCCGCCCGATTTTCCTGCTCTTCTCGGATGACACCGAAATTCTCGGCTACGGCGCAATGATTATGGACATGATTGCTGTCATTGTCTTCATGCAGATCACCCAGGTGATTTACTCCGGATGCCTGCGCGGCGGCGGTGACACACGGTTTGTCGCGCTCGTTTCGTTGGTGAGCGTAGCGTTCTTCCGTCCGTTCTGTGGCTGGCTGTTTTGTTATCCGCTTGGATTAGGTTTAACCGGCGCCTGGATCGGGCTTGCAATCGACCAGTTCTGCCGCCTAACCATGACTTTTTTCCGATTTAAGAGCGGAAAGTGGACCAAATTTAATATCTGACTTTTTTCCGGAACATCGTCGTATGTTCCGGATTTTTTGTTTGGGCAGTTGCTCAAACGACAAAATTTTGTTATAATAAAGGCAGAAACCGGCGAACTGCCGGCAATTTTGGAGGATAAAAATGGAATATCAATACATCGCGCCCTGCCATTTTGGGTTGGAAAGCGTCCTGACTGGTGAGCTGAAACGGCTGGGGGCAGAAAAAATTTCCGCTGCGGACGGCCGTGTTTCCTTTGCGGGTGACCTTTCGATGATGGCGCGCGCCAACCTGAACCTGCGGACAGCGGAACGGGTACTTCTTTGTCTGGGAGAATTTGAAGCGCGCTCCTTTACCGAACTGTTTGACAGCGTCCGTGCCCTTCCGCTCGAAGAATTTATCGGAAAACAGGACGCCTTTCCGGTCAAGGGTCACTCGGTCCATTCCCAGCTCCACAGTATCCCCGACTGCCAATCTATCATCAAAAAAGCGGCGGTGGAGCGGCTGCGAGAAAAGTACGGAGTCGGCTGGTTTGAGGAAACCGGTTCTGTTCATCAGATTCAGTTTACCATTCTCAAAGACCGGGTGAGCATCTGTCTGGATACTTCCGGCGCCGGACTGCACAAGCGCGGTTACCGCAAAAACGGCAATGAAGCACCCATTAAAGAAACGCTGGCCGCGGGAATTCTCGATGTGGCTGGTGTGCGGCGAGACAGCATTTTGTACGATCCGTTCTGTGGCTCCGGCACCTTTCTGATTGAAGCGGCTTTGAAAGGGATGAATATCCCCGCCGGCATTAACCGCAAATTTGCAGCCCAAAACTGGGATTCCATCCCCGCTTCTATCTGGCAGCAGGAACGGTCCCGCGGCCTTGACCTGGTGCGGCGTGACGCCAAATTCGCAGCTTACGGAAGCGATGTCGATTCCAAAGCAGTCGAGCTTGCCCTCTTTAATGCCAATAAAGCGGGAATTGCTCCCCGTGTCCGCATCCGCATCCGGGATATCCGGGACTTTAAAACGGTCACCGACACCGGCATCGTGGTCACCAATCCGCCATACGGCGAACGACTGCTCGATATCCGGGCAGCACAAGAAATTTACCGCAAAATGGGAGAGGCTTTCCCGCTCCGTCCCGGTTTTTCCTATGCCATCATCACGCCGGACGAGAAATTTGAACAGTGCTTCGGCCGACGGGCAACCAAACGCCGCAAACTTTATAATGGGATGCTCAAATGCACACTGTATCAGTACAGCGATCCGGCATTATCCAAAAAACGCTGAAATCGGAGGATCAATATGAAAGAACTACATGTTTCTGAAATTACACAGGCGGTCCGGGATCTCTGCATCGAAGCCAACCAGATTCTGCCCAAAAGCCTGGAAGCGCGCATCACTGCTGCTCCTTCGGGAGAACAAAACCCGCTCTGCCGGGAGGTGCTCACCGACCTGAAACGGAATCTCGATGCCGCAAGAGAAATGAACATTCCTATCTGTCAGGACACCGGAATGGCTGTTGTTTTTATTGAACTGGGGCAGGATGTACACCTGGTGGGCGGCAGTTTACAGGATGCGGTTAACCGCGGTGTATCAGCCGGATATATCGAAGGGTATCTCCGTTGTTCTGTGGTGGAGGATCCGCTCCGCCGGAAAAATACCGGCGACAACACACCTGCTGTCCTGCACCTTTCGATGACCGACGGCGACCGGGTCAAGATCACCGTTGCCCCCAAAGGTTTCGGCAGCGAAAACATGTCCGCTGTCCGGATGTTCACCCCGTCCGCTTCCCCGGACGATTTGGTACAGTTTGTAGCGGACACCGTCTTAAAAGCCGGGAGCAACCCCTGTCCGCCTGTTGTACTGGGTGTGGGAATCGGGGGAGATTTTGAACTCTGTGCATATCTTGCCAAAAAAGCGCTCTGCCGGGATGTGGACTGCCGCCATCCCGATCCGTTTTACGCTGAGTTGGAACAGAAGATGCTCGATGCTTGCAACAAAACCGGAGTTGGTGCACAGGGATTTGGAGGGGATATTACCGCATTGGCTGTCAATATCGAAACCTACCCCACCCATATTGCCGGACTGCCGGTTGCGGTCAATGTCGGCTGCCATGTCACAAGACACGCTTCGGTCCTGCTGTGAGGCAAAATGTGAATTTCTTTCCTATTTCTTCTAAATTTTCGTGAAATCTATGGATTTTTCTGTGAATATGTGTTATAATAAGTTCACAGGAAAGGTTCCACCCTTTCCAAGAAGGATTAGGAGGCATGATTATGAACACAGCTTACGTTGCAAGAAAAGTTACCCTCTCCGACTCGTTTAAGGAGCGTGCCGAACAAAAACTGAAAAAACTTGACAAATTTTTCGATGATGTCAAAGCGCAGATTACCGTTTCCGCACAAAAGGATCTCGCTTCTGTTGAATTGACTGTCTGGGCAAACGGAATGATCTTCCGGGCAGAATCGCAGAATGTTGATAAACTGGACGCGCTGGACGACGCCATCGACAACCTGATCCGCCGCATCCGCAAAAACAAAACCCGTCTGCAAAAGAAGGTTAAAAATTCCGGATTTGAAGTTCCCGGCGAACCGATCCCCGAAGAAGCGGTCTATGATGTCATCCGCACGAAAGAGGTGGAGCTCCGTCCCATGATGCTGGATGAAGCCATTCTGCAAATGAACATGTTAGGACACAACTTTTTTGTTTTCCTGAATGGAGACAGCGGTGCGATCAATGTTGTTTACCGCCGCAAAGACAGTGGATACGGGGTCATTGTTCCCACCAAGGAATAACCGCGGTACTGTATCACAATAAATATACTGGAAACGTCCCGTCTGGGACGTTTCCTTTTGTTATCAAGGAGACTTTATGCAGAATATTACAATCGATATCCCTGGATTCTCGCTATCCCAGACGTTAAACTGTGGTCAGTCTTTTCGATGGAAAGAAACAGCGCCCAATCAGTTTACTGGTATCTGCGGAAACCGCCAACTCACCGTTTCTCAGAATGGGACAATGCTTTGCCTGCATGATATCCGGGAAGAGGATGTCTCATTTTGGTACAGTTACTTTGACCTGGATACGGATTACCCCGCTTATCAGGCTGTATTCGCAGCTGATCCCACCCTTCGAACTGCCTGCAGGTACTGCGGCGGGATCCGGATTTTGCGGCAGGACTCCTGGGAAGCACTGATTTCCTTTATTATCAGCCAAAATAATAACATTCCGCGAATAACGGGTATCATTGACCGGCTTTGTACCAACTTTGGAACAGACTGCGGCGGATATTTTTCCTTTCCGTCAGCAGAAACGCTTGCCTGCCGCACAATAGAAGAGCTTGCCCCACTGCGAGCTGGATTTCGCGCCAAATACATCCTGGATGCTGCCCGCAAAACAGCAGATGGAACAGTCCGTCTGGACCAAATTCCTGATATGCCAATCGAAGAAGCGCGGACTGAACTGATGAAAATCAAGGGTGTTGGGGTAAAAGTTGCAGAATGTGTGCTTCTCTACGGATTTCATCGGTTGGAAGCATTCCCAGTTGACACCTGGATTAAAAAAGTACTGGAGGAATTTTATCCGGACGGATTCCCCGACACAATGGAACCGCGCGGTGTTGCACAGCAGTATCTTTTCCACTACATCCGCCACCGCGCAGAATTTACAGAATAATAAAACAGGACGGTTTTTGTATCCGTCCTGTTTTTTGTTTATTTCCGTTCCACAAGCACAACAGCGGATCGCGGCGAAATTGTCACTATGCCGTTTGAAAGAGAACAATTGTCTTCTGTGTCATAACAATCATAATTGCCGGTGCTGTCTTCCAGGTTGATGCACAGCGTTAGACTGCGTTCTGCTTCCTGATTGGCAATCGCAACGGCGCGACCCCCATCTGCAGCTTTAAATACCGACGCGATATACTCGCCGTCCACATATGGCCCTGTTACCGACAAACCGTCTGTATGGCAGAATTTTCCTTTCCATAAATACCCCCAAAGTTTTCGGCGAAGCTTCTGGATCTTCTGACCATATGCGGCAGTTTCGGGAATATCAGACATTCTGCCTTTGAAGTTGTATGGTTCATAGTTGATGATGTAACCATATACGAGGCATTGGTTGACCATTTCCCGGTCGTCCCAGCCCACCAGGCAGGTAGCAAACTGCATTTCCGGATGCAGGTATTTCCAAGCCGGACGGTGATGCGCTTCCCCCATATTGCCGTCCCAACTTCGGATGTAGCTGATGGAATAATACCGAGAAAGCATATCAGAAGGACCTTCCCCCGCAAACGCAAACTCGGGCAGCGTTTTCCGGGCGAATTCTGTAAATTCTCGCGCCAGCAGAACCGATCCTTTGTGGATGCTTTCACCGGGCCGGTGGCCGTGGGAGGTATCAAAACAGCAGAGCATTGGATTTGCCAGCTCGTCATACAGGATTCCGCTGGGGCGGAGATCCAAAATCTTTTGGAATTCAGCAAGCGCCGCCTGCCGGTAGGCTGCAGAGGAATGACAAAGTCCAAAACCGTTGTGGATACTCCCTCCGCTGATCTTCTGAAATAGATTTTGATAAGCGTAACCACCAAACGGCACTGGATGTCCCCGCATGTCCCGGAGTATAAACGGCTCCATCTTTTCCGCAAAATCGGGCGCCGACTGGTCTGCCCATTTGAATTTGCACATCAGAAGCACCCGAATGCCCATGGCTTCGATTTCCCGGATCGCTTCCGCCAGTTCCTCTCTGGTGCCGAGGAGGGGGTCCGCATCCTGAAACGGCTCACATCCATCTTGTCCGCCAATTGCCCAGCCAATCAGTTGCAAAACCTGCACGCCATATTCTTTCGCCTCCCGCATCACCGCCGGCAAATCCCGATAACGGTACCGGCAGCACCCCTCGGAAGAATTCATCTGCAAAGTCATCCAGCAGTCCGTTTCCTGCGTCCAGGCGGGCTGCGGTGCGGACTTATACCAACTCGATTCCCATTCGCGGTATAGGGAAACTCCGTGGTGCCAGTCCCCAGAATAGGGTTTGATAACCACCGGTGCAAGACGACAGCTTTCTCCTGGCTGGATACAGGGCAACCGCACCATGCTGATGCAAAAACCAGCGGGATTTCCGCCCAGTATGTCCCCTTCTGGCAACCGGTAATGCTTGCTGTCCAGATATCCCGGTTTGAAACTGTGGACAAAACAGGCAATTTCCGGTTCCGGATTGTGGACGCCCCAATACACGCCCTCCTGCTCCCTTTGCAAAAGAATAAACGGGGCGCAGACCTCCGGCGCCGGAAAAGTCCGGATAACAGTGGGGTAATCAATCCCCCAGTAATCGTTGAGCGGAAAGGAATCCCCCAATTTTAGGGAAGTCAATCCGCCCTGAAAGTGCATGGTAGAAGAGACAATCGGATCAGAACCGGCCGGCTCCCGCACCCCACCTAAACAAGGCGCCCAGACTTCCTCCACTGTATAATCGGAATGGTTATCGATTGAAACAGCAAAGGAAGCTCCTCCATCCGATTCCAGTGAAACGGTCATTTCTACTGAAATCGGGATCTTTCCGGCACGCCCGGCTTCGATTTCCGCCCAGCGAAGAATCGCCGTTTGATCATTCGGCCGTTCGATGGCAGAAAGCTGCTGTGCGCTGCTTTCTGCCATATTGCTGCGGTGCCCGGGAACCGGAATCCGCAGCGCAATCCCCATCGCAAGCGCAGGCTGCCGGATCAGCTCCCAACCGGTTTCCAGATTGCAGAATTGTGTGATACTCCCGGTTGTGTCATCCAGGCAGATCCGGAGTTTTTGATTTTCCAATATCATGATGCTGACCTCCCCCGCTTTTATCCATCGCGTGTACTTTTACAATCGTACCAGTTTTTTTCCAATATGTCAACTCTTTTTTTAGGATATTTATCTGGACAAACCAAAAATCTGTGTTATACTGAAAAAGGAATCCAAATAGGAGGGATGGAAATGAACAGAATGCGATTGGGACTGACTTCGGTTACTTTCCGGCAAAAAACTGCCAAAGAGATTATCCGTCTTGCCGCAAAAGCAGGACTGGACGGAATTGAATGGGGCGGGGACCTGCATGTCCAGGCAGGCGACACCAAAACGGCACAGCAGATCGGAGAACAAACACGGGCTGCCGGGCTTTCTGTCCTGTCTTACGGTTCTTACTACCGCTGTGGAAAAAAAGAAGATTTTACACCGGTACTCGCCAGTGCCAAAGCGCTCGGCGCACCGGTCATCCGGGTGTGGGCCGGAAACAAAGCCTATGAAGCTCTTTCGGAAGAAGAACGAAAAGAACTGGCCGATACCCTGCGTGCCGCTGCCCAAACCGCCTGCGAAGAAGGCATCACTGTCGCACTCGAATACCACCGCGGCACTGCCACCCAGACGATTGACGGCACCCTTTCGCTGCTCCGCGAAGTGCGGCATGGAAACCTGTTCAGTTACTGGCAGCCGAACCCCGAAATCTCAGTGTCCGAACAGCTCAAAGAAATTGACGCGCTGCTCCCCTTTTTGCAGAATGCCCACGTTTTCTGCTGGACAGAAAAGGAGGAACGCCGTCCCCTTTCGGAAGGGAGAGAACACTGGACAGAGTACCTGCGGCATGTCCGGGAAGGCGGCAGATTACACGACCTGATCCTTGAATTTGTCCGCGACGACGCGGAAGAAACATTTTTAGCGGACGCCCGTACACTGCATGAGCTGGCGGACAAGCTGAACCTCTGAGAAAGGAGAACTCCATGAAACCGACCGAAATTTCCTGAACATCAGTCTGCAAAACGAGGTTTTTCAAGGGAATTTTTACCCAATTTCACCAAAAATGCAACAATGCGAGAGGAAACAACCCTCTCGCATTGTTATACGCTGGTTATCATTCTGCTTTGACCGGTTCTGTAAGCCAGTTTCCCTCAAAATCCATATCCACTACATACTTACGTTCATCCACACCGATAAAATAGACGCTGACCGTTTCAGCCTCAGCAGACGGAATAAGTTCGGTAACTTCGTAATCCATTTCACTCTCAAACACAACATTGCCATTCTCATCAATCAAACTAAATTCTGAACTCTTGTCATAGCTGTCGTAATACCAATAAGGATAATGGCCATTGGATTTCTCTTGAATAGAAAGGGCGGAAAAGAAATCTCCGTCCAATGCTTTTTCGTAATATTGGCCATTCTCAATCCACGACATAGATACCTCAAACATATCCGCGTCCCAGAATAGAGCTCCTTCGGACAATTTCTCGGCAAAATCGTTTAACATCATTTCATCGGTTTTGTAGGAATAAGTGCCAAAATACGGAGCAAATCTTGCAATGCTGTTACCCTCTGTGTCGATAACCTCCACATAAGAACCCTCAGAAGTTGAACCATAGCGTTGACACAGAACAACTGCGTACTCTCCTTGAAAATCACCAGGAGTCTTCCAGGGAGCTGTCGATAAATCGCAATTTAAGAATTCATCATATCCAAAACGATTATCGTTGGTTAATTCCTCATGCCATTCACCAATCAGATTTCCTTCCCGATTGATATAACCATAATAACCTTTCACAGCATCCCACGATTCTTCGGTTTTGTGAACCCACATACGGTCACAGCTCCACTCGCCATGGCTGTCATACATCGAGAGATCCAGGCCATATTGCTCTTGATCGTACTTCTTTTCCTGTTCCGCCTCCCACTCCGGGTCGATTTCCTGATTCGGAATGTCCTCCATCTCCGGCGGGTTATCCCCGGGAATGAAGCTGATGCTGCCGCAGGAGGCAAGAGACAACATCATCAGAGCAGCCAGCAAAATGGATAAAATTTTCGTTTTCATACAGTTACTCCATACGTTCAAAGGTGATTACAATGCAGATGTTGCCTGATACATGTCCATGACTGACTGCAATCACTTTATACCCCTGTTGATACATCTCGTTCATAAGATCCTGAGCAAGCTGCGGAAAACTCGCTGAAACTGAACGGACAATGTATTTTTCTTTCATTTTTCGTTCCCCCCTGTTAATGATCAAAAATACTCAACAGGAATTTGTTCCTATTAAGTCATCCAATATAAGCCTATTTCTGACTTGTTTTTAGCATTTCCCGTATCATATATTTCCTGAGTAATTTGATTTATAACTTCTCCATCTTCATGTACAACTGTTCCATAAAAATCCATAAAAAATGCTTTGATCATGTTCTCCTCAACAAAATTCTATTTCTTTTTTTCTGATGATCCGTGGCTTTGGATTTTGTTGTTTTCCATCTTGTTGTTGTCCAGCTGTATCACCTTGCGGTAAAAGGTCATTTCAAACCTTCTATACTGATTTTTGCTTGTTCAGTTTTTACGCAAACTGATCCGCATCGGCTTCCAGTTCCCGTTCACACTCTTTGAACATCTGGGACAGATCTGACAGATAGTTCATACAATCCCGCACATCTCGGTCGAAACCGACAAACAGGAAATCAATCGCGCCAATCGCTGCCTTGTTGAAAATCTCATACCATTCCTGATTGCGGCGAAGGCTGTTCATCTCGTCATCCACCCGGACAATGCTATTCTGAATAGAACTGAGTGCAGAAGCCGCATCCTCAATCACCGAGTGATAAAGCCGGATAGTGTCGCCGGGCTGATAATCCTGATACCGGTGGGTGAGATTGTAGCAGAACTGGAAGAAATCGGCTGCAGCTTCCTTGACCTTCTGTAAGCAGAATGTGCCGATCTCCTGAAGTGCCGCCTTGAACTTCCGGCCGATTACAGTGCTGTCGAGCCATTGATCCAGCCTCTGGAACTGGTCCACAAGAAATTCCCGCCCGATTTCCACCGCTTTTTCCAGAATCGGATCGAGAGAAATGACATATTCGGTGAAATCCTTACAGCCGATGAGCAGGATTTTGGCAAGCGTTGCTGCAAATGCGCCCTTTTCCTCCAAAGTCATATCGTGGAAACAGTCCACAATATCCGCCACAAAGTCCAGATACCGGCCGTCGTTCAGGTCATCTTTAAAATCCTTAAACATGTCACCGGAATACCCGCTGCCTTTTGTCACAAACAGGAAAACCGCATTGATAAAGTTTTTGCGCTGCTCATACGGCATATCCTGCACTGCACGGTCGAGCAGGCTGTCGAGGTATTTGCTGACTGCTGTCTGGCTTCCTTCCTGTACCGTGCCGTCTTGATTGAACTGCCAGCTCGCAAGGTCGTGCTGCATAATCAAGAACGCATCGCTCTTGACAAAGACCTGGTTTTCATGGTTGTGCAGAAGCTGGCCGATGATGGAATCTTCCGGGGCATAAACGATCATTTTGTCCCGCATCCGGTCATATCCGTCCTGCAGCTGATCGTGTACATCCCAGAAAATCCCGGGACCATCCAGATTGACTACTCGCTGAATCCGCTCCTGTATCTCCGGATCAGCGCTCACACCAGCATAATCCGCCAGCATACCGCCTTTGGAATGGCCGGTAATATAGATGTCTGCATCAGGATACTGTTCAGCAATTCTTTGCACATATTCCGCCGCAGATTTTTGAGCATCCACCTGCTGTTCATACAAAAGCAGAAAATCCTCATGCCAACCAACCGAAGTGCCGTCGGTTCCACGATAGGCAATCACACAGGTGCCATCCGGAAGCCGGTAGGTTTGCGCCGCAAACTGTTCGGTCCGGTTGGTGCTGTAGTTGGACGCATAATCCACAAGTTCCAGATCCCGATACCGCGGGCTGTCGATCAGCACCTGCGCAAGCTTCCGTTGATCCTCGCTGCCGGTATTGCTGGCAAGAAAATCCTCCATTGCCTGCCGGATTGTTACCGGGTTTTTTAGATTCAAATCCTCCACCCGGATATAGGAGAGATACGCAAGGACGGCTGCGTCCGTATCAGTATAATTTTGCTGGTTGATCGGCTCGGTACTGTTTTGTACAACCTCAAAAATGTCCATGTTGTTCCCTCCCTAAGAAAACGCTTTCTCGATATCAGCGGCAGACGGCTTGGTTTCCTTGGTGCCATGCAGATAGATTTCACCGTCCGAAAACTCGGCAGTTACCCGTCCATACAAACCGCTGTCATATAAGAGATCAATCAGTTTTTCCAGCTGCTCCTGCTGGCCAACTTTGGGTTCATCCACCCGGAAAGTCCAGTCCGCCAAAACGCCGACTTCCGCAAAAAAACGGGCGAGAGTATCCGATTCGCTCCACTCTCCTTCAAACGGGGAAGCGGAAAGGGATGCCGAAGCTTCTGCGTTGCTCCAAACCTCATTCGCCAGCGATTGTGCTTCTTCCTCTGCTTTGGGCTGCATCCAAATCAACGGATAGTTATCAAGAATTTCGCTGCCGGACCCGTTCATCCGCACCAAGACCTCGGTTTCTCCATCCGGGGCTATCAGGCTGATCTGAGTATATACCTCATCAAACGGACCGGTCCCCTGCGGTGTTGCTTTTTCCGCCGTGCAGGTAATGTTGTAACGCTCCCGCAGCGCATTTTCTGCTGCCTCCATCATTTCCCCGCTGCTCATTGACCGGGAAGAGCCATTCTGCCCGCAGCTGCCAAACAATGCCGACAAAAACAAACCTGCCATCAGCCATCCACCCCATCGTTTCATCCGGAATCCCCTCACTTCTCAATCCAGCGTATTCAGCGTATTGGCAGCCGAGCGATATTTTCTCGCGGATTCCCGCAGCCGCTCGGCACACAGTTCGGCGCCAACTCCCTTGATACCGGAAAGCGATGCGGCTACACTGTCCAGCCGGCTTGCAATCTGCCGCAAATCACTCACAATACCGTTCAGCTGACTTTTCGCGTTGCTGTCCATTCTCTCTACCTCCCATTGGGGTTACCACAGCCGCTTGGCTTGGGAAACCGCCTTATCCTGTATCTGCCGGTAATATTTCCCCGCCTTTTCCACCATATTGGCATAGGATTCCATCAGTTTGGCCATCTTTTCCATATCCTCCTGGAATCCGGCAATCTGGGTATGGAACGTCTCCGCGTCCGCGCCCTGCCACCCGGGGGAATTTTCTACCGTGCGGATCAGCTGGTTTGCAGTTGAACGGTATTCCCCTGCTTTGGTGCGAATGCGGGAGGCGGTGCTGTTGATTTTTTGCAGTTCCGCATAAAAATAGTCCATTCTCCTGCCTCCTTCCGCGAAAAGAAAGGCTGTTTCGGCGCGGTTATTCCGGCCGGAAACAGCCCGCAATTAGTTTAGTGGAACAAATCCGCGTTATTCTGGATCTGCGTTTCGGTCGCCTCATAGGAAGCGGCAGTATTATCCAGGAAGGTGGCATAAGCGTTGATAATATCTTTGTAATTGCCGAATGCCTTAGCAGCCAGCGCATCAAAATTGCTGCGGATGGTTTCGCCGGCGGGGCTCTGCCATGTATTGGAAAGGTTGCGCATTTCATTCTGGATTTCTTCCAGTTTCGCGGTGAGTTTATCATTCAGGCTGCGGATAGAATTCGCGGTTGCAACAACGTCCGCAGTGGAAATATTCGAACCATCAAAAGTTGCCATATTTGTTTCCTCCTTTTATCCCTTGGCTTGTCAGTTGGTCAGCTGCTGCGCCTGTGTCACACGATCCTGCTGGGTTTCGGTGTAAAGCTTTGCTGCGTTTCGCAGGAATTCGGCGTATTGCATCATCAATGTCTTCATGTTCTGGAAATCGTCCTGGAACCCTTTGATCTGATTGATGAATGCGTCGCTGTCCGCGCCTTGATACACAGCCGCCATACTGTCCACCTCGCCGTAAAGGCTTGTGTAGTAGCTTTCATAATCGGCTGCCATCGATTCGATGTTTGCAGCTGCTTTCTCCAGCTCTTTGGGCTGCACTACAATTTTTACTGCCATAATAAAGGTCCTCCTTGTTCATGGTTTTCCGGAATCCGGATTGTTTTTTTGTTTCTGATATCAGTATAGCACCGGCTAAAACCCTTCGCAAGCTGTGACAAAAATCGTGACAGACTTTTTGCGTTCCTGTTGCAAAAAAGAAAAACCGCCTGTTTTCACAGACGGTTTTGAGTTTTTTACAAATCGGAAAGTTCATCCTGTGTGACCAGATGGATTCCGGCAGCTGCCAGCACATCGGCGGCATGTTCCGGCTGGTCCACCCGGATAATCATATACGCACGGTCACGTTGCCGGCCGGTAAAAGCATAGGTATATTCCAGATTGATCTGATGATCCGATAAAACTTCCAGAATGGCACATAGGCTTCCTGCTTTATCGGGAATTGCCGCTGCCAAAACCGGTGTGATGGAGAAAATCAGCCCAGCGTCTTTCAGTACACAGGCTGCCTTGTAGGAATCGTCCACAATTACTCGCGCAATACCAAAATCCGGTGCTTCCGCAATGGAAAGTGCCTGCATATCAATGCCGTTTTCACGCAAAAGCTTGGTAAATTCCAGCAGTTTTCCAGGTTTGTTTTCCAAAAATACCGAAATCTGTTTGACTGTCATGCTGCTCCCTCCTTAATACAGCTTGCGGTTATCGATAATCCGAACCGCCTTGCCCTCACTGCGCGCAATGGTGCGGGGCGCAACCAGATGTACCGTCGCATAAATTCCCAGCATTGCTTTCAGTGCTTCGACAAGTTCTTTCTCACGCCGTGTAACTTCGCTCACCGCATCCGAGAACATTTCCGGCGTCATCTCAACCTGTACTTCCAGTTTATCGCTGTTGTTTTCCCGGCTGACCAAAATTTGATAGTTGGCAGGATAACCTTTGTTTAACAGCACGGTTTCAATCTGAGAAGGAAAGACATTGACACCTTTGACAATCAGCATATCATCGCTTCTGCCCATCGGTTTGCTCATTTTGACATGGGTGCGGCCGCACGGACATTTTTCTCTAGTCAGAACGCAGATGTCACGGGTACGATACCGGAGCAGCGGGAATGCCTCTTTGGTAATACTGGTAAAGACCAGCTCTCCCTTTTCCCCTTCGGGAAGAACTTCACCGGTATTGGGGTCGATAATTTCGGCGATGAAATGGTCCTCGTTGATGTGCATACCGGTTTGCGCGCTGCACTCAAATGCAACACCAGGGCCAGAAATTTCAGTTAAGCCATAGATGTCATAAGCTTTGATACCAAGACTGTTCTGGATATCCTGCCGCATTTCCTCACTCCAGGCTTCTGCGCCGAAAATACCGGCTTTCAGATGAATCTGGTCGCGCAGACCACGTTCTTTAATAGATTCACCCAAATATGCCGCATAGGACGGTGTGCAGCAGAGAATGGTGGAACCCAGGTCGCACATAAATTGGATCTGACGGTCGGTGTTACCGGAAGACATAGGCAAAGTCATTGCTCCCACTTTATGAGAACCACCATTCAAACCAGGGCCTCCTGTAAACAAACCGTATCCATACGCAACCTGTACGATATCTTCGTTGGTGCCTCCCGCCGCCATAATCGCACGCGCACAGCATTCATCCCACAAATCAATGTCGTGCTGGGTATAAAACGCCACAACACGGCGGCCGGTTGTGCCACTGGTGGACTGGATGCGGACAACATCCCCTTTTGGAACCGCCAAAAGGCCATACGGATACGCATCCCGCAGATCGTCTTTTGTTAAAAACGGCAGCTTATACAAATCGTCAATCGAGCGAATATCATCGGGAGTTACCCCTTTTTTCTCCATCAGTGCCCGGTAATAGGGTACATGGTCATAAACATGCCGAACCTGCTTTACCAGACGTTCATTCTGCCACTCACGAATCTGTTCCCGTGAGGCACACTCAATTTCAGGCTGGAAATATTGTTCCATCTTGATCGGATCCCTCTTTCTGTCGCACACAGTGCTTTAAATATGCTAATATTATAACATTTTTTGCATAGAAAGTAAAGAATTATTGAAAATTATTCGGAGTTTGCCGTATATTTTCGTGAAAAAGACGAATTTTTTTGGATTTTTTATTGTTTTTCCCAAATTAAATCAATATCAAGGTAATCGATCATAGCAAAAACCAGGTTTGAGCCCATATCCGTGAGATGCAAAAAGCTTTTCCACAGTCGTTACCTGAAAGCCTGCATTTTTTAATTGTTCCAGCAAAGAAGGCAATGCGTTCAATGTGTTGTCCAATCCATCGTGCAATACAATAATATCTCCATCTTCTGCTTCGGTCATTACCTTTTCGCAAAGTTCCTCCGGAGTTTTTGCCGCAGCGTCTTGCGGATCCACACTCCAAAGCACGACCGGAAGACCGTAAGCTTCCGCTGCTTCCTGAACTGTTTCATCCTGCCGTCCATATGGTGGTCGAACTGTTTTGGCAGTACCTGCATTTCCGGAAAAACCATCAAATAATTTTTGGGTATCACCGAACTGTGCCGATGCATCCTCAAAGCTTAGTCCGACCAATTGCTTGTGGCTGTAGCTATGATTGCCGATTTCCATTCCGCTTTCCACAAGCCGATGAAAAATATCCGGCTGGTTTTCCGCAAGATACCCTACTGTATAAAAAGTTGCCTCACAACCATATGTAACCAATGTTTCCAGCAGGGATGGCGTAAGGTCAGTCACACAATCATTAAAAGTCAATGCAACCATGGGCAGCTCCGGATCAAGGCCGCATGCGAGCGGCTCAATTTTTTCAAACGGATCCGATTGTACCGGCTTTTCCAACGAAGTTTCAGAAGTCAGAATTACAGGATCTTCCGCATAATCAGAAGACATTTTCAGCCAACAAACAAAAAGAAGCACGCCAGCCGTCAGAACGATCATCAGCAAATAGCTCAAAACTGCGCGTTTCCGATGACGGCGATAGACTGGCGGCATATAATCACTTCCTTTCTTCTAAAATGCAAACTGATACTTTTCATTATACATGAATTTTTTTGAAAAAAAAGCCCCTTTTTTCTGATTTTGCAAATATTTTTCAGAAAATCGGTACAGCTTCCGAATCTGCGTTGACCTTTTTACAAAAAAAGTGTACAATAGAAACAGTTGGAATAGAAAGGATGATACGATGCCTGATGCAAAAGAAATTGCCCTGAATAGCCACCGTAAATGGCAGGGAAAAATAGAAATTACTGCCCGCTGCCCGGTACGGAACCGCGAAGACCTGGCAATCGCCTACACACCGGGTGTAGCACAACCCTGTTTGGAAATTGAAAAGAATCCTGCTCTCTCCTTCTCGCTGACACGCCGGCATAATCTGGTTGCCGTCATCAGCGACGGAAGCGCTGTACTGGGCCTTGGCAACATCGGCCCCGAAGCTGCCATGCCGGTTATGGAGGGAAAGGCTGTACTGTTCAAGGAATTTGCCGGGGTGGATGCTTTCCCCATCTGCCTGGATACCCAGGATACTGACGAGTTGGTTCGCACCATTGAGCTGCTGGCTCCCAGCTTTGGCGGAATTAATCTGGAAGATATTTCCGCACCGCGCTGCTTTGAAGTGGAGCGCCGTCTGCGGGAAAAGCTCTCGATCCCCGTCTTTCACGACGATCAGCACGGTACTGCCATTGTAGTTTCCGCAGCGCTGCTCAACGCGCTGAAGCTTGCTGGAAAATCCATGGAATCGGCTCGAATTGTCATCAACGGCGCAGGTGCGGCCGGCACAGCCATTGCGCGCCATCTTATCTCTTTCGGGGCTAAAGATCTGATTCTCTGCGACAGATTTGGCATCTTGTGTCCTGGTGCGGACTGGATGACTGCCGCACAGGAGGATATTGCCGCCGAAACTAACCCGCGAAAGATAACCGGCACATTAGCTGACGCCATGAAAGGCGCAGATATCTTTGTCGGCGTATCCAAGCCTGATACTGTAACAGAAGAAATGGTCGCTTCGATGGCGGAAAAATCGATCGTCTTTGCAATGGCCAACCCCAATCCGGAAATTCTCCCTGATAAAGCCAAAGCAGCGGGCGCCTTTATTGTGGGAACAGGGCGGAGTGATTATCCAAACCAGGTCAACAATGTCCTCTGCTTTCCCGGTATTTTCAAAGGGGCTCTGCAAGCTGGCGCCACCGACATCACCGACGGCATGAAACGCGCTGCGTCCCTTGCAATCGCTAGTGTTCTTGGACCGGGCGAGCTTGCAGCAGACAGAGTACTCCCCGATCCGTTTGATCGCCGCGTTGTAGAGGCGGTTGCCGATGCGGTTGCAAAAACCGCTGTGGAAGAACAGGTCGTTCGTAGCAAATAAGGAAAGGAATCAAAAACATGACGCATACCTATCAGACACGGGGCGTTTGCTCCCGTAAAATCGACTTCACCCTTGAAAACGGAGTGATCACGAATGTCCGCTTTACCGGCGGATGCAGCGGCAATACACAGGGTGTTGCAGCCCTCTGCATTGGACGCAAAGCAGAAGAAGTGATTCCGCTCATCAAAGGAATTCGCTGTGGCTTTAAGCCAACCTCCTGCCCTGACCAGCTGGCAACAGCACTGGAAAAAGCATTACAGGAAGAAGCAGAAGCATAAAAAAACCTGCCGTTTACAAACGGCAGGTTTTTTTCATTGCGGCTGGTAATCCCGGCAGGCTTCGACATACGCGAGAACATTCTCCCACGGCACTTCCGGCTCCAGCAGATGCGTCGGCGCGGGAAACAGACCGCCGCATTGCTTTGCAATAGAGAGATGCTCCCAAACCTTGGCGCGCACCTCATCCGGTGTTCCGAAGGGCATAGTCGTCTGGGTGCCGATTGTTCCATGAAAACTCACCTTTCCGCCGAATTCACGGCAAATCGCGGCAAAATCCATACTTTCCGGCTGAATGGGATTGAGCACATCGATCCCCGCTTCAATCAGGTGCGGAATAAAAGGGGTAGCATGTCCGCAGCTGTGATACATGATAATCAGATTCGGATTGATCTGACGGGCAGTCTTCACCACCTGGGTTAACCGCGGTTTCAGCCACTTACAATAGAGTTCGGTGCTCATCATCGGGGTGCGCTGCATCCCAATGTCATCTCCAAAATATAGAATATCAGCACCAGCCTTGGCAAAAGACTGTGCCCGGATCATCGCCCGCTCAGTAACAGCATCCAGAATATAGTCTGCAATCGGATCTTCGGTCATCATATCCATCATCAGATCTTCCATGCCGCGCATATACCATGCGGTTTCCCAGATGGTGCACTGCATATACCCAACTGCCGCAAGCCCTTTTTGATGGATGGCGTCTGTCTGCGCTTTCTGGTGAGAGGCATCCCCGTGTGCAAAATCCGGCAGCGGATACGCCTTTATTTCCGAAAGGCTGTCAACCCCGCGCAGCGGACAGCGCATATAGGTCATATGCTTTGCGGCTTCACTGCCCGGTTCGTGCGCCACACCCCAAAGGTCGATCACTCCGCCTGATTTTAAATCGGGATGATACGAAAGATACTGACTATCATCTTTGGGCACCCGGATATCCTCAATACCAGCCCACGGGAAATGAAAATACTCCTGGTAAGCAAGCCGACTGCCGGTCTGACGGCGGTATTCTTCTTCCAGAGATGGGCAGAGGCTGAAATCAACCGGCACCCACTCATACGGTTCGCGCCGCAGAAGCGCCAGCAGGTTTTCACGCGGATTCATATGGTTTCCCCCTTATCGCTTTAATTTTTCTTCACTATACCATATAAACTGCGCATTGTCCATAGAAAAACCCATTTTGTTTCCAATTTAAACCGATCATTTTTATAACAGAAACAGGAAACCCGCCCGGTTCAACCGGACGGGTTTTTTCATTATTTGGACAGGAATTCCTGCAAAGCGAGTCCCAGAATCTTGGTGCCCTCCACAACCTTTTCATCGGTCGGCGTGGAGTAATTCAAACGGAAGCATCGGCTGGGTGTTCCTTCTTCCACATTAAAGGCAACGCCGGGCACAACCGCAACCCCTTTGCTCTTGGCAAACTGGACAAATTCCAGCATATCCGCGCCTTCCGGCAGCGTACACCACAGGAACAGACCGCCCTGCGGTGTGGTGTATTTCACCTCTTTGGGGAAATATTCCCGGATGGTATCGAGCATTAAGCCGCTTTTATGTTTATAGAGCGCACGGATTTTCTGAATATGCGCATCAAAATCGTAGTGCTCCATAAAATCGGCAATCAGCATCTGGAAGAACTGGTTGGTGTGGACATCGCTTGCCTGCTTGCCGACCGTCATCTTTGCGGCAATTTCCTTGGGAGCCAATACAAATCCCACTCGGATACCAGCGCTCATCACCTTGCTCATGCTGCCGCAATAGACGACAATCCCTTCGGTATCCATCGATTTGAGGGTGGGGATATCCTCTCCGTCAAAGCGCAGCTCGCCATAGGGATTATCCTCCAGGATTACAACGCCGTACTTTACACAGAGGTCGTAAATTGCTTTGCGTTTCTCCAGCGATGTGCAGGTTCCAAGCGGATTCTGGAACGAAGGAATGATGTACAGCATCTTCACATTCTGATTATCGCGGAAAGCTGCTTCCAGTTTTTCCAAATCCATGCCGTCATCCAGTACATCCACGCCTTTCAGCACCGCCGCATACGAACGGAAAGTATTCAGCGCCCCGATAAAAGATGGGTTTTCACTGACAACAATATCGCCCTCGTTGCAAAGGACCTTAGTCGCCAGGTCAATGCCCTGTTGTCCGCCCGATACGATCAGAAGCTCATCATTATCGGTGCCCATCCCGAATTTTTCGGAAAGACGGCGGCGCACAAGCTCCCGAAGCTTCGGATAGCCCTCGGTAATTCCATACTGGAACGCCACGCCAGCTTCTTCATTAAAAATCCGGTTGGCAATTTCCTGCATTTCCTTTACCGGAAAAGATTCTACCGCCGGATTGCCTGCCGCTAAGGAAATCACATTGGGATCGCTGTTTTTTAAGATCTCACGAATTGCGGAGGGCTTTAAATTGTTGATACGGTCTGCAAACTGGTAATTCATGCTGTTCTACCTTCTTACTTGGAGAATTTCTGATCAAATTTTTCCATCAATTCTTTAATCATCTTCATCTTATCGGGGATCTGAATGTGCTGCGGGCACTGTTTCATACAAGCGCCGCAAGCTTTACATTTGTCTGCCCGCTCCGATTCGGGACGATTGTGGTATTCCTCCCAATAACGGCGTTCACTCTTGTGGATCGCGTATTCGTTATAAAGCGCAAACATCCGGGGAATATCCACGCCAAACGGGCAATCCATACAATACCGGCAGCCGGTGCAGGGAACGGTATTCTTTTCTCGGAAAACAGCAACCGCTTTTTCGATGGTTGCGTAATCCGCTTCGGTGAGCGGCTCAAAGTTAGTCATAGTACCCACATTGTCGACTACCTGTTCCATATTGGACATACCGCTCAATACTGTAAGGACGTTGGGAAGAGTTGCTGCATACCGGATCGCCCAAGATGCCACACTCTTATCCGGGCGCGCCGCTTTGAAAATTTCATTGGACTCATCACAAAGACTTGCCAAAGCACCGCCGCGGACCGGCTCCATTACAATCACCGGGATGCCGTGTTCAGTGAGAATTTCATACTGCTGTTTCGCGTCCTGCATCTCCCAGTCAAGGTAGTTGAGCTGGATCTGGGCAAAATCCCATGTATATGTGTCGCAGATTTCCCGCAAAACTTCCGGCTTATCGTGGAAAGAAAAGCCCAAATGCCGGATCTTCCCTTCCGCTTTCATCTTGGAAAGAAATTCATACACGCCAAACTCTTTGCATTTTTTGAAGTTGTTGGCATTCTGAGAGTGGAACAGATAGAAGTCAAAGTACTCGGTCTGGCACTTTTCCAGCTGTTCATAGAAAATCTTTTCCACATCCGCCGGCTCCTTGGCACACCAGATCGGCATCTTGCTCGCCAGGAAAAAGCTTTCGCGCGGATACTTTTTCAGGGCATGCCCCACAAACAGCTCGGATTTTCCGCTGTGATAGCCATAGGCGGTATCAAAGTAGTTTACACCATTTGCATAGGCATAGTCAATGATCTCCTGTGCTTTGTCATAATCGATATCGTCCTTATCAGGACTGATTCTCGGCAAACGCATACAGCCCATACCGAGCAGCGATACCTTCAAATCTGTGTTTTTGTAATTGCGTTTTTCCATACCTGTCGCTTCCTCTCTTGTTTTATGTCAATAAAATGAAAATCATGATTAGGATAATTGAACGAGGAATTCCTCGTCGATTACGCTTTGCACTGTCTGGCGGATATAATCCATTGAAAACTCCGGTGTGTAAGCCCGCACACCGTGAGCCGCTGCAAGCTCCTCTGTGTACTCCGAAAAAGGATATAGCCGGTTATTGGCAAAACCGCGGTCATAATGGGTGATAATCGGGACAAACTCACAACGGGTAATCGATATGCTGTCTGTTTCAAAATTCTTTGTTACATCCAGATCAAGCATTCCGCCAATCATCCGGGCACCGCGATCCTGTGCTGATATAAAGTTTCCAAGCGAATAAGCTACCAGTGTCCGGCTTCTATCGGCGCGGTCAATGTACTCAATCGGCTGGATCACATGGGGATGATGGCCAATGATGATATCGGCGCCCCATTCCGACATCTTCTGCGCCAGATAACGCTGCCGGTCGGTAGGAGTGTGGGTGTATTCATTTCCCCAGTGAATATTAACAACACAAACATCGGAGATTTCTTTGGCCGCTTTGATCCGAGCTTCGATTTTGTCTTCTTCGCTGCCCATCAAGATGATCGCCTCGGAACCTTCTGGCAGATACAGTCCGTTTGTGAGCTCTGTAATCCCGATAAAGCTAAAAGTTACATCCTTTGTCGTGATCGTCCGAATATTTTCGTAATCCGCTTCATTCCGGTAGACACCGGTGGTAACAGCTTCGGGACGTTCCGCCCAGTAGTCCAGTGATGAAAAAACACCGCTTTCCCCTTTGTCCAGGCAGTGATTGTTGGCAAGGTTAAAAACATCAAATCCGAGCTCCAGCATCAAATCTCCAAGCTCCGGACTCGCATTGAACATGGGATAGGTGGAAGGTTCATACATGGGCGCAATGATGCTCTCCTGATTGATGGAGGCGATATCCGCGTCCGCAAACATGTCCTTCACATTCTCATAGGCATAGTCATAATCGTAGCCGTTTCCGCCCGCACGCTGGTTTGCCTGTTCATAAATTGAACTGTGAATCAGGTTGTCGCCAACCGCTTTGATTCGGATGACAGCTGGTTCCGGAATCTCCGGCTCTGAAGGAACCGATTCACTGCTTTCCGCTACGGATACAATTGTTTCAACAACGGAAGATTCACCCGTGGAAACGCTTGAACTTTCCTCTCCCACTCTGACAAACAGGCAGGAAGTACAGCAACAGAGCACCAAAGCTACCACTGCTGCCGTCAGTTTTGGATATATTTTCATATCTTCCTCCCAAATATACGCTTTATTATTATTCTATCATAAAAAACAAAGATTGAAAAGCCTGTTTTTTTCACAAATGTTCTCCTATTTTTATTTTTTTCGAGCGACACGACACAAAACGCAGCATGCACAAAATCCAAGCCTATTTTTCCGTCTTTCTTCATAAAATACAGGTTGACGGATAAGCAAAAATCCGGTAAAATGAAAGTAGTATGCGAAATTTGTCGCGACATGTCTTTTGGAGGTATCATGTTAAATTCAACAATCATTTCTCCCTCCCTTCTGGCTGCGGATTTCTCCAAGCTGGACCGGGAATTGGAACGCATGGAAAAAGCCGGTGCAGACTGCCTGCATCTGGATGTTATGGATGGTGTTTTTGTCCCGAATATCTCATTCGGTGTTCCTATTATCTCTTCAATCCGTCCTGCCACTAAAATGCCTTTTGACCTGCATCTAATGATTACAAATCCGCTGCAATATATTGAAGTCTTTGCTAAAACTGGTTGCGATATGATCACCTTTCATCTCGAAAGCCAGTCTGACCCGGCTGTGGTTATCGATGCCATCCACACATTCGGTAAAAAAGCCGGCCTTTCCATCCGTCCGGGTACACCGGCAGAAGATCTTCTGCCTTTTCTCGATAAATTGGAGCTGGTGCTGATTATGAGTGTAGAACCCGGATTTGGCGGCCAAAAATTCATGGAGAGCTGCCTTTCTAAAATTCGCACCATACGCAACCACGCGCCAAATCTCCGCATCAGTGTAGACGGCGGAATCAATGCAGAAACCGGAAAACGTTGCCGGGAAGCAGGCGCCGATATGCTGGTGGCCGGTTCCTATGTATTCGGAGCGGAAAACCCCGCACAGGCAATTTCTTCCCTGCGCAAATAATGGAAAGGATGTGCTCTCACTTGTCCCTTTCTGAAGAAAAATACAGGCGGCAGATGATCGATACAACCATTACACTTCTGCCGCTGCTTGTAATGGCGTATTATTACTATGGGCTGCGCGTCGTGGTTATGGCTGGATTATCCGTGCTGGCTGCTGCCGCCGCCGATTATTTCTGCCTTCTTTTACAAAAAGAACGTTGGTGGAAAAAATATGACTATACACCACTGATTACCGGCTTAACCTTTGTCCTGATGCTTCCCGCATCAGCACCATACTGGCTCGTCATATTTGGCGCACTATTTGCCATTATAGTAATACGGCACCCTTTCGGCGGACATTATAACACACTATTTAATCCCGCCCTTACTTCATTTGCGTTTTTAATTATCTGTTGGAACAGTCTGGTCACACAATATCCAGCCGCTTTCACAAAGCTGCCGCTCACCCCTACCGTAGAAACACCACTATTTAATTCTCCAGCTTACCTTCTCATGCTGGGCGGAAGCAATAACATCAGTCTGCTGGATGCGCTCCTTGGAAACTTTAACGGTCCAATGGGCACCACCTGTATCGCCGTTTTACTGTGTTGCGGTCTTTATCTGACAGTACGCAAAACAATTTTGTGGCAGATCCCCGTTGCTACCTTCTCGATTGTAGCTTTTTTTGCATGGTTCTTTCCCCGGATCAACGGAAGCCGTCTGGTTTCGGTATTGATGGAACTGACTTCCGGTGTTTTGGTATTTTCTATCATATTTATTGCCGCAATGGATAACGGTGAAATTCAAACCTGTGCCGGAAAATGGATTTGTGGTTGTCTTCTTGGTGGATTTATTGTTTTGTTTCGCCATCTGAGCAACATTGAACTGGTCGCTCCTTTTGCAGTAATCCTGATGAATGCGCTGGATGCCCGCTGCGATTCCTATGCCGCACACATATCACGGATACTTTCACGAGTTTTCCAATTGGTATGGCATTGGTCCCGTTTCTGCGGAAAAGCTGTTGTGAAAGCAATATCTTGGGCTATTCAGCAAACCGTCGCGCTATTAAACCGGTGGATTAACGGGAATAACGGAGGAAAGCCATCATGCTAAAAAAATTTTATCATCGCCACCGTGCTCGTTGGGACCAACTGGATCAGTTTTTGCTTGGAAACCCGGTTTTGGAACGGGGCCTGGTGCTCGCTCCGATTGTAGTAGCATGTACATCGGTACAGAATGCTCTTCTTTTATCCGCTGCATTCTCTGCTATCACGATTCTAACGGTATTTCTCACGTACTTCATCCCCAAAAAGCTCCCATATACCATCCGTGTGATTGCAAATGCAGCAATTGCTTCTCTAATTTTTGTGCCGGTTTATCATATCCTGCAAAAATACTGGCCGGAGATTGTATATAATGTGGGAATTTATCTCCCGTTGATTGCAACAAACTCACTGATTGTCCAAAAAAGCGAATCCAGATACCACCGCCAGAAAATTCCGGTCATGCTGGTTCAGCTTTTTACTGCTTCCATTGGATTTTCAGCAGTAGCTGTCATGATTGGGGCTGTACGAGAGCTTTTCGGAAAAGGAATGCTAATGGGAACACCTGTAAAAATTATTCGTTTTACAGCTCCGGCGCTGCTGCTTCCCTGTTGTGGTTTTATTTTGCTTGGTTTCCTGGCTGCCGTCTTGCAGAAGTATCGCCTCCATTTGGAAAAACCTCTTCGAAAACCGCCGCATAAGGAGAACCGCCATGAATGAATTCTTTCATATTTTACGGGAAACCGCTATGCGGATGGCTTCCATTGCAGTTTTTGCGATTTTCGTTCAGAATATCCTATTAACTCGCGCATTGGACACCAGCGCTTCCCTTTTTATTATCCGCAAACAATATAATCGGCCGCTTTTTGGGTTAATTCTGACCGGAATCATTACCATTTCGTCTGTTTTAGCGAGTTTTTTTAATGACCTTTTCACAAGCTATCAATGGGCTCCTATTTTTTATGTTTGTATCGTTGGAATTGTCTATATCCTTTTCCTTTTAATCTGCGCCAAAGTTCCACACAAATACCGTGTACAAATCACACCAATGATCCATCTATCTGCTTTTAACAGTGCGGTACTCGGTTCTTTGCTGCTAAGCCGCAGCTACGATTTATGGGGACAAATCGCATTTGGATTGGGGGCCGGAATCGGGTTCCTTTTTGCCAGCTATTTAATCGACATTGGTTATGAACGTCTTCGCAGTGACAAAATCCCACCGGCTTTTCGCGGGTTTCCAATTACCCTGATCTATATCGGTATTTTATCCCTTGCTTTTTATGGTCTGATCGGACATGAACTTTCCATTTAAGTATTAGGAGGTTTCGCTATGCCCAGACAACGCAAAATCAAACATTACAGCTACGGCTATTTAAATCGCAGAAAACGCCGCGGAAAAGTGCTGAAGCTGTTCCTCTTTCTGATCATCCTGGCGGGACTGATCTTTCTCGGATATTGTGCGGCGAAATCTATCGGGGATTTGTCAAACCGTCATAACAGTACAGAAAGCTCTGAATCCTCGTTGCTTTCTGACCTGTTGCCAGAATCGTCGGAGGACACAGATTCCTCTGAATTAGAAGCAACAGAAAGCTCTATACCGGAAACAGAGAGCATTTCCATTCAGGCAGCAGTTCTGCCGGCAGATATTGCGGCAAATGCAGAAAAAACAACAGCATATCTGGAGAGTCTGGACTCGAATATCTATAATACGGTTGTCGTTGACTTAAAAGATGAAACCGGAATCCTTTCTTATCAATCTGCTGTTCCCCTTACCGCTACCTGTGGGGCGATATCTCCGGATGCCATGACTTTGGAAGAACTGAAAAATCTTACAAAAACGATAATCGACGCTGGCTACACCCCTGCAGCAAGGATATATACACTGAAAGATGATACCGCTTCCCATGCTTCGTATCAAACATCGTATATATATGAAGACCAGATGGATGTAACCTGGCTTGACCAGGCTGCGGCAAAAGGCGGACGCTCTTGGCTGAATCCATATATGCCGGCTGCAAAAGAATATTTAGTAGATATCACCACCGAAATTGCTCAAGCAGGTTTTACAAGAATTTTTGCTGCTGGTATGCAGTATCCCGAAACACGGTTTCCGCAACAAATGGGATATGGTCCTAATCAGGATAGCATGGACCTTACTCAAGCACTGCAATCTGTATTGGATAGTCTGATTTCCGCAGGCACTGCGAATGGTGCGGAAATTATTCCAGTTTATATTGGAGAATGTTATTTAGGAGAAAATGAGAATTTCTATAATGGCTCTCCGAATACGTTGAAATCCGACTATAGTGCTCCTATTTTGACAGAAGGAAAAGAAACGGAAATTTTGGATGCCATCCAAACTCCTGTTGCGAACCTAATTCCTGTCATTCAATACGATCAGTTAGAAAAGCTGGAAGCCAAAGGGTTAAAACAGTATTTGATCGAACCATAATTTATCGGTATATAAGTAAATTCGGCACCAGCTGTGATAAAACAAAAAAATGCAGACACATGTTTTTTCATGTGTCTGCATTTTTCTATACAACACGGAATGTATTAAACGGGAGCAGTTTCCTGCTCCCGTTCTTTTACAAAATAATCAATGTAATTCCCTGGTTTCGTCGCTCCAGATCGCTGTCACGCCGCAAATCATCACAACGGAGAAACCCCTGACGGGTATCTTCGTCAAATATGGAAAAATCTTCCCCGCAGATCATCGCGCGAATCTGCCGGTTCTGCCGCATTTCTCCAAGCCGACGCCGCACCGCCACTCGAATTTTTCCGCCAGTTCCGCTCGAACCATATCCGTGTATCAGCTTAACTACTGTACATCCCACCGAACGCGCATGACGGATTTCAAAAGACATCTGCTTCAAGGCTGCTTCCACTGTTGGACGCCCCATTTCCAGATTTGCCACACTTAATTTAGATCCCATTTCAGCTCACCTAACAAACATCAACCGGTTGGTCTGTTTTGGGGAATTTCCGGCGTGCCCACAGGAAACAGATCATATGCACCAAAGCCGTTACTGCCCAGGAAACCGGATAGGATAAAAACAGGATGTCCAGTGTACGGTCGGCGGCAAATACCGTAAAAATCCAGATAACACGCAGCCCGCAAGCTCCGGCAAGCGAAACAATCATTGGCAGAATAGAATACCCTAGCCCTCGCATGCTGCCTACCATGACATCCATTACCCCACAAAGGAAATATGGCATGCAAACAAACCGCATTCGTTCCAGTCCATAAGCAATTACCTCGGCATCCGAATTATAAATATGGAGCAGCGTATTTCCAGCCAGGGTTGCACCAACCCCCATCACAATACCAATGACAGTCACAACGGCAAGACAAAGCAGTGTAATCCGATTGATACGGCTGTATTTCTTTGCTCCCATATTCTGGCTGGTAAAGCTCAAATTTGCCTGATACACCGAGTTCATCGAAGTGTATACAAACCCTTCAATGTTACTGGCAGCTGTGCTTCCTGCCATAGCAACTGAACCGAACGAGTTAATGGAAGACTGGATCAATACATTGGAAATGGAAAAAATTGCCCCCTGCATTCCAGCCGGCAAACCAATCCGCATCATCTGTAGCAATTTATCCTTGTGAATCCGCAACCGGTGCCAATATACCTTGTACATACCATCGGCACGCAACAGGCAAATCAGGACCAGAACAGAAGAAATCACCTGAGACATCACTGTAGCAATCGCAACACCGGCAACACCCATGTGAAAGATTAACACAAATATCAGGTTAAATATTACATTGACCACACCGGCTACCATCAAAAAGATCAAAGGGCGCTGCGTATCACCAAGTGCTCGAAGGATCGCCGCACCAAAATTGTACAGCATTATTGCCGGCATTCCAATAAAATAAATACGCATATAAAGCGCAGCCTGGCTTAAAACGTCATCCGGTGTTCCCATCAGTGTGAGAAGCGGCTCTGCCAGAAAAATCCCAACAAAGATCATCACAGTACCGCAAATCAGACTGGTGAGAATCGATGTATGTACTGTTTCACTCACGTTTTTCGGGTCACGCGCACCGATATACTGCGCAACCAGTACATTGGTGCCGATTGATAGCCCGATGAATACATTGATGAGCAAATTGATCAAGGATCCAGTAGAACCAACCGCAGCAAGTGCCTCTTTTCCGGTAAAACGTCCTACAACGATAATATCCGCTGCATTGAATAAAAGCTGCAATATCCCTGAAAGCATAAGCGGTATTGCAAAAGTCAAAATCTTCCCTAATAAAGGGCCATTACACATGTCAATTTCAAATTTTCTTTGTGCCATTGGAGAAAGTCCTTTCTATTTCTGAGATACCGGTTCCAGTTCAATCCCAAGCTCCCCGTTTTTGCCGCTAACAGGCTGATTCTCGCAGGTAAAACTCAACATAGCCGGACAGGTATTAAGTCGCCAAATCATAGTGTGTGGCGTTCCGCAATATCGAACTGTTACCTCCAGCGCATCCTCATTCCAACCACCGGCAGCACCTACTGACTGTAAAGATGACGGAACAGGAAGGCTCATCACATCAGGACTGACCAAACAATCCGAGATATCAGTGCGCTTCCACTCCGTGGTACCAAAGGACAGCCGCATCTCTGCCTTTTCAGATTTCAACCGGATTTCACCGCCGTCCTTTCCGGTTTTTACTGTAAGAGCACAAATGCCCCAGTCGTTCTGTTCACAACAGAATTCAGATGCAAACTCTTTACCAGGCAGTTCTGGTACAGGACAGCAGAAACTTTCTGACAGATCATTTTCCTGCGGTTCCCGGTCAAAAGCAGGCAGCAAAAATTCCCACAGTGCATCCAACAGAACCTGCATGACATCAGTATGGCTTAGCACCACCAATAGTGCATTCTTTTCTGGGATTGCCACCATATATTGGCCAAAAGCTCCGTCAAATCGGAAACAGCCATGCTGGCAGCGCCAGATTTGATAGCCATATCCCTGTGCCCAGTCGGCTTGTGTATTGGGGGCATTGTCAATCTGTTTGGAAGTTGCCTCTCGCACCCACTCCTCTGAAAGAATCCGACGTCCTTCAAAAACACCGCCGTTTAAGTAGACCATGCCAAGTTTCGCTATATCTTCCGCCGAAACATGGATTCCAAAACCGCCGCAGCAAATCCCTTCCGGCGAATGATCCCAGAATACTCCCTCTATCCCCAACGGTTCAAACAGCCTTGGCTTGAGATAATCCACCAGATCCATACCGGTAACTTTTTGCAGAATCGCAGCCAGCATATAACTGCCGGGAGTGTTATACAGAAATTTTGTGCCAGGTTTATGGACAACGGGATGGTGTAGAAAAGTATATGTCCATCTTTCACCGGATTTCATTACTGGCTCAGTATCATGTCCGCCGCCCATCCGCAGAAGATCGCGGACCTCCATGGCAGCAAGGTTATCGCTGATCTCCCCGGGACAGTCTTCCGGGAAAAACGAAACTACTTTATCATGCAGGGAAAGCAAGCCTTCTTGTACTGCAAAGCCAACAGCTGTTGCTGTCCAGCTTTTGCTCACCGAATAGACATGCCGTTTATCCGCAGGCTGATAAGGCGCAAAACATCCCTCAAATGCTACCTTTCCATCTCGAAGCAGCAGCACCTCATGCAGCTCGCTGCCACGTTTCCGGCAAGCTTCCAAAAACTCCCGCATCCCTTTGGGATCAATTCCCGCATCCCGCAATGTTGTCCGGAAAAAATGCTGATTTTGGTCCAGCATCCCCATCACTCCTTCCACATCATTCCAATATTTTTGTTGAAATCTACCGTATCCAGTATCTATTGTATTCCATTTTGGAGGAAATTGCAAGGGCTGCTGTAAAATCCGTGTAAAAAGCCCCTCCGTTTCCAGAGGGGCTTTTATTATCGGGCAAGGAGTCCGACTTTTTTATAAACCTTATCCATCGTACGGGAAGCAATTTTCGCCGCCTGCTCAGCGCCTTTGCGGTAACATTCGGCCAGATAATCGGGATTTGCCATCAATTCGGTATACCGTTCACGGACCGGACGCAGATGCTCGGCAACCGCTTCCCCGACAGCAGTCTTGAAGTCGCCATAGCCTTTTCCAGCAAAATCAGCAGTGATCCGATCCATCGAAAGGCCGGTGACAGCCGCATAGATGGTCATTAGGTTGTTGATGCCGTCCTTGCCCTCTTTATAGCAGACCTCCATATCCGAATCGGTCACAGCGCGTTTAAACTTCTTGACAATGGTGCCCGGCTCATCCAGAATGGTGATACAGCCGTTCGGGTTGGGATCGGACTTGGACATCTTCTTGGTGGGATCAGCCAACGACATGATCTTGGCTTCCTTGGCAATATAAGGTTCCGGCAGAGTAAAAGTCTTGCCGTAAACGCCGTTAAAACGAGTGGCGACATCCCGTGTCAGCTCCAGATGCTGTTTCTGGTCGACACCAACCGGCACCAGATCTGCCTGATACAAGAGGATATCCGCTGCCATCAGCGATGGATAGGTGAACAGGCCGGCGTTGACATTGTCGGCATGCTGCGCTGCTTTATCTTTGAACTGAGTCATGCGGGAAAGCTCCCCAAACTGGGTATTGCACGCCAACACCCATCCGAGCTGGGAATGTGCCGGTACATGGCTCTGGATAAAGACAATGCTCTTTTCCGGATCGACACCGCAGGCCAGCAGCAGCGCATAACAGGAGAGGATCCGTTTGCGGAAATCAGCCGGTTCCTGCCGGACGGTAAGCGCGTGCAGGTCCGCAATCATGTAGGCGCTGTGGAAATCCTCCTGCATCTGTGCCCAATTGCGCACCGCACCCAAATAGTTACCCAGTGTGAAAACGCCAGTCGGCTGGATGCCGCTCAAAATCACTTTCTTTTTCTGTTCTTCCATCACAAAAATCTCCTTTTGGCTGTTTCTGCCGGGGAAACAAAAAGGCTTTTGCCCCCGGAAAATCCATGGGACAAAAGCCGTAAACTTCTGCGGTACCACCCAGATTGACGCAGTTCTCCCCCGCGCCCACTCAGCCGCACTCATGATGCGTTCCCCGGATAACGGGAGGGCTGCCCGTCGGGTATTACTCAGCCAAAGCCTTTCGTCCCGCCCTGTTTGAGTCCATTCACCGCCGTTTTCCCGCCGCGTTTCCACCGTCCGCAGCTCTCTGTAGGAGAAGTGACACCGGTTACTCTTCTCAGTCATCGGTTTTATTATGACCAGTATAGCACGTTGCCACACCGGTGTCAAGGATTATTTCTGATTCCTGCCCAGCGCAAACGCCTTGTGGTTCAGCTCCAAAAACTTGGGCGGAACACACTCGGCAATCGCATTCTGCCACATTTCTTCCGGGAATTCCATGTGATTGGCAACAGCGCCCATCAGCACCACATTGGTCGCCTTGGCAGAACCTGCCTCTTCGGCCAGCGAAAGGGCGTCCACCACCATCAAGTTGACGCCGGCTTTCTTGAGTTTCTCCGCGATTTTTTCGGGATAAACTGCCGCCCCGGTAATGACCGGCATCGGTGCAATTTCCTGGTTGTTGACAACGATGGTCCCCTCTTTTTTGAGGAAAGACACCCACCGCGCCGCTTCGAGCATTTCAAACGAGATAATCAGGTCGGCTTCGCCCTCGTTGATAACCGGAGACCAGACCTTGTCGTCCGAATATTTGACATAGGTCACCACCGAGCCACCGCGCTGTGACATGCCGTGAACCTCGGAAACCTTAACATCGTAACCGGCTTGCATTGCCACATGTCCGAGGAGCTTGCTGGCCAGCAGGCTTCCCTGCCCGCCGACACCGACAATCATAATATTCTTGTTCATTTCGACTCCTCCTCCGAAGCAATGGCATGGAATTTACAAAGATCCGCACACAGTCCGCAGCCGACGCACTGAGTCTGATCGATCATGGCTTTGCCGTTGACAACACTGATCGCCGGGCAGCCCAAGCGCAGACAAGCCTTGCAGCCGCGGCAGTTTTCGGTGACAATCTTGAGCGGCTTTTTGTGCTTGACATATTTGAGCAGTGCGCAGGGACGCCGGGAAATGATAACCGACGGTTCTTCGACTGCCAGTTCTTCCTCGATCGCCTTGCGGGTTTCCGCCAGATTATACGGGTCCACCACCCGGACACGGTTGATGCCGACCGCATCGCAGAGCTTCTCCAGGCTCACCTTGGCGGTGGGATCTCCGCGCAGCGTAAAGCCGGTGGTGGGATTCTGCTGATGTCCGGTCATACCGGTGATCGAGTTGTCCAGGATAATCACGGTGGAGTGACCCTGGTTGTAAGCGATGTTAATCAGGCCGGTAATACCGGAATGGATAAAGGTGGAGTCGCCGATGACCGCCACCGATTTGGAAGCAGAGTCACCGCCGCGCGCCATATTGAAGCCGTGCAGGCCCGAAACGGAGGCGCCCATGCAGATGGTGGTGTCCATCGCCGAAAGAGGTGCGCTGGCGCCCAGGGTGTAACAGCCGATGTCGCCGGAAACGGTGACTTTAAGCTGGTTTAGCACAAAGAAAAGGCCGCGGTGCGGGCATCCGGCACAGAGGACAGGCGGACGGGGCGGAATGGTTTCCGGGAATGTAAAGGTATTTTCCTTTGCACCAAAAAGTTTCTCCGCGATCAGCTTCTGGGAGAACTCCCCGATCCACGGGAACAGCTCCTTGCCGATTACCTTGACGCCGATCTTGCGGCAGTGAGTTTCGATGATGTCATCGAGCTCCTCGATGACATAAAGGGTTTCCACCTTGGCGGCAAAATCGCGGATCAGCTGAACCGGCAGCGGGTTGACCAGGCCGAGTTTGAGGTAGCTCGCCTTGTCGCCCAGCACCTCGCGGGCGTACTGATAGGTGCTGCCCGCCGCAATGACGCCGATTTTGGTGTCGTTCCAGAAAATCTTGTTCAGCTCGGTTGTTTCCGCAAATTCGGTGAGTTTTGCGGTGCGTTCCTCGACCACAACATGCTTTGCCTTGGCAAAAGCAGGCATCATTACATATTTGGCAGGATTCTTGACGTATTCTTTTGCCGGAAGTTCGGCGCGTTCCCCAACTTCTACCAGACTCTGAGAGTGGGAAATGCGAGTAGACATCCGCAGCAGAACCGGGGTGTCAAACTGTTCGGAAATTTCATACGCCGCTTTGGTAAAGGCACAGGCGTCCTCCGAATCAGAAGGCTCCACCATCGGCACCTTGGCTGCAATGGCGTAGTGCCGGGAATCCTGCTCATTCTGGGAAGAATGCATACCGGGGTCGTCCGCCACACCGATAACCAGACCGGCGTTGACACCGGCATAGGAAGCGGTAAACAGCGGGTCCGCTGCCACGTTCAGGCCGACATGCTTCATGCCGCAGAACGCGCGTTTTCCGCCGATGGCGCTGCCGATTGCAACTTCGGTCGCAACCTTCTCATTGGGCGCCCATTCGGCATAGATTTCCGGGTATTTGGCAGCCGCTTCGGTAATTTCAGTGCTGGGGGTGCCGGGATAGCTTGATACAATCGCAACACCAGCTTCGTAAAGTCCTCTGGCAACTGCTTCGTTGCCAAGCAGTAATTTTTTCAAAAGATTCAATCCCTTCTATTGATAACGCTTATTTCTGACTGTTTTCGGTGCGGAGGTCAATGATCCGTTTGGCTTTGCCCTGGAACCGCTCGATTGATTTGGGTTCACAGAGGGTGACAATCGTTTCAATGCCAAGCACTGTTTTGAGGTGGAACTTGACATTCTTCTGGATCTCCGAAAGTTTCTTGTATTCATCCAGGATGCTGCCATCAATCAGCTCCACCCGGACTTCCAATGTATCCATAAAGCCTTCCCGCCGGAGCACAAGCTGATAGTGCGGCCCGATGTACGGCAGGCCAACCAGAACGCTTTCGATCTGGGTCGGGAAGACGTTGACGCCACGGATCTTCATCATATCGTCGCTTCTGCCCTTGATCTTGTCCATTCGCGCCATCGTGCGCCCGCATTTACAGGGCTCGTAATTGAGGCGTGTCAGGTCCTTGGTCCGGTAACGAAGAAGCGGGAAACCTTCTTTGGTGAGTGTCGTCATGACAAGCTCGCCGGTTTCACCTTCGCCCAACACCTCTCCGGTTTGGGAGTTGATGAGTTCGGGGAGGAAATGGTCCTCCGCAATGTGCATCCCTTCGCGATAGATACATTCGCCCGACACGCCGGGGCCCATCAGCTCGCTCATGCCGTAGTTGTCTGTTGCGAAAATATGAAAGCTTTTTTCCACCTGATCCCGCATTTCCGGAGTACATCCTTCGGAACCAAACAAGCCAAGACGTAGTTTCAAATCGTCCAGAACACCCTTTTCCCGGGCAACTTCACTCATATAAAGCGCGTAAGATGGAGTGCTGACCAATGCCGTTGTGCCGAAATCCTTAAGGATCATCACCTGCTTTTCGGTGTTACCGCTCGAAATCGGGATAACGGAAGCGCCGATCTTCTCCAGGCCGTAATGCAGTCCCAAAGCGCCGGTAAACAGCCCATATCCGAATGAAATCTGTACAATATCCTCATCGGTGGTGCCGACCGCTACACAAAGCCGTGCCACCAGATCCGACCAGGTGTCCAGATCGTGTTTGGTATATCCAACCACTGTTGGCTTACCCGTTGTACCGCTCGAAGCGTGGATTCGGGCAATTTTTTTCAACGGCTGTGCAAAAAGGCCATAAGGATAATTGTCGCGGATATCCTCTTTTGTTGTAAAGGGGATATACTGTACATCCGAAAGCTGCTTGATTTTATCGGGATTTACGCCCGCTTCATCCAGTCGTTTGTGATAAAACGGCACATTTTGATAACAATAGTTAACCACCCATTTCAACCGCTCCAACTGGAGTTCTCGGATTTTATCTCGCGGCATGGTTTCCAGATCTTTCTGAAAAAACATATGCAACATCCTTTCTTCTCCGCACTTTTCGCCGATATAACCGCTCTTTTTCTATTGTACACACATTTTAAGAATTTTGCAAGAGCACATTTTTGCATACCAAAAGAAGCTATAGTTTCATCGCTTTAAAGCAAATATGCGAATAAAAGTATTATACCATACTTTTTTCTGCTCCGCAAGGAAGCAAGAAGACAAATTATTTGAAGAATTCTTGTCTATTCTTTCTAATATTTACCGATTACTGATAATTTCAGCAAAATCCGTTGACACTTTACCCTGATAATGCTATAATAAATCAACGTAAACGCTGTATTTTTGCAGCAATATTATTAAAGGAAAAGCTGAGGATGAATACCATGAAAAACTGGAAAAGATTAACAGCAGGTCTGCTCGCTTCTATTCTGGCAGCCGTTTCTCTTGTTTCCTGCGGGGAGAAAAAAGAAGATACTTACATAACTCTGGAACAGGATCTTGGTTCTGAAGTATATGCCATCGGATTCCGGCCAGACGATGTGGCGCTTGCAAAAGAGGTCCAGAAAATTCTGGATGAAATGGTAGAAGACGGCACTACAAAAGAAATTTCTGAAAAATGGTTCGGAACGGATCTGATTATTAATGATATGGATTATCCGGCTGACAAGGAGATTGCAGAAGACGATACTTCCCTGGAAGATCTGAAGAGCCGCGGTAAATTCATCATCGGACTGGATGACAGTTTCCCGCCCATGGGCTTCCGGGACGAAGAAAACAACATTGTCGGTGTTGATATCGAACTTGCAGCTGAAGTCGCGGAGCGTCTTGGTGTGGAATTCGTAGCACAGCCTATCAACTGGGATACCAAAGAAATGGAATTGGAAAACGGCAATATCGACTGCATTTGGAACGGTATGACTGTTACGGACGAGCGAAAAGAAGCTATGTTCCTTTCCAAACCGTATCTGAACAACCGCCAGGTTGTCATTGTAAAAGAATCGAGCGGCATCAAAGAGCTCTCTGATTTGGAAGGAAAAATTGTTGCCCTGCAGAAAGGTTCTTCGGCAGAGCAGGCATTGGCTTCAAGCGATATCGCGGATAAGGTAAAAGTTCAGACTTATGACGAGAATGTCACTGCATTCATGGATTTACAAGCCGGTCGTGTGGATGCTTTCCTTGTTGATGAAGTGGCAGGCAACTATATCGTGGCCAATCAGGGACAAAACAAATAAACCGGATCGGGATTCTGCGGGATCCCGATTTTTTCAACGCTGCACAGGAGGCTTTTCATGGATTACCTGACAGAATTTTTCCAGAACATCGGGGATACTTTATCCTATATGGCTTCGTTGAGCGTCGGGATGCTCGATGGCGTCAAATATACAGTGGGGCTCTTCTTTATCACAATTCTTTTTTCTATCCCGCTTGGACTCTGCCTTACCCTTCTTCGCAACAGCAAAATTACAGCTCTGCGTGGCGTTACTGGTTTTTATGTCTGGATCATGCGGGGGACCCCACTGCTTCTTCAACTGTTTTTCTTCTATTTCGGACTTCCAAACCTGCCTTTTGTGGGGGATTACCTTATTTTAGGAAGATTCCAAGCCGCCTGTTTAACCTTCGTGCTCAATTATGCCGCCTATTTCTGCGAAATTTTCCGCGGCGGTATTCTTTCGGTCGATGCTGGGCAATATGAAGCGGCTCAGGTGCTTGGCTTTGGAAAATGGCAGACCAATCTGAAAATTGTATTCCCTCAGATGCTCAAAGTCTGCCTGCCCTCCATCAGCAACGAATGTATTACGCTTGTGAAAGACACCGCCCTGATTACCGCAATCAGTGTAACCGAAATTCTCTATTTTGCCAAAGCGGCGGTAAATCGGGACACCAACGCCACCGCTTATGTCGTAGCGGCTGTTTTCTACCTGGTTATGACCTATGGACTGACTAAACTGTTCAACTGGCTGGAACGCCGGTTTCACTTCTGAATGGAGGATCCGCAATGCACATGATTGAAGTAACCAATCTGAAAAAATCTTTTGGCAGCGATGTGATCCTGGAAGGCGTCAGCTTTTCGGTGGAAAAAGGACAGACTGTTTCGGTCATAGGTCCCTCTGGCGCCGGAAAGAGTACCATGCTCCGCTGTCTGATTGACCTGGAAAGCGCGAATGACGGTACCATTCTGATTGAGGGACAACCGCTCCTTCAAAACGGGACCTATCCCCACGAACGGCAGCGGCGTGCAATCTGCGCCAAAATGGGGATGGTTTTTCAAAATTTTAACCTCTTCCCTCACCTTTCAGTCAAACGCAATCTGATGATCGCGCCGCTTAACAGCAAAACGCTTTCCCCCCAGCAAGCTTCCGAAAAGGCGGATGCCCTTTTGAAAAAGGTCGGTTTGGACGGAAAGCAGAATGCCATGCCCTCTGAGCTCTCTGGCGGACAAAAGCAGCGGGTTGCCATTGCGCGGGCACTGATGATGAATCCGGATGTACTGCTGTTCGATGAACCAACCTCCGCGTTGGATCCCCAGTTGACTGGCGAAGTCCTGGCAGTTATTAAAGAGCTTGCACAAGAACATATGACTATGATTGTGGTCACACACGAAATGGGATTTGCAAGAGAGGTTTCAGATAAAATCCTGTTTATGGGTGATAAGCGAATTCTGGAAGAAGGCACCCCAGATGAAATCTTCCATCACCCGCATGACCCCCGCATCACGGAATTTGTCTCTAAAATCCTTTAATCAGTCATTTTACCCAAAGTTAAAGAATCGTTTGCAACACTTCATGTTCATTTCAGGTACTTTACACAGAACGTTCACATTGGAACCGTATACTGATACTTGAAAGGAGGACATGAAAATGAAAAAAATCTTACCGTTTATCTTGTCCGCACTGATGGTATTTAGCCTTGCTTCCTGTGGTGAATCTGATTCCGGCACTTCCTCGGATACAGAATCCTCCGTTTCTTCGACAGCGGAAACCTCAGAAGAATCTTCTGAAGAGTCGGTAGCTGAAGAATCGGACGAGACAGAAGCTTCGGATACATCAGATACTTCTGAAGCTGACGAAACCGAAGAAACTTCTGGTACAGAAACAGAAAGCGATGCTGAACTGACAGAAGCACAGACTGTAAGCGGCGAAGTAACTGAATTGACCGATACATCCATTACCATCACCACGGCAGACAGTCAGTCTCTGACCTTTGCGATCAGCGACAGTACTCTGGTAGAAGCGCTGGCAGTGGGAGATTCTGTTACGCTCACTTACACCGGAACGATCGACGGTGAAAACACAGATGCCGCGGTTGTGAGCAGCATTACTGCCAACACCGAAGAATAAAAGCCCACACTTCTTAATCATCACTACAACGTACTCTTCTAAAAAAGCAGGGCTCTTCCCAAATTACACCGCAGGGAAGAGCCCTTGCCGTATGACAAAATGAAAGGACGAACGACCATGGAAACAGCTACTCGGAAATATCCGGCCAAAAGCCGCCGAATCCTCATTGATCAACTGAACAATAGCAAACACCGCCTTTATTTTCTTATGCTTCATTTCCTTGGAAACAGAGAAAACGCGAATAAGGCTGCAGAAACACTGTTTCAGCAGATTGGGGATCATCCCGAGAAGCTGGATTTGTCTGATTGGGAAAAAACAACTACAGAACTTTTTATCAAAACAGCCCGAATCTGCCGCAGCATGCTGATGGAAGAAAATAAAGATGCACTGAAACAGGTGCAAAAACCAGATGAAGATATTTTTGAAAAAAGCGAACAGCCACCCGCCTGCGAAATTCTGCGAATTCTGTGGGAGCTTCCGACAAAAGAACGTTGTTCTTTCCTGCTTCGTCATTACTGCAGTATGAGAGACGAACAAATTGCCCGGGTTTTTTCTACTGATTCTGACACTGCTGCCAAAATATGCGCGGAAGCAGACCAAATAGTACAGGAAAGAATCTCGAAGGAAGATCCCCGATATTTCGGACGCATCCTCTCCCCGGCTGATATGCGGCGGATGCTGATGACAGAAGCTTCTGCTGTCCGGATGCCAAAAGAAACAGAAGACCGGCTGTTTCAGGCTCTTCGCCCCAAAGCACCATCAAAATCTTTTTATATTATTTTTGTGGCTGCAATCCTTTGCTTTTTTGGAATCATTGGTGGTATTATTTATGTTGCAAACAAACCAGACGAACCGGCTGTAACTGCGGAAAAGGTATATGCGCAAATCGATATTCAGGACTATGGTACTATTACATTGGAACTTTATCCTGACGCTGCCCCAAAAACAGTAGAAAACTTCGTCAATTTGGCAAAGAGCGGTTTTTATGACGGATTGACATTCCATCGTATTATCAATGGCTTTATGATGCAGGGCGGCGATCCAAACGGCGACGGCACCGGTGGTTCTGAAGAGACAATCCCCGGTGAATTTGCGGAGAACGGTTTCGATAACGAGCTCTCTCATACCCGCGGTGCTATTTCCATGGCAAGATCCTCAGATTATGACAGTGCCAGCTCCCAGTTCTTTATCATGCATGACGACCGCACCTCCCTGGACGGAAAATATGCTGTTTTTGGTTATGTCATCAAGGGATTGAATGTTGTGGATAACATCTGCCAGTCTGCCGAACCGACCGATGATAATGACACAATCCCCGCTGACCAACAGCCTGTTATCACCTCTATCACGATTTATGATGAAAATCCTTTGGAATAAATAAAGAATGCAGCCACTATTGTTTCAACAAAGATAGTGGCTGCTATCTTTTTCCTTATTTTTAAAAAATCCCTTGACATTTTGCGGATTCTTTGCTATAATATATAACGTTCGAGATAAGCGCCTGTAGCTCAGTGGATAGAGCACCGGCCTCCGGAGCCGGGTGCGTTGGTTCGATTCCAATCAGGCGTACCAAACCTCTGCATCTGTATAGATGCGGAGGTTTTCTTTAATATTTAATTTTATAAAGTTATAAAAAATTTTGTTCTTCGACAAAATTCGACAAATTTTTAAGGCACTCCGTGCTATGATAAAGATATGGGGAATGCCCCATTTTGAGGCATCACCTCACCCTTTTTCCCACTCCGTCCGGGTTCGCCCAGACGGAGCTTTTATTTTTTTCTTACAAAATAGTGATTGTTTTTTTCACAAAGCGGCGATATACTAAAAACAAATCCAAAAGGGAGGTAGTTTATGAAAACAACAGAATTTCACAGCTTGATCAACGGATACGCATCTGACATCCTGTATTCTTCCGGTATGCAAGCGGAAAAGAGCTTTATTCAACACGGTACAATCAGCGTTTTTGAACATTCCATCCATGTTGTCTATCTGAGTATTTGCATCGCATCCATATTACACCTCTCTATTAACCGCCGGGCTTTGATTCGCGGAGGATTATTGCACGACTATTTTTTATATGACTGGCATATTCCCAGTCTAAACCATCGCTTGCATGGGTTCCGCCATGCTGGTCTCGCTTTAAAAAATGCTACACGGGATTTTAAAATCAGCTTTATTGAGCGCGATATCATCCAAAAGCATATGTTTCCTTTAAATCCTGCGTTGCCAAAATACAGAGAAACCGTACTAATCTGCATATCGGATAAAATTTGTGCAGTCTGTGAGACATTGGCAAGCGATTGGACAAGAAAGCGTATGAAAAGCCGTTTGTTTCTCAAATGCCCGCCGCTCCACACCATATTGACGAAAAAAAACGGAGTCTTGTAAAAGGCTCCGGTTTTTTTATATCTTTTTTCTCCACAACGATGGTGAGAAAAGTAAAATCATCGGAAAGAATTCCAACCTTCCAAACAACATATCCGCAGAAAGAATCAGTTTACTCACATCGGAAAATTGGGAGTAATTCCCGGCTGGACCGACCACGTCCAAGCCCGGACCGATATTACTCAAACAGGATACCACTGCAGTCACGTTGGTTTCCAGACTCATGTTATCAAAGCTGACCAAAAGGAACGAAAATATAAAGACCGAAAAGTATGCTGCCATAAAAACATTGACGCCTTTTCCAACTTTATTATCGACAATTTTTTCACTCATCCGAACCGCATGAACAGCACGAGGGTGCAGCATCCGAATCAGTTCCTTACGAAGGAGCTTGAACACAATAATCACACGCACGACTTTAACACCACCGCCAGTTGATCCCGCCGAAGCACCGATTACCATTAACACAGCTAAAAGACTTCGTGAAAATTGCGGCCATACATTATAGTCAATAGTAGAAAAACCAGTTGTTGTCATGACTGAGGAAACCTGGAACGCAGATTGATGCAGCGCTTCTCCCCAATTATATTGCATGGTAGGAGCAATATTGATTGTTATCAGCACTATTGAACCAATCATGATTCCCAAATAGCCCCACAGCTCTTCGTTGCGCACTACACTTTTCCAGGAGCGGATCAGCATTAAAAAATAAATATTGAAATTGACACCAAATAATGCCATAAAAATTGTGACAACTGTCTGCAGATAATGGGAGTAGCCGGCCATACTGTCATTTTTTACTCCGAAACCACCAGTTCCCGCTGTCCCAAATGCCGTACAAAAGCTATCAAACACAGACATACCGCCCGCTAACAGCAAAATAATTTCCAGCACAGTGAGAGCAATATAAATCAGATATAAAATTTTAGCACTCTGCTTCAACTTTGGTGTCATCTTCCCAACATCAGGACCAGGGCTTTCCGCCTGCAGCAAATGCAGCGAATAACCGGAACCTTTTCCAACCGACACAACTGCCAGCAAAAATACCAGAACACCCATACCGCCTAACCAATGGGTAAAACTTCTCCAGTAAAGCAAGCCGCGCGGCAATGCTTCCACATCGGTCAGGATGCTCGCGCCAGTTGTGGTAAACCCGGAAACTGTTTCAAAAAAACAGTCCACATAATTCGGAATCGCACCGCTGATCCAGAAAGGCAATGCCCCGAACATTGAAATTGCAATCCAGGACAGTGCTGTCACAACAAAACCTTCTGCAGCATAAAAAACCATACTTGCCGGACGAATTCTTGTCAATATAACACCAACCGCCGTTGTTAGTAAGATTGTCCACACAAAAGCCATCGCAGCATTATTTTCATTCAAAAAGAATGATATCAGCAAAGCCGGCAGCATAAATGCAGCTTCCAACAACAGTATGTGTCCCAATAAAAACGCTATAACCCGTCGATTCATTTCTTTTCATTCTCCCGTGATGCAAAAATATCGCGCAGATTCGCAATCTTATTTTCAGTTGTACTCACGACGATTACAGTATCTTCCGGCTCGAAAGAATCTGAACCATTTGGAAAAATAATTTTCCCTTTTCGACGGATGCAGGCAAGTAGGATATTCTTCCGCATTTGCAGGTATTTCAGCTGTACCCCACAGTTCGGGGTATTCCGATCCACCCGGAATTCCAACGCTTCTACTTGATGGTTTACCAGACGGTGCAGAGAGATTACCTCATCGCCCCGATGATTGCGCATTGCACGCACATAACGCAGAACATCGTTGCAAATCAGATTTTTAGGACTGACAATCGAATCCACTCCCATTGCCTTAAAAGCATCAAATTGGCTGATTCGGTCCATCTTGGTTATTGTCTTGGATACGCCAATCTGACTGGCAAACAACGAAATCACCAGATTGATCTCATCGATATCTGTCAGTGAAATTAATGCGTCCACTTTCCCGGCACATTCGGCATGGATCAGCTTTTGATCGCAGGCGTCCCCATTGATAATCAGCACTTTAGGCAACAGTTCAGACAATTCCACACACCGATTATAGTTCTTTTCAATTATTTTTACTTTTATGCCGGTTTTGGAAAGATGCTCGGCCAGATAAAAGCCAAGCCGGCTCCCTCCCACGATACCAACCGAGCGAATTCGGTTCGATGGCAAATCAAGATATTGCATCAACGCATTTAGATTCCTATATTCACCGGTAACATGCAAAATATCACCGGCCTGTAGCACAAAATCACCGCTCGGAATTGAAACGGACGAACCCCGTTCCACAGCACAAACCAGGATTTGAACACGTGAAGAACGGTAAAGCTCCATCAGCGATTTCCCAACTGCCGGGCATCCATGCTTAATTTTAAATTCTACCAACTCCACCTGCCCCTTGGCAAGAAACTCCCGGTTGATCGTAGATGGAAATTGCAGAATATGAAAAATTTCCCGTGCAGCCGCAGCTTCCGGGTTGATTGTCATGCTAAGACCCAATTCTTCCTTTAAAAATGTAAGCTGCCGATTGTAATCAGGGTTTCGCACCCGGGCAATTGTATGCCGGCATCCCATCTTTTTCGCGGTAATGCAGCAAAGAAGGTTGATCTCATCCGCAGATGTCGCAGCAATCAGCAAATCCGCCGTATCCGCGCCTGCCTCCTTTAACACCTGCATATTAGCCCCATTACCTGTTACAACCATCACATCATAAGCTTCCTGAGAATCGCGAAGCACCTGCTGATTTCTGTCAATGATAACAATATCATGCCCCTCCGCCGAAAGCTGTTCTGTTAAAGTAAGCCCAACTTTTCCATCTCCGACAATTACAATCTTCATGCAAACGCTCCTCTATTCTGCCGACAGGCAGCTACAATCAATGACACCTTTCGTAAAATTGATATCTTTATTAGCTATGATATCACAACTATCATAAAAAACAATCGCTTTTCCGTGTTTTTTCGCAAATACCGGTTGCAGTTCATTCTAAGGCAAAAAAATATATGCATTGTGAAGGATGTTTTTACCAAAATTTCGACATTCCCAGTTACAAGTATGTTTGCTGATAGAAATCTTCTTGCAAAAAAAAACGGAATATGTTATGATGATATTGATATTGTATTCAAGAAAAGAGGCCAGCATATGCCGATTAACATTCCGGTCACACTCCCCGCAAACTCTGTCTTGCAGCGGGAAAATATCTTTGTCATGGATGAGGAGCGTGCCGTTCATCAGGACATCCGTCCTTTGAAAATCGCCATTCTCAACCTGATGCCTAAAAAAATCGAAACGGAAACACAACTTCTGCGGCTTCTTTCCAACACACCGCTTCAGATTGACCTGGAACTGCTGCAAATGGCTTCCCATGTATCCAAAAACACTTCGGACGATCATCTTTTTAAGTATTATAAAACACTGGACGATGTGCGGGATCAGCGGTTTGATGGCCTGATTATCACTGGTGCACCGGTGGAACAGATGCCCTTTGAAGAAGTAGACTACTGGCCGGAACTCTGCGATGTGTTTGAATGGTCCAAAACCAATGTGTATTCCACATTCCACATCTGCTGGGGCGCACAGGCTGGACTGTACTACCATTATGGCGTGCCAAAATATGACCTATCCTCTAAAATGTTCGGCGTATTCCCCCACACCGTTTTGCAACCGTTCCATCAGCTGCTGCGCGGATTCGATGAGGTGTTCTATGTCCCCCACTCCCGCCACACCGAGGTGCGGGAGGAAGATATCCTCCTCCATCCTGAGCTGGAAATTCTAACAAAATCACACATTTCCGGTGTCCACATCGTTGCGGATGTTTCCGGCCGCCGCTTTTTTGTCACCGGTCATTCCGAATACGACCGCGGCACACTGGCTGCGGAATACTTCCGCGATCTGGACAAAGGGCTCCCGATCCACATCCCTTACAACTATTTTGAAGGGGATGATCCTGACAATCCGCCGCGCTTTATTTGGCGCAGCCACGCAAATCTGCTCTTTGTCAACTGGCTGAACTACTTTGTCTATCAACAGACACCATACAATCTGGAAGAAATGGACCGAGAGCGGTCAGAATCGTAAACTTTTCCCAAAAGTTTGGAAAACCGCTTGATTCCTGTATACAAATCGGGTATAATATAGATATCAAACTTGGAAAGGATGTTGTAAAATGGTCATTACGAAAGATTCTGTGATCGGGGATATTCTCGATTTTGATCCTACAACTGCTGAATATTTTCTGGCAATGGGCATGCACTGCTTGGGCTGTCCATCTGCCCGCGGCGAATCCCTCGCGGATGCCTGCGCGGTTCACGGCGTGAACGCGGATGAACTGGTAGAAAAAATCAACGCGCACATTGCCGGCAAATAAATACCGGAATCACACAGGCGGGATTGCTGCTGTATGGCGGAATCCCGCCTTTCTTTTGAGGAGGAACCCCGCATGAAATCACTGGATAACCGTTTGCAAGCAGCAGCCGATTATGTGCAGCCGGGCGGCATTGTGGCGGACATCGGCACCGACCACGGATATCTGCCCATCTGGCTTGTTAAAACCGGCCGCGCTCAAGCTGCTTTCGCGGCGGACATCAATCCCGGACCGCTCAAAGCCGCAGCCGACAACATCTGCGCAGAAGGATTGGAAAATCAAATCCAGACCGCTTTGACGGATGGATTGGACAACCTTCCGCTCAGCGAGATCACCGACATTGTCATCGCCGGAATGGGGGGAATGCTCATCGCCGAAATTCTGAAGCGCCATCTTCCGCTTGCTGGAAAAAATCTGATTCTACAGCCGATGACACAGGCTCCGTTCCTGCGGAGCTGGCTTGGCCGGAACGGACTGTCCATCCTCTCGGAAACTCCTGCCGAAGCGGGCGGCAAAATGTACACGGTTATCCAGGCACAATATACCGGAGAAATCTTGGAATGCGGCAGCTTTTTTGCACATACGGGTAAAATCCCGGAAGCGCTCAAAAATCCAGATAAAGAAGAAATGGCGCGGAAATATCTCCTGCACCTGCACAAAAAGCTGAATGTGATTCTGTACGGCATGAGCCGCTCCGGTACCGAAGATGAAAAAACGGCGGAGTACCGGGAAATCATCCGCCGGATGGAGGAGCTGATCGTATGATTACTGTGGGAAATATCTATGAAGCGCTGGACGACTGGGCGCCATTTTCCACCCAGGAAGGTTTTGACAACAGCGGCCTGCTCATTGGCGGCAGCGAACAGCCGGTAGAATTTTGCCTGCTGGCGCTCGACCTCACCCCGGAGGTCTGCCGAGAGGCTGTCCGCCGGGAAGCGCAGCTCGTCATCACCCATCATCCGGTGATTTTTGATCCGCTCCGCCGGATTGACCAGAACAGCGTGGTATATCGCCTGATTCGGGCCGGAATCGCTGTGATATCCGCCCACACCAATCTGGATAAAGCGCCAGGCGGCGTCAGCGACACGCTGGCCGACACACTGGGCCTGCGCGACGCGGAGGATGTGGAAGGCGGAGACGGATGCCTCAAGATCGGAGAACTGCCCGGCATTGTATCGGGCGAGCAGCTTGCCCGCCGGGTCAAGGAACGGCTGGGACTGCCGCTGCTGCGACTTTACGACGCCGGACATCCCATTCGCCGCATTGCACTCTGTTCCGGTTCGGGCGGAAGCTTTCTCCCGGAGGTGCAGAAAGCCGGCGCGGACGCCTATATCACCGGCGACGTCAAGCAGAACCAGGTGGTGGACGCTGCCTGTGCGAGAATCACACTAATCGACGCCGGGCATTATGAAACCGAGGCCATCATCCTGGAGCCTGTTAGGCAGTTTCTGGAAGAGCGTTTTCCTTCGGTAGAATTCCGCCGCGCCCTGTCCGACCGTGCGCTGTTCCGATATTTTTAAATAGAAAAACCTGCCTCTGTGTCAACAGAAAGCAGGTTTTTTCGTTACAGCAGTGCCGCCAGAAACATCTCGTACGCATCGTCCCAGCCTTCCATCGGGTACTCCGCACCCCCGTTTACACTTTTGTGCAGGTTGGAGCTGTACTCTTCCCCGATTGCAACCAATTCCCCAACTGTAATCGGAAAACCGGCTTCTGTTGCACATGCACAGAAAGTTGACAGCGGATCTTCCGCGTTCCGGCTGTCTAGCAGCTTTTTGCGGAGTGTTTCTTCTTCGCGCGCTGCTTCCAAAAGTTTCGCTAGTATCTCTTCCATAAAAATCACCCTTTTCAGTATACCACACTTTTCTCTCCCGGTCAAAGCCTTGCATAATTGGAAAATCTCTCATTTTTGTTGAATTATATTGACAAAATTATCAAAAAACTGTACAATAAAAACAGTAAATGAGCATTGGAAAGGAGAGACTTCCATGTCTGAACACTTAGAAGAAATACAAACACCTTCTTTGCGGATCCTCGAAACGGACCCGTATCTCTCCCCCTTCGAGCAGGATTTGCTGCTGCGAATGCGGCTTTACCGGGATACACGGCACCGTCTGGTTGGAGATGGAAATCTTTCCGATTTTGCAAACGGCAGTCTTTACTATGGTTTTCAGCCTGCCCGCAACGGCTGGTACTACCGCGAATGGGCTCCGGGCGCAGATAAAATGGCGCTTGTTGGCGATTTTAACGGCTGGGATCCCACCAAAAATCCGATGAAAAAGCTGAAAAACGGCAACTGGGAAGTTTTTATCCGGGGAAAAAAGACCATCCCGCACGCCTCTTTTGTCAAAGTGCATGTCACTTCCGGCAAACGCGATTTTGACCGCATTCCGCTATATATACACCGCATCCATCAATTCCCGGATGGTTCCTGCACCGGACAGTTCTGGAATCCGCCTGTCCCCTATTTGTGGACAAACGGCTCTTTCATCTTTCCGGAAGACAAATCGCTCTTTATTTATGAAGCCCATGTGGGCATGGCCACTGAACGGGAAGGTGTGGGCACCTACCGCGAGTTCACCGAAACAGTGCTGCCGCGGGTAAAGAAAGGCGGTTACAACGCCATTCAGCTGATGGCTATTATGGAGCATCCGTACTACGCTTCTTTTGGATACCAGGTCACCAACTTTTTTGCCGCATCCTCCCGCTTCGGCACCCCCGAAGAGCTGAAAGAGTTGATCGACACGGCACACGGCATGGGAATCGCGGTACTGCTGGACCTGGTTCATTCCCATGCCTGCCCCAATACCAACGAAGGCATCAACGACTTTGACGGAACGGAATACCAGTTTTTCCATGCCGGCGCCAAGGGAAACCATCCAGCCTGGGGAACCAAGCTTTTTAACTATGGCAAAGATGAGGTGCTGCATTTCCTGCTGTCCAATCTGAAGTACTGGCTGGATGAATACCATTTCGATGGGTTCCGTTTTGATGGAGTCACCTCGATGCTCTACCATCACCACGGTCTGGGGGAAGCATTCGATAATTACGAAAAGTACTTCACTATGGCAACCGATACCGAAGCTGTCACCTACTTGCAGCTCGCCAACGCCCTGATCCGGGAAGTGAATCCCGCTGCCATTACGATTGCGGAAGACATGTCCGGAATGCCAGGAATGTGCCGTCCCATCGAAGACGGCGGCATTGGATTCGATTACCGGCTGGCGATGGGGGTTCCTGATTTCTGGATCAAAACACTCAAAACCAAGAAGGATGAAGATTGGGACATCGGGCAGATGTGGTACCAGCTTACCACCCGGCGCCCCGGTGAGGCTAATATCGGATACTGTGAATCCCATGACCAGGCGCTTGTTGGAGACAAGACCATTATGTTCCGACTGGCGGATCAGGAAATGTACTGGCATATGGACAACGCTTCTCAAAGCATGATTATTGACCGCGCTATTGCCTATCACAAAATCATACGGTTGGTAACAGCGGCTTTGGCCGGAGAGGGTTACCTGAATTTCATGGGAAATGAATTTGGACATCCGGAATGGATCGATTTTCCACGGGAGGGAAACGGCTGGAGTTACAAATATGCGCGCCGTCAGTGGAGTTTATCGGAAAACGGGTATCTGCGTTACCGCAATCTTTTGTGGTTCGATCAGGCGATGATTGCGCTGCTGAAAGAGCTCAATATTAAGGAGCATCCACATGCGGAGTTGAATTTTATCAACCACGAAGCAAAGCTAATGGTTTTTAAAAAAGGCGGTTACACGTTTGTATTTAACTTCAATCCATTCACTGAGCAAAAAGCCTCTCTATCCACCGAATGTGAACAGGTCTGCCCGATTCTTCTGAACAGCGAGTGGCAAAAATTTGGCGGACATCTTCCGGATGGACCGGAAACGAGAACGGTTCAGAACGGTATTTTGGGAAAATATATCGAAGTAACACTTCCGCCCCGTTCTGCCATGGTTTTCCGATAAAGCAAAAGTCCATATCCTCACGAAGCCGGGAGGATATGGACATTAAAAAAGAACCAGTCAAATGGCTGGTTCTTTTTTCTGAAATCGGAAGGATTATTCCTGAGCCTCTTTCATCTTTGCGAAGCATTCGCTGCAGTATACAGGACGGTCCTCACGGGGTTTGAAAGGAACCTTCGCCTCTGCACCGCATGCTGCACAGGTAGCGGTGTACATCTCTCTCTGGGCTTTGGTGCTGTTTTTGCGGGCTGCACGGCACTCTTTGCATCTCTGGGGCTCATTTTCAAAGCCTCTCTCAGCGTAGAACTCCTGCTCGCCGGCGGTAAACACAAACTCTTTGCCGCACTCTTTGCATTTCAGGGTTTTGTCTTGGAACATGTTTTTATACCTCGCTTAGGTTAATATTTTGCCCGCAGACGGAATTGCACCGTCACCTTTGCCTTGCAACGCTCTGCGATTAAGCTATTGGGGCATAACGACTATGGCCGATGAATTGATTTTTTCATTTTTCGGCGGACGCGCTGCAGAGCATTATCCACTGACTTGGGCGAAATATTCAGAGATTCTGCGATGGTTTGGTAATCCAGCCCACTCAGACTGGAAAACAGGATTTTTCGTTCCAACGGCGTTAAAACCGTATTGACAGCCTCCATTACATCCGCAAGAGATTCTTTATCAATAAAAATCTGTTCCGGCGTATCCGGAGTGGAAGCAGTTTCCGCATCCTCCAACGGAAGACTTTCTGTTAAAAACCGGACCTTTTTGCTGTTGTTTTTTTCCACAGCCTTTAAAATCCGGTTTCTGATGCAAACCACGGCATAGGTGCTGAACTTGGTGTGATTGTCACGGTGAAAGCTTCTGACGGCATCCAGAAGGCCGATACAGCCTTCCTGGACCAAGTCATCAAAATCCAGTACATTCTGATACTGGAGCGCAGTTTTATGGATCAGTGGAAGATACCGGTTCATCAGCTCCGGCAGTGCAGCACCATCCCGTTGATGGTATAACTCCACCAATGCCTCATCTGTTTTACGGAGATCAGAATCCATGCAGTTTCTCCTGTCCTTTCTGCGATAAACTAATCATACACTCTTTTTTTTAAAAAGTCAAGAGTTTTTATAGAAATTTCGAAATTTTGCTTGAAATAACTGAAAAAAAACTATATACTTATAACAATAGACGGAAATAAAGTCGACATAAAGAAATAATAAGATAAATATTTCTATTTTTGTCAAATGAAAGGAAGCTTCTTTATGCAATGTCCCAAATGCGGTTACCAAACAAACGAAACCATTTGTCCGCTCTGCCGAACCCAGATTGTTCCCATCCAGTCCCCGAATTTTTCCATTCAGCCAAATCAAACTGGTTTTCAGCAGTTTCAAAACCCATCCGGTAGAAAAAATCAGGAAACACGAACCCTGGAAATCGTAATGATTATTATCGGAGCGTTAGTCACTCTATCGGTAGTTATTCCACTTGCAATTTGGGCACTTATCATTATTGCGGCCCTTCTCTCCCTTTGAAGCTCAATCGCTATTCGCAACTGAAAGCGCAAGCGCCGGATTGTTGCTGATTAAGTTGTCCACTTTCAAATTCAGCATCCGTTTGATGTCGTTGGGATCATCCACTGTCCAGACATTGACCTCCAAACCAAGAGAATGCGCTTTTTCCACCAACGCAGCATCGACCAGATGGTAATCGGCGTGGAGTGCTTGGAAGCCGTTTTGGCTGGCATACTCGGCCATATCAAATCCAAGCGTCTGCGAATAAAGAACGCCTGTTGGCATATCAGGGAACTCCGCCCGCACTTCTTTGAGCAAGAAATGGTTGAACGAAGAAAGGATGCACCGTTTTTCCATACCGTACTCTTTGAGCTGCCGGATCGTTGCCCGCGCAACATCGGTCAAAAAGCCGGTATTCGCCTTGATTTCCACATTGAGGAAAAGGCCGGTCGGCGCCAGCAGTTCCAGCACCTCCGAAAAATGCGGGACCCGCTCCCCGGCATACTCTGGAGAAAATTTGCTTCCCGCATCTGCTTCCGCCAGTGTTTCAGCGGTATAGTTGTAAATACTGCCGGTCCGGTTGGACTCGCAGCGGCCGAGCACATCGTCGTGATGCACCGCCAGTGTGCCGTCCGGAAGCAGATGGACATCCAATTCGATGCCTCCCGCACCGATTTCCACCGCTCGCCGGAACGCCGCCATGGTATTCTCCGGACGTTCGCAGCTCACTCCTCTGTGTGCCTGAATCCTTGTCATACGGTTCATTCCTTTCTGTTCTGCTCCGCAATTTTTTCCGCGAGCTCGTTCAGATACACCCAACGCTCGGTTTTGGCATCCAGTTCCGCTTCCAGCTCGGATTTCCGGGCAAGCAGCTCTTCCAGTTTGCCAAAATCGGTCGCATTTTGGGCAATTCCTGCTTCTGTCTGCGCAATTTTTTCTTCCAGTGCCGCAATATCCGCGTCAATCGTTTCGTATTCCCGCTCTTCTTTATAGCTGAATTTGAGCTTTTGCTCCCGGTTTTTCCAGGAGGAGCGGGCCTCCTCTTTTTTCTCCGTCGGTTTGGTGGGATTTTTTCTGCCCACCGTTTCCAGCCAGTCGGTGTAGCCGCCAATGGTCCGCCGGATTTCCCCGTCTTCAAAGGAGAGAATTTCGTCTGCCACCCGGTCGAGGAAATACCGGTCGTGAGAAACCGCCAAAACAGCGCCCGGAAAATCTTCCAGGTAGTCTTCCAGCACCCGCAGCGTGGAAATATCCAGATCGTTGGTCGGCTCGTCCAGCAGCAGGACGTTCGGCGCCGTCATCAGAATCCCCAGCAGGTAGAGTCTGCGCCGTTCTCCGCCCGAAAGCCGGAAAATTTCGGTGTAATGCAGTGCTGGCGGGAACAGGAAGCGTTCCAGCATCTGGGCAGCGGTGATCTTCCCGTCCGGCGTTTCCAGGATTTCCCCGAATCCGCGCAGATAGTCGATCACCCGGAGCGATGTGTCCATCTCCTCCGATTCCTGGGCAAAATACCCCACCCGAACCGTTTCCCCCACCGTGACCGTTCCGCTGTCCGGCTGAATCCTGCCGCCCAACGTTTTCATCAGGGTGGATTTCCCACAGCCGTTGGGGCCGATGATACCGATGCGGGCGTCCCGCGGGATGAGCAGGCTAAAGCCCGTAAAGAGCGGTGCCTCCCCATAGCCTTTGCTGATGTTTTCCGCCTCGATGATCTTTTTCCCCAGCCGGGACGCCACCGACGACATGGTCAGCTCCTCTTCCGCAGCAGCGGGTCCGCCGGCTTTCAGCTCCTCCAGACGGTCGAGGCGGTACTGGCTCTTGGTGCCGCGGGCTCTTGCTCCGCGCGCTGCCCATTCCAGCTCCTTTTTGAGCAGGCTCTGGCGTTTCCGCTCGGTCGCTGCCGCCATCTCCTCCCGCTCCGCCTTGAGGGCGAGAAAGCCGCTGTAATTGGCGGTGTAGCTGTACACGCTGCCGCGGTCGATCTCGACAATCCGGTTGGTAACACGATCAAGGAAATACCGGTCGTGGGTCACCAGCAGCAAAGCGCCGCGGAATTTCTGGAGATATTCCTCCAGCCAGGCGACCATTTCGCTGTCCAGATGGTTGGTCGGTTCGTCCATAATCAGCACATCACAGGGGTGCGCCAGCGCAGCGGCAATCGCCACCCGTTTTTTCTGCCCGCCGGAAAGAGAGATGACATCTGCCGCAAAATCGGTGATTCCCAACCGGGTGAGCATCGCCTTGCCCTCATACCCCTGTCCGTCCGCATCGGGGGAGATCCCTTTTTCCACCTGTTCCAGAACGGTGGTGCCCGGCTGAAAGTCCGGATTCTGCGGCAGATAGCTCACCCGGATCGTTCCGTAACGGGAAACCGTCCCGGAATCCGGCTCCTCCACACCCGCAAGGATTTTCAAAAGAGTTGTCTTGCCGGTACCGTTGACGCCGATCAGCCCAACCTTTTCGCCCTCCTGCAAAGAGAGCGAAACATCCTCCAACAGGACCTTTTCGCTGTATCGTTTTGTAATATGTTCCGCTTCCAGTAAAACCAAGATTACATTCTCCTGTTCCATCAGTCATTCGGTTCTATTGTATCCTGTTTTGCAGAAAAAGTAAAGAAAAAATTCCTCCTACCGAAAAAGGAGGAATTTTTTTATTCCACAGACTTCAGAGATTCCACCATGTCGATCTTTTTCAGTTGAAAATGGAGAATCACATTCACCAGCATGGTAAAGAGGAAGGTGAGCAGCCCCGCAAACACAAAGCAATCCCACGAAATATCCGGCGCAAACATAACCAGATCGACCTCGGCGGTTTTTACCACGAATTTTTCCAGCGCAATGCCGAGCACCAGCCCGATCAGCAATCCGATAATTGACGAAATCGTATTTTCCCGGGTGATATAGGAGGTAACCTCCCGGTCAAAGAATCCCAGCACCTTGATGGTCGCCAGCTCCCGCAGCCGTTCGTTAACGTTGATGTTGGCAAGGTTGTAAAGCACCACGATTGCAAGCAATCCGGCCGATATGATAATCACCCAAACGATGTTATTCAGGCTGCCCAACATATCCTCAAAGGAATCCGCTATTGAAGATGTGTGTGTTACCCCCAGAACTCCGTCCGAAAGGTCAAGAAATGCTTCCGACAACGCACTTTCATCTGTTCCATCCGCGTTATTGGTGAGCAGCATGCTGTAAACCGGCTCTTCCCGGAATTCCGCCTGATAAAGCTTTGGTGTCATGTACACATAGTTAAGCGCGTAGTTTTCCGCAATGCCTTCCACCGTCACCGGCACCGGACGCCCGTTCGGATTTACCAATGTGATAGTATCCCCTACACCAGCTTCCAACAGCTCTGAAAGCTTTTCGTTAATAATAACCCCTTGATCGCTCAAGATAAGAGCATCCCCACTGATTCGTTCATGCAGATCAATAAAATGAGATAACTCATCGGGATTTTCCGGAACCATTAGAGTGATGCTTTGAATGTTGGCAGATGTCTGTACATCAATGCTCCGGGAGCAGACCGGCAGCAATTCTTCCACTCCATTCACTTTTGCCGCATCTTCTGTAATCTCCGCTAATTCCGCAGAAGAAAGATTGTCGTCTAATGAAATGGTAGTATCATAGACAAACACCTTCTCATACTGCTTATCGCCAATTGAAGTAATGGCGTATTTCAGGCCAAATCCGGTGAGCATCAGCGCAGTACATCCGGAAATTCCAACGAGCGTCATTAAAAAGCGCCGTTTATAGCGGAAAATGTTCCGAACGGTCACCTTTTGGCTGAAATTCAGCCGTTTCCAGATAAATCCAACCCGCTCGAGCAGCACCCGCTTGCCTGCTTTTGGTGCTTTGGGACGCATCAGCTGGGACGGAACTTCCGCAGTTTGATGGCTGGCGGCAAAGAAGGTGGTAATCACCATACACAACACCGAAACCGCCACGCATCCCAATGCCAGTCCCCAATACACCGGTACCACCGGGTTCGGCAGTTCATACATAATCCGGTAAGCATTGATAATAATCATCGGGAACAGTTTAAATCCAACTGCCAGCCCGATCACCGAACCAAGCACACTGGCAAGAGCCGCATAAGCGAGGAATTTCCCCATAATTGCACCACGCTGATATCCGAGTGCCTTCAGAGTGCCGATCTGGGTGCGCTGTTCTTCCACCATACGGGTCATGGTAGTCAGGCAGACCAATGCCGCCACCAGAATGAAGAAGACCGGGAAAACAGCCGAAACTGCGTCAACCTTGAGGGAATCCTCCTCATAGCTGGAATAATCCGGATTATTGTTGCGGTCCCACACATACCAAGTTGGTTCTTTTAAATCCGCCAGATCCTGTTCCGCTTTGGCAATTTCTGCTTTGGCATCCTCGATCTCCTGACCGGAGCTTTCCTTGTTGGATTCATATTCCGCCTTGGCGTCCGCAAGTTCCTGTTCGCCGTTTTCCAGTTCGATCCGAGCTTCTTCCAGTTCGGCGGCGCCGTCGCGTTTCTGTTTGGCAAGCTCCCGCCATCCGTCCGAAAGTTCCTGATCTTTTTCGTCCAGCATGGTTCTCGTTTCCGCGAGCTGCTGTTCGGCGGCATCCAGCTCTGCTTTGCCGTCCGAAAGCTTCTTTTCGCCCTCGGCAATACCAGTAGTCAGCTGTTCAATCGCGGTTCTCGCCTCCGCTAGTGCCGCATCCTGCGTATCCAACGCCTGTGAAACCGGATCTGTGATCGCTGTAATCCGGGAAGCAAGATTTTCTTTTCGAGAAAGCTCTGCTGTCACATACTGTGAAAGAAGCCCAGAAAGGCTTGTGCTTCCCGGCAGCGTCCCCTCGGGCAGCAGCGCCAGAACCGAATCCGCGTTAGCAAGGACCGTTTGCTCCTCATTCGTAAGAGCCGATGTGTTTTCCACCGATTTTTCCGCATATTTGCTAATCAAAGCAGAAATCCCATTCAGCTCGGAACGGGCGGCGTCAATCTGTGCGATCGCCGGTCCGGCCTCCGCATTCAGTTCTTGGAGCTGAGCACGGTACTCTTCCAGTTGTTTTTCCGCTTCAGGCAGCGCCGCATCGTAATCCTTGCGTCCCTGTTCATATTCCGCCAAAGCGTCTTCATAGGCATTCTCACCATCTGCAAGCTGCTGTTCTCCGTCCGCAAGTGTTTCCTCCGCATCCCGGATCTCGGTGTTATAGGTCGCGAGTCCCTCTTCATACTCGGCGCGCCCGTTTTTCAGCTCTTCTTCGGCATCCGCGATCTTCTTTTCAGCATCCGCCAGCTCCTTATCGCGCTCTGCTTCTCCCTCGGCCAGCTCCTGCTTGGCGTCGTCAATCTCCGCCTGCGCTTCTTCACAAATTTCGTCATACCTTGCCTGACCGCGTACACTGGCAATCTCTTCTAACTCGTCTGTTTTTTCCGCAATCAGATCTTCATATTCATCTGAATAGGCGGACAATCCTTCTGTATCCGTAAAAGTGAGATATACATCCGTGTATACATCCAGGACAAAGTCCGTTTCCGGCACCAGCATAAAGGCGTCGATTTCCCCGTCGCCGATTGTGCTGTGCCCCCGGTTAAATCCGATATAAAGTGGGTACTGTACCATTCCCACAACCGTATACTGGGAATTTTTTAAGGTATCAGAAACCTCCGCATCAATACTGCCGGAAACGAGCGTAATTGTATCACCGACTTGGATGCCTGCACTTTCCGCATAATATTTGTCGATTGCACACTCACCGGACGCTTCCGGAAGCTTTCCTTCCAGCAAAAGTGGCTGGTTTAAATAATTGGGATCCGATTCCTCCCTGTTCTCCGGCAGCGAATATACCTTCATTACGGTATTCATGGTATCGCCTTGGGAAAGGAGAAAATCAGCGCTGTATCCCACCGACATTCCGCGGATTCCCTCCGCTTCTGAAACGGCTTCGATATCGTTATCGTTGAAACCGAATGTGGACATCAGATGCAGGTCCATCAGATTGGAATCGGCAAAATAGTTATCCGCCGTCAACTTCATATCCGGACTGCTCGCTTTTAACCCGGCAAAAAAACAACAGCCCAGTGCCACAATGGTCATCAGCGAAAGAAACCTTGTCCTTGTCTGCCAGATACACCGCAGGGATTCCAGAAAGAGCGGGTTGGCACGTTTTTTCATAAAGCCGTCACCCCTCTCACCACTCGATATCTTCTACCGGCGTGGGACGGTCGTTCAGAATGATATTGCTGACTTTACTGTTTTTCATCCGGATTACCCGATCCGCCATCGGGGTAATCGCCGAGTTGTGGGTAATCAGAATAACTGTCATATTGTTGCGGCGGCAGGTATCCTGCAACAGCTTCAGAATTGTTTTGCCGGTGTTGTCATCCAAAGCACCTGTCGGCTCGTCACAAAGCAGCAATTTGGGGCGTTTAGCCAGCGCGCGCGCAATCGAAACACGCTGCTGCTCACCACCGGAAAGCTGGGCAGGAAAATTATTCAGCCGGTCGCCAAGTCCCACATCCATTAAAACCTGGTCCGCATCCATCGGATTTTTACAAATCTGAGTGGCAAGTTCCACATTTTCCCGCGCGGTCAGATTGGGCACCAGATTATAAAATTGAAAGACAAACCCAATATCAAAACGCCGGTATGCGGTCAACTGGCGCGGGGTAAACTGGGCAATGTCCTGCCCATCGACGATAATTTTGCCTTCATCACAGGAATCCATGCCGCCCAGCATATTCAAAACTGTAGTTTTACCGGCGCCGCTCGATCCAACCACCACAGCAAATTCGCCCTGTTCAATCTCAAACGAAACACCATCCGAAGCGGTAATCGTAACTTCTCCCATATGATAACGCTTAAAAACATTGTCAAAAGTAACAAAACTGCTCATATTCCATCCCCGCCTGTCCTCAGTATTCACATAACCCGCAGATGTACCAATTCATTTCTTCTTTCATTATAACAGAGTCAGGAAAAAAATCACTGAATAATCCTGTAGAAAACTGTAAATTTTTTTCTTTTTATGAAAGAGTCTTGTTACGGATTGATCCGTCCGTTTTCCCTACATTGTGTTGGCGAAATCCCGTACCACTGCCGGAACGCGCGGCTAAAGGCTTTGAGTTCCGGATACCCCACCTGTTCGGCAACCTGGGTGATAGGAAGATCCGTCCATAAAAGGCGAAGCGCTTCCTTCATCCTGCGGCTAATCAGATATTGATGAGGCGACATGCCAGTTTCCGCACGAAACCGCCGGATAAAATACGGCTCTGAATATCCGGAAATGGCGCTTAACTCCCCTACAGTCCAATTTTTGCGAAATTCCGCCGACATAACCGCCAACGCCTGCGCAATTTCTCCTTCCGGCATCGAAAACATTTTCCGGCTGCGGCAGTATTCCTCAAATGCTTCGGCAAGCCGGGAAGTTACCCTTTCTTCCTGTTGCGTAACCGAGCAGCGCACCGCGTCAAAAATCGCGCGAGGGACAGAGCCGGCTGGAGCCTGGACAATCCGCATGCTACGGAGCAGAGCCGGCGCGATATCCAGATGAAGATGGGCGCACCAAAGTGGATTTTTAGGATTCTGCTCCAAAGAATACGGAGCGGCTGAGGGAAAAAGGCAGATACACCCCGCAGGCAGAACTGTATCCTTATCCGCTTCATGACAGACCACTTCTCCGCCGTATACATCATAAACCCGAACGAACCCACATGCCATTTTCTCATCCACATGCCAATCAACCGGCACCAGTTCATAACCGGATTCAATCATCATCGTAAATCCCGCCTTTCGATTCCAGTTTACCACTTTATTGTGAAAATGTCAATTTTTGCGAATACATTGGCAGAAAAAACGGTATACAGGAAGCATTCGTTGGGTGTATACTGTAGCCAGAAGCTAAAATGAAAGGCGGTCGGGATATATGAATCTCACACAAAAGGAACGGGAAATTCTGCGTACACTTGCTGCCCGTTATATGGAAATTGCCACACTGCCCATACAGGCGGAAAAACGCGATTTATGGAAAGCATTGAATCGAATGAAAATGCAGCGCCCAATGGTGGCGATCGACCAACTTCCCTGGAACGAATTAAATACCGATGGTTCCTTAACCTGCCAGATTGAAGATCCTTTCTGGAGAGGTATTGAATGGGATCTCCGTTCTACTATTTACAAGTGGGAACATTTCCCTGTTGATATGGTGGTAGAGCCTTGGATCATTATCCCCAAAGCCATTTCCAGCACCGGCTATGGCATCGGTGTGCAGGAAAACACAAAAGCAACCGAAAAAGAAAACAGTGTGGTTTCTCATCAATTCATCAATCAGCTGCAAAACGAAGAAGACATCCAAAAAATCACCGATATTCATTTAACCCATGACACGGCAAAAAGCGCTCTTTGGATGGAAGAAGCAGCAGAGGTTTTCCACGGTGTCGCACCGGTGCGGCAAAGTGCCGGCATGCAGTTCCATCTTGGCGTTTGGGACTACATCAGCATGCTGATGGGCGTGGAAAACATCTATTATGAGATGATGGATCGCCCCGAATTCCTGCATCAGATTATGGAACGCTTCACCCAGTCTGTTTTGAACGGCATCCGGGAAGCAAATGAACTCGGTATCCATAATGATACCATCAATACCTGCCACTGCTCTTACATTTATACCGATGAGCTCCTTCTCGACTTTGGGCAAGGCAAAGGCCCACAGTCCCAGAACAGCTGGGCATTCGGACTGGCACAGCTGTTCTCCTCCGTTTCACCCGCTCTGTTTGAGGAATTTGAACTTCCCTATATTCAGCGGATGGCGGAACCGTTCGGCATGATTTATTACGGATGCTGCGATCGCTTGGACGACCGCCTGAATATCGTGAAAAAGATCCCGCATGTTCGCAAGGTTTCCTGCAGCCCCTGGAGCGATCGCGAAGCTTTTGCCGAAAAGATTGGGCACAACCTGATTATGTCAAACAAACCCACCCCAGCGCTGGTTGCCGGTGACACATTAAATGAAGAGGAGATCCGCAAGGATCTTCGCAGAACCATTGACGCAGCTAAAGCAAACGGCGCCAATTTAGAAATGATCCTTAAGGATATTTCTACTGTCCGCCATCAGCCGGAGCGGCTGACACGCTGGGCTGAAATCGCAATGGAAGAAGTGCAACGCTAACCTGATTTGATACCGGTTCCCTATTGCGGGAGCCGGTTTTTCTTTTGTAATTTCAGAGTGTTCGATTCTGTTAAGCCGCTGGGAGCTGTTTCTGTATAAATTGCCGCTTTTTGGCACACATTCGAAAATAATTTCAAAATACGCTTTACAAATCGAATTATATGTGGTACAATACTCCATAAGGTTATCAAAATGCGGAGAAATATCGATTACCTGCTTTCCTTCCCGCAACTGGAAGCGAAAGCTTTTTTCGTCCGCAGATGGATTTCAGGAGGAATTATAGAATGAAACTTGCTTTTTCTACCCTCGGCTGTCCTGATTTTGACTGGAAAGATATTTATTCCATGGCAAAAGATTTTGGCTTTTCCGGAATTGAGCTTCGCGGCCTTGGGGACGACATTTTTTCTGTGCATGCACGTCCGTTTCAGGAAGAAAATCTGCCCCAAACAATCCACCTGCTTCATAAAAAGCATCTGGAAATTCCTTGTCTTTCTACCGGTTGCTCGCTTCGTTTTGCGGATAAACAAAACGAAACTGTTGCGGAAATCAAGGAGTACATCGATTTGGCTGCCAAACTTGGAAGCTCCTTTATCCGTATTTTAGGAGATCTAACCGCAGCACCAACCACTGATTTTGACGATCAGATCGTTTTGGATGCACTCAATATCCTGGTACCTTATGCCGAAGAAAAGGGAGTTACTCTGCTGGTAGAAACAAACGGTGTTTATGCTAATACCGATCGCCTCCGTAATCTTTTGAATCAGATTCCGAGCGACAATATTGGCGCTTTGTGGGATGTGCATCATCCTTTCCGTTACGCCGGTGAATCTCCTGAACAGACTGTTCAAAACTTGGGCGCTTACATCAAATATACTCACTTTAAAGATTCTGTTATGGTGGACGGAAAGGTGCAATACCGGCTCCTTGGCGAAGGTGATCTCCCCATCGACGAAATCATTCGCACCCTCAACTCTATTAATTATGAGGGTTATCTCTCGCTGGAATGGCTCAAACAATATGCGCCAGATCTGAGCGATGCTGGTGTTGTTTTCCCGCATTTTGCAAATTTTATGTCGGAATATATCGGGAAATCTGCCGATTCCGGCCGTCTTTATGACAACAACGCTGGTACCGGCAAATATGTCTGGCCCAAGGAAACACTGATCGACTTGACTTTCCCGCAGGTACTCGACCGCATGGTGGAGGAATTCCCTGATCAGTACGCATTCCGCTATACCACCCTTGATTATACACGCACTTACTCCGAATTCCGTGATGATGTGGATACCTTTGCCCGCTCGCTGATCGCAATGGGCGTCAAACCGGGCGACCATGTTGCCATCTGGGCTACCAACGTGCCGCAATGGTACATCACATTCTGGGCAACGGTTAAAATTGGAGCAGTTCTCGTCACTGTTAATACCGCCTATAAGATCCATGAAGCAGAATATCTGCTCCGTCAGTCGGATACCCACACTCTGGTTATGATTGACGGTTATAAGGATTCGGATTATGTTGGTATAATGAAAGAGCTCTGCCCCGAACTGGAAACTGCTAAAAAGGGACAGCCTCTCCACATCCGCCGGCTCCCCTTCCTCCGCAATATTATTACTGTTGATTCGGAGCAGCCTGGCTGCTACACCTGGGAAGAAAGTGTCGCACTGGCTGACCAGGTCCCGGTTGAGGAGGTTTACCGCCGTGCTAACGCCATCAATAAACACGATGTCTGCAATATGCAGTACACTTCCGGCACAACTGGCTTCCCCAAAGGCGTTATGCTCACCCACTACAACGTGGTAAACAACGGCAAGGCGATCGGCGACTGTATGGACCTCTCCACTGCGGACAAAATGATGATCCAGGTACCGATGTTCCACTGCTTTGGTATGGTGCTGGCCATGACTGCCTCAATGACGCACGGCGTCACTATGTGCCCCATCCCTGCTTTCTCGCCCCGAAAAGGACTGGATTGTATCAACCGCGAAAAAATCACCGCGTTCCACGGTGTTCCCACCATGTTTATCGCCATGTTGGGACATGAAGACTTTGCCAAAACTGATTTCAGTCACATGAGAACTGGAATTATGGCTGGTTCTCCATGCCCGATCAAGGTCATGCAGGATGTTATCGAAAAGATGCACATGCCTGAAATTTGCATCACCTATGGCCAGACAGAAGCTTCCCCTGCCTGTTCGATGAGCAAGACAACTGATTCGATTGACGTCCGCGTCAACACAGTCGGCGGCGCTATTTTCGGTGTTGAATGCAAGATCGTCGATCCCGAAACCGGCGAAGATCTCCCCGACAATGTGGACGGGGAATTTGTCGCACGCGGCTACAACATCATGAAGGGTTATTACAAAATGCCTACCGCCACCGCATCTGCCATCGATAAGGACGGCTGGCTCCACACCGGCGACCTTGCCCGCCGCGATGAAAATGGTAACTTTAAGATCACCGGCCGTATCAAAGATATGATTATCCGCGGCGGTGAAAATATCTATCCTAAGGAAATCGAGGACTTTATCTACACCCATCCCAAGGTTTCGGATGTTCAGGTCATCGGTGTGCCGGATAAGGCATATGGTGAGGAAATCATGGCATGTGTCATCCTGAAGCCCGGCGAACAGATGACCGAAGACGAGCTGAAGGAATATGTCGCCTCCCACATGGCCAAGCACAAAACCCCCCGTTATGTGGAATTTGTAGACAGCTTCCCGATGAACGCCGCCGGCAAAATTCTTAAATACAAGATGCGCGAAAATGCCGTCCAGAAACTAAATCTCCAGGCTGACGCCAGCATCGAAACCGCATAAACGAAAATACCCGGCAGGAAAACCTGCTGGGTATTTTTGATTCTCAGTGATATTCGGGAAGCCATCCCTTGTGCGCTTCAATCAGATCGTCGCAGAGCGCCTTGATGTCGTCCATGGACAGTTCGGAAGATGTATGCGGATCGAGCATGGCTGCCATATAGATGTATTCCTTTTTGAGCGTTACGGCAGCCTGGATGGTCAGCAGCTGCACATTGATGTTGGTGCGGTTAATTGCCGCGCACTGTTCGGGGAGATCCCCCACAAAGCAGGGATTTAACCCGTTGCGGTCCACCATGACCGGTACTTCCACGCAGGCGTTCTGCGGAAGATTGGTAATCAGCCCGGTATTCAGTACATTGCCGTGGATGCGGTACGGCACATCATCCATCACTGCACGAATGATGTAGGAAGCAAATTCGTGTGTCTTTTTGTGCTCAATACGAGAGTCACGCAGCAGGCTGTCCCGCATTTCGTTCCAGCCGTTGATCTGGTTGATGCAGCGGCGCGGATATTCGTCCAGCGGGATTTTGTAGCGGTCGATCAGTTCGGGATACTTCTCCTTGATAAACCAAGGGGTATACTCAGAGGTGTGCTCGCTCGATTCAGTGATGTAGTAGCCGAATTCCTGCATCATTTTCAGACGGACAAGGTCGTTGCCCTCTTTGTTGTATTCGGAAGAAGCTGCACGGCGCTTGATCTCGGGATAAAGGTCGTTGCCCGCCAGATCCTCGATCTTTAAGAGCCAGGCCTGGTGATTGATGCCGGCAATTTCCCAGCGGTTGTTATCCAGATATTCGTCCATCCCCAGTGTTTTCAACAGCCCACTCGCGCATCCCTGTACCGAATGACAAAGGCCGACAGTCTGGATATTGGTATACCGCTGCATATAGCCGGAAAGCATCGCCATCGGGTTGGTATAATTTAAGAAGAGGGCGCGCGGACACCAGCGTTCCATATCGTCGGCATAGGCTTTCATCACCGGGATGGTACGCAGGGTGCGGAAAATACCGCCGATTCCCAATGTATCCGCAATCGTTTGGCGCAAGCCGTACTTTTTGGGGATCTCAAAGTCGGTGATGGTGCAGGGATCATATCCGCCCACTTGGATGGCATTGACCACAAAGTCCGCCCCGCGAAAAGCTGTTTCCCGGTCGAGCGTCTGGGTGATGTTCGCCTTTCCATTGGCAGTACGGTTGATGTTGCAAAGAATCTGATAAGATTCATCCAGCCGTTTGGGATCAATGTCAAAAAGGCAGACGTCAAAGCTTCCAAGCTCCGGTGTCAGGATGCAGTCGCCAATGACATTCCGCGCAAAGACGGTGCTGCCTGCTCCAATAAAGGTGATTTTCATAAAAAGCACTCCTTTTCTGTCAAATTCCGGATAACCCGCTGTTTTCATTATACGAAATTCCCATAAGATTTTCCAGTGACTGATGTTGCGGATTTTTGGTAAGATGTTGCATTTCTCATGCCAATCTGGTACAATAAAAACGATAATCCAGACAAACAGGAGGACTTTCCGAATGGATGAAATCACCAATCCGGCACCCGCCTTTCTGGACAGTCTCTATCTCCACCACTGCGGCTTTGAGCATTGCGCGCCGGAACACAATTTCGGTCCAGCTATCCGCGACCACACCCTGCTGCATATGGTGCTGAACGGGAAAGGCAAATTCTATGCCGGCGGAAAATGCTATGAACTCCATGCCGGTGAAGGATTCCTGATTCTGCCCGGCGCTGTTACCACCTACACCGCCGATCGGGAGAACCCATGGTATTACTGTTGGGTGGGATGCAGCGGTACCGATGTGCCCCGGATCATCCAAAGCTGCGGTATCAGCCCCGAACAGCCGATCTTCCGCTTTGATTCCCCCGACCGTATGGAACACTGTGTGGCTGCACTGCTAGACAGTGTTGGTCCGGAGCAGAACCAGTTCGCAACAACTGCCCGGCTTTATGACTTTTTCGCGGCAATCGCAGGAAGCTTCGATCGTCAAGCTGGGCCAAAACGCAGTTTACTCGACAATGCCATCGACTATATTGCCCGAAACTATTCCTATCATATCACAGTGGAAGATATCGCCCGTTATACCGGCATCGACCGCAGTCACCTGTTCAGGATTTTCAAGAAGGAGTTGGGATGTTCCCCGCAGGAGTACCTGCTCGACTACAAGCTGAGCCGGGCCGCTCTCCTTTTGTCGCAGAGTACCCTTTCGGTGACCGAAACAATGTATTCCAGCGGCTTTGCCGACCTTCCGAATTTTTCCAAGCAGTTTAAAAAGAAATTTTCCTGCTCACCAGCCCAATTTCGCAGAGAAAAGCGGCGCTCCCCGCTTTACTACCGGGATAACGCCGCTTCTTCTTAAAGATCATCCGCATCCTGTACCGGGAGATCCTCCTCATCGGTTGGAATACCGGTCCAGCTGCCCAGCGGATCGGTTTTGCTGGGATGCGGATGAACGAGTGAACTAACCACACTGCCGGGACGAAAATGATACTTTTTTTGTTTCATATGCTCCTCCTTTCTGCCTGCAAAATTATTTTTCCTCATACTATTGAAATTATCACAAAAAGGAGTGATTCCTTTGCCGGAAATAATTGTTTCTTTTTTTCAAAAACACGCGGAATATCTGCTTGATCTTTTTCTGATGATTCTTTTTTCAGCTGCGATTTTTGCTGCTTTTTTCCTTTTCCGCAAAAAAATTTCGGAGCTGAGTATCCGACTGGTAAAAAAGTTCTTAAAACGTTTTCCGCTTGCCATCTCAATTGCAGAAGGCTTTCAGAAACCGCTCTCAGCACTGATGGTCTGCATCGGTGTATACTGGGCTTGTACCAGAATTGGAAAATTTTTCTGGCCGGAAACAACAGCTTACTTTTCCTTTCTGAATGCCGGTATCCGGATCAGCATTATTATTGCGATCACCTGGGGGCTTTTTGCTGCCGCAAAACCGGTTACCCTCACACTGCTCGGCGATCGAGAGGAACACGACAAAACATTGCTGCTCTTTTTTTCCAAAATTATCCAGGGCGTTCTGCTCATTATATCAGGAGCAATCATTATCCGGGAAACAGGATATGATATCACCGGTGTCGTCACCGGCATTGGTCTTGGTGGGCTGACCTTCGCACTGGCAGCACAGGACTCCGCCAGCAACCTGTTCGGTGGCATGGTCATCATTTTCGACAAGCCGTTTGCAGTGGATGACTGGATCGAAACACCGGATTTAGAGGGAATTGTCACCGATATCACCCTTAGAAGTACCCGAATTCGCACCTTTAAAGACGCGGAAATTATCATTCCCAACTCCACACTGGCTAATGTTTCCATCATTAACTGGTCACGGATGTCTAAGCGCCGGGTACATTTCACTGTTGGATTGACCTACCAAACACCGCAGGAGAAACTCGTCGAGGCGGTCAAAGCCATCCGTAAAATTTTAGCCAGCCATCCGGACGAGGTAGTGCAGGGTTCTTCGCTGGTAACCTTCGACAGCTTTGGTGCATACAGCCTAAATATAGAAGTGTATTACTTTACATCCGGAACCTCCTGGACTGTCTATATGCAAACCAAGGAACAGATCAACCTGGAAATCCAGAGCCGCCTTGCCGAAATCGGCGTTGAGTTTGCCTATCCCACCCAGACAATTTTTCAGGAAAAACAGGACTAAAAAAGAACCTCCGGTTCCCGCATCGGGACTCCGGAGGTCTTTTCATAATTATGCAAGGTAGGCTCGATGGAAAATTTTCTTTCCTTTTTTGATCACAACTTCGTTTTCCAGCTTCACCTGCATGGTAGGATCAGTAGCCTTTTCGCCGTCCAGGAGGATACCACCCTGCTGCACCAGACGGCGTGCTTCGCCGTTAGAGGACGCCAATCCGCATTTCACCAAAAGTGTCAGCAGACCAATGGAGCCACCTTTCAGGTCATCAGCAGAAATTTCAGTGGAAGGCATATTGGCGGTATCGCCACCGGCTGCGGAGAAGATATTGCGGGCAGCTTCGAGGCATTTTTTGGCTTCTTCCTCGCCATGGACCAGCTTGGTTAATTCAAATGCCAGGCGTTCTTTTGCAGCATTCAGCTGGGCGCCTTCGAGGGTGCGTTCCATTTCCTCAATCTCTTCAATCGGAATAAAGGTCAGGAGCTTCATGCACTTGATGACATCGGCGTCATCCACATTCCGCCAGTACTGGAAGAAATCGTAAGGAGAAGTTTTTTCCGGATCCAGCCAGACAGCGCCGGACTGAGTTTTGCCCATCTTTTTGCCCTCGGAGTTGAGAAGCAGGGTAATGGTCATCGCAGAGGCATCCTTGCCCAGTTTTTTCCGGATCAGTTCGGTGCCACCCAGCATGTTGCTCCACTGATCGTCGCCGCCAAACTGGAGGTTGCAGCCGTATTTTTCGTAGAGGCAGAGGAAGTCGTAGCTCTGCATAATCATGTAGTTGAATTCCAGGAAAGAGAGGCCCTTTTCCATCCGCTGCTCGTAGCATTTGGCACGGAGCATGTTGTTAACCGAGAAGCAGGCGCCGATATCCCGGATAAACTCCACGTAATTCAGATTGAGCAGCCAGTCCGCGTTGTTGACCATCATAGCCTTGCCTTCGCCAAATTCGATAAAGCGGCTCATTTGCTTTTTGAAGCAGTCGCAGTTATGCTGGATGGTTTCGGGAGTCATCATCTGACGCATATCGGTACGGCCAGAGGGGTCGCCAATCATAGCAGTACCGCCGCCAATCAGGGCGATGGGACGGTTGCCGGCCATCTGAAGGCGTTTCATCAGGCAGAGGGCCATAAAGTGGCCGACATGGAGGCTGTCAGCGGTGGGGTCAAAGCCAATGTAGAAGGTGGCTTTTCCCTCGTTAATCAGTTTGCTCACCAGTTCTTCATCGGTGACCTGGGCAATCAGCCCGCGGCGTTTAAGTTCTTCATAAGCGGTCATATTTTTCTTTCCTTTCCTAATTAACATTTTTTTGATAATCGATGAGAGTCAAACGGTCATTCACAACTGTTTGTCTTCCTGTTCGCATATATCCCATCTTTTCATAAAGATGGCAGTTACCAGGCTCTTGCAAAAGGGTATCCAGTTCCCATATGCCAGCTCCATGAAAAGCTTCCAGTGCTTGGATGGCAGCCTGTGCGATTCCGTTGTTTTGAAACTCCGGGATAACGAAAAGCGGCCCAAGCCGGAATCTTTCCGGTCCGCGAAGAGAGAGGTAAACCGCTCCTGCAGCCTGCCCATCCCACCATATCCGGTAATATATCCCGTTCGGATGACAGATACGAGCTTCAATTTTCGCAAGCGGCTCAAGATAAGGACTGCCCTCATCTTGGTATTTTTCGTAAAGGGCTCGGAAAGCGTGTTTCTGCATTTCCCAGACTTCACATGCTTCGGATAGGGTGGCTTTTTTCAGCAGTACCCCAAATAGAACATCTCCTTTCCTGCGTTTTGATTTTGGCAGGAAATAAAAAATCCCCTGCCCGGATTTTCGGACAGAGGACGATTCAGTCAATCTGAAACGTGTTACCACCTCAGTTTACCGTTTCCTCACGAAAACGGCCTCGTCGAGTACACCAAAACGGATACTCCAATGCGTTAACGGGCATTCCCGGCAACCCCTACTGCTTCGTTCAGGGCGCAGCTCAAAGGCGTATTCAGCTTCCTGCTTCCGCGTCCTTCCACCGACCGGGCGCTCTCTGTGCTCTGCAAAGAAAGCCTACTCTTCCTCATCATTGCTTTTTTCTTATCATAGCACACAATTTGCTCTGTGTCAATCTTTATTTTAAAATTACACTTGACAAAAACAACTTTGTCTGATATAATAAGTAATGTTCTCGGCATGGAGAAGTCGCCTAGCTTGGTTTATGGCGCACGACTGGAACTCGTGTATGGGCTAATACCCCATCGAGGGTTCGAATCCCTCCTTCTCCGCCATCATATCCACAATCCTTGCGACAGGTATTGTGGTAATAAGAAACTCCCTCGAGTGATCGGGGGAGTTTTTGTGTTATGTAAAAATCTCCGCCCAGGCGAACCCGGACGGAGTGGGAAAAAGGTTGAGGTGATGCTTCATATGAGCATGCCCCATGA
>CALWNQ010000010.1 GCA_944382875.1 uncultured Clostridia bacterium
AAATACCGGAAAGGAATTGTGCGGCTGGACAGCCGGGATTTGCTGCAATTCGAGGCCAAGGAGCTGGCCAGACGGGTAGGAGTCCTGCCTCAGCGGCATTCGGCGCCGCCGGATTTCAAAGTGAAGGATCTGGTGGGGTATGGACGGATGCCCTATCAGAAATGGTACAGCAAAAACAGTTCCGAGGATGAAAAGGTGATCGATTGGGCGTTAAAAGTCACCGGCACCTGGGAACTGCGGGAGAAATCCATCAATCAATGTTCCGGCGGCGAATCTCAGCGGGTTTGGATTGCCACAGTTTTGACCCAGCAGCCGGAAATCCTCTTTTTGGACGAACCGACTACCTATCTGGATATTTCCCACCAACTGGAAACCATGCGGCTGGTGCGGCGTTTGAACCGGGAATCCGGGATTGGGGTGGTCATGGTCCTCCACGATTTAAGCCAGGCTTTGGAGGTCAGCGATCGGATTGTGGTCATCAAAGAAGGGCGGAAATACAGCGAAGGCACACCGGATGAAGTCATCACCAGCCGGATGATGAAGGAGGTCTACGACGTGGACTGTGAAATCTTGCACATTCCCGGCCGGAAAAATCCCCTCATTGCCTACCGCGAAATCTCATAACGAAAGGATTTTCACAGCATGATAGACGGAAACGAAATTCTCTCTCAACTCAAAAAGCTGCGGGATGTCACCACATCCAAGGACATCCGTCAGCTGACTTATGCCATGTTCCCCGGTACCCACTGTCCTTTGATGGGGGCGGCTATGGCAGTGCGAGGAATCAAGGATGCGGTACTGCTGGTGGTGGGAACGGATGAATGTGCTTATTACACCAAGCATATGACGCTCTATTCCGATGATTTCGGCGGTTTGGGCGGACGGTGTGTTTCGGCAGTGCTGGATACCAGGGATGTAACCTTTGGCTGTAAGGCAAAACTGGATTCTGCTGTGGCGGAGCTGGTTGCGGAATACAAGCCCCGGGCGGTCTTTGTGGTCACCACCTGTGTAGTGGAGGTCATCGGTGATGACACCGATTCCATGGCGGATGCGTACACCGAACAGTATGGGATTCCTTTTCTTTCGGTACATACCGAGCATTTTAAATGCGAGAATCATCTTCCCGGATTGGAACGGACAATTACCGCTTGTTTTGACCTGATGCAGCAATGTCCCCCTGCCGGGACGGTCAATCTTCTGGGACAGCGGATGGGGAAATTTGAAACCACCGAGCTTTCCCGGATTCTGCGGGATAACGGCGTCAAAATCGGAATGCAGCTTCCCTGCGGCTGTACGGTAGACGAAATTGTTACAGCGGCTTCCGCCAAAGTCAATATCGTCGTCAATGCGATCGCTCTGCCTCTGGCGCAGAAAATGCGGGAAAAATTCGGGACTCCATATGTGTTCTTTGACAAGTACACTGACCCGGATCGAATTCTAAAAACCTATGAAACTCTCTTTACGGCGTTGGAAATGGAACTTCCCGCTGAAATCAAAGAGCTTTACCGGAAAGCAAAGGATGCTGTGGCAAAAGCAAAACCGGAATTGCAGGGCGTTTCCTACATTTACGGCAACACTCCCTTTGACTGCCTGGAATTCAACCAGTTTATGGTAAAACTGGGGATGGTTCCTCAGATTATTCAAACTGTTTCGGTGGAACCGGAACGGGATCAGGAATATCTGACGGATATTCTGGCTAATGCCGACCCGTATGTCACCAAAACCGCCAATATTGCCCCGCTGCAATATGTGTATGATGTTTTGCATCCTAGCCTCTATCTTGGCCACGAATATGCGCCCCGTCTGCGGAAAAAGGGGATTGCGGTTGTACGAAGCGACGCGGCTTCGGGAATGCTGGGGTTTGAGATTACGGAATTCATCAGCAGAGAGCTTGTTCGGGCATCTCAGGAAGCAAAAGGATATCAAAAGGAGGTGCTGGCATGAGTTTGACCCGTTTTTTACCCACTCCTTCCGACCGGATGGGGATTTTATGGAGTCTGCTGGCCATTGAGGATTGTGTGATCCTGGAATACGGGCCAGCGGGAACCACCCATTTCAGCATGGGACTGTTCGGAGAACTGGGCGAAAGCCAGCAAAACCGGCTGTTCACCACCCATATGAGCGAGGATGATGTGGTGATGGGGGATGTGTCCCGACTGGAAAAAGCATTGGTAGAAATTGACCGGAATTTTGCCCCTAAAGTGATTTTTGTAGTGGCGTCTTCGGTAGCGGCGGTCATCGGGACAGATATTAAGGGCGTTTGCAGCTACATGCAGGAAAAAGTGAAAGCCCGGCTGATCGCCTTTGAGCAGGGAGGATTCCGGGGAGATTACAGTGTAGGGCTTCTGGAAGCATACAAACTCCTGGTTCAGGAATTACCGGTGGAACATCCGGAAACCAAGCCGGATACGGTGAATCTGATAGGATTTTCCATGGGTTCATACCGGGCGTTGTCCGACCGGTGGGAGCTGGAAGAACTGCTGAAACGGGGATTTGGGCTGAAAATCGGAGCCTGCCTGTGTGGAGAAACCAGTATCCATGCTGTGGAACAGATGGGCGGCGCTGCTATCAATTTGGTCTTGCGGGAAGAGGGATTGCCTGCGGCGCAAATTCTGGAGAAACGGTTCGGGACGCCATTTTTTGCCGGCTCGCCTTATGGGTATCAGGGAACGCTTGACTGGCTCCAAAAAATTGGCGAAATGCTGGGTCGTCCCTGCAATCCGGAATTGGAAGCCGAACTTCGTGAACGGATCAATGAGGCAGCTCAGTATAAAATGTACTGGATGATGCTCAAAGAGGATTGTCCGAAGGCGGCGTTGACAGGGGAATATCATACCATAACCGGGATCGCAGAATTTTTGGGCGAGTTGGGGGTTCCGGCGGAAAATAAGATCTGTCTGCACACGCTGCGGGGAATTTCCAATCCGGACCCATCGGTTCGGGCATGCGCTTCCGAAAAGGAACGATTGGATATCCTTCGGGGACTGCATCGGCAGTTGATTTTGGCAGATGATCCCTCCATGAGCGTTTGCCCATCGGATAATGTGTTCCTGCGCATCAGTATGCCGGTGGTTCGGGGAGGGCAGGTAGCGAAACATCTGCCGCTGATGGGAATCCGGGGCGCGGACTTCCTTTTGGAAACTTTGGAAGAATATTTACAGATGCTGAAATAAGGGGGATTTATGAAAGTTCAAGTAATTTATTCCAGCTTGTCAGGCCAGACTAAAAAAGTTGCACAGGCGATATTTGATGCAATTGTTGCCGATGACAAAAGACTGCATGATTTGAAAGACGGAGAACCTACACTGGATGGTGACATCCTTTTACTGGGATATTGGGTAGATAAAGGTGGTCCGAATGCCGAAATGAAGGCGCTTCTTTCCAAAATTCAGGGAAAAGCTGTAGGAATTTTTTGTACGCTGGGCTATTACGCCGATTCTTCCCACGCACAAAAATCCCTGTGTGCCGGAATTGATCTGGTAAAGGAACAAAACATCCTGCTTGGCAGTTATGTCTGCAACGGCGCTTTATCAGAAAGTATCATCGCGCGGTTCCGGAAGGCCGGAACCAGCGGACCGCATTCCGCTTCTCCGGAAAATGAGCTTCGGTGGGAAATTCTGCAATCTCATCCAACGCAGGCGGAACTGAATCTGGCAGCAGAACGTTTTAAGGAACGAGTATATCTGTACCAAAAATACAGAGAAAATGGATTGGCTTTCTCCTCTATCGTGTAATTTTGTTAGCTGCGTAAAACAAAAACGGGCTTTTGGTCTTGTTTTCTTCTTGATTTTTATTTATGATAGAAATAAGCCAATTCATCCTGTCGGAAAAGGGGGAATCCTGATGAAAAATCATCGATTCTGGGCATGGGCAGCAATTGTCTGTATGGCTATGGTCATGATTACAGGGTATCGGCACAAGTGAAAAAAGGAAGGGTAAACATGAATCTTTATTCAAAATTGGCATTATTTGTAGGGGGAACATTATTCGGTTCTGTTGGATTGAAATTGCTTTCCAGCAAAGATGCCAAGAAGGCGTATGTTCATGTTGCGGCTGCTGGTCTCCGGATGAAAGATTACGCCATGGAAACCGCAACAACGATTCAAGAAAATGCAGCAGATATACTGGCTTCTGCTAAGGATCTTAATGATGAAAGAGCTGCACGGGAAGCAAAAGAAGCGGCAGATGCCCAATTAAGCCATTCAGAAGCAGAGTAATAAAAAAAGGAGCCGTGTAAGCGGCTCTTTTTTTATGAAGGAGAAATAAAGGATGAAAGCATCGATTTTACATGAAAGCAAAGGAAGAATTCGATTTTTAGTTTGTCAGTCCAGTATGACTCTACATGAAGCAGATCTTTTAGAGAATTGGTTTCAAAAGAAAGAGTGGATCAAACAAGTGACGGTACACGAACGTACTCGCTGTGTTATTTTACAGTATAGAGGTTCCCGTCAGGATATGATAGAAGCGATCCGAACTTTTACATGGGAGGAAGCAGAAAAAACAGTGCTACTTCCTATGCACAGCAGTCGGGAACTGAATCGGAATTTTCAGGAAAAACTAATGGGAAAACTGATTGTAAAAGCGGCCTCTGTGCTGTTTTTGCCAAAGCCTTTGCGTATTCTGCGCATTTTATGCCACATGATTCCTTTTGTAAAGCGAGGAATTCGATGCCTCTTAAAAGGGAAGCTAAAAGTGGATGTGTTGGATGCTCTATCCATTGTTATTTCGGTTTTGCGAAAAGATTTTGGCACTGCGGGAATGGTAATGTTTTTGCTGGAATTAGGGGAATTGTTGGAAGAATGGACAAGAAAAAAATCAGTGGATGACCTTGCCAGCTGCATGGCACTTCATGTGGATCGAGTATGGCTGCGTACACCGGAAGCAGAAGTTCTGACACCGATTTCCGATATTCACCCTGGTGACCAAATCGTAATTCGGGCTGGGAACATGATTCCGATTGATGGAATCGTGGCGGAGGGAGAAAGCATGGTGAATCAGGCTTCCCTAACAGGTGAGGCGATACCTGTACGGAAATATCCTGGCTGTATGGTGTATGCGGGAACGGTAGCAGAAGAAGGGGAGTGTGTCATAGAAGTCAAACAATCCTTGGGTGAAAGCCGATATGATCAGATTGTATCGATGATTGAAAAATCAGAACAAATGAAATCCTTGGCGGAAAGCAAAGCGGCAAATCTGGCGGACAAATTAGTTCCATATACATTTGCCGGCAGTTTGCTCAGCTTTTTGCTGACAGGAAATATTACCCGCGCATTATCTGTGCTGATGGTAGATTTTTCCTGTGCTTTGAAGTTTTCCATGCCTTTGGCCGTTCTTTCCGCAATGCGGGAAGCGGGCAGAGAACACATCACCGTTAAAGGTGGAAAATTTTTGGAAACAGTTGCGGCCGCGGATACGATTGTATTTGACAAAACCGGAACGCTGACCCATGCCTGTCCTGAAGTTGTGAAGATTATTCCGTTTGGGGATTATCAAGAATCGGATATGCTTCGTTTGGCAGCTTGCCTGGAAGAGCATTTTCCCCATTCTATGGCAAATGCCGTGGTTGAGGCGGCACGGAAACAGGGGCTTTCTCATGAAGAAATTCATTCCAAGGTGGAATATATTGTAGCACACGGAATTGTCAGTATGGTAAATGAGCAACGAGTATTGATTGGAAGTGCACATTTTATTTTTGAGGATGAAAAAATAAGAATTCCTGCTGCGGAACAAGAGCGTTTTGATCGTTTGCCGGAGGAATATTCTCATTTGTATTTGGCAATTGGGAAAGAGCTTGCTGCTGTTATCTGTATTTCCGATCCTTTACGCGAGGAGGCCAAGGAAGTGTTGGCTGCTTTACACGAGTTGGGAATACAAAAAACAGTGATGCTGACCGGAGATAGCGAACGTGTTGCTTCTGTGATAGCCTCTCATCTGGGGATAGATACATACTGTGCGGAGATCCTTCCAGCGGATAAAGCTGAATTTATCTCGAATTTAAGAAAACAAGGCAATACTGTTTTAATGGTAGGAGATGGGATGAATGATTCTCCTGCACTTTCAGAGGCAGATGTAGGAATTGCAATCAATGAAGGGGCAGCAATTGCGCGGGAAGTTGCAGATGTTACCATTGCTGGAGAAACCCTATGGGAGTTGGTAAAATTGCGTCAATTTGCAATTGCTCTAATGAAGCGGATTGAATCCAATTATCGATTCATCATTGGGTTTAATGGAATATTGATCGGAATGGGGTTAACAGGCATTTTATCTCCTGCTGTTTCTGCAGCTTTGCATAATCTTTCCACTTTAGGTGTCAGTCTGCGTAGTATGAGTGCCCTTCCCGTACTAAAAACAAAAAGTCAGTATAAACTCTGTGAATAAATAATATGAAACACGATATATAGTAATGAAGTGTAAAATGAGCAGTGAAATTTAGGTCAGTAAACACGTAATCTGCCATGCAGAAGTTAGAGAAAAACAAAATGAAATAGGTCCTTCAGGGACGCAAGTGAATGAACCTTCACTTGCGTCCCTTTTTTATTCGACATTTTTCGACATCAAACAAATATGCATTGAACGATATCATCCCCGTGCGCCGCCTCCGGCAATCTGAATGAAGAAAATTCAGATTGATCGGAGGATTTTTTATGTCGTACAACAAAGCCAGAGCCGAAAAAGAGTGGCTCAAACGGAAGGAAGCAACGGAGATTGCAAAAGAAATTAACCTTACGAAAGATGCTATTGATAAGCGTATTTCACGTTTGAAAAAGAAAATATAATTTTTTTTATTTTCCTGTCAGTTTTTGCCCTTTTTCAATGGCTATAGTATTGAGCGGGTAAAAAGCTCATTGGAATCTTGACAACCGAATACCAGCTCTGCGGGTACGTCCCGCCGGAACGAGCGATGAAAAAGCGCCAGGATAATCCTTTTGGATTGGAGCGCGGATTTTGCCATGACTTCGGGCGGGGGATAATGATACACAACATCGTTTGCCTGCACGTCAGACAGGTTGGCTGACCTTGGGTTGTAATCAGCAAGACCCTTGGAAAACCAGTGAACGGCATTGCGCCTGCCCGCAGAGTTCCCTTGGTGCCGGGGCGCGCGCTGCAAATACGGCACAAACAAAAAACTTTCATTCAGATTGCCGTAAAAACAAATTGACGGCAAATCCGTGCGGCGCAGAAATGCCTGCGCCGTATCACTTTGCCATCAATTTTCAGGAGGAATATCTTATGCTCCCATCTCAGGCACACAACCGGCTGGAAGAAATTTTCCGGGTTCTTCTGCCACAAAACGGACTGGCTGTCCGGGAAGAGCAGCTCTCCCTCAGCCACTCCATGCTGGACGCTTTGTTCCAAAACCGGATCGCCCTCTGTGATGCAGGCGTTGGAATTGGCAAAACCTACGCCTATCTTGCCGCCTGCATTCTCTGGCAGAAGGCTTCTGTCACCCCTCAACCCATTGTGATTTCCACCTCTAGCGTAGCACTGCAGCAAGCCATCATCCGGGAATATCTGCCTTTTCTGTCCCGGGTTTTGCTGGAAAACAAAATGATCCGCAAGCCTATTCGCGCAACAATCCGGAAAGGCAAGGAACGGTTTGTCTGTGACCAACGCCTTGGCATCCGGCTGTATGCGATACAGGATAAGAAAAAGAACGCGGAACAAAGAAAGGCGCTGCTTTCTTTGAAAACCACGGTGGATCTGGATATCGTTCCGGAACTAAGCGGATTCGACCGGCGGCAGGTCTGTTTACCGAAATACTGTCCCCGCAGCTGCCCCCGGCAGGACATCTGCCGGTACCACTACTATCTGCAAAAATCGGCGGAGGCGGACATTATCATCTGCAACCACAATTACCTGCTGGCAGACGCCATCCACCGGACACGGGGACTGCCGTCCCTTCTCCATGACTTTGGCGTTCTGGTAGTGGACGAAGCACACAAGCTGACGGAAGCCTCCATCCAGATGTATGGGAAGGAATTTTCTATGGAAGATGCCCACGATCTCTGCACGCTGCTCACCGAAGATAGCTGTTCCTATACTGCTCTCCAGCTTCAAACACAGTTTGACCACCTGTTCGGAACCTTCAAAAAGCAGGAGGAAGATCGGGAACGGGTCGGGTTTCAGCTCACACCGGAACGGAAACACGCCTTTCGTTCCATTCTGTCCCTGTGCAGCCGCCTGAAAAAGCGGGATGCCATATCCCCCTGGCTTGTTCACCGGCTGGAAGAAGCGGAAGAAATTCTCCGCCTTTTTTATGATCACAGTCGGCGGTATATCCTTTTTCTCCGGTATGGCAAGGAGGACAATCCTACCTTGTGCGCTGCCAGCCGGAAAGTCCCCATGGAACTTGGGCAGGCGTTATGGAACCGGAAAATCCCCATTCTTCTGACATCCGGAACCTTGCTGGCCGGAAACAGTTTTGACCGGACCCGGCAGGTCATGGGATTGTCGGAAAACCAGCGTGTGCGTACTTTTTCCGCAGCTTCTCCATTCCGATATGAGCAAAACTGCCTGCTCTATCTGCCGGAAGTCCCATTGGGAATCCGTTTGGGCAGCAAGCCAGAGGTGCAGTATCTGGCCGGACAAATCTTCCGATTAGTACAAGCAGCCTATGGACATACCCTGGTATTGTTTCCTTCGTATTCCCTCATGGGAGCTGTGTGCCAGCAGCTGAAAGAGGGATTTCCTTTTCCCCTGCTGACGGTCTGGCGGAATTCGCAGGAAGTCATCCGGCAGTTCAAGGAAATGCAGAATGCAGTCCTATTTGCTGCCGGTTCCTGCTGGGAAGGCGTGGACTTTCCCGGGGATATGGTGTCCTCTCTGATTTTGGTGCGGCTGCCTTTCCCGGTTCCCGACCCATTGAGCGAGGCGGAACGGGAACAATATCCAACCTTGCAGGAATATATCCAGGCAGTGATAGTCCCGGAGATGCAGAAAAAGCTGCGGCAGGGATTCGGACGGGCCATCCGCACGGAAATGGACACCTGCGTCATCAGTGTTCTGGATTACCGGGCTGTTCCCGGCGGACGGTATCATCAAGCCATGCTGGACGCTCTGCCTGCCATGCCCATGACGCAAAGCATACAGGATGTGGAAGCATTCATCCGGGAAAAGAAAAGCCCGGAATATTTTATGTCAGAAAGAAGTGTTTCAAATGCAGACGATTTACCAGCCGGACAAGCCCGCCCCTATCCTGATCGCTGAAATCCAGTATTTCATGGCGTTTTCTGCCGTGAAAAAGCTGGTGAGAGAGAAAAACATCTCTCGGGAAATTGCTCTGAAAATGAATGAGCTTCTCGCGCAGCAGTACGGCGTGAGAAGCTATCCGTTATAGTATATCGTCCAGAGTAACCAACAGAATCGAAGAATCTTGTGCGGCTTCATCTCGGACTGCCTGTGTAAAGCCATTTTTGCTGAACAGAACAAACCATGTGTGCTGACGGGCAGAACACATACAAGCTGCCTTTATCCGCAGTTCTTCCAAAACGGAGTAATCCACAGGCTGGTTTTTCCACTTGCATTCGCAAATCAGGTAGTCCTTCTGGTCTTTGGCAACCAGATCAATTTCCACTTCTTTTCGATCCTGTGGGTTGGTTCCCCACCATCGTCCGATTTCGGTAAACAGGAAAGGGAGTTTTCCCCTGCTGTTTTGATGCAGGAGATAATCACGGCACACCTGTTCAAAGACCAGTCCCATGTAAGTGCTGAGATCTCCGGCAATTTTTCGTTCCCACACAACTTCCTGTGCGTCCATTTCCAGTAACGTGCGGTTGCTGGATACATACCGGTACCAGAATCGGAACATAAAATCGGAGATGCGATACAGAGTTTTGCGGGAGGAATCCTTTTCACCAAATGGTGTTTCCTTTTCCAGAATTCCCAGTTCCCGCAAGGTCTTGATATATTTCAGGCATTTTGCAGGCGCTTCGCCGGTTTTGGTGGCAATTTCATTGGATTTGGAGGCGCCTCCGGCGATTGCTTCAATAATAGCACAATACACTCCGGGTTCCTGCACTTCCTGCCGGAGAAGCAGAAGCGGTTCTTCGTACAGATAGCCAGTCGGCTTTAAAAAGATATTCTGGATGTTTTCTTTCAGACTTTTCTGGGCAGAAATCTGCTGGAGATACATGGCAGTGCCGCCAAAAGCACCATAAAGGGTCAGCTGTTCTTCCTTGGAGAATCCTTCCAGGAATTTCACGCTGGTCCGATAGTCAAAGGGCTTCATGTGCAGCTGGGCGGTTCTTCGGCCGAACAAAGGACTTTTGGCTCCCAGCACTTCTTTTTCCATAAATCCCATATAACTGCCGCAAAGAACCAAAAACAGTTTTCCGTATTGCAGGGTATGGTCAATTAAATGCTGCAAAATGGAAAGCAGTGCCGGGTTGATTGCTGCCAGATATGGAAATTCATCAAAGACCAGCACCAGCGGTTTTTCTGTCTGTTTGTTGTGCAGGTAAAGCAGCGCATTTTCCCAGGACGAAAAGGGTTCCAGCATGGTTTCTCCATAATGCTGAAATACCAGGTTGGAAAATTTATCCAGGTTCATTTTTTCATTACTTTGTTCTGCGGAGTAAAAAACAGTTTCCTTATCTTTGCAGAATTCCAGGAGTAAGGTCGTTTTTCCCACTCGTCTTCGTCCGTATAGTACAAATAATTGAAAACGGTTCTGCTGGTAAAGATTTTCAAGCTCTGCCAGCTCCTTTTCTCTGCCAATAAACATTCAGACACCTCCATTTTATTAACTTTCAAGTTATTTACTTTTAAGTTAATTATACCACAAATAAAAGCAAATATCAACGCATATAGCAAAGTTTATTTTGCCAGGATTATCATCGATAGATTTAGTGGTTCTTGTGATAGCTTTCTGCATGATGTTGTGGTAATGTTGTCCTTGCCGATAGTGGTCGGCACTACTGTCAGAGAAAGGGAGGAATGGAACATGCCGGAAGTCCGGGTGATTCAGCCTGTCACGATCCAGACCGCAGAAAAGCTGCGAGTGGCTGCTTATGCCCGTGTCAGCAGTGATTCTACGGATCAGCGAAATTCCTTCTCTGCCCAGGTCAAATACTACACCCAATTTATTCAGGCACATGAGGACTGGCAGTTTGTGGACATCTACGCAGATCAGGGCATTACCGGAACCCGTACCGAGAAACGGGAGGACTTTCTCCGGCTGATGCGGGACTGCAGACAGGGAAAAATCGATCGAATTCTGGTCAAGTCGGTATCCCGGTTCGCCCGGAATGCCCAGGACTGCATCAAAGCAGTGCGGGAACTGAAAAATCTGGATGTGACGGTATTTTTTGAAAAGGAACGGATCAATACCAGTGTCATGAGCAATGAGATGTTCCTCAGCATGATGAGTGCCTTTGCGCAGGAGGAATCCATTTCTATCTCAAAAAATATGCGCAAAGGCGCTGTCATGCGGATGCAGAATGGTACCTTCCGGTTGTCGCAGATTCCATACGGATACCGGTGTGATCAGAATGGAAAGCTGGTCATTTGTGAGGAAGAAGCCAGTGTCGTGCGGTATATTTATGAGAGATTTCTAAAAGGTGCCGGAATCCACCAAATCGCCGCCCAACTGATCAAAGCAGAAGTGCCCAAGCTGAACGGAAAACCTGTTTGGAGCCGCCATGGTATCCTGTATATCCTGACAAATGAACGATATATGGGAGATGAATTGTACCGAAAGAGCTATCGCAGCGAAGAAATTCCCTTTAAGAAGATCGATAACCACGGAGAGAAAGCACAATTCTATGCGGAAAATACCCATGAGGGAATTATCAGTAAAGAAACTTTTGAAAAGGTTCAAGTGCTCCTGCAAGGCAAATCTCAAAAATTTGGTCAGGATCAGAAGAACGAACCTTACATTTTCAGCGGAAAATTTCTATGCGCAGAATGCAGTTCCATCCTGTACCGGCGGGGGACAGCCAGAGGTATTCGGTGGGTGTGTTCCCGGCATCTGCATCATCCGGACCAGTGTGGGCAAAAGGGAATTCCGGAAGATCTGGTGCAGGATCGGTTTCAGCTGCTCCTTCACAAGTTATCCCAGAACCGGGACGCCATTCTGGGAGAATATCTCAAGCAGCTGCAGGAACTGAAAGACCGGGAATTATTCCTTCATCCGGATGCCATGGAACTGAATCGGCAGATTGCCATGCTGTCTGAGCAGAATCATACACTTCACAGCCTGTGGGCAAAGGAGTGTATCGATTCTGCTTTTTTTATCGCCCAGACCAACGAACTGGAACAAAAAATCCGAAAACTTCGGACAGAACTGCAGCGGTACCGGGACAGCAGCGACTATGCCGGAATGATCGAGCAAACCAGGCGGCTGATTTCGCTGGTATCTGCACCATCGCATCACTTTGACCCGGAGATTTTTCGCAAAACAGTGGAACAGGTTATCGTTTCGGACACAACATTGGTGTTTCAGCTGAAAAACGGGCTGAAGCTGGAAGAAACAAGGGAAGGATCGGACTAATATGAGCAAAAAACGGATATTCCCCTTTGGGTATCAAATGCGGGAAGGACAGATCCTGGTCAACCCACAGGAAGCCCAGCTGGTGCGGGAGATTTTTGAACAGTACCGTCTGGGAAAAACCACTCCGGAACTGGCTGCCAGCGCCATGCTGCAGGGGGTTCCCTATCGGGAAGGGACTGCAACATGGAACAAGAACATGGTCTGCCGGATTCTGGACGACGCCCGATATACAGGGGCAGGGGAATATCCGCCCATTGTGGAACGGGAGTTATATGACGCTGTCTGTGCCCGGCGTTCCGGCGGCAGAAAAAAGGAAGCAATTCTCCCCAAGGAAATCCGGGAGAAAATTGCCTGCCCAAAATGCGGACGGACACTTTGCCGGACTGCCTGCAGGAATGGTAAAATATCCTGGGGCTGTCCGGACTGCGGGTGGGAAAGCGGCTGGCTGGAGGACCGTCATCTTCTCCGGCAGATTACTGCCATTCTGAACCGGTTGATTGCCAAACCAAACCTTGCGGAAAGAAGCGTTCAAAACCCGGATTTCCTTTCCATTGACGCCATGCGGCTGACCCGTGAAATCAACCGCAAGCTTGGAGATCCCAAGGCAGATACCGATGAACTGCTGCATCTGATTCAGCAGTGTGCCCAGGAGAAATACCGGGTGTGTACCGCAAACGGATGGGAAAATCAAAGGATTGCAGAATGTCTTGTCGGACAGCAGCCAGCGAAAATACCAGACACAGCCCTGTTTAAAAAAATCGTAAAAAGCGTGACCGTCAGCAGCGGAGAAGTTTCCATCCGGCTAACGAACGGCGTAATATTATCATAGAGGAATGAGCAATATGCAGGAACATCGCAAACAAGTCCGAGAAATCCCGGCAAACCCCTTTCTTCAAAATCAAAACCGGGGGAAACGGCTCCGGGTGGCGGCCTACTGCCGGGTCAGCACCGAGCAGGAGGAACAGGAAAGCAGTTTTGAAAATCAGGTGGCCTACTACACCAACCTGATTCAAAGCAATCTGGAATGGGAATGTGCGGGGATTTTTGCCGACCGCGGCATCAGCGGAACCAAGGATACCATCCGGCCGGAATTTATGAAAATGATTGAGCAATGCAAAAAGCACAAGATTAACCTGATCCTCACCAAATCCCTGAGCCGGTTTTCCCGGAATACCCTGGATTCCATTACCTACATCCGCCTGCTGAAAAGCCTGAATGTGGCCGTAGAATTTGAAAAAGAGGGCTTAAATACCAGCGATGTCAGCAGTGAAATCTACCTCACCTGGTTCAGCGCCTTTGCCCAGGCGGAGAGCGAATCCATCAGCCAGAATGTCACCATGGGAAAGCGGCGGCAATATAAAGAGGGGAAATTTCCCTTTCATTACAGTCACTTCCTGGGCTACCGGAAGGGTGCGGATGGAGAACCGGAGATCGAGCCGGAGGGAGCTGCTGTGGTCACCCGGATCTTTTACAGCTATCTGAATGGGGAGGCGCTGGAACAAATCGCGGCAGAGTTGGAACAGGATCATATTCTCTCGCCCAGGGGGAAGGAAACCTGGTCCAGAAGCACGATTCTTAATATGCTGCGTAATGAAAAGTATGCAGGAGATGTTCTGCTCCAAAAGACCTACACAGCAGATTTCCTGCAAAAGAAGGTGCGAAAGAACCGTGGTGAGGTGGCACAGTATTACATAACGGACAATCATCCCGCCATTATCCCTCGGGAAATCTTTCAGGAAGTGCAGCTGGAGATTGCCAGGAGAAACAGTAAACGGAAGGTTTCCTGCCGGAGGACAAAATCCGAGCAGGGAAAATACACTAGCAAATTTGCCTTATCAGAGCGACTGGTCTGCGGGGAGTGCGGGGCCATGTATCGGCGAACCATGTGGATCAAACGGGATGGAACGAAAGAACATGTCTGGCGGTGCATCAATCGGTTGGAGTTCGGGAAGAAGTACTGCCAGCTTTCTCCCAGTATCAAAGAACCGATTCTGCACCAAGCGATCTTAGACTGTATCCGGTCGGTATATCAGAGCAAGGAAGAAATCTCAAGGGCGATTCAGGATGCGCAGAAAAAGGTACTTTTCATTGGGAAACCCAAAGAGAACCCGGAAGCGATCCGGCAAAAAATCCAGCATATTGATCAGGAGATGTCCACTCTGCTGGTGTTCGCAGCACAAAGCGAAAAAACAGAACTGTTTGAGGAACGGTTCAAGGCAATGACCAGGGAAAAGGCAGAACTGGCAGAGAAACTAAAAGAACTTGAGGCATCCGAGTCCACTCATGAGGAAAAAAGTCAGCCAGTTACAGCAGAAGCTCTTTCCTTATCGGAATTTGACGAGAACTTTATACGGCGGATAGTAGAACAGGTGACGGTACTTTCCGCAGATCAGATTGAGGTGCGGTTTGTGGGTGGGTTTTCCAAGGTGGGGAATATTCCAAAATGATAAATACTATCTCAATGAAAATGTATGAAAGTCTGTCTGTCAGTTTTGGATGGAACTGGCAGGCTGCCTTTTTATATGTAATGTGAAGCATGGAAAGAATGGAACTTTTATTGTTTTAGTGATATAATGAAAGAAATCAAATTCTTATCAAACGGGGCGGAAATAGGGACATAGGCTTTGTCAAACTGTGGTTGATAAAGGTTGGCGGAAGTGATATGGAACCGAAAAATCTAGTTGTGATACGGAAAACAGACAGCAAATGGTTAAATAAATTGTGCTTTCTTGCCAAAATGCCTGGGATGCTACCTTGTAAAATGATAACGCACATATTTTAGTTTATCTTCCAAAGGGGAGCTGTTGAGCAAAATGAATATAGCTGATAAATTTTTGGATTTATCTATTGTCTCCAGCAGGTTAACAAAGAAGAAGCAACAGACAGACAAAAAGATTGAATATGTAAGTGAATATGTACGCTTGTGGGCCTTTGTAATGCTCGAGAGAAGCAATATTGATACACTCAATTTTATTGACTGAATGTGTAATGCAGGGGTATATCAAGATGGGGATTGCTGCACGGCCATTGAAGTATTGCGGATATTCCTTGATTTATCCGAGAAGTATCCTAACAAAAATTTTTGTATATGGTGCAATGATAATGACCCTGAAAAAATTGGTATCTTAAAGCGAGTCCTTAATATTTTTCCGAGGAACTCTCGAATACAGGTGTTTATTAGTCAAACGGATGTAAATGAATATCTTGACATGTTGCATTATGATTCGGATTTGGCAAAGGATATTTTTAAGTACGGCACTGCTACAATCCTATATATTGATCCTTTTGATTTTGGAACTGTTGAAATTCCAAAAGTATCTATAGTACTTCAGAATCGTTATTGTGAGTTAATCTTTAATTTCTTTATTAGCGATTATGTTCGCAATATACATCAAGATGCTGGTCGTATAACAAAATGTTTAGGTGGGCGGAGAATCAACACAAAAAATGAATTGATTACATATATGCGTACACAATTACGAGTTGGGTATGTAAAGTATCTGTTTTCGTATCAATTTAAAACGAAAAATAATGTTGAACTTTATCAAATTGTTTTTGCTACACCCAGTTCCAAAGGATTGGAAAAACTTAAAGAAGCGCTTTGGGAAGTTTTTAATGGTGCTGAATTTCATCGAAACCATATAGAAGATGGACAGATACGCTTACTGACATCCAAAGATGATGAGCAGTTATCGTTATGCTCATACGCAAATGAAGCCCAAAATATGTTATGTGAGAGATATATTGATCAGACGGTTACTTGGAGTAATCTTGAGCTTTTTCTAATCGAGCATACTATGTTGAAAGAATCTCAAATTATAAGATACGTATTGCAGCCATTAATTGAATCTGGACAAGTTACGAAATGTAATCGTTGTGGGAAGCGCAACTATAAAGAAGATTCCTATACTTTTTGTTCAAGGAGATCTTAAATGATACGTAAAACACTGATTTATAAAACGGGAGTAGAATATGGTGATTATACGCTAAATCACATTCAAGGCTGTTCTCATGGCTGTAGATATCCCTGTTATGCATACATGATGGCCAAAAGATTTGGAAAAGTAAAAAACTATGAGGAGTGGATACATCCACAGATTGTTGAGAATACTATGCAACTTTTGACAAAGGAATTGCCACGATTCAAAGATAAAATTCATTTGCTTCATCTTTGTTTTACAACAGATCCATTTATGTATGGATATGAGGAAATCTGCAAACTTAGTACTCAGGTGCTGCAAAGGGCAAACGCACATAATATTCGTTGTTCAGTTTTGACCAAAGGCATCCTTCCAGATGACTTGGTGGAATTGCCTTTACAAAATGAATATGGGATTACTGTTGTTTCTTTAAACGGTGACTTTATTAGGCACTATGAACCGGGAGCAGCACCAATTGAAGCAAGAATTGCTGCATTAAGGAATTTAAGCGAACATGGGTGTAAAACATGGGTTAGTATAGAACCCTACCCTACACCCAATATTATTGATCAGAATTTAAGCGATATATTAGAAGCAATATCCTTTATAGATAGGATTATCTTTGGCAGACTTCACTACAACAAAGTGGTTTCTGAGTATAAAGGATATAAGAATTTCTATAATCAATGTGCAAATCAGGTCATTGAATTTTGTGAAGAGCATCAGATTAATTATCCCCTTTTGAGTGAATATAGCAGAGAAAAGCGGAGTCAGATTCTGAGAAAATCAGGATCTGGCTCTGCTTTTTTCATTTTGTACCATATTTTTCTCCTGCCGTAGATGTAGAATTTTCCGGCGTATATATAGATAGTCTGCCCAAAGTCCAAAAGACAAAAAGCAGAGGATATCAAAGGCACAAAATACAAGGGGGTAGTGCTCCCTTTTTCAGGTCCCTGGATTTTGCTTTTCCGGAAATTCCCCTTTTCCCCTCTCTCACACTCTCTTCCCTAATCCCAAAAATTTACCGTCTGGGAAAAAATGTTCCGGTAACGATCCATGTTCTTTTCCCAGCCGGTAAATATATTTTTTCACAAAGTTCAGAATGGAATGTGAAAAACTATGAACATCGGAATTGACCATGGGTGCCACGCCATCAAAACTCGGAACACCGGAAAGCCTGGGAGATTTTATAGAATGTCTCGGAAGGACATGCAGTTGGTTTTGAACGGTTCAAAAGAAGAGCAGGAATACCTCCTGCACTGAGTAATCCGGCAGTATTTCTCGTACTGACTCTTTGATTTTTCCTTGACAACTTCTTTATTAAGCGGTACAATTTTCTTAGACATGGTTTGCTGTCTCCTTTCGAATGGTTCGTGTCGCAACTTCATTCTAACAGAGTTCTGCAAACCATGTCTCTCTTTTTTCATTTTTATTTGTAAAATTTTTTATATCTTACCTGCTAAATTTTGCTTGTATTATCCACTATTTATTATTATGAATGGGGGAAAACAATATGAAACAAAAGTCACCAATGAACCGATTGATGGTTTTGGTATGGAAAAACTGGCAACTATATTTTGCAAGTGTTTTTTCCACAATTACTTATCTGATTATGGAAATGGTCACTCGTACATTAATGGGCCAAACGATGGATGCAGCCACCAATATGGATACAGATTTTTGGAGCCATTTGATATGGCTGATTGCAATTCCTTTGCTCGCTGCTCCGTTTCATACCATTGCAACAATGACAAAATATCGTTTGGGTGCTAAAGTGTTGATGATGCTGCGCATCATTGTGGGAGAAAAAGCCTCTGTGTTATCAATTCCTGCTTTAGAAGAACAAAAAAGTGGAGATATTATGTCTCATTTAGGCGCAGAACTAAAGTCAATCAACAGTTTTGTGGGATATGGTTTATCCATGATTACTACATTGGCAGTACAGATTATCGGTACAACCATTTTTATGACAGTGATCGACTGGCAGATGACAATTCTGTTTATGATAACATCCCTGCTGGTATTACCGATCAGCCTTGTGATTTCACGGCCGCTGAAAGATTTGGAAGTGACATTGCGGGAAGAAAACGGAAAGGCACAGCAGATTGCCAATGAAGGTCTGCATTCCTTAATAACAGTAAAATCCTTTCAATTAGAAAATTGGATGGATCGCCGTTTTTATACAGCCGTGCGGAATGTGATGGCAATTGACCTGCACATGCAGCGGATGACACTTGGTATGACAGCTGCGGGAAAATTGCTGGGATATCTGCCGATGATGGTGATGTTAGCTGCCGGGGCAATGCGGCTGATGGAAGGAACTTTGACACCAGGTATGCTGTTGTCTTTAACTACTGTCAGCAGCGGTTTTATTTCATGGCTGACTGGTGTGCCGCATGTGTTTGGCTATATTCAGCGCTGTCGGGGCGCCTGTATCCGCGTGTTCGGGTATCTTGACCTGCCGGAGGAAAAAGGAGGCTCTGTACAGGAAGCGAAAACAGGAGCACCAATGGTGTCTTTTCAAAACGTTTCTTTTTCCTATCATAATGGGAAAATGATATTAAGTGATTTGTCTTTTACTGTCAAACAGGGAGAAAAAGTAGCATTGGTGGGAGCAAGCGGCAGTGGGAAAAGTACGATTTTGCGTCTCATCTGTGGCTTTTTGCATACGCATGAAGGCTGTGTGGAATTGCGCGGCAACCAAATTGAAGATTGGGTACTGAAAGCGTTACGAAAACAACTGTCTTATGTAACACAGGATAGTTATCTCTTTCCAGGCAGCATTCGAGAGAACCTGTTGGTAGCGAAAAAGGATGCGACTGATGAAGAGTTGCGTACAGTCTGTAAGCGGGCAGGTATTTTGGACTTTGTGGATGAACGGGGATTGGATTCACCCGTTGGAGAAAGAGGAACACAGCTTTCTGGAGGAGAACGTCAACGCATCAGCATTGCCAGAGCAATGTTAAAAAACGCTCCCTTGCTTTTGCTGGATGAGCCAACATCTGCATTGGATGCCGAAGCAGAGCGGGTGGTGCAAGAGAGTCTGGAACGATTGATGGAGGGAAAGACAACGATTGTGGTAGCGCACCGCTTGTCAACCATCCGCAACGCCGATAGAATCCTCCTTCTTTCGGAAGGAAAAATTACAGCAGAGGGTACACACGAGGAACTTATTGTCAAAAGCAAAATGTACCGCGATATGGTGGAAAAGCAGCTGCTGGAGGTAAGGAAAGATGAAATCGAAGAATGAAAAGAAACAGAGATATGCAGGGCCTGTTTTGGAATATTTGAAGCCATGGACAAGTCGATACATCATCGGCCTTTTGACCTCCTCTACAGGAAACTATTTAAACTCGCTGACAATCGGCCTGTATGTCGGCAATATGCTTGCATTTGCTCAAGCCGGAGAGCCAAAAGGTTTACTGTTGGAAGCAGGAAAATGGCTGTTGGTGATGATTTTCGTATTAACCGTTGGTGCATTCGGATCCTACCTTGTAGCCAATGCAAGCAGGAAAGCTGCGGCAGAGCTGAAACGTGTTTGTTATACTCATATGCTGAAGGCACCGTACTCATCTGCTGACAAAAGGCATTCAGGAGATCAATTATCCCGACTGGATAATGATGTGCAAATGTGTCAGCAACTATACAACGACCTAATCCCAACAATATCCAGTACAGTGCTTTCTGTTTTGCTGGGTGTAGCGACCGTATGGACGATTCATTGGAGTATCGCGCTTTCTTTAGTAGGTGTTGGGCTTGTGATGATGCTGCTCAATCTGGTTGTCATACGGAAAAACGGACAACGTTACGCGTTGGAGGCGGAACAGATCGGAAAGACCTTTTCTTATATGAGCGATTTATTGTCCGGTTCAGAATTGGAACGGATTTATGGAGAAGATACCGGGCTGACAAGCCGGTTTCGGGACAGCTGCAAAAAGTTATTCCGACTTAGTATGAAAGCATTAAATGTGCGTTCTGTCTATAATGGCTTAAATCAAGTAAATACCGCTTTGACGATTGCCACCAGTGTAGGGCTCGGGCTGGTGTTCTACCGGCAAGGGGTGATCTCTATGGCAGCGCTGCCCTTGCTCATCCAGATGGGAACTGTAGTGGTAGAGCCAATCACGAAAATCGGCTGGGCAGTGGGAGATATGCAGGAAATTCAAGCGGGTGCCCGCCGTGTTGTCGAAATTCTCGATCAGAAGATGGAATTTCTGAATCCGGGAAAAGAATCATCTTTTCCCAGTTTGGATATTCAGGCACAGCATCTCGCTTTTTCCTACAATTCCGTTGATTTTGCACTCATGGATGTGAATTTTAAGCTTTCAGCAGGCGGAATTTATGGAATCGTTGGTTATAGCGGAAGCGGAAAAAGCACTTTGTTGCGGCTGTTGATGGGAATCGAACCATATCAAGGCTGTCTCTCAATCGGAGGGAACGAAGTTCGTGAGATTCCTCTCGATTCCTTAAGAAAACAAATTGCTTATGTGCCTCAAGAATGTCCGCTTTTTGATGGTTCTGTGTTGGACAATATCCGCTTGGGAAAACAAAACACAACAGACGAAGAAGTGATCGCTGCTGCAAAAAAGGCTGACGCAGACGAATTTGTTCAGAAACTCGAAAATGGTTATCACACTCAGGTGGGTGAAAATGGAGTAAAACTTTCTGGGGGACAGCGTCAGCGTATAGCGATTGCAAGAGCCATATTAAAAGATGCGCCTATACTGTTGCTGGACGAAGTAACGGCGGCGCTTGACAGTACCGCTGAACTTAGGATACAGCAATCACTCAACAGATTGATGCAGGGGCGCACGACTCTTGTGGTAGCGCATCGTCTTTCAAATATTGTCGATACCGATCATATTCTTGTGTTCGATAAAGGAAGCCTTGTTCAGCAAGGAACCCATGAGGAGTTGGTTCATACGGAAGGAATTTATAAAAAATTATATACCCTACAGGCGTCGCTTGGAAAATAAATGGACGGTCATTCTCAGCCGTTTTTGGTATGATTATTCTTTCTTGAATTTATCAAGGTGAAATTCTATGTTCAAAACGATTTGTTTTTCCATAAAAACTGCGTGGCAGATTGATAAAGTTCGGATTTTCTACGAAATTGTTTATAATTTTGTCAAGCAGTTCTTCAATGTTTTTTACGGTGTTTACTTTCTGCGCACCATTTTGGTGTATATCGAAACCGGGCGGGAATTGTGTACGATCTTTCTGATTCTGTGTTTGATGCTGGCCGTGAATGTCATTTTTTATTTTTTCAACAACTATTTCAAATCGGTTTATCTGCCAAGGTTTGAAATCAAAATCAATCAGTTTCTGTATGAGAAAATCGTGGTCCGCGCATCACATCTTCCCTATGACTGCTACAACCGGCCGGATTTTTTGGACAAATATCAGCGGGTGCTGGAGAATACCGTTCCGAGCATTCAAAAGACGCTCAACGCGCTGGGGACAATATCCGGGCTGGTTACAGCGCTGCTGATGATCGCCGTGTATGTTGTCCGGGTTGATCTGTTCGCCATCCTGTTATCGGTATTCCCACTGTTATATTCCTATTTTATCAGCGAAAAAAGCGAAGAGTATCAGTTCGAGCTCACACAGAAAACTACCGGTGCAAACCGGAAAAAAGAATACGCACGCCGTATCTTTTATCTTCCGCAATATGCAAAGGAACTCAAGATGACCTCGATTTTCAAAGCAGTGCAGAATATCTATGCGGAGGGAGCCCGGGAAAATATCCGGCGATATAAGGAAATCGGCAAAAAAATTACGCTGTTCCGGTTTATCGAATTGTGTGTGGGCGATGTGTTCATCATCATGCTGCCGGTTGCCTATGTCGCCGTTCGGGTTTTGATGGGTTCATCACTGATGATCGGGGATTTTATCGGGATTGCCCAGTCGATTACCTATTTCAGCTGGGATCTGGAATGGATGTTTGATATGATCCTCGATATCAAGTCGGCTTCTCTTTATATTCAGGAATACGAGGATTATATGCAATCAGAGGAAGAACCCAATAGTCGGGGGGAAGAGGAACTGACAGACGCTGACCTGTCTTCTTTTTCCCTGGTCTGCAAAGATGCCGGTTATACATATCCCGGAAGTCCAGAGGAGGCACTGCATGAAATCAATCTGACGATTCGGAAAGGCGAAAAAATCGCTGTTGTGGGAGAAAATGGCGCCGGCAAAACAACGCTGGTGTATCTGCTGATGCATATGCTGTCCTGTACGAAAGGGGAAATCCGGCTGAACGGTAAAAGTCTGGACAATTTTGCTCCGGAGCAGCTGAACCGCTTTTTTGGTGTGGTTTTGCAGGATTTTCATCTGTATCCGCTATCGGTACGGGAAAATATCTGTGTCAACGGGCCGCTGGATGACGATGTCCTGCGGCAGGCGATCCGTCAAATGGGGCTGGAGGGCTGTATTTCCGACCTGGATGTCCGGCTGACCAAAGAGTTTTCGGACAACGGATTGGAGCTGTCCGGAGGCCAACAGCAGAAACTTGCTTTAACCCGTGTACTTGCCAATTCCTACCCCTTTCTCATTCTGGATGAGCCGACCAGTGCGCTCGACCCGATTGCGGAGAGGGAGATTTATCAGCGGGTGTTTCAGGCAGCTGCCGATAAAACGCTGATCTTTATCTCCCACCGTTTGGCAACCACCCGCTTTGTCGACCGGATTCTGGTTTTGAAAGACGGTACGATAATCGAAGAGGGCAGCCACCGGCAGCTGATGGAGGCAAAAGGATATTATTATGAATTGTATGCTCTTCAGGAGAACATGTACCGGGAGAGAAGCGTATGAAAAAAAGAATTTTACGGAATAATTTTTATTTTTTGCATAAAGCATTCCGCATTGCCCCACTGTATCTGCTCCTGTCGGTTGTATTGCGTATCCTGATGGGGCTGCGTACCACCTTTATGAATGTCTATTTTCTGTCCTATGTGATTTCCTGCGTCGAAACCGGACGTTCGCTGTCTCATGTGCTGCTCTTCATATCGATCAGCTTTGCCGTAGTCTCCGCGACATACGCTGTTCAGGCGGCGTTTGATCACATCTATAAACCGGTCTGCACCGAAAAGATCGCCCAGGGGTTGCAGCAGACAATTTTTCAAAAGGCGCGGCTGACCGATCTGGAAGTCTACGACACGGAAGAATATTATACTTCGGTTGTCCTGGCCAATCACGAAAGCAGCAGCCGTGTCCTTGCGGTGATTGAGAATCTCCTGAATTTATTGGAAGCGGCGGTGGCGGTGGCCGCAATCATCGGGTATTCTCTTACGATGGACTGGATTGTTCCGATTGTCGCGGTCCTTTCGTTTGCCATCAGTTTTTGGATGAACCGATATATAGCGCGGCTCCGTGTGGATTATGACGGCGATTTGCAGAAGATCGGCAAGGAAACCTCTATGCTCCACCGCATTCTGTATTTGCCCGAATATGCCAAGGATGTGCGGTTGACCGCGATCCGCGGCAGGATGTTCCAGCGATACGAAAAGGCAAATCAGGCGAAAGATCACGTGATCCGGACAAAGGGGCGGAAGATCAGCCGTTTTTCCGCTTTGGAATCCATTTTCAGTGCGTCGGTCTGCATTGATTTTCTGGTGCCGCTTTACCTGGCTTACCGGATTTTAATCCGGAAAACGATGGCCGTTTCGCAGTTTGTCGCGATTTTGAACGGATGCAGTCAGCTGCAGTTGAAACTGGAAGATATCGCACGGGAGATCGGCGTCTTCTATGAAAACGGCGAGCGGATCGAACGGTACCGTCAGGTGGAGTTTCGACCGAGCAAAATCGAATCTTCCATCCATGAGGAGAGTAAAACAGCGCGGCAATCTTTTGAAAAGCTGGAATGGAAAAATGTGTCGTTCCAGTATCCGTCCGGCGGTTTTGCTCTGAAAGAAATCAATCTTACGGTACAAAAAGGGGAAAAAATCGCCATTGTGGGACCAAATGGTTCCGGCAAGACGACCTTCATCAAACTGCTGCTCCGCTTCTATGATTGCGGCAGGGGGGAGATCCTGTACAACGGGGTTCCGATCCCCCAAATCCCGGTTTCTGAATACCGGCGGGCATTTTCTACCCTTTTTCAGGATTTCTGCATCTATGCCGTCACAATGGCGAAAAATGTTGCGATGGATGAACAAGTGGATGAGGAAAAAGCGCGCCGCGCTGTGACACAGGTCGGACTGGAAGAAGCGCTGCCGCAGATGCAGTCAGTGTTGACGAAGGAACTCGCGGAGGACGGCATATCGTTTTCCGGCGGACAGCTGCAAAGGCTGGCTTTATCCCGTGTATTTTATGAAGACCATGATATTTTGATTATGGATGAACCGACCAGCGCGATGGATGTGGTGTTTGAAAAGCAGTTCTATGACAGCATTCTCCATCAGCTCAAAGACAAAACGATTTTGTTTGTTTCGCATCGTTTAACATCTGCGGTGATATGCGATCGAATCCTCTATATGGAAAATGGGCAGATTCAAGAGAGCGGGAGTCACCGGCAGCTGATGGAATTAAACGGGGGGTACGCCAAGTTATTTCAAGCTCAGACGAATATGTTGGATGGAAACATACCATAAGCAGAAAGATACTGGCATTTACTATGGTTAATGCAGGAAACACACATCCGAAACTGTCTCTTGAATAATTCAAGAGACAGTTTTTCTTTATATCTATGTTATTGGAAACTTTGATTTTGATGTATTATAATTCCTACTATTCATTAGGAATCAAAAAATGATTCTCCGGACAAAATTAGTTGTTCTGGCGAATAGTGTTAATGATTTGATCGATAATATTTGTGAGTCAGATGTTTTAGGGAGGATTGCTAATGAATTCTATATGGGAACAGACATCAAACCATTTGAGTTTTGAAAGTCTAAAACAGGATATCAATACGGAAGTTTTGGTTATCGGCGGAGGAATGGCTGGAATTTTATGTGCATTCATGCTTCAGCAATCCGGTATCCCCTACGTCCTTACAGAAGCGCAGTCTATCTGCAGTGGGATAACCAAAAATACAACTGCGAAAATTACTTCACAGCACGGATTGATTTATGATAAACTCATCCGCGAATTTAGTATTGAAAAAGCAAGACAATATCTGGAGGCCAATGAAGCAGCTCTTGCAGAATACCGCAGTTTGTGCCGTAATATTGATTGCGATTTTGAGGAAAAGTCCTCGTATGTGTATTCTCTTGACAATCGCCGAAAAATCGAAAACGAAATAGCGGCATTGAAAAAGCTCGGCGCTGATGCAGAGTTTACCAACCAACTTTCTCTTCCTTTTTCTGTAGCGGGTGCAGTGAAATTTCGAAATCAAGCACAGTTTCACCCACTAAAATTTATCGCAGCAATTTCCAAAGGATTGCACATTTATGAGCACACGGCAGTGAGAGAACTGGTCGGAACAACAGCGATTACCGACTATGGTAAAATTACAGCCAATCATATTATCGTCGCCACCCACTTTCCGTTTTTGAACAAACACGGCAGCTATTTTCTGAAAATGTATCAGCATCGCTCGTATGTACTTGCGCTTGAAAACGCGCCGAATGTGAACGGCATCTATATCGATGGGGAGCAGAACGGACTGTCCTTTCGAAATTATCAGAACCTATTGTTGGTTGGCGGCGGAGGTCATCGCACTGGCAAAAAGGGCGGAAATTGGACAGAATTACGTGACTTTGTACAGCAGTATTATCCCAATGCAATCGAAAAATATCACTGGGCAACGCAGGACTGCATGACACTGGATGGCGTCCCATATATTGGTTCTTATTCTGCCAATACAGCCAATTTATATGTCGCCACCGGGTTTCATAAATGGGGAATGACATCTTCTATGATTTCCGCCAGGATATTGTGCGATTTGGTTCAGGGAAAGCAAAATCCTTATGGGGAACTTTTCTCACCGTCAAGAAGCATCCTCCGTCCCCAACTGGCGGTCAATGCTTTGGAAGCAGCTGCCAATTTGTTGATTCCTACAACCAAGCGTTGCCCTCATTTGGGATGCGCGCTAAAATGGAATCCCATGGAACACACCTGGGATTGTCCCTGTCATGGCTCACGATTTGCTGAGGATGGTGGATTGATTGACAATCCGGCCACTCGTGGTTTAAAAAGCAGGCCAGATGCCAGTGATAATATCCGGAAAAGACAGGGCTTGGATTTATAACAAAATACGTCCCCCATTTTTTTTCGTTTTTGGGGGAAGCAGGTTATTTTATTTTGCAAAAAAGCCGATAATTCTATTGTTATGGTATCTCTTTTCGTAAATATGGCAGTGAAAAACGGAGTGGAATTCTGAAAATTCCGCATTCCACTCCGTTCTGTGTCTAACGAATGCAGTTTTTCACAAAATTCAAAGGAAAATGTGAAAAAGTGAACGTTCCATTTTTTCAGTAGGTTTCGTAAAACAGGACTAATCTATATAGTATTCTGTGTTCTGTTAGTTTAAAAAAATTATTGTTGAAAATAATGTAAAATTGTAGTATAATAATCGCAAGATGTTCAGGTCAGTGAAAGCGTTTTTCCGGTTTCTGCTGCTTCACGTGCTTTGAGACAGACAAAGCTGCTGTAAATACCGTTGCAATTCAGCGGAACAGAAAGCTCCGGATGCTCAAGATGATAGTAAAAATCGGCAAAAACATCTCGCTCCGGCTGCATCAGAGAAATACTCTGCAGCCCGTTCCGGTCAATCAGTGTCAGTTCCTGGCTTCGAACCTCTAATACACCTTTTGTTCCCACAATCCGCAGCCTGTCATCACCGTGGGTCGGCGCGGCAGCCGGCCGGTAATAGTCGGCGCTCACATGCGCCAAAATTTCACCGTCCAGTTCCATGGTAGTCATGGAAATCATTTCCAGATCTCCATACCCGAAGTTATCGCTGCTGCTCTGAAAAGAGGAGATTTTCCGGCAGGGACATCCGCTGATCCAGAGAATGAGGTCAATCAGATGAATGGAAACCCAGGGAGTAATGCCGCCAAACAGTTCTTTGGAACGGAAAAAGTCCGGTCGTGTGCCAAGTTTATAGGATTTTTGTCCCTGGAACATCCGGATTTTTCCAATCGCTCCCTGATCGGTCAGTTGTTTTGCAGTGTAAAACCAGGGCATGTAGCGGGTGGGAAGAATTCCCCATAAGGAAGCGGCGCTTTGTTTTGCTGTCATAGAAAGGGAGTGTAGTGCTTCCGGTTCGGTGGCGAGCGGCTTTTCACAATACACATGGATACCGTTGTTCAGCGCCCATTCCGTCCATTTGGAATGTTGGCAAAACATGGTGTCAACCACCAGAATATCAGGCTTTCCAGCAGAAAGCATCTCTTCCGGAGAGGAAAAAAGCGGAGGATTCAGCTCCTTTTTCCGGAAAGCCCGTTCCAGTCCATCCAGATTTTCTCCTTGGAATCCGGGACAGTAACCGGCCACTTCCAGCATCATTTCCGGTGTAAATTCGGAAACTGCGGAGGCTCCATGTCCGCTGTTTCCAATAAAACAGATTTTCATGTGATCAACTTCCTTTATGCGTTTGAAAAAAGTATAGCATGTATCGATTCTTTTGGCAATCCATATGGGAAATATGATAGAATATGCGCAGAAATCCATGTAAAATGCAAACAGGAGAGTTTATTATGTTTTCGCCAGAAAAAATGAATCCAGCCCACCCCTCTGTTGTGCTCCACACTATGCGGGGCAACAAGGTTGGAGATGTTCCGTTTTATATACGATGTTATACAAAGGAACAGCTGACAAAAGTTTTACATCAGCATGAAATGTTTCAAATCAACTATGTAAAAAAGGGGAGCTGTTACCACTACATCAACCAAAAGGAAAGTGAAGTGGTAAAAGGGGATATTCTGATTATTCCTCCATATGTTCCGCATCAGCTTTCCTGCAAGGATACGGAGAACTTTGAAATTTATGAGATTGAATTCCTCACCGATTTTGTTATTCAGAATATACAGGATATGGAGTATATACAATCTCTTTTCGATTTTGCCTACCTGGAACCTTTCTTTATGGAAGAAGGCGAAGTTCGCACCCGGTATCATCTTCCGGTAGAAAAACAGAAACGGGCCGAATCCATTATGTCCGAGCTCATGGATGAGTATGAACAGCGCGATCAGAGCTCTATGCTGATGATCCGGGGGCTGCTGCTCCAGCTTTTGGTGTTGTGTCAGCGCTTTATTCACGGCCAGGCTTCGGCACCTCCGCCCAACGCAGGACTGATGGAGGCGATGGAAAAGGCAATTGCCTTTGTAGACGACCACTTTTCAGAGAATATCTCCGCACAGGATGCGGCCCAGGTGGCGGCTTTTTCCAAATCCTATTTTGGCTATATGTTTAAAATGGCTACGCAGCAAACATTTGTGGAATATCTCAACCGCCGCAGGATAGAAGCCGCGCTGCAGATGCTGGATGAACCCAATAAACGAATTATTGATATCTGCTATGACTGCGGATTTAAAAATGTCAGCCACTTTAACCGGACTTTTAAAAATACAATAGGCGTATCTCCTACGGAATATCGATCCATTCTGACCAAAAGGAGTTCAGAGGGGACAGAAGTATGAAATAACAACTGTCAGCAGGAAATCTGATGACAGTTGTCTTTTTTTGGGGATTAACGTAGTAACTATTTAGTTGGTTACATTGTGAAATATACAAATATTTTCATCTAATATGCAAAGAAAAATAACGATACAGTTACTATAATATATTTATACAGTTGAGATATATATGGTGACTGTCAGAGGATGGAGGAATCTTTATGGAACGCAAATTGATTGGCAAGAAAAAGGGCGGGCGTCTTGGTACTACCAATATTGTTCTGACTCTGATGGTATTGCCGGCTGTGATACTACTGACGATTTTCCACTATCTGCCGCTGCCGGGTGTCGCGATTGCGTTTGCAAAATATAATATCGGCGGCTTTCAGGAATGGGTAGGATTTGAGAACTTTCAGTACATATTCAAGCTCAATAACTTTTGGCGCGCTTTTTTGAATAACTGGATGTATGTGGCACTGAACTATGTGTTCATCTTTCCGTCGTCCATTATTCTTGCGATCCTTTTTAATGAGGTGCGGATCCGGCCTTATAAAAAATTTGTACAGACCATCAGTACACTGCCGCACTTCCTTTCCTGGGCAGTTGTAGGCGGTATCTGGATGCTGTTGCTTTCTCCGAGTAACGGATACATTAACCAGATTATTGAAGCGCTGGGCGGAGAACCGATTTATTTCTTTGCAAATAATACAACCTTTCCTCTTTTGTACACGGTGATCGCAATTTGGAAAAGCGTGGGATATAACTCCATTATCTACCTGGCGGCTTTGTCGGGAATCGGGCTGGAGCTATACGAAGCGGCGGCGATTGACGGCGCGGGACGATGGAAACAGACGCTTCACATCACCCTTCCGGGGCTGAAACCGACAATCCTTGTTATGTTTGTCCTTTCTTTTGCATCTATCCTGAATCTGTTTGAACCGCTTTACGTCCTGTCCAACGCAATGGTGCGGGAAAGCTCGATGGTTCTGGACACCTATATCTTCCAGTCCGGTATTATGCAGGGCCGGTATGATATCTCAACGGCGATGGGATTGTTTAAATCCACGATTTCCCTTGTGCTGGTTCTGGCCTCGAATTTCCTGAGCAAACGGCTGACCGAAGATGGACAGAGCATTCTGTAATGGAAAGGAGCGCGGAATATATGAACAGAACTTTTGGCGAAAAAGTATTTAATGTCTTTAATCTTTTATTTTTCCTTGTATTTTCGATTATCCTGCTGATTCCGATCCTTTATATCTTGCAGCAGTCGGTAGATGTGGGTGCCGTTAAGAGCGGATTGTCGCTCTGGCCGTCGGATCCTTCCACAGCTTATTATAAGATGGTGCTGGGAGATCAGGGAATTTACGGCCCGCTGCTGAACTCCATCTACATTACCGTTGTGGGGACAACTCTTTCGGTGTTGATTAACGCGGCAGCGGCTTACCCGATGTCCAGACGGGATTATAAACCCAATAAATTCCTGGTTTATTACATTGTAATTATCCCGATGCTCTTTAGCGGCGGCCAGATTCCCACCTTTCTGGTATTAAAGGAGCTGGGACTGCTGAACACGCTGGCGGTTTGTTTCCTCCCTGTTTTGGCAAGCGGCTGGAACATCGTATTGATCCGGAACTATTACCGCAGTATTCCCGAAAGCCTGATTGAGGCGGCAAAAATTGATGGAGCCGGTGAGTTCTATATCTTTGGCCGCATCATCCTGCCTCTTTCCAAACCCGTTATCGCCGCGATTTCACTCTTTACCGGCGTTGGACTTTGGAATACCTTTACACCGGCACTGATGTACAACTCTGATCCGACCAAATATACCTTTGCCGTAAAACTGCGGGAAATGATCGTGGTGCAGGAAGATATGTCCAGACAGTTTGAAGCGATGATGCAGCAGATGGCACTTTCTTCCGCATCCGGACAGGCTATGACCAATGAAGGGCTGTCTGCCGCCATGATGATTATTTCCATTATCCCGATTATTATTGTTTATCCTTTTTTGCAGAAACATTTTGCTTCCGGGCTTATGGTTGGTTCTGTAAAAGGTTAATGAATATCGACTTTAATATTTTCAGGAGGTATCAGTATGAAGATCAAAAAACTCGCCCCCGTAGTATTGGCTGCTATGCTGTTGGCTTCTGTGGCAGCCGGTTGCGGAAATACCGATTCCGAGACCGAAAGCAACACTGAAAGTTCAGCATCCACCACTTCCACAACTTCGGAAGAAAGCTCTGTGGAAGAACAGGCGGAACCAGTGGAAGTCAGAATTACCCGTCCGCAGTTCTTTGGAGATGCCAGTGAAAATCTGGATCTGAAAGAAGAGTGGATGCAAATGGTCCAGGATAAGTACGGCATTAAAGTGGCTGTCAACTACCTGCCTCGCAACGAATATACTCAAAAAATCAATCTGCTGATGACCAGTGATTCGGTTGATGGTCTGGTTGGTGTTTTTGGTTCCAGTGAAATTCTGAACTATAAGGATATGGGCGTTATCAGTCCCTTTGACGAATACCTTGCTGAAAACGAAACCTGGAACAGTATGCCGCAGGAAATGAGAGACCTCTATAAATTTGACGGCGAAATCTGGGGCCTTCCCGCTGGTTTTACCTCCAACCTCTTTACCCGTACTGTGCGGCAGGACTGGCTGGACAATCTGGGAATGGAAGCGCCCACCAATCTGGATGAACTCTACGAAATGGCTTATGCTTTTACCTATGATGATCCGGATGGCAACGGCATTGATGACACATTCGGCCTGACTTCTTCCGGCACCTGGAACCTGCAGGATATTTTCCAGGCGTTTGATGCCCGTTTGAACAACGGCGGCGGCAGCTCCATTACCTACGATCCCAAAGAGAACTGCTGGATCGACTCGATGCTCAAACCCGAAATGATCGACTGCCTGACCTATCTGAACAAGATGTATTCCGAAGGCTTGCTCGATCCGGAACTCTTCACCAACGGAAGCAGCGCAATGCGTGAAAAATTCTGGTCCGGTGAATGCGGATCCACCTATTACTGGCTGGGATTCAGCGGCGAATCCGCTCCGTATCTGACCAAGATTACTCCCGATGTTACCTTTACCGAGATTCCTTACCTGACTGGCAACATCACCGAGAACGTCAACTGCATGTGGTACGGTTCTGTTCCTTATATCATGGTAGAAGGCACTCCGGATGCCGATAAGATGGCGCAGGAATTCGTTGATCTGGCGCTCGGTTCTCAGGAAAGCCACTTCGATTTTGCTTACGGTATCGAAGGCAAGACCTATCGTGTGGACGGCAACACCGTATACACTCTGATTGATCCCGCTACCGATATGCCGATGACCACTCCTTCTCTTACTGTTTCCATCCCGAAATACTATGACGACTTTACCTTCTTAACCGATGGTCTTACCGAGGAAGAGCAGACCACAGCAATCGATCTTCTCAACTTCAAGAAGAGTGTCATCCAGGATGGTGTGGATGCCGGCGGTATCTTTGCTTTGAGCGAAGTCATTACAACTCCGGTTTCGGATACCTATCTGTTGATCTCGGCGGATATCTCCACCGCGTTTGATACCGCTATTTCCTCCGCAATCACCGGAACCGCTACCCCCCAGGAAGCTGTTGATAAGTATCTGAGCGAAGTGAAAGCGCTGGGTGCACAGGCAGTTCTCGATGAAGCAAACGAAGCAGCCGGTCTGACTGGCACACTTTCTTACTAATCTAAAACAGAGATTATAAGCAAAATGCAGTCTGCACGGGATTTCCGTGCGGACTGTATTTGTCCGGGAGAATATTATGAAAACAACGGTATTTCTGCTGTGCAATGCGCATTTGGATCCGGTTTGGCTTTGGCCGCGGGAAGAAGGTGTGGCGGAAGCACTGGCTACCTTTGAAACTGCGGTAAAATTCTGCCGCGAATACGACGGATTCATTTTCAATCACAATGAAGCAGTGCTGTATCAGTGGATTGAACAGTATGATCCGGCGCTGTTTGCCGAAATTCAGGAGCTGGTACGACAAGGCCGCTGGCATATCATGGGTGGATGGTATTTGCAGCCGGACTGCAATATGCCGTCCGGAGAATCCTTTGTCCGGCAGGCGCTGGAAGGCCGGCGTTACTTCTGGGAGAAGTTTGGAGCCGCGCCGACTACCGCCATCAATTTTGATTCGTTCGGACACAGCCGCGGTCTGGCGCAGATTCTGAAAAAAACGGGGTACGACAGCTATCTGGTCTGCCGACCGGGAGAACAGGATTTTGAAACCCCAACCTGCGATTTCTGGTGGGAAGGATATGACGGTTCCCGCGTGCTGGTTCACCGCACCTTTGACGGATACCAGTCCGGGTATGGGAGAGCGGGGCTGAAAGCGGATAAATATCTGGAGAAGCAGCCGGAAAACGGTCCGTATCTTTGCCTGTGGGGCGTTGGAAATCACGGCGGCGGACCTTCGAGAATCGATTTGGAAGCACTGAATGAGCGGATCGAAAAGAATCCGGGTTTGGCGCATCAGACGCCGGAAGAATTTTTTAAAGCGCTTCAATCCAGCGGGAAAGAGCTTCCCGTTGTGGCGAAAGCCATGAACCACTGGGGGGTTGGGTGCTATACTTCCGAAATCCGGATCAAACAGCAGCATCGCGAGCTGGAAGGGGCTTATTTTTCGCTGGAAAAAATGGCGGTACAGGCTTCCATGCTCGGCGTGGCAGAATATCCCGAACGGGAATTGAGCGAAATCAGAAAAGACCTGCTTTTTTGGAATTCCACGATATTTTGCCCGGCAGTTCCGCCGAAAATTCGGAAAAACAGTCGCTGCGGACGGCTGCGCACGGGCTGGAGATTGCGGCCCGGAAAAAACTGGATTTGTTCCTTTCCATGACCTGGGGGCGGATCGCGCCCGATTCGCCGGTTACCCCGCTTTATTTGTACAATCCACATGCGGTGCCGGTGGAGGGAATTTTTGAGTATGAGCTGCAGCTCGGACGGTCGATTCGGGACGCTTTTGCGCAGCCCGTATTGACCTGGAACGGCGTTCCGGTGCCGGTACAGAGGGAAAAAGAGGACAACATGGTCCCCATTCAGTGGCGCAGGAAAATTGCGTTTTATGCCAAACTGCCCGCTTCCTCCATGAGCCGGATGGAATTCGATGTGGAAGCACAGCCGGAACAGCCTCTGGCACATGCGGTCCGGGAGGAAAACGGCTGCCTGGTATTCTCCAATGACCGGCTGGAAGTTCAAATCAACCGCGAAACCGGCTGGATGGACAAGTATGCCGTTCACGGCGTGGATTATCTGAAACCGGGAAGTTTTCAGCCCATTGTCTTCCGGAATATCCACGACAGCTGGGGAATGACGCTGCAAAAATACGATCAGCCTGTCGCGCCGTTCCGCCTCCGCCGGATGGAAAACGGCGAGCCGGAGCTCCGGGTAATCGAGGACGGCTGCGTTCGGACCATCGTCGAGGGCGTTTATGAATACGGCCGTTCCCTGCTTGTGATGCAGTATTGCCTGCCGCAATATGGCACAGAGGTGGAAGTCCGGCTCAACCTGCAATTTGCGGAAGATACCAGTCTGGTAAAACTGGCGGTTTGTCCGGCAATGGAAAAGTTCTTCTTTTTGGGTGAAACGGCATACGGTGTTGAAGAGCTGGCTCAGAACCAGCAGGAAGAGGTTGCGCAGAAGTGGCTTGCCGCGGCAAATGAAACCTCCTGCCTGACCATGGTCAATGACGGCGTCTACGGTTCAAGCTGCGACGGCAGTTCGATTTATCAGACGCTGATTCAGTCCTGCGGATACTCGGCGCATCCGATGGAAGGCCGGCAGCATATCCCGGACGACCGGTATATCCAGAACAGTGACCACATCCGGACCGAGTACCGTTTTTGGATCAAAGGCGATTCCCGGGAAGAGCGCCTTTCTCAGGTGAGCACCGAAGCCATGCTTCACCAGCAGCCGCCCATGATTCTGGCTGCTTTCAACGGACATTGTGAAAAATCCCGCGAAACTCTCTGGTCAGTGGATAACCCGGCGGTTCTGGTTCCCGCTGTAAAGCGTTCCGAAACCGGCAGCGCGGTTGCTTTCCGCCTGTTCAATTCTACCAGCCGGGCGCAGGATGCGCGGCTCACTGTGGGAGAAAGCACAGCTGCGCTGCATCTGGGCCCATTTGAAATCAAAACGCTTCTTTGGGATGGAAAAGATTTTACTGAAACAGACTTGCTGGAAGGCTTGTATCAAAAGGAGGAAACCAATCATGAATGAAATATTAGCAATTAATGGCGGAACACCTGTGCGCGCAGTCAAACTGCCGGGGCCGTATCCGGGAGCGAGCATATACGGAAAAGAAGAGGCCGACGCAGTAACCGAGGTCGTGATGCGGAAATCTCCTTTCCGGTATTACGGTGTGGATGTTGCGGGAAAAGCGCGGGAATTTGAGAAAATGTTCCGGGAACGCCACGGGAGAAAGTACGCGCTGGCCTGCAGCTCCGGAACCTCTGCTCTGATTCTTGGACTGATTGCCGTGGGCGTTCAGCCTGGGGACAAGGTGATCGTTCCGGCAAACAGCTTTTATGCGACCGCCGGCGCTGTTACAATGGTAGGCGCTGTGCCGGTCTTCTGCGATGTCAACCACAGCATGAATATCGATCCGGAAGCGCTCGACCGCCTGATTGATCCTTTGGTCAAAGCGGTGGTAGTCGTGCCGATTCTGGGCAATCCCTGCCAGATGGACGAACTGTGCGCCGTCTGCAAAAAACACGGGGTGTATCTGATTGAAGACGCCGCTCAGTCGTGCGGTTCCAAATTCCACGGCCAATTTTCCGGCACCTTTGGCGATGTGGGAACCTTCAGCCTCCAGCTGAACAAGATCATCAGCTCCGGAGAAGGCGGTATCCTGATAATGGACGACGACCATTACTTTGAACGGGCCGCCCGTTTCCACGATCAGGGAAGTTTCCGGGAAAAAGCGCTTTTGCCGGAGCTCAAAGATCAGGAAAACCAGTACATCATCGGGCAGAACTACCGGATGAGCGAAGTGGCCGGTGCAATCGCCTGTGAGCAGCTCAAGAAAATCGATTTTATCATCGGCCGCATGCGGGAGATCAAAAAACGGATCAAAGACGCGGTGCAGCCGGTTCTGGAAGGATACGGGGTGGAATTCCGCACCATCATTGACGAGGACGGCGACGCCGGCAGCACCGTGATGATGTATATGCCCACCGTGGAGAAGGCACAGGCTTTCCATGACGCGCTTCGTGCGGAAAATGTTTTCTGTTCTCATCTGTATAACCGGCTTCCCATTTATGCGGCTCCGTCGCTGCTGGGACAGATTTCGGCTTATGCGAACCGTTTCCCGTTCAATCAGCTTACCGGGGAAGATAAAGTGGAGTATCACATGGGAATGTGCCCGGTTGCGGAGGACCTGCTCTCCCGCAATGTGATGATCCCGCTTGCTCCTGCTTTTACCGATCAGGATACCGAAGACATTATTACGGCAGTTTTGAAAGTCGCAAACGGCATTTTGGCAGAATAAAAAAACGCGGAGGCATTTTCATGTCTCCGCTGTTTCCGTATTTGTTGGCAGGAGGAATGTTGGATGAAAGAAGAGTGGAAAGAACAGGTTTGCCGGCAGATCGACGCGGACCGGGAAGAACTGGCGCAGATTGTTCGGGACCTGAGCCGGATGCCGGAACTCGGCTATAAAGAATACCGGACCAGCGCGTATGTCCGGGAAAAACTGGAAGGATTGGGGCTGAACTGCCGGACAGGGCTTGCCCGGACCGGTCTGCGGGCTACGGCAAAAGGAAGATCCTCCGCCTGGAATGTGGCGGTTCTGGGGGAGCTGGACGCGGTGATCAGCCCCTCTCATCCCGAAGCGGATGAAAAAACCGGCGCTGCCCATGCCTGCGGCCACCATGTCCAGCTGGCCAATATGCTGGGTGTGGCAAGCGCGCTGATTCGGAGCGGAGTTTTGCCCCAGCTCGACGGAGATGTCACTTTTTTTGCAGTGCCGGCCGAAGAATTTGTCGAGATGGAATACCGGCAAAAGCTCCGGCAGGAGGGGGAAATCCGCTATCTTTCCGGAAAACAGGAATTGATCCGTTTGGGCGCTTTTGAGGATATTCATGCCGCCATGATGGTTCATTCTCATTCCGCCACCCCGGCTCGCCGGCTCTTTTTGCAGGGCGGAAGTATGGGCTTTGTGGCAAAACAGATCCGCTTTCTGGGAAAAGAGGCGCACGCCGGCGGAGCGCCGCATCAGGGAATCAACGCGCTGAATGCGGCAATGGCGGCCATGATGTGCATACACGCCAACCGGGAGACATTCCGGGACGAGGACGGCATCCGGGTGCATCCGATTCTGACCAAAGGCGGCGATCTGGTCAATGTGGTGCCGGCTGATGTGCAGATGGAAACCTATGTCCGCGCCCGCAACATCGAGGCGCTTTCGGAAGCCTGCCGCAAGGTGGACCGTTCGATTCACGGGGCGTGCTACGCAATCGGAGCGAAGAGCGTGATCGACAATATGCCGGGACAGCTTCCGCTCCGGCAAAATCCGGCGCTGTCCCGCCTCTTTCGCGAAAACAGCGCTCGTTTCTTTACCCAAGAAGAAATCCAGACCGGCGTTGATCTGGTCGGCTCTACCGATATGGGGGATTTAACCCATCTGATTCCCTGTATCCACCCGACAGTGGGCGGTTATGCCGGCAATGCGCACAGCAAGGATTTTTGCATTGCGGACTGGGAAACCGCGGTTCTGCTTCCCACCAAAATGATGGCGATGACTTTGATTGACCTTTTGGCAGACGGCGGCTCCATGATGGCGGAAATCCAAAGGGATTTTGCGCCTGCGATGACCAGAGAGCAATACTGCGCCTATTTGGACGAACAGTTTACATCGGTGCGGCAGCCTGCTATCACCGGCTGATATACTGCAGCACCATATTGGTGACGTCGTTCACCCTGCTTTCCATGTTGGCCGGAAGATTCAAATCCATGTGCAGCACTCTGGACAAAGTGTGGAGATTGGAAAAATAATTGAAGGAACAGGAAATCAGGGTTAAAATCACCTGCTTTTCATCTACATCCTGCCGAATTTTCCCCAGCTCTTTTCCTCTTTGAATCAGGCTGGAGATGGAGTTTACCATGATGTCCCGGATTCCGCCGAAAGCATCCAGTTTGAGATGGGTGCCATTTTCCAGGTTCTCCCACATCAGCATCCGTACAAATTCCGGATGGGTATGTAAAAACTGAAAATAGGTGGCGACTATGGAGCGAAGCGCTTCCTCGTAATCGCCGTTTCCGGAAAAGATGAGATTCTCCTCCTGATTCAGATCCTGATATACCGCCTCCAGTACAAACGTATAGAGGGTTTCCTTGTTGCCGTAATACTCGTACAGCATCCGTTTGTTGATCTGTGCTTCGGCGGCAATCTCGTCAATTCTGGCCCCATATAGTCCTTTTTGGGAAAATTGGTGTTTAGCTGCTTCCAGAATTTTTTTCTTGGTAATTTCAGATTTTTTCAATCATCATCACATCCATTTTTCTTGAAGTCAGTAACAAAACATTTACTTACAAATAGTGTAACATATTCACAAATCTATCCGCAAGAAAATTTTAGCAAAATAGTGGGAAACATCAACATTATCCAAAAATAAATCAAGAAAATTCATGTGGAAGATGCTAAAATATAACCAACCGGTTAGTTTTATTGCCCGGTGGGAAGGAGTTATGAAAGTATGTGGACAGAGGAAAAATTAGACGGCATGCTGACAGAACCTTCGGCCGCTTTGGTGGAGGATGTCAGAAATATAAAAGGGGATTTGATGATTTTGGGCGCAGGAGGAAAAATGGGCCCGACCCTTGCGCTTTTGGCCAAAAAGGCATTCGATCAGGCTGGAAATCCCGGACGGGTGATTGCGGTTTCCCGTTTCAGCGATCCGATTGCCAAAAAGCTGCTGGAAGATCATCAGATTGAAACAATTTCGGTTGATCTGATGGAAAAAGGCAGCCTGGAAAAACTGCCCGACGCAGAAAATATTATCTTTATGGCCGGGCGGAAATTCGGCACCGACGGGGAGGAATACCTCACCTGGGGAATGAACGCCATTCTGCCTTCTCTGGTGATCCGGCGGTATCCGACGGCGCGATTTGTGGTCTTTTCTTCCGGCAATATCTACCCCATGCTGCCGGCCTGGAGCGGCGGCGCTACGGAACAGACCAGACCGGATCCCGTTGGGGAATACGCCATGTCCTGCCTGGCCAGGGAGCGGGTTTTTGAATATGCGTCCCAGGTGTATGGCACCAAAGTGTTTGTTTACCGGCTGAATTACGCAGTGGATCTGCGGTATGGCGTTTTGTACGACATTGCGCGCAAAGTTTGGGCCGAAGAACCGGTATCGCTGGAAACGCCCTGTTTTAACTGCATTTGGCAGGGAGATGCCAATGAAATTGCGATTCGCGGTCTGCTGATGGCGGAAGTGCCTGTCCGTCGCATGAACATCACCGGGCCGGAGATTGTTTCGGTTCGGTACGCGGCCGAGATGTTTGGAAAACTTTTTGGAAAAGCGGTGCAGTTCACCGGCGTCCCGGGAGAAAAATCCCTCCTGAACAACAGCGCCGCATGTCTGGCCGCCTTTGGATATCCCAGCGTTTCGGTCCAAACCATGATCGAATGGCAAGCGGAATGGATGTTAAACGGAGGCAGAATTTTGGGAAAACCCACACACTTTGAGGAACGGAAGGGGAGTTTTTAATGAGCAGCCGTCAAGTTGCGTTGCAGATATTGAAAGAAGGAACCGTCATCCCGGCGTTGCCGCTGGCTTTGGATGAAAACCGCCAGTTTGATCCGGCACAGCAGCGGATTCTGCTCTGGTACTACCTGAATGCGGGCGTGGGCGGAATTGCGGTGGCGGTACATACCACCCAGTTTGCCATCCGCGATCCGAAAATCGGATTGTTTGCGCCGCTGCTGGAGCTTGCCTCGGAAGAAATCAGCCGTTTTGAAGCGGAAACCGGAAAAATCATCGTCAAGATTGCGGGCGTTTGCGGAAAAACCGAACAGGCTGTACAGGAAGCCGAAATTGCTGTAAAATATGGGTATGACGCTGTTTTGCTGAGTCCGGGCGGTCTTGCCGAATATACCGAGGACGATTTTGTGGAACGCACCCGCAAGGTGGCGGATATTCTGCCGGTGATCGGCTTTTATCTCCAGCCTTCGGTGGGCGGCCGGGCGTTCTCTTTTGATTATTGGAGCAGGATCTGCGAAATCCCCAATGTGGTTGCCATCAAGAGCGCCCCGTTTAACCGGTATCAGACGCTGGAGCTGGTGCGGGCGGCTGCGCTTTCTTCCCGGCGCGATGAGATTGCGCTGTACACCGGAAATGACGACAACATCGTGGTGGATCTGCTGACCGAGTATGCGTTTGTCCAGAATGGACAGACATACCGCAAGCGGTTTGTGGGCGGTTTGCTCGGGCACTGGGCTGTTTGGACACGCAAAGCGGTGACTTTGTTTGAAGAACTGAAGCAGTACCGGAACGGAGAGCAAATTCCCGCGGAACTCCTCACCCGCGCCGCCCAGGTTACCGACAGCAACAGCGCTTTCTTCGATACCGCAAACGGATTTGCCGGATGCATCGCCGGTATCCATGAGGTTTTGCGGCGGCAGGGGCTGATGCGCGGAATCTGGTGCCTGGATCCGGAGGAAGGCCTCTCTCCGGGACAGATGGAGGAAATCGACCGGGTATACCGGATGTATCCCCATCTGAACGATGACGATTTTGTCCGGGAAAATCTGCCCAGCTGGATGTAACAGAAAGAAGGGATTTGCATGGCGTCGCCGCATTTATATCTGGATAACCGGGATATTCTCCGGATCTGTGAAAATCTGAATCAATACGGTTGGTACCGGCAGGCTTTTGATAAGCTGAAAGCAAACTGCGACCAGATGCTTCAAAAGGGATTCTTTGTGCCGGAAACCTGCGGGTTTGTCTTTTACAATTCCTGCAAAAGCGATAATACGCTGCTGATTTTTGATCCGTATGATCCGGAAAACCATGTTTGCCCCACCTGTGGGATGAATTATCAGGATCCTCCGTTCCACCGGGCCTGGCAGTGTTACTACCATCAGTGGCTGGCACAGATGGCAATTCAGCTGGGCATTGTCTATTCCGTTACCAAGGATTCTTCCTATGCGGCGGCTGTCCGGAAAATGCTGATTGATTATGTGCGCCGGTATCCCTCCTATGAAAATAACGACAACGAACTCGGCACAACCAAGGTTTTTCAGTCCACCTATATCGAATCGGTCTGGCTTTCCTATCTGACCTGCGGGTATGATCTGACCAATGCGGACAGCTGTTATTCTGAGGAGGACCGGCAGTTGATCCTTAGAGAGCTGTTCCGTCCGTCCGCGGCTGTGATTCGGGATTACGATGAGAAATGGAACAACCGGCAGGCTTTCAACAATTCGGGCATGTGCGCGGCCGCTATCCTCACCGAAGATGAGGAGCTGCTCCGCTACGTCCTTTACGGGGAGCACGGATTTGCGGCTCATATGGAACATTCGGTGCTTCAGGATGGTCTTTGGTATGAGGGGGATAACTACCATTTTGCCACGGTTCCTTCTCTGGTGAATATCGCGGAAATGTGCCTGCACAACGGGCTCGACCTGTATCACAAGCGGTTTGGCGGACACTCGATTGCAGATATGTTTCTGGCGCCGCTGCAGTCCCTCCAGCCGGACTTTACCTTTCCGTCCCGCAAGGATTCTCCCTATGCGAGCCAGATTGCGCAGCGTTGGTACAGCGGCCTGTATGAGCTGGCCCACGCGCGCTATCCGGAGGAGGAGGCTTTTGGCCGCATCCTCAAGGTGATGTATGCCCGTCAGCTTCCGGAAAACGGCGATTATAAGAACGCCGCCGGATTGATGGATATTTTCACCTCTGTGCCGGCTTCCCGCAGCGATCTGGACTGGCGCGGATTTATGGCGATGGCGCCGGATCTTGGAAAGATGGACGGGGTTCCGGTTACAACTTCGGTCAATATGAAAGGGACCGGTCTGGCTGTTTTGCGGCAGCAGCAGCAGGGCAATCATTACCTCAGCCTTGATTACGGCGATTACGGCGGCGGCCATGGACATCCGGACCGGTTGGCGGTGACATGGTTTGCCAACGGGCGGCGCTGGCTCTGCGATTACGGAACCGGGCAGTATTATTTTGACCATCTCAACTGGTACCGTTCCACAATTGGCCACAATACGCTGGGCATCGACGGCAGACAGCAGTCGATGATCAACGGAAGCTGCAAAATTTTCGGGGAAACGCCTGTCTGCTCGGCGGCACGCGGAGAATGTACCGGGCTGATTCCCGGCGTCAACGCAAGCCGCACCGTTCTGCTTTTGGAAAACGGCCTCTTTCTGGACTGGATGCACGGCGAATCGGGACAGCCTCACACCTACCGGAATGTTTTTCACAGTTTCGGACTGCTCCGGCTGGAAGGAAAAGCGGAGCCGGCGCAGCTGGAGGGGGAAGCTTACCGTTTTCTGCGGAATGTGCGCGGATACCAGACCAGTCAGCCGGATACGGCTGTATTTGATACCAATCAGGCTTCTTTCTATCTCCGCACGGCGGGCGGCGAGCCTATGGCGGTGTATGCGGCCGAAGCGTATGGCCCGCCAAACGCCATCCCGCAGCTGTTTCCGATGTATATTGCGGAAAAATGCGGCTGCAGCGCCGATTTTTATCACCTTTTGGAGGACGTCCCGGCGGGCGCTTGTTCGGTGGTAACCTGTTTTGAGAAAACACCGGGCGGCTGCCGGATTCAGCTGACGGATGGGACAGAGTTCATCGTTGGGCTTGTGGACGGAATTTCTGTCTGCCGGTATCAGAACGGCAAGCTGACCGCCTTTTCCGGATTTGGATGCCGGAATATTGCGGGGATCTGCAAGACAGAACTGACCTGCGATACGATATATGGCGAAAAAACGCCGGATGGATGGAAAATCCGGACCGATGGGCATTTTGGACAGCTGGAAACCGGGGAGCTCCTCTGCGGGGAGCCGGTATTCTGCAACGGGGAGCTGATTCCGGCGCTGCACCGCGAAGGAATTTTGTGGGAAAAGCCGCTGGCCGATGCGTTGGTTGCGGGGATTCCCAACCAAATCCCGGTGGAATTGGGGAATTTTGCCGATCAGAGTGCGGAAATTCAGCTTACAAGGGAAAATACGCCGTTCCCGTATGGTTTGGAGCTGGAAACGCCGGTTACGCTTTTGCTGGAGCCGGGCTGCCGGAAAACTGTGCCGCTTCGCCTTGTTCCCGGCGGAGAAAACAACGAAACAAGCCGGTGGCAGTTTGCGCTGCAGGAAGCCTTGTCCCTGCGGGAGGAACCTGCTTACGGCAGACAGAACGCTCTCGTCTGCGTTTACGCGCGCAATACCACCCTTTTGCCGCTGGAAGTTGCCTTTTCCTTTGGAAAAACGGTTGTGATTGCGCCGGATGAGGAGCTGCTGTTCCAGCTGGACGAAGCGGATGTTTCGATATCCGGACAATGGCTGGAACTGGAATACACCGCCGTTTTGGCCGCTTCGGGAAAGGTTTTCCGCCGCTGTTTCCGCAAGGCGCTGGTGTCTCCGGCATGGACGGAACGGCAGATTCCGCTGGACCGCCCGGCATTTCTTCCCAATCTGCATTTGAGCGGGCCGGAATTTGTCGCGCGGAACGAACGGCACTGGACAGGAGAAGAGGATCTTTCCGCGGAAGGAATGCTGACTGTTTCGGGGGAAAAGAGCCTTACCCTGCGGCTGAAGGTAAAGGACGACACCGTCCTCTTTTCCGGCGGCAAATTCCCCTTTGACAACGACTGTGTGCAGCTTTGCTTCAGCAGGCCGGGAGAAGATAACGCCCGGAAGGTCTCCCGGGTGCTGTTTTTCGGCAGCGTTTCGGACGAGGCATGCAAAGTGCAGGCTGTGGAAAATATCGCCCATCCGGAAGAAATTTCACTTTCGATTCACACAGTGCCGGATGGATACGCGCTGCTGGCCGATATTCCGTTTACCTGTCTCGGCGGAACTCCCGAAAAAGGGGAGCTTTGGGGATTTGACCTGCTGGTCAATGACCGGGACAGCGGGGTAAGGCGCGATTTGCAGCTGATTTGGTCCGGCGCGCAGCCGGGCGAGCGGCTGTATCTGCGGGAAGATCATCACAATGCGGACCGGTTTGGATTGATCCGTTTTTAGGAGGAAGATCAGATGAAAAATTTTGCGGAAAAAATGGAACTGTTTTCCCGGAACCGGGTGGTCAACTGGCATGAACATGTCTGGTTCGGCGCCGACGGGGAGCTGGATGAAAAGCTGATGGACGGATTGATGGAGGATGTGGAACAGACACATACCGACCAGATCGTCTGCTCGCTGCCCATCCTGGCGCAGAAGGTCACGCCGGAAGAATTCCGTCACTGCAATGACTCCCTGGCGATTGCGCTGAAAAAATATCCGAATAAGATGAAAGGGTTTGCCTTTGTCAATCCCGGATACCGGCGGGAGACCGATTATGAAGTCCATCGCTGCATTGAAGAGCTGGGCATGATCGGCGTAAAGCTCTATTACCAGTACCGGATTGATGATCCGGTGATGCGGGATCTGATTGAAACCTGCATCCGGCTGGACGTCCCCATCCTGATGCACGCGAGCAAGCTCAACTATCATCCCGAGGAACAGCCGTTTGTTTCCAATGGTCCGCATTTTGCGGCGGCGGCGCGGGAGTATCCGGAAGCAACCTTTATTATGGCCCATATCAGCGGCGGCGGAGACTGGGAATGGTCTTTGAAAGCGATTGCGGACTACCCCAACATCTATACCGACATCAGCGGCAGTGTCTGTGATGACGGTCTGATGGAAAAAACGGTGCAGATGCTGGGAGCCAAAAGGGTGCTTTTTGGAACGGATGGTTCCTATTCGGCCTGTATCGGCAAAATGATCGGTGCGGATCTGACAGATGAGGAAAAGATTACCATTCTGAACAATCCGGATTTTGCCAGATATTTAGTCAAATGAGGGAGGAACGTATCATGTTGATCGATGGTGTTGCTTATATAGGGAACTGGCCTTTTCGTCCGCTGCGCTACAATACGGCGGAGGGGATGCTGGAGCGGATGGACCGGTGTGGGATTGACTGCGCGGTTGTTTCCTCGCTCAACGCGGTTCTTTACCAGGATGTCATGAACGGCAACCGGGAACTGGCCGAACAGGTGCGCGGATGCAGCCGGCTGATACCGCTGGCGGTCATCAATCCGGCCTATCCTCATTGGAAAGAGGACTTTGCGTATTGTCTGGATGAGCTGGGGATGAAGGGGCTGGAAATTTTTCCCGGATACCACAATTATCCGCTGGATCTTCCCGAATTGAAAGAGCTGTTAAAGATGGCGGGGGAAAGAAAGGTTCCGGTTCGTGTGCCGGGACGGCTTGTGGACATCCGGGGCCGTCATTGGATGGATACGCCGGAAAACCTCGGCGGCGCTGCCATGAAAACAATCGTGGAGCTGAGCCCGGATACCGATTTCCTGATCTGCTCGTGCAATACGGCGGTTGCGGCAAAAGCGATACAGTCCTCTGCCATCCCGCATCCGGGCCGGATTCTGTACGATTTTTCCCGTCTGGAACGTTTTTCCTTCTCGCCTTCTTTCCAGTCGCTGCTCAAAACAGCTGGGGAAGACCAGGTGTTCTTTGGCGCCTGCCAGCCGTTCCAGTATCCGGAAGTGCAGCAGGTAAAGCTGTATTACAGCAATCTGCCCGAAGAAACCGAGAAAAAGATCCTGTCCGGCAATTTGATGGAAATTTTTATGCCGGAGCAGAAATAAGATAAACTTCCGGCGGAAAATGGAATGATATATCGAAAAAACGCGCACCTATTTGTATGGGTGCGCGTTTTTCATGAAATAGGAGTTAACTTTTGGTAACTTGCTTTTTAAGATATGTTCTCTGTTCATACTGCTATGGAATCACCTCCTTATTCTTGTTACCTATTATAAATTGCGCTTTTCTTTTTGCCAATCATTTTTTAGATCAGAGTCATTTGTTTTTCGTTTGTTGCCAGAGTCATATGTCTATATTATCCGTAATTTTATACAGGAAATACACATCCGAAACTGTCTCTTGAGAAATTCAGGGGGCAGTATTTCTTTATGTAAAAAAAATCCGCTGGATCTCTGTCAGGATCAGCGGAATAATTTTTATTATGCCCGGGCGGCAGCGCCGTTGAGCTGATCGTTCAGAATAACATCAGCAAACTGAACCAGCTGCTCCGGCGTCCGGTCGATCTCTCCCAGCAGCCAACTTTCCATCATGCCAGCCAATGCCAATACATAGAAATGCGTCAGCATTTCAACGTCCACAAAAGAGTCCAGATTGTTTCGCACCCCAATATTTTCGCCCAATTGCTCAATGGTTCGGTGGATGATGGCATAGATGTCCGCTTCAAAGAAACGGCGGAGATGATCCCGGCCTAAAGATTTTAGCGCGCACAGGCATACGGCTCTGTTGTTTTCCAGATAGCGGAACAACTGAAGCAAGCCCTCCTTCCATAGAAGGGCTCCTTCCTGTTGTTTCAGCAGAGAGATCGCTTCATTTTCAATCATCCAGCGCAGCAGATCATAGATGTCTTCAAAATGATAGTAAAAGCTCTGCCGCCGGATGTTGCAGATGCCCGTTAACTCCGCAATCGTAATTTTATCCATTGGCTTTTGCGCCATGAGTGTTTTTAAGGCGGCGGCCAGCTGTAGTTTTGTCTGTTCAGAAACGGAAGGATTTTTTTCGTCCATGAATATAAACACCTCCACATTGTAAAGTATATCATTTTTTCTCTGAAAATCAATCGGTCAGATTACCCCCTGGTGTCATAATTTTGACAAACAGGGCTGTTTTGTCCTTTGAAAGACTGGCGGTTGCAGAGTATAAATAAAATATGCTACATAGGAGGAGGAACCCCAGATGCAGCGGTATCAAATCATACTGGAGAGCCAGCTCGGCCCAAGAGAAGGAGTCCTTCAGCTGGAGGAGCAAAATGGAACCTTAACGGGTACGATTAGTTTGCTCGGATATGAAAATTCAGTTTTGGGTGAGTGGACTAGTGAACATTCGATTCGGCTTTCTCATCGTCTGCATACACAGGTCAGTCAGCTTTGCTGTGTTTCCGTGTTTGAAATAAATGGGGATACCATTACCGGCACTTTGCAAAGCGGCCGGAATGTGATGAAGTGGCATGGAGAAAAAGAATCTGATAAGAAAGGCGGGAATGCAGAAAATGGCGGAGAATAAAGAAAAAACAGGCAATAGCTTTATGAATAAACTTGCGACATTCATTGTCGATAAGCGGAATTTATTTTTTCTGCTTACCATCATTATGCTGATTTTTTCAGCTTTCTCCCGGAACTGGGTGGAGGTGGAAAGTGAACTTTCCGCTTACCTTCCGGAGGATTCCGGAACCAGGCAGGCACTGGATGTCATGGAGGATCAGTTTACAACCTTCGGCAGTGCCCAGGTCATGGTGGCGAACATCTCGCAGGACCAGGCCGATGAATTGAAAGACCAAATCGCCGGAATCAAGGGCGTGCAGGGGGTGGAATACGACAACACAGAAGAGCATTACAACAACGATTCCGCTCTGTATGCTGTCACTTTTGATTATGACGAGTCGGATGATGCCTGTCTTGCTTCACTGGGAGAGATCAAATCGGCCCTTTCTGCCTATGATGTGTATGTCTCCACCGATCTTGGCAATGCGGAGCAGGAAGCTATTGACAGCGAGGTCAGCGTGATTATGGTCTATGTGGCCGTGATTATTGTCCTGGTCCTTTTGTTTACATCCCAGACTTATGCGGAAGTGCCGGTGCTGATTCTCACCTTTGTGGTGGCTATGATTATGAACTTGGGAACAAACTTCCTGTTGGGCAAGATTTCTTTCGTTTCCAATTCCGTTACCAGTATCCTGCAGCTGGCCTTGTCGCTGGACTATGCGGTTATTTTCTGTAATCGGTATAAGGAGGAGCATCAGGCTCTTCCCATCCGGGAAGCCGTCATTGTAGCGCTGAGCAAGGCGATTCCGGAGATCGGAGCCAGCAGCCTGACCACCATCGGCGGTCTGGTCGCTATGATGTTTATGCAGTTCAAGATCGGTGCCGATATGGCAATCTGCCTGATTAAATCCATTTTGTTCGCCCTGTTGTCTGTGTTTATTGTAATGCCGGGGCTTTTGATGCTGTTTGGCCCGCTGATGGACCGGACGGAACACCGGAATTTTGTGCCAAAGATCCCCTTTGTGGGAAAATTTGCCTATAAGACACGTTTTATTATCCCTGTAATTTTTACGGTCGTTATTGTTGCTGCGTTTCCACTTTCTCAAAAATGTCCCTATGCATACGGTGAAAGTTCCTTAAAAACGCCTGTGCTGAATGAAACGCAGATTGCCCAAAACATGATCGATGACAATTTTTCTTCCACCAATATGCTGGCCCTGATGGTTCCAACCGGGAGTTATGAGAAGGAAGCAGCTATCCTCTCCGAACTGGAACGGTATGACGAAGTGGATTCTGCTATGGGTATCGCCAATGTGGAGGCTATGGACGGCTATACACTGGCTGACCAGCTGACGCCCCGGGAATTTGCGGAGCTTGCCGGACTGGACTATGAGGTAGCGCAAATCGTTTATGCGGCGTATGCCGCGGAACAGGAGGAATACGGTCAGATTCTGAGCAATCTGGACAGCTATGAGGTTCCATTGATCGATATATTCCTCTTTGTCTGTGAACAGGTGGATTCCGGTATTGTCACGCTGGATGAGGAACAGACAGAAATGCTGGACGAAGCCTATACCCAGATGACGGCGGCAAAAGAGCAGCTACAGGGCACGGAATACAGCCGGATGCTGGTTTACCTCACGCTGCCCGAAAGCGGCGAGGAAACCTATGCCTTTATCGATACAATCCAGGAGATCGCGCAGAAGTATTATCCGGACCAGTCTGTCTATATTGCCGGCAACTCCACCACCGAATATGATTTCCAAAAATCGTTCTCTCTGGATAACACGGTGGTCAGCGTGGTTTCCATTCTGATCGTTCTGGTGGTGCTCTTGTTTACCTTTAAGTCGGTGGGAATGCCGGTGCTGCTGATCCTGGTGATCCAGGGCAGTATCTGGATCAACTTCTCCATTCCGTATCTTTTGAATCAGCCGCTGTTCTTTATGAGCTATCTGGTGGTCAGCTCCATTCAGATGGGCGCCAACATTGACTACGCCATCGTGGCTGCCAACCGGTATCAGGAACTGAAAGAGCAGATGAACCACAGAGACGCCATTATCGAAACGATGAATTTCGCGTTCCCAACCATCATTACCTCCGGCACAATTTTGGCAGTGGCCGGAACACTAATTGGTTTATTGACTTCGACGGCCTCTATTACGGGTATCGGACAGAACTTGGGACGTGGCACCATCATTTCGATACTCCTTGTTATGTTTGTCCTGCCGCAGATTTTGCTGATTGGCGGCAAGATTGTGGATAAGACCTCTTTCTCCATGCCCAATGTTTCGAAAAAGCATACCGGTCATGGACGTGTCAGAGTGGACGGCTTGGTGCGGGGTGAGATTCACGGAACGGTCAGCGGAATCGTGCATGCAATCGTAGACGGCGATGTGGACCTGAATCTGATTTCAGGTTCGGCTTCCGAGGAGGGTGATGAAGATGAGACAAAATAACTGGAAATGCAGCATGAAAAGAGGAACTGCCGTCTTCCTGTCCCTGCTCCTTTGGATGGTTTTCATGTACCCGGTGTTTGTATTTGCACAAGAAACGGACGGCAGTGCGATCCATATTCAGACACAGGAAGACCTGTGGAAACTGGCGGAAAACTGCCGGCTGGACACATGGTCCCAAGGGAAAACCGTTATTTTGGATAATGATCTGACACTGGATGAGACAGCGGACGAATTTTTGCCCATTCCTACCTTTGGCGGAACCTTTGAGGGAAACGGACATACCATCAGCGGATTATCTCTGGATGGAGAAGATTCCAGGGCGGGACTTTTTGATACGCTGCAGGTTCGTGCGGTAATCAACCGTCTGGCAGTGGTAGGGCAGGTAACTCCCAGCGGAGATGGCGATATCATCGGCGGCCTTGCGGGAAAGAACTATGGAAAAGTCAGCGGCTGTTCCTTTGAAGGAACCATTCGGGGCACTGTTTCGGTAGGCGGTCTAGTGGGCATCAACGAAACCACCGGTCAAATCATCAACTGCCAGTTCCAGGGCGCTGTTACCGGCGAGCATTATGTGGGCGGCATTGCCGGTCAGAACACCGGCAGCTTGATCCGCTGTGAAAATTATGGTGAGATCAATACAACAGCCGTGGAAGTGTCTGCGGATATTTCGGATATTTCTCTGCTTCGGACTACGGAGAGTGTCCCCGCTGGAACTGATATTGGCGGGATTGCAGGGTTTTCCAACGGTGTGATTCAAAACTGTGAAAATGCAGGAAATGTTGGCTATGAGCATATGGGATACAATGTGGGCGGCATTGTGGGGAGGCAGTCCGGTTATCTGGACGGCTGCAAAAACACCGGAACAGTCAATGGACGCAAGGACGTGGGCGGTATTGCCGGACAGTTGGAACCCCAGGTAACGCTGCGGTATGACGAGGATCTTCTGGATCAGCTCTGGACAGAGCTGGATACTTTGCAGGGACTTGCCAATCAGGCTGCTGCGGATGCCCAGATCGGTTCCGATGACCTTTCCGGGGACATCAACAGTCTGATTTCCGACATCAGTACCGCAAAGGATGCGGTAAATGGGCTCAGCCGCGCAATTACCGACTGGAGCAATGGGAATATCCAGCAGATCAATGATGTTTCTGCCCGGATATCCTGGGTTATTAGTGAATCGGAACCAATCCTTGATGAGATTAACAACGCTGTGGAAATTCTCGAAGATGCCTCCTCCTTTCTGAAACAGGCTTCCCAAACAATGGAAGGAGCCGGAGAACAGGGAGATGCGGTTGCGGCGGAATTGCAGCAGGCTTCTAAAGATTTGAAAGATGCGGCCGCCTATGCGGGAAACTGCGAGAGTCAGCTTCGTGCTGCTCTGGAGATTGCGGCTCGGATTGTGAAAGGTGAGAATGGGGAGGATGTCATCCAAAGCCTTCAGGATGCATGGAACGCTGCGGAAACAGAAGCGCAGAATGCAAAGGCTTCGCTGGAGAGCGCGCTTACCCATGGGGATAACGCAAGGGCAGAGCTGGAAGACATGGGCGATCAGGGCAGCAAAGCCCTCAGCCTCTTGACACAGGCGTTGGACAGTTTGAACCAGGAAATGTCCGCTATGGGGAATGTTTCCGACCAGATTGCATCGGTGATCGCAGAACTTGCGGAGAAGCCTGCCATCTCCTTTACACCGGTAGACAGCAGTGTGACCAGTCAGGGGGATGCCCTGGATGCGGCTTTATCCCAGGTGCTGAATAGCGCCTCCAAGCTGCAGGGGAGTGTCTCTTCTTCCTCCAACACACTTCTCGGCGATTTTAACGCTATCAATGGGCAGCTCCAGGTGATTACGGACCTTTTGCAGCAGCAGATGGAGGAAGCCAAGGATAAAGACGCTGCGGATTCCTTTGAGGATATTTCCGATCAGGATTCCGGTGAGCCGGCTTCGGGGAAAATTCACGGGGCGACCAACAACGGCGAGGTTTATGGGGACGTCAATGTGGCGGGAATCGCAGGCTCCATGTCTGTGGAATATGATTTTGATCCCGAAGACGATTTGACAAAAAACGGCACCCGGTCTTTTAATTTTCAATTCCGGGCGCTGGCTGTTGTAACGGAATGTGTCAATCAAAGCGCTGTTTTATCCAAAAAGAATTATGCCGGCGGAATCGTGGGCAGGATGGATTTAGGGGCTGTGAAAGCCTGTGAAAGCTACGGAGATGTGGAAAGTACCGGCGGGGATTATGTTGGCGGTATTGCCGGCTTTTCCAGCGCAATGATTCAAAACTGCTTTGCAAAATGCGCGCTTTCCGGCGGTAATTACATTGGCGGTGTGGTGGGAGCCAGCGAGGAAAACACCGTGGTATCCGATTGCTACACACTGGTGGATATCCCGAGCTCCGGACGGTATTCCGGCTCTATCTCCGGCACCGAAGACGGCGAATTTTCCGGGAATTACTATGTATCGGATACTCTTGCCGGTCTTGGGCGGATTAGTTATGCCGGCAAAGCGGAACCGATTTCTTTTGAGGCTTTAACCCAAGTTGAGGGCCTTCCGGAGAAAATGACACAGTTTACGTTGCGTTTCCTGGTGGAGGATGAAGAGATTAAATCGAAATCTTTTTCCTATGGCGATTCTTTTGGCGCGGAGGTTTTTCCTGAGATCCCGGTCAAAGACGGCTACTATGCCTCCTGGGATACGGATGACCTTACAGAACTTCATTTTGATCAGACTGTGACGGCGGAATATCAGCGCTATGTTCTGACACTTCCGTCACAGGCTACCCGCGAAAGCGGACGTTCGGTATTCCTGGTGGACGGCAATTTTGACGAGAAAGCGACACTAACTGTTTCCAATCTGGAACAGACGGAATGGATTCATGGGAAAAATGCCAAAGAGCATTGGAAACTTATCTGCTCCGACACTTCTCAGGACAGTTATACGGTCCGTTATCTCTCTCCGGAGGAGACCGCGGAAGGCTACAATGTTTTTGTAAAGCAGGATGGACAGTGGGAAAAAGCGGATTGCACCGCCTTTGGCAGTTACCTTGTGTTTTCCGTTTCTGCGGCTCAGGCAGAGGTGGCCATTGTTCCTGTTGACAGCATGTGGCTTTTGATTGGGCTTGGAATTGTCATCCTGCTGATCATCCTTGTGCTTTGCGTAAGAAAGCTCCGCAACAAGAAGAAAAAGGTGTCCTTTGGGCAGACGAATCCAGATGATCCATTGCCCTCCGCAAAGATCCCTGTGGAAAATCACACCGAAAAAAAGAAAAAACGGTGGATTCCGATACTCGGGATCGTGTTTGCCGCAATCATTGCAATCGGCGTCTTTGTTGTTTTGAAAATGGGTGCAGCTGCAAATGCCTATAAGCTCTTACAGGAATTTTCTGACAGGCCGGAATACGCTATGACACTGTCTTTGAATACCAAATTGGACGATCAGCTGACGCATGCCGATATTGAGGTTACCAAGACGCAGGTGGATGGGCATACCGTGACCTGCATCCAGAACGACGGGATTTCCCTTTATTATGCCGATGGCGCAGTGATCATGGAAAACGGAAAAGCCTATCAGATCAGTGATCTTTACCCGGATTATTCCTCTCTTCCGGCAGAGGCTGCGAAAATGTTCCAGGCACTTTCCTTCACCACAAGCAGAAGCGGAGAAACGGTGACCTGCTCCCTTACGGCAGAGGGGGAAAACGCCAAAACCCTATTGGAGATCCTTGTTCCGGAACAGCTTGAAAACCTGTCCGATACCCAGAAGCTATTGGTGGAACTCGCTTCTGACGGCAATGAGATTCAGTCCCTTTGCTTTTCTTCAGAGGGAACTTTAATCGATGACGCCAAAACACTCTATTCGATTTCAGCTGAATTGAAACCGGATGAGGTGGATGAAACCTTTACCGTGCCTGAACCGGTCAGAGAAACAGTATGCTCCGGGAAAACAGAAAGTGAAACTGAGATTTCGGAAGATCTCTTCCGACTGCTTTCTGCATGGACAGACTTGAGCCAGGAAGAATCTTTTACGGCAAATGTTACGCTGGGTGTGGAATGCATCCCGATCTCGCTGAATGAGCGCATGAAATATGAGCGAGCGATTGTAGAAGGGGAAAAAATCGGCTGCATCCGCAAAAACGACCTTGCTGTATATTTTGCAAACGGCAATTTCTGCGACCAGAATGGTGTCCGCCTGAATGCACAGGAGAATGAGCTGACCGACCGCGCGCATCTTGTTGAGGTTTTGTATCAGGTTTGCCAAAATGGGGAGTTCAAATGTACGGATACCGGAAATGATACCTGGCTTTACACATTAACGCTTGACCAAGACGCTATGAAAGAAGTGGCATATGCCGCCGCGCCGGAAATGGAAAACCTTCCGGTTACTCTCACTTCCGGCAGTATTCAGATTATGGTAAAGGGCAACTCCATTACGGAGCTTGACTGCAACTGTACAGGCGGTCTGGATGCATTGGCGGAAAAGGCGCCTGTAACGGTATCTGCGAAAATGGGATTTACACATAACAGTGGATCTGAGGTTCCGAGTGCAGTCAAACACCAACTGATCCAGGAGAGGACGGAGGAAAATGGCAAATAAAATTATTTGCATTGCCCGGGAATTTGGAAGCGGTGGGCATGAAATCGCGGTTAGAACAGCCACCCGGCTGGGAATCCGGGTTTATGAAAAAGATTTGTTCCATCTTGCCTGCAAGTACGGGGAACTGTCTGAAAAGATGATGGAATCTGCCGATGAAACAGCGACCAATCCCTATCTTTTCCGGACAGTCCATGAGGGAAATTATCATGTCACCAGAGGCCTTCCTACATCGGAAGTCCTGTTTCAGCTGCAAAGCCATGAGATTCGGAAGATCGCCCAGCAGGAGAACTGTATCTTTGTGGGCCGGTGCGCCGATTTTGTGCTCCGGCAGGAAGATGTCAAGATGCTGAAGGTTTTTGTCCGGGCGCCGGTGGAATGGCGGATCAAGCGGAAAATGCAGCAAGAACACCTTGGCCGGGAAAAGGCAACGCATCTCGTCCACAAAATGGATAAGCGGAGAAAGAAGTATTATGAGTTCTATACCGGCCAGACTTGGGGGGATCCCGGGTATTACGATTTTTGCATCGATACGGGAACAACCGATTTTGAGGAGGCGGTAACGACAATCTGTTCTTTGTATCATCATTTGTAATAGGAAAAATAGGAGTTAACTTTGAAACAGTTTTATCAGACTGCAACAAGTTAACTCCTATTTCATAAAACGGGTTTCTATTTTTCGCTTTGGTAAGCCGTTGCCTATGAATTACTTGCGTTGCTCAATGGTAACGGAGTGTTATTGACTGGATTTACATGAATCATAATGTGTTTGACATCCGAAAAACTTTGCTCGACGTCTTTGTGAACACGTTCCGCTATTTCGTGGGCTTCCCAGAGGGATTTATCTCCATCCACGGATATTTCCAGGTCGACATAAATTTTATTTCCGAACATCCTCGAACGCAGCATATCAACGCCAACGACATCATCCTGTGCCGTGATGTGTTCAACCAGTTCTTTTTCGTAGCCGTCACCGCAAGAGGTGTCCAGCATTTTGACACATGCGTCTTTCATAATGTCATAGGCCACTTTAACGATGAAAATGCAAATGACAACGCTTGCCACAGAATCCAGTATCGGAAATCCCAGCATGGCTCCGGCAATACCAATCAGAGAACCAATGGAAGAAAAAGCATCGGAACGATGATGCCAAGCGTCGGCCAAAAATGCAGCGGAGTGAATGAGTTTTGCGTAATAACGTGTATACCAGTACATGGCTTCTTTGCCAACGATGGAAATAATCGCGGCTACAAGGGCAATGCTGCTGGGGATGGCAAGCGTTTCATAACTGCCCGAAAGAATATTTTCTATCCCTATCTTGCCGATGCCAAATCCTGTTGCCATTAATACAAAGCCTAAAATCAGGGATGCAATGCACTCCAGACGCTCATGCCCGTAGGGATGAGAGGCATCTGCATCCTTTTTAGAAACCTTTACGCCAATCCATGCAATCAATGTGGTTAGCACATCGGAAAATGAGTGGACTGCATCCGATATCATTGCGCCGGAGTTTCCAACTATTCCCGCGAATAATTTGAACCCCGAGAGTATTGCATTTCCGATGATACTGACGAACGATAATTTTCTGATAATTACCGTTTCATTGAGGTTGGTTGGGTGGGTAGCGGATTGGTTTTGATGTTTGGTTGTCATAAAAGAATCCTCCTGTTTTGCCACGTGTGATGACAGTGATATTTCTCTTATGAGCACCCCATTGAGATATTCGGTTCCAATAATGAATATAAAAAAACACCTATGGAACATACAACTGTCCCACAGATGTCCATCACAATCTGCTGCCACATCAGCGGCCCGGCACCATGACCAAAAGAGGAGTCATCGCCTGCTCAGTTTGTACTGTTGATCTCGCACCCTGAATCAGGGTGTAATGCAGTGCAAAGAGTGTTATCACTATACCACATCTTATGTCCTAAGTCAAGAGGAAGTTACGATTTAACAAATAGAAGTGGCAATGCTGAAACCGGCTCCTTTTGAGGCTTTTTTGCTGCCGAGACGCTTATTGCACAGCCCGAGCGTTCCGCAGAGATATAGCCTATGTTGTTGCCATTATTTCAGCGCTTATATTCATATTCAAAAGAAGCCTTTGATGTTTCAAATGAAAAAAGAGTCTGTGTGCCCTTTTCAAAACGATAGAATGCACAGCAGGATGCACTCTCATGAATGGTGCGGCTCATCATGCCGCTTACCGGCGCAAGCAAAGGGTGGGTATGTTTTTCAATCAATTTTACCCTTAAAACCATAGAGTTTTGGCGGATCAGAATTTCCCCGTTTTCAATTTTAACTGCTTTTGCGCCGAGATAAGTGGCAAGCCGGTACTCCTTTCCCTGCCATTGAATGACCGCGATGACTCCGGTAAAATGAAAAAATCCAAACGGAATATCCGCTACGCTGAGCATCAAAGAGCCTTTGTTAAAACTGCATTGCGTCCATGCGTACTCCTTTGGGAAAGAATATCCCCGATCCCCTTCGATATAGCCAACTCCGTTGCCAAAGTGATAATGGGTTCCGTTGATATCAAAATCTCCTGTAACTGTGTGTTTCATGCTCAAAACACTATGGCGGCATTCCATAAAAGGAAGATACTGAAATGGTCCCATAATGTCATACCGAATGGGGGAAAATGCTCCAAACCGAACAGAGCCGGTGGCGGAACATTCCGGCGTATGCAGACATAGTTTGATTCCATTTTGGCCAAAGTAATTCCCTGCTGCCTGGATGTGAAAATTTTGCTTTTGTTTATGAAAGTCACGATAAGGAAGCTCAATCTGCCAGGCTCCTTGTTCCGTGATGAGCTGGATTGAACTCGATTTCTTGTTCTTGAATATATGGACAGCGGGAATCACCGCCACTGTTTGTGTGTCAGACTGGCATTTTAAATACCATCCGCAAAAATAATCGCGCATATCTCCAACATCCTTTCCACACTTTTCCATTATTTTAGGTCATCTTTTTCCCTTTATTCCTGATGCCGTGCAAAGAATTCTCTTTTAAACGCGCCTATCTGGATAGGTGCGTTTTTTTCATGCGGCCGGACGGTTGACATTTTTGGGGAAAAGGGTTGCAATTATATCGCAAGCAATACATCGCTTGCGATATATATTTGTGCGCAGCAGAAAGGACAGAACACACATGAGATATCTTCCACATTATAAAACCGCCGGACACATCATCCAGCTGGGCAACGCGCTGGCCTGGTTCCGCAATCAGAAAATGCAGTCAAAAGGCCTCACCTCCAGCCAGTCGGATGCCATTCGCTTTATTCTGCGGCATCAGGACGAGGAGATTACAGCCGGGGATTTGATGGAGCATCTGGGGCTGTCCCAGTCTACCGTTGCGGGGCTTCTCAAGCGTTTGGAGGAAAAGGGGCTGATTGAGCGCCGCACCGACGGCAGCGACGGCCGCAAGAGCGTGATTCAGCCGACACAGGAAGGCATCCTGCTGGAGGAATATCTGAAGGACATCGCGTTTCAGACGGAAAATATCCTGCTGCAGGGGATGTCGGAGTCGGAACAAGCCGAGTTTGACCGCCTTTTACAGATTGCGCTGGATAATATGAACGCGGTGCGGGCTTCGGAATAAAGGGGGAGATTCCATGGTAAAAACATTGCTGAAAAGCCTGCGGGAATACAAAAAGCCGTCGATTCTCTGCCCGATTTTTATGGCAAGCGAAGCGGCGATTGATATTGTCATCCCGTTTTTGATGACCTTTGTCATCAAGGAACTGGAAAATCTGGCCCAGAATGCCGGCTACAGTATTCGCCGGGTCAGACTTGCCATTTTGCTGATCGCGATGCTGCTGTGTGCGGTTGTTGCGCTGATTGTGGGAATTGCGGGCGGCAAACTTGCGGCCAGAGCGTCCAGCGGACTTGTTGAATATCGTGGTGCTGCTGACCGGTTCGCATATGGCGGTGGGGAATCTTGCGGGACGGGTGACGGCTGCGGATTTGCAGACGCTGATCGCCTATTCGACACAGATTCTCAACAGCGTGCTGCTGATTGCCATGAGTGTGAACGCCCTGTCCATCGCACAGGGCAGCATGCACCGGATTCACGAGGTCCTTGTGGAGCAGCCCACGCTGCACAACCCCGACGCGCCGGTTGCCGAAATCAGGGATGGTTCGGTGGAATTTTGCAATGTCCGGTTCTCCTACACCCAAAATGCAGACAAATGCGTGCTGCGGGACATCAACCTGTCGATTGCTTCGGGGGAAACGGTTGGCATTATCGGCGGGACAGGAGCGGGAAAAAGCACCCTTGTTTCCCTGATCTCGAGGCTTTATGACGTTACACAGGGCGAAGTCCGGGTGGGGGGCGTGAATGTTTCCGGCGGACAGAAACAGCGCCTTTGTATTGCCCGCGCGCTGCTGAAAAAGCCCAATGTGATTATTTTTGACGACTCCACATCGGCTGTGGATACCAAAACGGACGCCCTGATCCGGGATGCGCTGAAAAAATACGCGCCAAAGGTGACAAAGATCATCATTGCACAGCGCGTTTCCTCCGTCCAGGACGCCGATAAGATCCTTGTGATGGAGAAAGGGAAGATCGTGGATATGGGTACGCACAAGGAGCTGCTCCGTTCCAGTGAAATATACCGGGAACTTTATCTGTCCCAGATGCAGGGGAATACCCAGGGGGAGGCGATTTAAATGGAAAAGAGGAATCCTTCGGCGGGAAAGTTTGCGAAAAATCCGATGCGGACTTTGAAACGGCTGATCCGTTGCTCCTTTGCCCGCTATAAGCTCAAAACCTTTTTTGTCGTGATATTTGTCATCCTGTCCTCTGCGGCCAACATCGTGAGCGTATCCAGGCTGGGGCGGGAAATCGTCCCGCAGCTTTTTGGCGCAGCAAACCGCTCTGGGGCGTTTGAACGGCTTTGTGGAGGAAATGACGGTTGGGCAAAAGGTCATCAAGACCTTCTGCCATGAGCAGAAGGCACAGGAACAGTTTCGGCTCCTCAACGACCAGCTCAATGAAGTAAGCCGCAACGCCAACACCTGCGCCAACATTATGGGCCCCATTAACGGCAATATCGGGTATCTCCAATACATTCTGGTGGCGACTGTCGGGGTGCTGATGATTCTGTTTGGCGCGAAAACCGGGCTGCTTTCGGCATACAGCGTGACCAAAGGCGGCGATATCGCCGTTTACGCCGGCATGCTGGTTTCCTTTTTGGCCTATTCCAAGCAGCTCAACTCTCCGGTGCAGCAGGTTTCGCAGCAGTTTAACGCCATCGTGATGGCGCTTGCGGGGGCGGAGCGTGTTTTTGAAATGATGGACATCGAGCCGGAGGATGCGGGCGGCGATATTACCCTTACCTGCGGCGAACTCGAAGAGGGAGCCTGGGCGTGGAAAAAGCCCGGAGCGGGCGGTAACTTTACCTATATTCCGCTCAAAGGTGACATCCGTTTCCGCGATGTGACTTTTGGATACACCGATCAGAAGGTCATCCTCAAGCATATCAGCCTGTATGCTAAGCCGGGGCAGAAAATCGCTTTTGTCGGTTCCACCGGCGCCGGAAAAACTACCATTACCAACCTGATTAACCGCTTTTATGACATTCAGTCCGGCGAGATCACCTATGACGGCCTGAATATCCGCGACATCCGCAAGGAGGACCTCCGCCGCAGTCTGGGGATTGTCCTTCAGGATACCCACCTGTTTACGGGCACCGTGATGGAGAATATCCGCTACGGCAGGCTGGAAGCTTCCGACGACGAATGTGTGTCGGCGGCAAAGCTTGCCAACGCCGACTTCTTTATATCCCACCTGCCGGAAGGATACCAAACGCGGATCAGCACCGACGGCGCCAACCTTTCCCAGGGCCAGCGCCAGCTTCTCGCCATTGCCCGCGCCATGGTTTCCAACTGCCCGGTGCTGATTCTGGACGAAGCGACCTCTTCGATTGACACCCACACCGAAAAGCTGACTGAACAGGGTATGGATAAGCTGATGGAGGGCAAAACCGTCTTTGTCATTGCGCACCGGCTGTCCACCGTCCGGAACAGTCAGGCCATTATGGTGCTGGAACACGGGGAAATCATCGAGCGGGGCAACCATGAACAGCTCCTTGCGCAGAAGGGAAAATACTATCAGCTCTATACCGGCGCTTTTGAGCTGGATTGATTGCCGGACTTTTGCGTTTGCTTCCGGCCTGGGATATTTTCCTCATTTTGACGGGAATTTGCGGTATATAGAGAACAAAACTGTGATAAATGCAATAAATTTTGTCAATTCGAGAAATACAAAATATAATTTTATTTTTCTTGAAAAAATTCGGTTTTTATTCTCAAAAACACTTGACAGCCGCATATTTGAGTGGTATAATAAACACATCAATTGAAAAGGCTGTGAGGAAGACGGCAGGATTGTTCCGTTTGCAGAGAGCCGGCGGCTGGTGAAAGCCGGCAGCGGGAAATCCAGATGCCCATCACTTCTGAGCCGAAAGCCCGAAAGAGGTTCTGTAGGGTTTTCCGCGAAGGCTGCGTGAGTGCCAGGGACTTGTTGGAGTCTAAAGCGGCACAGAAATGTGCAATTTGAGTGGTACCACGGGATTCTGTTTTTCTCGCCTCAAAGTCTTGGACTTTGGGGCTTTTTTTGTTTGTGGGCCGCCGCTTTGGGAACTTTGCAGTGCAGACTGCGCAGTGCATCGCAAAATTCCTCCAAAGCCTCAATCTTATTTTGGAGGAAGATGTATGAAGTATCTCAATCGAATCAGTGATCTCGCCGGAAAATATATGGCATGGCTGACCATAATCTTCGCTCTGCTGGGATTTTTTCTCCCGCAGCTGTTTATGCCGCTGGTTTCTTTTAAAGTCGGCAGCATGTCGCTGACCAACATCCTGCTGGGCGTTATTATGTTCGGCATGGGGATGACCTTGAAGGGCGCGGATTTCCGTTTGATCCTTTCGCGTCCCCGGGATGTCCTGGTGGGAATTGTCTGCCAGTATACCATTATGCCGCTGGGCGCTTTCCTGCTGGCAAAGCTGCTGGGGCTTAGCCCTGAGCTGGCGTTTGGTCTGATTCTGTTGGGCTGCGTTCCCGGCGGTACCGCCAGTAATGTTATGACCTTCCTTGCGAAAGGGGACGTCCCCCTTTCTGTCACCACAACGATGTGCACCACCCTGTTGGCGCCGGTGATGACGCCGGCTCTCAGCTATCTGCTGGGCGGCGAATGGGTGCAGGTGGATTTCCTCAGCATGGTTCTGAGCATCGTGATGGTGGTTCTGGTTCCGATTGTGGCCGGTGTTGTGGTTCATCAGCTGCTCGGTGACCGCTGCGAAAAGATCCGGAAGCTGCTGGTGCTGATTTCGGTAATCTCCATTGTGGTGATTGTGGCGATGTGCGTGGCTCCCAACGCTTCCAAATTCCTGCAGGCAAGCTCCATCCTGGTGATCGTTGCGGTGCTGATCCATCATCTGCTTGGATTGGGCCTTGGTTACCTGGTCTGCCGGCTGTTTAAAATGGAGGAAGCAAAGGTTCGGGCTTTGTCCATCGAGGTTGGACTGCAAAACTCCGGGCTGGCTGTCGGGCTGGCCGGAAGCTTTTCCGCATCTTACCCGCTTGCGGTTCTTCCGGCTGCGATTGCAACCGTCGTCCATCAGATTGTCGGTTCGCTGGTTGCGAATTTCTTCGCTGCCCGCCCCAAAACCGAACCCGAAGAAACACAGAAACTCCCGGCCGAAAGTGCCGCCTGAATATTGCTTGACAGAAAGGACTCTTTGATATGAATCAGACTGCTGTGAATTATAGCACCACTTATCTCCCCAGCTACAGTGTTGGGGCCGACTGCTACCGCGAAATCCCCCAGGTTACCCGTCATTACGGCACAAAAGCGGTGGTCATCGGCGGCAAAACCGCTATGGCAAAGGCAAAAGCGGCTCTGACGGCGGCTTTGCAGGATTCTCCCGTGGAGATCCTTGACTTTGTCTGGTACGGCGGCAATTCCACCTATCAGAATGTGGAAGAACTGAAAAAGAATCCGGCTGTCGTGGCAGCGGATATGGTCTTTGGCGTTGGCGGCGGCCGAGCTGTGGATACCTGCAAAGTTGTCTGCGACCAGATGGATAAACCGCTCTTTACTTTCCCCACCATCGCATCCAATTGCGCCGGCTGTACCGCGATCTCGGTGATGTACAATGAAGACGACACCTTCCGGGAATATTTCTACCCCAAACAGCCGCCCCTGCACTGCTTCATCAACACCCAGATCATCGCCGAAGCGCCCGAAACCCTGCTCTGGGCCGGAATCGGCGACGCACTTTCCAAAGAATATGAGGTGCAGCTGGCAAGCCGCGGCAAAACCCTTTCCCATACACCGCTGATGGGAGTACAGCTCTCCCGTTCCTGCACCGGCCCGCTTGTGGAGTTTGGCGCAAAGGCTTTGGAGGATTGCCGCCGCGGCCGGGATTCCGAAGCGCTGCAGGAAGTCTCCCTCTCCATCATCATCAGCACCGGGCTGGTTTCCAATATGACCAACTGCCCGGGTGAATATTACTACAACAGTAGCCTGGCCCACTGCGTCTATTACGGCTATACCACCGTCCCCCATGCCGCCGGACATCTCCATGGCGAGGTGGTTGCCTACGGCGTTCTCACCCTGCTTGCCTACGACGGCCAAAAAGAGGAACTCGAACGCATCATGCGCTTTAATCACAGCATCGGCCTGCCGGTCTGCCTGGCTGACATGGACCTGACGCCCGATGATCTTGCTGCGATTGCCGACAAGGCGGAAACCGTTCTGGAATGGAGCTGTGTCCCGCAGCCTGCGGACAGACAGCGCTTTATCGACGCTATGCTGGAATGTGACGCCATGGGCCGCCGGATGTTTGCCGAAAAGAAGAAAGTTTCCTAAACCGCATAAAGCCGGAAAACCGGCAGCTGTATTCCCGCTAAAAAGACGCGGGGTATGGCTGCCGGCTTTTTTATTTGGATTTCAGTACAGGTTCTGGAGAGCGGTGCGGTTTTGAATTGCAAAGCTTTCTTTCCGGTAGCGGATGATGCCGTCCCGCTGCATTTTGGAAAGCTCCTTGCACATGGCGCTCCGGTCAACCCCCAGGTAGTCGGCGAGCTGCTGGCGGCTGTAGGGGATTTGAAAGGAATCGGCGCCGGATTTTTTTACGCATTCCGAAAAATAGGAGAGCAGCCGGCCGCGGATGGTTTTGGGGCTGGTGTGCAGGATCCGCCTGGACAGCTGGAGGCTTTTCCGCGCGCAGATCGTGAGGAGGTTGCGGACGAGCTTTGTGTGGAACCCGCAGGAATTCGGGCAGGGCGAGAAGATTTTCCCAATCTGCAAAAAAAGGACGGTGGTATCTTCCGCGGCCGAAACCGAGATGAGGAGCGGTTCTTCCGGGACGCAGGCATATGCTTCGGCAAAGACGGCGCCCGGGCCGGCGTTTCCAAGGATGCTGTTGCTGCCCGAGATGTCGGTGTAGCAGATTACCGCCATCCCTGAAAGCACAATCCCAAGCCGGTCGGTCGGTTCCCCCTCTGAAAGGATTACCTCCCCTTTTCGGTAGCTTTTTTCCGCTCCGCTCAGGCAGCTGAGCAGCGAATCCAATTCGTTTTCCGCAATGCCCCGGAACAGGGGAATATTGGCAAGCTGATTTTTCATTTTTTTCTCCTTTTGTGGTTATAACAACAGATTTTCTTTTTTTATTATAGTATACTCGGATTGTAAGAAGCAAGACATTCGAAAGGAGAAATTTTATGATCCGGAAAATTATACAGATCGATCAGGAAAAATGCAACGGCTGCGGCGCCTGCGCGGAGGCCTGTCATGAGGGGGCCATCGGCATGGTGAACGGCAAGGCAAAGCTGCTGCGGGACGACTACTGCGACGGGCTGGGCGACTGCCTGCCCGCCTGCCCCATCGGCGCCATCACCTTTGTGGAGCGGGAAGCGGCGGCTTATGACGAAAAGGCGGTTTTGGAAAACAAGAGCAAAAAGGCCGCGCACGCCGGCTGCCCGGGGCATCGGATGCACCGGTTTGAACGGGCGGAGGGCAAACCGGTGGCGGAAAATCCCAAAATGAGCTCCCAACTTGGCCAGTGGCCCTGCCAAATCAAGCTGGTCCCGGTGAACGCGCCCTATTTCCAAGGCGCAAAGCTGCTCATCGCCGCCGACTGCACCGCTTTTGCCTATGCAAACCTCCACAGCGAGTTTATGCGGGGGAAAATCACACTGGTGGGATGCCCCAAGCTGGACAGTGTGGATTACAGCGAAAAACTGACCGAGATTATCCGCGGCAACGACATCCAGAGCGTCACCATCGTCCGGATGGAGGTTCCCTGCTGCGGAGGGCTTGAGCTCGCGGCCAAAAAGGCTTTGCAGAACAGCGGCAAGTTTATTCCCTGGCAGGTTGTCACCATTTCGGTGGACGGCAGAATTTTGGACTGAGAGAGGAGAATTTTTATGAAAGAACCGATGAAAAATATTGCGAAATCCGAAGTGCTCCGGCTGAAAGAACAGATTTCCTATCAGCAGGGACAGGTTGTGAGCAAAACGCTCGCCCAAAATGACGCGGTGAGCGTCACCCTCTTCTCCTTTGACAAGGGGGAAGAAATCAGCAGCCACAAATCCGGCGGGGATGCTTTTGTCACCTGCCTGGACGGTGTGGGGCAGATTACCATCGATGGTCAGGCGTATGAACTTTCCGAGGGGGATTCCATTGTGATGCCGGCCGGGCATCCGCACGCCGTTTTTGGGAAAGAACAGTTTAAAATGCTGCTGGTTGTGGTATTTTAACGGAAAACGGCCGTTTTTCGGTGGCGGAAGGTATGATTTTCAGGCATCCGCCCATACTAAACACAAACCATAAAAAGGAGGATGCTTTGTATGAAGTATTTTGTGAACGATCAGTGTATCGGCTGCGGACTCTGCGCCCAGCTTTGCCCGGAGATTTTTGAAATGACCGATTCGGATACCGCAAAAGCGGCGGACCGGGAGGTTTTGCCGGAAGAAGAGGCTTCTGCTGCGGAAGCTTGCAGCAGCTGCCCGGTCAGCGCCATTCAGGCAGCTGAATAATCAGGAGGATCATTGGATGGAAGAAAAGATGTTTTGTTATCAGTGCCAGGAAACGGCGGGATGCACCGGCTGTACCAAGGTAGGCATGTGCGGCAAACAGCCCGAAGTGGCGGCGATGCAAGATCTGCTCGTTTATGTCACCAAAGGGCTTGCCGCCGTGGCGGCTGCGCTGCGGAAAAAAGGGGAAGAGGTGCCGGACGGTATCGGCCATCAGATTACCTTAAACCTGTTTACCACCATCACCAACGCGAACTTCGACCAGGATGCGATTATGGAGCGGATCCGGCAGACTTTGCAGCAAAAGCAGAAGCTGCTGGATAAACTGGGGAATGCCGCGCTCCCCGAGGCAGCTTTGTGGGACGGTTCCGGCGACTGGACGGAAAAAGCCCGCACGGTTGGGGTGCTTTCCACCAAGGACGAGGATATCCGTTCACTGCGGGAGCTGATTACCTATGGCTTAAAGGGGCTTTCGGCTTATACCAAGCATGCCAATGTCCTGCTCCAGGAGGACAGTGAAATCGACGCCTTTATCGAACGGGCTTTGGCGGCAACCCTTTCCGACTCCCTTTCGGCCGAGGAGCTGACTGCTCTGGTGCTCGAAACGGGCGAATACGGCGTCCGCGGAATGGCGCTGCTGGACAAGGCCAACACCGAAGCCTACGGCAACCCAAGAATTACAAAGGTGAATATTGGGGTGGGCAAAAACCCCGGAATCCTTGTTTCCGGCCACGATCTGCGGGATATGGAGATGCTGCTGGAGCAGACGATGGGCACCGGTGTGGATGTTTATACCCATTCCGAGATGCTCCCCGCCAACTATTACCCCGCTTTTCAGAAGTATCCCCATTTTGTCGGCAACTATGGCAACGCCTGGTGGAAACAAAAAGAGGAATTTGAATCCTTCCACGGCCCGATCCTGATGACCACCAACTGCATCGTCCCGCCCAAAGCCAGCTATCAGGACCGCCTTTACACCACCGGTGCCGCCGGTTATCCTGGCTGCAAGCACATCCCGGGCGAAATTGGGGAGAAGAAGGATTTCTCCCAGATTATTGAGCACGCAAAACGCTGCGCGCCGCCGGATGAAATTGAAACCGGCACCATTGTGGGCGGCTTTGCCCATGCGCAGGTCTTTGCGTTGGCCGACAAGGTGGTGGATGCGGTGAAGTCCGGAGCGATCCGGAAATTTGTGGTGATGGCGGGCTGCGACGGGCGCGCCAAGAGCCGGGATTACTACACCCGCTTTGCGGAGGCACTGCCAAAGGATACGGTCATCTTAACTGCCGGTTGTGCCAAATACCGGTACAACAAGCTCAATTTGGGTGAGATCGGCGGGATTCCCCGCGTTCTGGACGCCGGACAGTGCAACGACTCCTATTCTCTCGCCGTGATTGCACTCAAACTCAAGGAGATTTTCGGGGCAAAGGATATCAACGAGCTTCCCATTGTGTATAACATCGCCTGGTATGAGCAGAAAGCGGTCATCGTCCTGCTGGCCCTGCTTTCTCTGGGGGTGAAAAATATCCACCTCGGCCCGATGCTGCCAGCCTTTTTGTCGCCAAATGTGACAAACGTTTTGGTTTCCAAGTTTGGGATTTCCGGCATTGGGACGGTGGAAGAGGATCTCCGCCTGTTTTTTGGGGAATAATCCCCGTCCTGTTTCTTCCCGGGGCACGCTGTGCTCCGGGATTTTTTGCGCTTTTTTGTCGGTTGGATGCGGGAAAGGTCGATTTTGTTTATGGAAATTTAACACAAATCAATCGCTCCTGATTTGTGAAGCATTGACAAGAGGACAGGCTGGGGAGTATAATTTTATCATAAAATATTTTCGATGGGTGATGAATATGAATAAAATCAAGCGGAGCACCTGGATTTGGGGCGGCATCCTTTTGCTGATTGGAATTCTGATTTACATCCTCAATCTTTTTACCCCGCTCTGTGCCGATGACCTGACTTATACCAGGTCTTATGCCACCGGGGAGCCGCTTTCCTCGATTTGGGATGTTGTGCTTTCCCAATACGCCCACTATTTCAGCACCAACGGGCGGAGTGTCCTTCACTTTTTGGGGCAGCTGTTCCTGCTGATGGGCAAGCCGGTTTTTAATGTCATCAATGCAGTAGCGTATATGGGGCTTTGCTGTGTGATTGTCTTCCTTTCGTTTGGGAGGCTCAAGGGGGCGGCTTTGGGATGGGTGGCCGCCGCCCATATTGGGCTATGGATTCTCGCGCCCGGCTTTGCAGACAGCTTTTTGTGGCTGATTGGGGCGGCAAACTATCTCTATGGTATTTTGCTTGTTTGCCTCTATCTGATTCCGCTCAGACAAATTTCTTTGCGGGAAGCATCGCGGGAGTTCCGGTTTTTGGGGAAAAAGGAGCTCCTTTTGGCGGTGGGATTTTTGGCGGCCGGGCTGTTGGCCGGCTGGACCAACGAGAATACCGGCCCCGCACTCTGCGGGATGGTGGTGCTTTTCCTCATCTATTTTAAGCTGTCGGGCAGACCGCTTCATCTGTGGATGTTTACCGGGTTGATTGGCAATATCGCGGGTGCGCTGCTGGTGCTGCTTTCGCCCGCACAGCAGAACCGGATGGATTACTACGGCGGCGCCGGGACAATCGCAGACTGGATTAAAAGGGAATCGAAATCGGCCATGATGCCTGGGATTACCTGTTGCCGCTTATTCTGCTCTGGGCAGTTTTGGCCGCCGTTTTCTGCTATCAGAACCGGGAAAAATCCTGGAAAGAAAAGTTTTTCCGGGCCTGCCCCAGTTTGATTTTGGGCTGCAGCGCCGCTGCTTCTACGGCTGCGATGGCGATTGCTCCTTATTTTCCGCTGCGGGCCTGGAGCGGAATTCTGGTGCTTGCGATGGTCTCCACCGGGATGCTGGCCACCGAGGTGGACTTTTCCCACCCGATGTTCCGCTGGGCAGGCCGCGCGGCGATTGGGGTGCTGTTGGTGAGCTTTTTGATCAGCTACAACGCCGCTGTCCGCGATGTCGTCCGGACCTACCACGAAGACCAGGAGCGGAACGCCTACATCCTTTCGGAAAAGGCAAAAGGGAATATGGACATCACCATTCCCGCCATCAAAGGGGAAACCAAATATAGCGTCTTTGTTTCCGCCGGCGACCTTGAGTACGATCCCGCCCACTGGCACAACGCCCAGATTGCCGATTACTTTGGGGTGGACCTCATCCGCAGGGCGCCCGAGGAAGAGACAACCGGACAATCATGAAAAAAGCCACCCAATTGGGTGGTTTTCTTTTATCGCTGTTTGTAGGCTTCGTCATACAGAGCCGCCAGGCTTTCGAGCGGGCAGTCCCGGTTGATTCCGTTGCCGGCGGTGAAGAGATACCGCCCGTTTTCTCCCTGGAATACCCGGTTCATATAACGGACTTCCTCCCGCACTTCCTCCGGTGTGCCGAACGGGATGGTTTTCTGAACGTCAAATCCGGCCCAGAAACAGATTTTGTCCCCGAATTTGCGGACAATCTCCTGCTCGTCCATTGTGTATTTCTGGATGGGATGGAGAACGTCCAGCCCGATTTCCAGAAAGCTTGGGATGAACTTTTCAATGCACCCGCAGGCATGCAGCCAGAAATCCATCTGCAGGGAATGAATTTTATCCGAAATCTCCTGGTAATAAGGCTTATAGAATTCGTCAAAGATTGCCTGAGAGAAGAATTGGCTGTTCTGCGTTCCGATGTCGTCGCTTGTCAGGATCGCGTCGGCGCCAAGCTCCAGCCGGGCGCGTTCGATCATCCGCAGATAAAAGTCGGTGACTGCCCGGAACAGACGGTGCACTTCATCGGGGTATTCGTAATAGTCGGTCAGCGCGTTGGTCATCCCTCGCAGCTGCCAGTGCCGCTCAAACAGGCAGTACCACCAGTGCGCGATCCGATAACGGCCGTCCGGTGCCGGAGCCTGTGGGATCAGGCCGGGATAATCCGGGCTTGGGAACTTTGCCAGCACTTCGTCCAGCATCCCCCAGTCACTAAGGGCGCCCCGTTCGTCTAATCCCGCGTTTTCATCCAGCTGATATGCCGCGTTGATCCACCGGTAGCTTGGATCGTCCGGCGGCGCCTGGGTGGCGTCGGGAATCCGCAGCGAAATGATCTCCACATCTTCGGGATACCGGTTTGTGATCTCCCGAACCTTCTCCGGATCCGGAAAATCCTCCGCGTGCGTCCAGAAATGCAGCGCCACCGGAACGCGCGGAGCCTTTTTTCTGCCGTGAATGACGTCGGATACCTCTTTTTTTGTCAGTGCGGTAAGTTCCATTCTGTGCTTCGCTCCTTTAAGTGTTTTCTACCACTATACCATCCCGGCGGAATTTTTGCAAGTTTTTATTCGACTGAGGAAAAGCTGGATTCATCCGATTTTCTATGCTATAATAAAAAAAATTCATTTTGTTTCAAGGAGGATTATGATGATATTTTTAGATCGGACAGCGGTTATTACCGGCGGAGCTGGGGGGATTGGGAAGGAGATTGCGGAGCAGTTTCGCAGGGAAGGCGCAAAAGTGTGCGTCATTGACCGGATTCCCAACGAATATTTTACCGGTGATGTGGGGGATCCGGCTGTGCTGGAGGAATTTGCCCGCCGTGTGATTGCCGACTGCGGGAAGGTGGATTTTCTGGTCAACAACGTGCCGCCGCTGATGAAGGGAATTGACAGCTGTTCCTATGAGGAGTTCAACGAGGCGCTGCGGGTTGGAGTCAGCGCGCCGTTTTATCTCACCAAGCTGCTGGTGCCGCATTTTGCGCCGGGCGCTTCGGTGGTGAACATTTCCTCTTCCCGCGACCGGATGAGCCAGCCCCAGACCGAGAGCTACACCGCCGCAAAAGGTGGGATTTCCGCGCTCACCCATGCGCTTGCAGTCAGTCTTGCCGGAAAAGTGCGGGTTAACTCCATTTCCCCCGGCTGGATTGACACCGCTTTTACCCGTTATGAGGGTCCCGACGCCTTTCAGCAGCCGGCCGGACGGGTGGGAAATCCCGCCGACATTGCCGCTATGGTTCTTTTTCTTTGTTCGGACAAAGCGGGATTTATTACTGGAGAGAATATCTGCATCGATGGCGGAATGACCCGTCAGATGATCTACCATGGCGACTGCGGCTGGAGACTGGAGGATTAGGCTTGCTGCGGACTGGGGGAAAGCTCCCCGCGGAAAATCCGGTCGAGCAGCATCCCGATACTCCCATAGAGCGGTGAGTCTGCACCGAAGCCGGACTGCACCGCCCGGCACGGCTGCGAAGAGGCGAGCGGAGCCTTTTCATTCACCAGGCGGGCAAGAGTGTCCGGCAAAAAGCGCCCTTCCGGCCGGGAAGAGCCGGATAGAATGAGCAGCCGGATATCGAGCTGGGTGATGAGGTTGGTGCAGGCCGCCGCCAGATAGCGGCAGTATTCGGTGACAACCGCCATCGCCAAAACATCGCCTTCATCGGCCAGCGCGGCCGTTTCCGGCAGCGACGGCGGTTCTTCCCGGAAGAGCGGATGCTCCGGCAGACTCTGGCGGAGGTGGGAAAACTGCTCCAAAATGGCCGGGATGCTGGCATAAAGCTCTAGACAGCCGTTGTTGCCGCAGGCGCATTTTGGCCCCGCAAAATTGATCGACATGTGCCCCAGTTCCCCGCTTTGGCCGGTTTCGCCGTTATAAAGCCGGTTTTCGAGGTAGAATCCCGCCCCGATCCCGTTGTAGGCCGAGATGTAGACAAAGTTTTCCTCCTCCCGGCCTTTGCCGAACAGCTTTTCCGCAATCGCTCCGGCGGTTGCGTCGTTGCAGAGAAAGCAGCGCAGTCCGGTCTGCTCCTCCACAAAGCGGCAGATGGGGAAGCAGAACGGTTCGGTGAAGAAATGGTGCGGGTTTAACAGGCTTCCTTCGGTTGTGTTGACCGGCCCGACGCAGGAAATTCCCGCCGCCAGCACCGGCTTTTTGGCTTGGGAGAGGCACTCCCGGCAGAGCGCTGAGAGTTTTTCCCGGAACAGGCCGGGCGAAATCAGCCCGTGGAAACGGTAGGCGCAGTCGGTTTGGATTTTTCCGCAGAGGTCCGAGAGGATCACCCGCAGGCAGCCCCGCTGGATCAGCACTCCGCAGAGCAGCGGCGCCTTTGGCGACAGCGAAAGCCCGATCGACTTCCGTCCGCCCGTTTCGGCCGGGATCGGCTCCGATTCGGTGAGGATTTCCGCTTCGATCAGCTCGGACACAATATTGGTCAGGGTGGTTTTGGTCAGCCCCAGGCTCCGCGCAATTTCGGCCCGGGAGCGGAGTCCGCCGTTTAGTACCGCACGCAGCACCAGCGCGCGGTTTTTCTCTTTGATGGTCTGCTGCCGGGAACCGGTCTGCTGCATCCCGTCATCTCCTTTTGCGTTTTTCCTTATTATACCGAAATTTTTTGCAAAAGTCAAGAAAGTTTATTAACGCTGCGATTTCCTGTGTGAAATTGCAGAAAAACTTCTTTTTTAAAAGGAATTTTCCGAATCTATTGACAAATGAATGCTTTTGCGGTTTAATGATAGTAAAGGAAGTTTATTAACTTCTATGAGCGGATTTTAACCAACACAGGAGGAATGATGATGGAAATTTTAAGACCCCGGCAGTTCGATATGGCCGGCACCAAAACCTATGACGCGCGGGAACGCACAAATCTCGTCCGGATTGACAATCTGGCAAAGCTCTCCGATCCGATCGACCTTTTCCCGGGGGAGGAACTGCGGGAAGTTGCCCAAAAAATCCGGGAGGCACGCGAAAACGGACGTCCGGTTATCCTTTTTTACGGCGCGCATGTCATCAAGTGCGGCCTTTCCCGCTATCTGATTGATCTGATCCAGCGCGGCATGATTACCCATCTGGCTTCCAACGGGGCCGGGAGCATCCACGACTTTGAGCTCTGCTACCTGGGCGGGACTTCGGAGTATGTGCCCACCGCCATCGAAGACGGCTCCTTTGGCATGTGGGAGCAGACCGGCGCCTGGATGAACGAAGCGATCAAAGAAGGCGCCGCCGACGGCTGCGGCTACGGCGAATCGCTCGCGCGGTATGTCGACCGCCATCCCGACCGCTTCCCCTACCGGGACGACTGCGTTTTCTACCAGGCTTACACCCACGGCGTGCCGGAAACCTATCATGTCACCATCGGCACCGACATCATCCACGAGCATCCGTCGGCTGACTTTGGGGCGATCGGCACCGCTTCCGGCCGCGATTTCCTGATGTTCGTCGAGTCTCTCAAGGAGCTGGAAGGCGGCGTTTTCTTAAACGTCGGCTCGGCGGTGACCGGCGCGGAGGTCTTTTTGAAAGCCCTTTCGATGGTCCGCAACCACGGCTACCTCACCCAGAAAATCACCACCGCCAACTTTGACATCATCCCGCTGGGCGACTACAAATCGGATGTGAGCAAGGACCACTTCCACTACTACTACCGCCCCCGCAAAAACATTATGAACCGCCCGGTGAGTATGGGCGGCACAGGCTATTACATCTGCGGCAACCACATGCAGACCATCCCCACTTTGTGGAAGCTGCTGACCGAGTGAGGAGGGAAGTGCCATGCTGAACCGGAAAACGCTGGATGAAATTCTCCGGAAGCTGCCGGAGCAGAAGGTTGCCCTCATCGCCGACGGCTGCGTGGACATCTACTGGGAAGCCGACATGCGCAAAAGTGAGCTTTCCCGGGAAGTGCCGCATTTTCCGCTGCCCATTGTGGAGGAGCGGTTTTCGCTCGGCGCAGGCGCCAATGTGGCCGCCAATTTAGCAGCGCTGGGGGTGGGGGAGATCCGCTTTGCGGGCTGTATTGGGAACGACTGGCGCGGGATGCTCTTCCGGGAGCTGTTTCGCAAAATTGGGGTGAGCGACCAGTATCTGGCCATTTCGGAACAAAGAATCACCCCCGCCTACTGCAAACCGATCCGGAACGGGATCTCGCCGGTCAAATATGAGGATCCGCGGCTCGATTTTAACAACCGCAGCCCGATGCCGGAGGAAGCGGAGGAAATGCTGCTCCGGAATCTGGACAGGGCGGTCGATGGGGCCGATGTGCTGATCGTCTGCGACCAGCTCACCGACGGATGCATGACCGACCGGGTGATCGAGCGGATCGAGGCCATCGGGCGGGAAATGCCGGTTATCGCCGACAGCCGCGACCGGGTGGGGCTTTTCCGCGGCGCCATCATCAAGCCAAACGAGGTGGAAGCCTGCCGCGCGGTGTGGGTGCCCGAATCGGAAGCCGAGGACATCGGCGCGATGCGCAGGGTGGCCGCCCTGCTGGAACAGAAAACCGAAAGAGCTGTTCTGGTCACGCTGGGGAGCCGGGGGGCACTTTGGTGTGAAGACGGGCTCTGCACCCATTCGCCCGCCTATCCGGCCAAGCCGCCCATCGACTTTGTCGGAGCGGGGGATTCCTTCCTGGCGGGATTCGCCGCCGCTTTCGGTCTGGACCTTTCGATGGAGGAAAAACTCGGCTTTGCCAATCTGGTACCGGCCGTGACCATCCGCAAAATCGGGATGACCGGCACCGCTTCGCCCGATGAGCTGCGGGCCATCCTTTCCGAATATACCAATGAATAAGGGGGTACTGCAATGAAACCGGAAATTTTCCTGATCGGCAACGCACACCTCGATCCCGCCTGGCTCTGGCAGTGGCAGGAGGGATTTTCGGAAATCAAGGCAACCTTCCGTTCGGCGCTCGACCGGATGAAGGAGTTTGACAGCTACATCTTTACCGCGGCGGGCGCCAGCTATTACCAGTGGGTGGAGGAAAACGAACCCGCCATGTTCGAGGAGATCAAAGCCCGGGTGGCCGAGGGGCGCTGGGTGCTGGCCGGCGGCTGGTGGCTCCAGCCCGACTGCAACCTCCCCTGCGGCGAATCCTTTGCCCGTCACGGCCTTTACGGGCAGCAGTATTTCCTCTCCCGTTTTGGAAAACACGCCCTGTTTGGCTACAATGTCGACAGCTTTGGCCACAACGGCAACCTCCCGCAGATTCTCAAGCAGAGCGGAAAGGCAAGCTATGTCATGATGCGCCCCGAACAGCACGAAAAGGCCATTGACGCCGACACCTTTTTCTGGGAAGGGGTGGACGGCAGCCGGATTCTGGTTTTCCGGATACCAACTTCTTATAATACTTCGATTGGGACAGCGGGGTTTCGGCGGAAATATCAGGTGGTCAAAGAGAAAGTGCAGGCTGAGGACAAATCTCAGATGCTCTTCTACGGCGTGGGCAACCACGGCGGCGGCCCCACCGTTTCCACCCTCAAGGAAGCCGAAAAAATAATCGCGGCCGACAGCTCGGTCCGGTACGGCGATCCGGCTGCCTTTTTTGAAAAAGTCCGGCGGGAGGAGCTGCCCGAACTGGTGGTCAAAGGGGATTTGCAGCACCACGCCATCGGTTGCTACTCGGCCTGCCGGGAGGTCAAGCGGAACAACTGCCGCAGCGAAAGCCGCCTCCTTGCCGCCGAACGGATGATGACCGCCGCCAGCCGGGTGCAGGGACTCCCTTACCGGCAGGAGGAGCTCCGCCGCGCCTGGGAGGACGTCCTTTTTGCCCAGTTCCACGACATCTTAGGCGGATGCAGCCTCAAAAAAGTCTATGACGACGCGCGGGAGTTCCACGGCTTTGCCCTTCGGACCGGCTCCAAGCTGCTCAACGCGGCGGTGCAGCGAATTTCCTGGCATGTCGATACCAAAGGCAATCATCCCGCCGACGCCGACCGCTTTTACGACTGGAACAGCTGGGAGGACGAAAACGGCGGAAGCCCGGCGGTCATTTTCAACCCGAACCCCTGGGAGACCGAAGCCGACGTTTGGATTACCCGCGACATCACCGGCGCCGAGGACGAGGCGGGCAATCCCCTTGTCTGGCAGCGCGTCCGCGCCGACCAGACCTGCAACGCCGGACAGGACGACTACAAGAGCATCCTGCGGGTGAAGCTCCCTCCGATGGGCTACCGCACCGTTTTCCTCTACCGTCACCGGGAAATTCCGGCACCCGATACCGGCCGGCGGCTCTCCGGTTCGGCGCACTTCCTCGAAAACGATTGGTACCGGCTGGAAATGGATCCCACCGACGGCAGCATCCTCCATCTCTGGGACAATCGGACGAGGAAGAAGATCTTTTCCGGAAACGCCGCAAGAGCCGAGGTGATCGAGGACTTCCACAACGACACCTGGGCACACGGCGCCGTATACCTCAATCGGGTGATCGGCTGCTTTGGAAAAGCGAAGCTCTCGCTGCTCGAACGGGGGCCGGTCCGTGCGGTGCTCCGCGCTGTTTCTTGCTATGAAGATTCCACCCTGACACAGGACTTCATCCTCTATCGCGACCGGCCCGGCATCGACGTGCAGGTTGCCATCGACTGGCGGGAGAAGTTTAAAATCTGCAAGCTCGCCTTCCCGGCCGCCGTTTCGGAGCCGGAAGTGACCTATGAAATCCCCTACGGCAGCATCCGCAAACCGGCTGACGGCAAGGAAGAGCCGGCGCTCGGCTGGATGGACCTTTCCGGCAAGGCGGAAGACGGCAGTGAAGCCGGCGTTTCGATTGCGGCGGAATTTCTGGGGAGCTGCTCGGCCGACGGCAATACCGCGCGGTTTGTTCTGGTGCGCAGCGCCGGTTACGCCGACCATTACGGCATCAAGGACGAATTTACCGAGGCGATGGACCAGGGGCTGTATCAGATGGCTTACACCATCCTGCCGCACGGGGAATTTTCTTCCGCCGAACCGGCGAAAAAAGCCGCCGAACACCGCATCCCGCCGGTTGTGGTCTATGAAACCTATCACAAAGGGGAGCTTCCCACCACCGGCAGCTTTGTGTCGAGCGGGGCGGGAAATGTTCTGATTGAAACGGTAAAAGAAGCCGAGGACGGAAACGGCGTCATCCTCCGCGCCTATGAAGCGGACGGCAAAGAAACCCAAACCGTTCTGTCGGCGCCGTTCCTTGGGGCGGAAATCCCCGCTGCTTTTGGGCCGCACGAGATTCGGAGCTTCCGCATCCAATCGGATGGCAGCGCGGAAAGCTGCAACATCCTCGAAGAAAAGGAGGCGCGATGATGGAATTCCTTGCAAGAGAACTCACCCGGTCGGGGCATCCGTTCCGGGCGGCGGTTTTTGACTTTGATGGCACCGTTTCGATGCTGCGCTGCGGCTGGGAGGCGGTGATGGAGCAGATTATGGAGGAGGAGCTCGCCGACGCGCCGATCGAGGCCGAAGCGCGAACCTCCCTCATCCGCCGGTATATCGCCGAATCGACCGGCATCCAGACCATCTATCAGATGGAGTGGCTCGCCGGACAGGTGGAAACCCTCTGCGGCCGGAAACCGCTCGATCCCTGGGAATACAAGGACCGCTACAACGCGGCGCTGATGGCGGCCATCGACAGCCGCCTGGCTGAGCTGGAAGCGGGCGGCAGCCGGGAAAACTGGCTCGTTCCGGGGAGCCGGGAGTACCTTTGCCTGCTCAAAGAAGCCGGGGTGCGCGTCTATATCGCCTCCGGCACCGATGAGGAGGACGTCCGCCGGGAAGCAGCGCTGCTGGGCATTGCCGAACTCGTGGAGGAAATCCACGGCGCGCCCCACCGCCGAAAGGACTGCTCCAAAGAGGCGGTCATCCGGGAAATCCTCCAGAACGGCGGGCTGCACGGCCGGGAGCTGCTGGTGGCCGGGGACGGCCGGGTGGAAATCGAGCTGGGCCGCGAAGTGGGCGCCCTCACCATCGGGATTGCCAGCCGGGAGCTGCGGCCGGGCGACGGCATGAATCCCGAAAAACGCCAAAAGCTCCGCAAAGCCGGGGCCGACTATCTGGCGGCGGATTTCCGGCCGCTCGTCGCCCAGTGGCAGGCGGATGAGGAGGTGGGCGGATGAACGGGAAAGCGGAACAGCTCCTCCAAACCGTTTTGCGGGACAATCCGGCTCTTCTGCCGCTCGAACCGGAGCTGCGGCGGGCGGTGGAGATAGCCTGCGATTCCTTCCAAAACGGAGGTAAGCTCCTTTGCTGCGGAAACGGCGGAAGCGCTGCCGACAGTGAACACATCGTGGGGGAACTGATGAAAGGATTTCTCTTAAAACGGCCGCTCACCAACTCGGAGCGGGAGGCTATTGCCCAAACCGGCTGCCCCGAACCGGAAGCTTTTGCCGACCATTTGCAGCGGGGGCTGCCCGCCATCTCGCTGGTCAGCCAGTCGGGGCTTTTCACCGCCTTCTGTAATGACGTCGATCCCGCCATGGTCTTTGCGCAGCAGGTTTTTGCCTATGGGAATCCGGGCGACCTTTTGATCGGGCTTTCGACCTCCGGCAACTCCGAAAATGTCGTCCGCGCGGCTTATGCCGCCAAGGCGAGAGGAATGAAGGTCATCGCCTTTACCGGGGAAGCGGGCGGCAAGCTCGCCTCCATCGCCGATATCACCCTCCGGGCACCGACACGGGAAACCTACCGGGTGCAGGAGTTCCATCTGCCGCTCTACCATGCCTTTTGCGGCTGTGTCGAGCTCCAGATCTTTGGGGATATGGGACAAAAATAAAAAACCCCGGTGATTTCTTCACCGGGGCATCCTGTTACGGAATTTGGTAGAGGACAAAGATTACGGTGGGGTCACGGCCCTCCAGAAGGGAGCTGGCGGAAAGCTGAATGGTACTTCCATCTTCCCCGAACCAGTTCATACCGGTTCCCCGTTCGTTGTCGTAAGAACGGCTGGGTTCGCCGTAGGCTTTTTGGAGCTCTTCCGCCATCTGTTCGTAGAGTTCCAGGGGGTCGCGTGCGTCTTCATCCGATTCGGATACGGTAAAGCTGATGGACGCAAAGCCGTTTTCCCCGAACTCCAAATTGGCGTCCAGCAGCAGCCCGTCGTACTCCCAGCCATCGTCGATGTGGTAGGTGTCCATGCCGTTATTGGAGAGGGCGATTTCCCCCAGTGAAAAGCCGAGCGATTTTTCGGCGTCGGCCACGCTCTGTCCGAACGGGAGGGAAGGCAGCCCATAGCTGGCATTTTCATTTTGCAGCTGCCCAAGATCGAGCTTTTGCGGGCCGCTGTCCTCCCCACAGCCTGTGCAGAAGCAGGTGCAAAGCAGGAAAAATGCGGCAGTAAATCGGATGCGATACCATTTTTTCATTGGCAATCCCTCCTGTCATTTCTCATATTGAATGAAATGAGGACGAATATTACAGCACTTCTTAAGAAAATTGGAATTATGCTATTATATTACAATTATATTTTATCAGATTTTGTGCAACTGTGCAATATAAAAAATAAAATTATTTTTATTTTACAAAATTATAGCAAACCAGAATGCCGGATGTCTCGCCTGAGAACGCGGCGGTGACGTTTGTGGTGTTTGGGGAATAAAAGGAGAAACAATATGCTGCGGAGGATCGTATTTTTGGACAGCGGCGACACGCTGATTGACGAAAGCACCGAGGTGCGGGACGCGCGCGGGATTGTACAGACCGCTGCTCCTGTGCCGGGTGCGCCGGAACTGCTCGCCGGACTCCGTCAGGCGGGATACCGGGTGGCCATGGTCGCCGACGGGGAAGCCGAGAGCTTTGAGAATATGTACAGCCTTCTGAAACTGGATCAGTATTTTGAAGAACGGGTGTATTCTTCGGATGTGGGGGAGGAAAAGCCGTCTCCCCGCATGTTTCAGACGGCGATGGACCGGATGGGACTGCACGACAGCGACAAGCCTCGGATTTTGATGATGGGCAACAACCTCAAACGGGACATTGTGGGCGCCAACCGGTTCGGCATCACCTCGGTGCTGCTCGACTGGTCGCCGCGCTATCCCATGCGGCCGGAATCGCAAGAGGAAACGCCGGATTTTGTCGTCCATAGCCCGGAGGAGCTCCTTTCTCTGCTTAGGCGGATCGAAAAAGAATAACGAAAAACAGCCCTGCCGGTTGCGACAGGGCTGTTTTTCTGTCAAAGGATGATTGCGGTTTCGCAGCGGATGTCCCCCGAGGACGCGCCGGCCAGAATCCGGAACTCGCCCGGCTCCACCACCCAGCGGTAATCGAGGCCCATCAGCCGGAACGCCTTTTCGTCCAGCGTAAAGGTAACCGTCTGCTTTTCGCCCGCACGGAGCGCTACCCGGCGGAAATCCTTGAGCAGCAGCGGCGGTGTTGCCACCGAGCTTTCCACGTCGTCGACGTAAATCTGGACCACCTCTTCGCCGTCCCGGCTGCCGGTGTTGGAAACCTTGACCGAAACCTCCACCCGGAGCGGATCCCGGCTGTCGAGGCGGGCGGTCAGCTCCCGATAGGCAAAGGTGGTGTAGGAAAGGCCGTGGCCGAACGGATAGCGCGGGAGCTTGCTCCCCTCCATGAATTCAAGCGAGCCGCCCGGCAGCATCGAATAGTAGCAGGGCAGGCGGGTGCTGCTCTGCGGGAAGGAAACCGGCAGACGTCCCGCCGGGTTCAGCTGCCCGAGCAGCGCTTCGGCGATGGCCTGCGCGCCGAACTCCCCGCCGAACCAGGCGGCCAGAATGGCATTGCAGCAGCCGTCTTCCTCCGAAAGGTCGACGCATTTGCCGTTTTCCAGCACCAGGACGAGCGGTTTGCCGAGTGCGGCGAGCTTTTGGACCAGCTCCCGCTGCCGTCCCGCCAGCGTCACTTCGCAGCGGTCCTTGCCCTCGCCGCTGGTGATGGTGTTGTCGCCGCCCACCATGACGATGACGTCGCAGTTTGCCGCGATCTCCACCGCCTGATCCATGCAGTCGGCGATTTCTTCCTCGCCCTTGCTGAACAGGTGGGGCTGTCCTTCCACATAATACTCGGTTTTGGGGCCCTCGGTAATCGGGCAGCCGTCGCACTGAACGATTTTGACCGAATCGCCGGCCAGCCGCCGCAGCTCGTCGTAGACCGAAGCAATTTCATATCCCACCGGGATGGCCGAATAGCCGCCGATCTTCTGGTGGGCGGAGGACGGGCCGATCAGCGCGACGGAGGAGATATCATGGAGCGGCAGAATGCCGTCGTTTTTGAGCAGGGTAATGGATTTCCGGGCCGCACGGAGCGCGATTTCGCGGTGTTCGGGGCAGCGGATGAGCGATTCCCAGCCGGTTTCGTCGGTATAGGGATGCTCAAACAGCCCCAGCCGGAACTTCATCCGCAGGACACGGCGGACCGCGTCGTCAATCCGCTCGGCGGGCAGTTCCCCTTTGCGGACGAGGTCGGCCAGCGTTTCTTCAAAATACCGGTTTTCCATGTCGCAGCCCTGTACATCCAGGCCGTTGCCGATGGCCAGCCGCAGCGCGTCCCGTTCGTCTTTGACCAGATGGTGGCTGTTCTGGATCCGCCGGATGCCGCCCCAGTCGGAACGTGCGTAGCCCTCCGCGCCGATTTCCTTTTTTAAGATGTCGGTGAGGTACTTTTTGGAACACATGACCACGTCGCCGTCGATGCTGTTGTAGCTCGCCATGACGTTGCAGGCGCCGCCCTCCTTGATGCCGGCTTCAAAAACGGGGAGGTAGCTGCTCCGGATTTCGCGTTCGCCGGCGCGGGCGGGGGAGCAGTTGGTGCCGCCCTCCGGGATGCCGTGGACGCAGTAGTGTTTCGGCTCGCTGGCAACGGCGTCGGGACGGGAGAGTGCGCCGTCTTTTTGCTCGCCCGAAATGATGGCAACCGCCATTTTGGAGGAAAGACAGGTGTCCTCGCCAAAGGTTTCCTCGGTCCGGCCCCAGCGGGGTTCCCGCGCGACGTCGAGATTGGGGGCCAGAATTTCGTGCATGCCAAGCGAACGGGTTTCCCGGCCGATTACTTCGCCGACCAGACGCACCGTTTCCGGCTCAAAGGTGGCGCCGAGCCCCAGCGGTACCGGGAAGATGGTGCCCCGTGTTCCGCTGATGCCGTGGAGCGCTTCGCCGGTAAAGAGGCAGGGGATGCCAAGCCGCGTTTCCTCCACAAAATATTTTTGCAGCCGGTTCATCACGGCCGGCACCGAATAGGTGTCGTGGATAAAGCCGATGCCGCGGTCGCCGAAGAGGGAGCGGATCTTGTCAAAATCAAAATCCGTGTCCGGCTCCACCGAACAGTTGTGTACCTCCGACGGTTTGGTCGCGTACTCCACGCCGCGCGTCATGTCGAGCTGCGCCACTTTTTCTTCCAGCGTCATTCTGGAAAGCAGGTCCTCCACCCGCTCTTCAACGGGCAGGCTGCTGTCACGGTATTTCATCAAAATTCCTCCTTTTATCTGCAAAGGGTTGCCCCTTATGGAATCTGCTGCTGTGCTTTCTCAAACGGATGATGCTCCATCGCCGGATGCCGGATGGTCACTTTGGTGCCTTCTCCCGGCTCGCTTTCCACCGTGACGGTGCTCCGGTTTTCAAAGAGAAGCATCAGCCGCTGCCGCACGTTGGTAATGCCGATATTCTGCCCCCGGATGTCCGGGGATTCCAGCTTTTCCCGGATCTCCCGGAGCTTTTCCGGCCCGATGCCGGCGCCGTTGTCCGCCACTGTGAAAACGAGGAAGCCATCCTCCAGCCGGCATCGCACCGAGAGCTTCCAGTCCTCGCCGGTGTTTTGAAAGCCGTGGAGCATGCAGTTTTCGACAAACGGCTGGAGCATCAGTTTTAAGGTGCAGAAATCCATGCAGTCCGGATCAACCTCGTATTCGGTGTGCAGCCGGCCGTTGTAGCGGACCGACTGGATGTCGGCAAAGAGCCGCAGGTTTTCGATCTCCTCCCGGACCGGTACGATCATCCGCCGGGTGTCGTAGGTGGAGCGCATCAGCTGCGAAAACATCGCGATGACGCGGGTGGCCGGGGTGTCGCGGTGGGTTTCCCGCAGGATGCTCAGATTGATGAGCTGGAGGGTGTTGTAGATAAAATGCGGGTTGATCTGGGCCTGCAGTTCGCAGAGCTGTGCCTGCCGCAGCTCCCGGACCTTGTCTACCAGCTCGTGGTCAAGCATCTGGCTGCGCTGGGCATTGGAGATGACCGAATTGACGATGTAAAAGAACTCGCTGTTGAGCCGCGGGCTGATCCGGAGCTGATCCGGGTTGTCGGCGTTCTGGACCGCCCGGATGACGCCGGCGACCGAGCGGTAGTGGTTGAGCGCGATGAACAGCGCCGAAACTGCCGCAATCAGCAGCACCACAGCGCCGCCGGTCAGCAGGAAATAATTGATCCGGTTGCTGCCGCTCATCAGGCTGGTGCGGGAATTGTAGGCCATCAGGATCAGTTCGGAGCTGCCGCTTTTGGCGACCGAAATGATCTGGTCTCCCCAGAAAAGGGTGCTGCCTTCCGTTTCCTTGGCGGAAAGGTAGGCGCTGTAAATATCCGGATCCTCGAACATCAGGGTGTTGATCCGGGATTCGTCGCTGCTGTACAGGATGAGCCCCAGCTCGCTGACGATAAAGATTTTTTCCGGGTCCTCCCCGAATGACTGGCGGACCAGCTCCTCAAAATCCTGGTAGCGGTTCTGGCAGCAGAAAATGCCGGCTGTCCCGCCGTTTTCATCGTACAGCTCCCCGACTGTATAGATGTAGTTGAACCGTTCGGAACCTACCCTGCGCGGGAACATGAGGAAGGGGAGCTTGGTTGCCCGGTAGGTGTTCAGCCAGCTCAGGCTCCGGTCATCCCCCACCTGCTTTGCTTCCCCGGTGCTGATACAGAGGTCGCTCTGGATGCTGTAGATCATCAGGTCGGCAATCGAATCGTCTGCCCGCTTCATGGACTGCAGCATTGCCTGAACCCGCGCGATTTCCAGCTCCGACACCTCTTCCGGCCCGGAGTGGAGGATCCGGCTGACGTCCGCCGAATCGGATACGACCGACTGGTTGGCTGTGAAGCTGGAGTTCAGAAGGTCAAAGATGGTTTTGGATTTCAGCGCGTTCTGGGCGGAAACCACCGCCAGCTCCCTGGTAAAGACATAGTCCGAATACTGGTAAAGGAAGATGCAGAACGGCACAAAAATGATGAGAATGATGATGAAGAGGCTGAAAAGATAGCGGAAAAAAACGCTCTTCCAGCTGAAAAAGCGAATGTTGTGCAGAAAGGAAAAGTGCTTCATAGGGACCTCCGGAATGGATCAGATTGCTCTTATTTTAACGCGGATTGTGGAAATTTTCAAGGCGTTTTGCACAGAAAACAAAAAAACCATACAAAAAGTAGAAATGGCATGATTTACAATGCGTTCAAAAATGAGTATAATAATCACCAGAAACACGGATTGGAAGTGGTGAAATATGGACAAAACAGTCAAAAGGAAAGCGTTTTACAAGCAATCTGGATTTCGGTTGTTTTTAATGATCCTGCCGCTGCTGGCGCTGGTCTTCGTCTTTTCCTACATGCCGCTCTACGGCTGGATTTACGCACTGTTCGACTATAAGCCCGGCCGCCCGCTTTTTGACTGCGAATTTGTGGGGCTTTATAACTTCACCCGGATGTTCAGCGATATCTACTACTTTGAGGACCTCGTCCGGGTTATGAAAAACACCCTCGGCATGAGCCTGATTGGGATGGCAACCTCGCCGCTGCCGATGCTGTTCGCCGTATTCCTTGCCGAAATCAAATGCATGCCGTTCCGCAAAACAGCCCAGACTCTCACCACCATCCCCAATTTTATCAGCTGGGTGCTTGTCTACTCGATTGCCTACGCCATGTTTTCGGTCAACGACGGCTTTGTCAACCGGCTGCTCATGGAGCTCGGGATTACCGACGAGGGGATCAATTTCCTCGCTTCGGCTGACCATATCTGGTTCAAGATGTGGCTGTGGAGCACCTGGAAAGGGCTGGGGTGGAGCGCCATCGTCTATATCGCCGCCATCGCCGGCATCGACCAGGAGCAGTATGAAGCCGCCGAAGTCGATGGGGCCAGCCGCTTCCAGAAAATGTGGTATGTGACGATTCCGGGACTGCTGCCGACCTTTTTCGTTTTGCTCATCCTTTCGGTCGGAAACATGATCAACAACGGTATGGACCAGTATTTTGTCTTCCAGAACCCGATGAACAAGGAGCATATCGAGGTACTTGACCTTTATGTCTACAATCAGGGCATGGTGGGCATCAACTACTCCTATTCCACCGCCGTCAGTATCCTGAAATCCCTGGTCAGTATCACTCTTTTCCTGGTATCCAATCTGTTCTCCCGGTTTGTACGGGAAGAAAGCGTCTTTTAGGAGGTGGAATCATGAAACGGAAAAAGACGGCGGGGGATATTGCCTTTGATATTTTTAATTACACATTCTTTGCAGTTTTTACTTTGCTTTGTTTCCTGCCCTTTTATTACCTGTTCATCAACACCATCAGCGACAACGACAAGGTAACCAGGGGACTGGTTTTATGGTATCCGATCGGGATCCATTTTCAAAATTACCTCGAAGTGCTGAAGCTCCGCGGTTTGGGGAATGCCGTGCTGGTGACACTGGGACGCACCGTGATTGGGACTGCTCTCACCATTATCGGTACTTCCTTCCTCGGCTACGCCCTCACCAAGCAGGAGCTCTGGCACCGCAAGCTCTGGTACCGGTTCATTGTGGTGACGATGTATTTCAACGCCGGCATCATCCCGTGGTTTATCAACATGAAAAACCTGCATCTCACCAACAATTTCCTTGCTTATATCATCCCCGGCATTGTTTCCGCCTACTCGCTCATCCTGTTCAAGACCTATGTCGAGAGCATCCCCACTTCGCTGGAGGAATCCGCCGAGCTGGACGGCGCCGGCTACCTGGTCCGTTATGCCAAAATTGTGATGCCGCTCTGCAAGCCCATCCTCGCTACCCTGATCGTCTTTTCGGCGGTCGGGCACTGGAACAGCTTTATGGATACCGTCTTCCTCATGACCGATTCGAAGCTCTACACCTTGCAGTACATCCTTTACCAGTACCTGAACGAGGCGAATTCGCTGGCGGATACATTGAAAAATATGTCCGAACTGGGCATCCATGTGGACGCTTCCCGTTTGCTGACACCTACCGCTGTGAAAATGACCGTTTCGATGGTTGTTGTTATCCCGGTCCTCTGCGTCTACCCGTTTTTCCAGAAATATTTTGTCGGCGGCATCATGATCGGCGCCGTAAAGGGATGATTCGTTTTTGTGCAGTGCACAATTATATAGGAGGTATGAATATGAAAAAGCGCATTTTTACCCTGCTGCTTGCCGGGCTGATGGCGGCCGGCATGGTTTCCTGCGGCGACACCGCGGACACCGGCTCATCCCAGACCACCGGTGAAAGCAGCACCGAAAGCTCCACAGTGGAGGAAGCGGACAGCGGCGAAGTAGTCAAGCTCCAGATGCTCAGTATGCCATCAAACATTTCAGGTGTTATGGAAGGCTGGGGCGGTGACATTCTGGCAGAAAAGGTTGGGGTAGAAATCGAACTGCTCCCAGCTGGCGACCAGGGCGAGCAGAAGCTCCAGGCGCTGATGGCAAGCGGCGAGCTTCCCGATATTGTAATCTTTAAAGACTACAAACAGGTGGAAAACGCTGTGGTCGGCAACATGCTCCTCGCCTTTGACGACTACAAGGATCTGGTTCCCAATGTCTATGAATACGCTTCGGAATCGCTCCAGTATATGGCCGACAACCTGAGCAACGGACAGGACAAATCCTTTGTTGTCGGAACCGAAATCAAGCACTATCCCGACGCGATGGGCAACTCCGGTTTGCAGGTGCGGTATGACCTGTATAAGGAAATCGGCTCCCCCGAAGTGGGCACCCTGATGGACCTGGTTCCTGTGATCCAGCAGATGCAGGCGCTTGAGCCCGAAAATGAGGACGGTAAAAAGGTATATGGCCTCTCCCTCTTCAAGGACTGGGATCGCTCTTATATGACCATCGGTATGTTTGCGGCCGGCACTATGGGCTATGAAATCCCCGGCGAAGGAAGCCTGGTCCAGATTGACTACCGCAATGATCCCAACGGCGTGGTGGATTCTCTCTTGACAGAGGACGGCATCTATATGCAGTTCCTGCGCTTCTGCTTTGAGCTCAACAAGCTGGGCCTGCTCGATCCCGACTCGCTGACACAGCGCTTTGACGACTACAATGCCAAGGTCGGCGAAGGCCGCGTGATGATGTGCGCGTTTGGCGACTGGGGCGCTTCCACCTTCTCTACCTATGAGCGCAAACAGGAAGGCGTTGGATTTATGCCCATCATGTTCAGTGAGGAGCCTTATAAGGTGACCGGCACCCAGCCGATCGGCAAGGAGTGGACGATTGGCGTTTCCTCCGCTACCAAATATCCCGAAAAGTGCATGGAATTTGTCAACTACTTCTATGACTGGGATGCCAATATGCTCTCTCAGAACGGCGTGCAGGGTCCGGAAGCGCTTTGGGATTACGACGAGAACGGCCAGCCCTATCGCACCGAGGCGTTCTACGAATTTATGAACGATCCCGAAAAGCTGCTGCCTGACGGCAGAAAATACGATCAGAACGGCTCGCCGCTGACCGCGACCGCTTATGCGCCCAATGAAATCAATCCGAACACCAATCTCCCGCTCAATTCCCAGTACTGGCCCGAAAAGGACTATGCGCCGGAAAAAACATTGCTGGAGAAAACCTGGATGGAGGATTTCGACGCCAAGGATTCGGTGGCTTATGCTACCAAGAATAATATGGTCGTCGAAAAACCGTTCTTTATTGCCCCGCTGATGACCGACGAGATGGAGCAGATCTCCGCCCGCGTCGGCGATGTGGTCAAGACGGTGTCCTGGCAGATGGTCTTTGCAAAGGACGACGCTGAATTTGAATCGCTCAAGGAAGAGATGGTAACCAAGGCGGAGGGCCTGGGCATCAACGACTTTGTGGAATGGTACAAAAGCGAGTACGCAAGCGCGATTGAATTTGCGTCCAAGTATTCCGGCAAATAGGAAAATTTTACCGCGCGGAAAGGCAGGGGATCCCCCTTGCCTTTTTGCCATATCTGCGTTATACTGGTCACAATATCGCGGAAAGGAGCGCTATCACCATGTACCGTGTGATTTTTATCGACGACGAGGACCTGATCCGGGATTTTTTCCGGGAGGCTCTCGATTTTTCCCGGTTCGGATTTGAGCTGGCCGGTACCTTTGCGGACGCCGAGGAGGCGCTTTGCTACCTTGAGGAGCATCCCGTCGACGCGGTGATTACCGATATCCGGATGGGCCGGATGTCCGGGATTGATTTCTGCGAAACGGTGCGCAAAACCGATCCCGAGCTGGTGCTGGTCCTGCTCACCGGCTACCGCGACTTTGACTATGCCCGCCGCGCCATCCGCCAGAACGTTTTTGACTACCTGGTCAAGCCTACCTCCTATGCCGATCTGGAAAACCTGTTTACAAGGCTCCGGGATTTTCTCGACGCCCGCCATCCATTGGAACAACAGCCTCCCGCTGAGCCGGAATATCAGGATATCGTCCACAAAATGCGGCAGCTCGGCCGCGACCATATCGAAGACGGCTTTTCGCTCGAAAAAGCCGCCGAAGCCCTTTCAATGAGCCCCGCTTATCTTAGCCGCCTTTTTAAGCAGCAGTGCGGCCAGAACTACAGCGATTTCCTCACCGAGCTGCGCATCCGCCGCGCCAAGGAGCTGCTTGCCGATCCGACGGTTAAGGTATACGAGGCGGGCTACCGTGTGGGCTATAAAAACACCCAGCACTTCTATAAAATCTTTAAACAGGCCACCGGTATGACTCCCACCGAATACCGCCTTTCCCAGCTCAGCCCCGGCAGGAAAGAGGAACAGGATGGCTGAAAAAATGCGCGAACAGAAAAATCTTCTTTGTTTTCTCCACAAAATCAAAAGATATTGCAAGAAAGATTTCGGCAGAATATGGTATGCTGATTGCAGAAAGGAAAACCGGCCCTTCCAGCCGGATGATTTTTTAGGAGGAATTACTATGAAAGATCTGCTGTTCCGCACCCTGCGCCACGAAGAGACTGAGCGCGCCCCCTGGGTGCCCTTTGCCGGTGTCCATGCCGCCAAGCTCAAAGGCTATGACGCTATTGAAATGCTCACCGATCCCGATAAGGCGTTTGAATCCCTGATGGAAGTCAACCGCCTGTATAAGCCCGACGGCCAGCCCGTTATTTTCGACCTCCAGATCGAGGCGGAGTGCCTCGGCTGTGAGCTCACCTGGGCCAAGGACTGCCCTCCCTCCGTTTCCAAGCACCCGCTCGACGGCAGCGACGAGGAGCCGCCTGTTACCCCCTGTGACTGCAAAATCCCCACCAAGGAATCCGGCCGGATTCCCTATGTCCTTGAAGTCATGCGCCGCATGAAAGAGGCGGTCGGCGAAACCACCGCACTCTACGGCCTGATCTGCGGCCCGTTCACCCTGGCTTCCCACCTCCGCGGCAACAACCTCTTTACCGATATGTTCGATTTTGAGGAGGAAACCGCCAGCCTCTTTGCCTTCTGCAACCGCGTCTGCATGCGGATGGCCGACTACTATATCGAAGCCGGCATGGACGTCATCGCCATCGTTGACCCGCTGATCTCCCAGATCTCCACCGCCCACTTTAACCAGTACATGACCGAGCCCTATACCGAACTGTTCCGCCATATCCGCGAAAAAGGCGTCTTCTCCTCCTTCTTTGTCTGCGGCGACGCAACCCGCAACATCGAGGCAATGTGCCAGACCAACCCCGACTCCATCTCGGTAGACGAAAACGTCAACCTCCTCGCTGCCAAGGAAATCTGCGACAAATACAATGTCGTCATCGGCGGCAACATCCCGCTGACCTCCATCATGCTGCTTGGCAACCAGCAGGACAACATGAAATTTGTCGTCGACCTGCTCGATTCGGTCAAGGTAAAGAAAAACTTTATCCTTGCGCCCGGCTGCGACATGCCCTATGACGTCCCGGTGGAAAACGGCATCGGCGTGGCACAGGCCGCCATCGAAACCGACGCGGTCCGCGAGATGGTTAAGAATTACCAGGCGGAAGAAGTCGACACCTCCAATGTGGAGATCCCCGACTACGCTCACCTGAAAAAACCGCTCGTTGAGGTGTTTACCCTGGACTCCGCCCAGTGCGCCGCATGCAGCTACATGATGGGCGCTGCCAACCAGGCGGTCGAAACCTTTGGCGACGCCATCGATATGGTGGAATACAAGTTCATTTATAAAGAAAACGTCGCCCGCTGCATCAAGATGGGGGTGCCGAACCTGCCCTCCATGTATATCAACGGCGAGCTGAAATACCGCTCCATCATCCCCACCAAGGCCGAACTCGAGGAAGCCATCCGCGAGGCGATCGAAGCCTGCAAAAAGAATCAGTAAGATGAGCAGGCTCTATCTGATTACCGGCTTTTTGGGCGCCGGGAAAACCACCTTCCTTAAGAATTTTATCCGCCTGTTTGCCGGGCAGAAGATTCAGCTCATCGTCAACGAATTCGGAAAAGAGGGCGTCGATGGCGCCCTCCTTTCTGATTTAGGGGCCTTTTTGGAGGAGATTTCGGGCGGTTCGGTCTTCTGCTCCTGCCGGCTCGACCAGTTTGAAAAGGTGCTGCGCGAATCCGAAGCGCTTTCGCCCGACGTGATTCTGGTGGAAGCCTCCGGCCTCTCCGATCCGACCGGCGTGCGCAAGCTCTTTGCCCAGAGCGGGCGGTTCCCCTGGATCGACTACCGGGGGGCAGTCTGTCTGGTCGACGCGGTGCGGTTCCCAAAGCTCTACGCCACCGCCCGCACCTGCCAAAAACAGCTGGCTTCGAGCGATCTGGCCGTTGTCAACAAAACCGACTGCGCTTCGCCCGAACAGCTGGCGGAAACGCTCTCTCTCATCAAAGGGCAGCGGCCCGATCTGCCGCTTTTACAGACTTCGTTCGGACAAATCGGGGAGGAGATCCTTTCGATGCTCGACAAAGCCCGCGAGAATCCGCCCGAGGAGATGCCGCTGACCGCCGACCTGACACTTCGCAAGCTGATGGTGCGGGTTTCTCCCGAAATTACCCCGTATGAGCTGCGCAAAATGATCGAGATGTTCGCCGAGGACACTTTTCGGGTGAAAGGCTTTGTCCGGACCACCGAGGGGATTTTCCTCGCCGACTGTGTGGGCAATGTCGTTTCGGTCGAACGCTGGGACAAAGAGGTCCCCGAAAGCCATCTGGGCTGGCTCAACGTTTTGTCCGGCGCCGGAATGCCGGTTGGCAAAGCGGTAAAGGAAGCCGCCCGCTGGTATCCCGGAAAAATCCTTGCCATAGAATGAACAGAAAGGAAGAAACTGCTATGCTGGAAACCATTCTCAACCGCGCCGAAGCAGGCGAAACCCTCTCCCGTGCCGACGCGCTTTCGCTGCTCGCCATCCAAAACGGCAGCGCCGACTATTACCGGCTGCTCGGCATCGCCAACCGCGATTCCCGCCGCCGTTTTGACGGGAAAGGGGTGATCTTTGCCCAGATCGGCATCGAAGCTTCCCCCTGTCCGGCTAACTGCGCTTTCTGTTCGCTGGCGGAGGACGCTTTTGATCCCGCGAACCGCTTTGCCCTCCCCCTTGCACAGGTGGAAAAGACGGTGCGTGAGCTGACAGCCGCCGGGCTGGTGGACGATATGTTCCTGATGACGACGGCTTCCTTTTCCCAGGAGGAATTTCTCCGGTACGGCGCTGCGGTGAAAAAGCTGCTGCCCGAGGGGATGCGATTGGTCGCCAATGTGGGGGACTTTGACCTCTCCTATGCAAAAAAACTCAAGGAAACCGGATTTACCGGGGTTTATCACATCCGCCGTCTGGGTGAGGGTGTGGACACCCGGCTCGATCCCGCGGCAAGAATCCGCACGCTGGACGCTGTGAAAGAGGCGGGACTTTCCCTTTACTACTGTGTCGAGCCGATCGGCCCCGAGCACAGCTACGACGAAATCGCCGACGAGATCTTCCGCGCGAAGGACTATCCCGTTGAGGTGATGGCGGTGATGAAACGTGTTTGCGTGCCGGGAACAAAACTCTTCTCCCGCGGCGAAATCTCGGCCGCCGAACTGGCCAAAATCTGCGCCGTCACCAGCCTTTGCGTCAAGCCGGTGCGGGCGATGGGCGTTCACGAGCCGGATGAGCTCTGCCTGATGTCCGGCGCCAACCAGATCTACGCCGAGGTGAGCGTCAACCCCCGCGATGTCAGTCTCTGCACCGAAACAAGCCGCGGCGCTTCGCTCGAACGCACCGCTCAGCTCTTAAAAGCCGCCGAGTGGGCGGTCCGCTGAATCCCGAATTTTTCATCTCCCGACCGGATTGCCCGGCCCGGGAGATTTTATTTGAAAAATCATACAATTATAGCCAGAATATTGCAACAAAATAAAATTTATTTTACACTGATTTTATAGGAAAAGCGAAATGGAGGGATTTTGATGAAAATGAGAAGCAAACTGCTGCTTTCGCTGCTGACAGTGGCGACGGCATTCTGCCTGCTGGGCGGCGGGTCGGTTCTGGCGGCCGAAAAAAGCGGCCGTCAGCAAGGGTTTGATTGGACTTTCGATTCGGAAACAGGCACCGTTGAGGTGGTTTACACCGGCGATCAGGATCTTCCCGACCGGGGCGACTGGGGAAGTTTTGACGACGAGATCCGCCACATCATCCTCCGGGATGAAACTGCTTCCAATATTTTTTCGCTCTGGAAACAGGATGTGCGGGAGGACTATCCCAATGTGGAGACCATTTCGGGACACTGGCACGACGGACAGGCAGTGTCCTGGGTTGTGGACGGCGACCAGGGAATGCGCAAGCGGGACTATGACTGGAAAGAGGGCGACGACGAAGTTGTATGGAAAATCGACCTCAACGCCCACACCATGATCTTTGACGCGGTGGGCGATCCCCTAAACGGGGTGAAGGACCTTTCCCAATGCGGCTTTGGCTATCCGTATTTCGGCGCAGGGGAATTCCTGACGGCTTTTGCGGATGAAATCGACCAGGTGATTTTTACCGACCGGTTCAAATTGCCGCTCGACATCGCGATGGTGTATACCGCCGAAAATATCCGGCTGGGCAAGCAGGTTTTTCCCGGTGAGCAACGTTTTGTCACCCTTTCCACCGTGTATGAGGTGAGCCCCGACAACCCCTATCTGGCGCTGGACCAGAACTCGATCTACAGCAAGGATTATTCGGTTTTGTATATCTATTCGGGCGACCGGTATGGTGAGCCGCTCCGCCCCGAGCTCAAGGACGCCGAAGGCATCTTTACCGGCGAGATGGAGTGTGGCGCCCACTGGCTGCTGGATCCTCTTTCCTGCACCATGACCTTTACCGGCGACAACACTGTGCTGACATGCGGACCAAACGAGCATCACGAATGGATGAGGCTGCCTGATGAGAGTATCCAAACGGTCGTTTTGGGAGAAGGAATCGTGCAGGCCGACTACTGGCCGGAAACGAGCAAGCTTTGCATCGGCCCCGATGTGAAGGCCATTTCCACTTACAATTCGCCGGATGAGTTTGTACTCGATCCGGAAAACCCCTATTTTAAGCTCTACAAGGGTTGTCTGTATACTCCGGATTACAGCAAGCTGCTCGCTTCCTCCCACAGTGCGGGGATGACCTTCCACCCCGATCTGAAGATCGTGGGCAGCCATTCGCTCAACGGCGCCCCTTCCGGACTGCTCGTCCTGCCGTGGGGCGTCACCACACTGGAAGAGGTTGTAACCGAAATGCAGGTCCCGTGCATCCTCCTTCCCGATACTGTGACCGAAATCGCGCCGCAGGGTTCCCATTACAACCAGGGAATCTGCTTCTCCTATTCGGAGCGGAGCGGACTGGACCGTTTTGGCCTGCCGCACGAAGCTCGGATGTACGAGCGTCTGGTCAGCTTTATTGATGAACCGTACACGGTGGAGCATCTGCTGGAGGTCTATTATCCGGAGCATTACGGGCGGACCGCTGCTGTTTCCACCCCGGACGGACAAAAGCCGGGCACAGGCGGAGAGCAGACAGAGCCGGGCAACATCGACGCACCGCCGCAGACCGGGCGGGCAGCGGCAGGACTGCTCTTTGCCGCGCTGCTTCCGGCCGGAGCGCTGCTCCTTTGCAGGAGGAAAAAACACCGTTAAAACAACAAAACGCTGCGCGGGGGATTCCCGCGCGGCGTTTTTGCCTGTTCAGAAACGATATCGGTAAAGGGAGTTTTCCCGGCAGCCGCGGATGACGGCAGCACAGGTTTCGTTACAGAGTTTGAGGTAATCCTTTTTTTTGTGCCGCAGCTCCTGCTGGCTGCGGAGAAATTCCCCCCATTTGCCGCAGGTTTTGTGGCATCCGGCGTGATAGTGCGGGCAAGTTGTTTGACAAGGCAGCATCCTGGATCATCCTTTCCGGAACGAATGGGCTTTTCCCTTTATGATTATGATTCTATTTTACAGGATATGCCTTTGTTTTTCAAGCGGTTTTGTGTAAAATTGCTGTAATCGTGTCAAAAAAAGACGCCCCGCAAGAGGCGCCTTTTTGGTTCAGTTGTAACGGCCCGCCTGTTTGACCTCCTCCACGATGGCGCGGAAGTTTTCGAGCGGCACGTTGTTCGGGATGGAATGGTCGGAAGAGAAGATATAGCCGCCGTTTTCTTTCAATACCGGCACAACCCGGCGGATCTCCTCCACAATCGCCTCTTTGTCCGGCCAGAGCACCGCATTGATGCCGCCGTGCAGCACCAGCCGGTCGCCGTACTCTTTTTTGAGGGCAATCGGATCGACGCCCGCCTTGACCTCCAGCGGATTCAGCGCGTCCACTCCGGCGTCCAGGATATCCGGGACAAGGGTGGTGATATTGCCGCAGGAATGGAGCCGGGCGTAGATCCCCTTGTTGTGCGCCCACTCGCAGGCTTTTTTGTGGAATGGCTTGACGACCTCCCGGTAGGTTGCCGGGGAGAAGAAGGTGGTGCCCTTGTAGCCCATGTCGTCGCACCAGCTGATTTCGTCAAAGCGGTAGCCGGCGTCCCAGATCATGTCGAAGAGGGCAATGCAGCTTTCAAGGTAGGTGCCGATCATGTCCTTTACCCACTCCGGGTTTTCCATCAGCGCGATGAGCACCGTTTCGGTGCCGGACATCCAGGAATGGGTGACGTCAAAGCCGAACCAGAAGCCGGCCGACAGGAACCGCCCCTCGGCCACCCACTTGTCGCAGTTTTTGCGGAGGTAGTCCCAGTTTACCCGGTCGGGCGTGACCGTCATCCGCTTTTTCGCCTCTTGCCAGGCTTCCTCGGTGTTTACAGTGAAGTCGAGGAACTCCGGTGTGGAGTCCAGCTCCTTGAACTGCTTCATGGTAACGCCCCAGCTGGTGGTGTAGATGCGGTAGCGGTCGGTTTCTTCGATGATTTTTTCCTCATAGTGCGGCGAGATGTCCACCCCAAGGGTTTCCAGCTTGTCTACCCCGAAAAAGTCCCGCCAGTCGGCGTCTTTGGGCATCCCTTCCCGCTGCCAGCGGGCAATCGTCCCGGCCCACGGGCTGTCGATGATCGGGACACGGTCGGCCTCCTTGTGGGCGTACATCCGGTAAAAGCGTTCTTTGCTGGTCATGGCGATTCCTCATTTCCGAAAAGATTCTATCCCCAGTATACCACATCTTTTTCCCGTTTCATAGGATTTTTGTGCCGGGAATAGGACAAAAGTATCTTTTCAGCCTTCCTCATCCTCGGCCGCAACCGCCGCGGCGGTGATATCCTCCGCGACTTTGGCGAGAGGATCCTCCGGCAGTTCCTGCAGAGAGGACGGTTTCCAGTGGCCTTTTGCATAGAAGAGGAAGGACATTACCGCCGAAATAACCCAGCCAACCGGCCAGGAGAGCCAGACGCCGAGCGTTCCCATCCCAAATCCGAGCGCGAAGAGGTAGGCCAGCAGTACCCGCAGAATCAGGTCGGTAAAGGTGCTCGCCATAAAGGCCTTCATATCCCCGACGCCGCGGAGGACACCGTCGGCCATCAGCTTGACCGAGATGACAAAGTAGAAGGGTGACGCCACCCGCAGAAATTCCACGCCGGTGTCCAGCGCAAGCCCTGTATTTTCCTCCATGAAGAGGGAGATGGCCGCCCCGCCCGCAAAGAAGTAGCAGGCAAAGAAAACCGCCGCCACCACCAGCGCCAGCACAAGCCCCGCGCGAAAACCGCGGTGGATGCGGTCGAGTTTTCCCGCGCCGATGTTCTGGGCAGAAAAGCTCGAAAGGCCGTTTGCCAGGGTGGTGAACGAGGTGATGGTGAAGGTGTTGAGCTTGATCGCCGCCGAATAGCCCGCGATGACCGACGAGCCGAAGCCGTTGATTAAGCTCTGGATGAAGATGTTGCCGACCGACACAAAGCTCTGCTGCAAGACGCTCGGAATCGCGATCCGGCCGATCCGGAGGAGCATCTCCCGCGAAAAGGCCTGCGACGGGCCGTCGGTTTCGAGGCGTTTCAGCCGCAGAAGCAGCGTTCCCATCGCGAGGAGGCAGGCGACGCCCTGCGCTAAAAAGGTTGCCCAGGCCACGCCGGCAACCCCCCAGTGGAAGATGGCCACAAAGAGCCAGTCGAGGAAGATGTTCCCCAGCGACGAGCCGATCAGGAAGTAAAGCGGCGTTTTGGAGTCGCCGAGCGCCGTGAAGATACTGGTGGCGATGTTATAAAAGAAGAGAAAGGCGAAACCGCCGATGTAAATTTTTAAGTAGAGGTCGGCGTCCGAAAAGATGTTGTCCGGCGTCCGGATGGCGCGCATCATCGCCGGGCTGAAGAAGAGCCCCACCGCCGTGAGAATCAGCGACACCGCAAGCGACGCGATCAGCGCCGTATTGACCGCCGTTTTCATCCGGACCGTTTCCTTGGCTCCAAAGAGCTGGGAGATGACCACCGAACAGCCGATGTTGCAGCCCACCGCGATGGCCATAAAGATCATGGTGATGGGGTAGGAGGCGCCGACCGCCGCGAGCGCGTCCTCCCCTGCGAACTTGCCGGCAATCACGCTGTCGGCGATGTTGTAAAGCTGCTGGAAGATCACGCTGCCGAACATCGGGAGCGAGAACCGCCAGAGCACCTGTTCCGGTTTGCCGGTTGTGAGATCCTGTATCAAAATGATCCGTCCTTTACTTGATTTTTCTGCCGGTATCTATTATACTACGGTTACAGGTATTTGTAAAATAGAGAAATTTCTCATATCTATAAAATTTTTGCATGGATAGGAAGGGGAGTTTTGGATGGATGGATACGAAATCTTTTTCGCCGCCGCCGAGGAAAAGAGCATCACCGCCGCGGCAAAGCGGCTCTTTCTCTCTCAGCCGTCGGTCAGCCGCTCGGTCGCGCGGCTGGAGGAGGAGCTGGGCTGCCGGCTCTTTGTCCGGGGGAAGAAAGGGGTGCAGCTGACGCCGGAGGGGGAGCTTTTGTTTGCCCACATCGCGCGGGCGCGCGCCCAGCTGGCCGAAGCAAGGGAGGAAATCGCGGCGCGCGGGCGGTTCCAAAAGGGGACGGTCCGGATTGGGGCGAGCGAGATGACGCTCCATCATTTTCTCCTGCCGCTGCTCGAGCCGTTTTGCCGCCAATATCCCGGGCTGCGGCTCAAGCTCGCCAACGGGAGCACCCCGCAGATCTCGGCTGGACTGCGGAGCGGGACGCTCGATCTGGCGGTGCTTGCCGGGCCGATTGCGGAAACCCTTACCGTTCAAAAGCTCCGGCCGTTCCGGGACATTGTGGTGGCCGGGCCGGAGATCCTTCCGCATCTCCCCAAAAATCCGGGGCTTTCGGAGCTTTCTCGGTTTCCGCTCATCATGCTGGACGCCGAAACCTCCGCCCGTGCTTTCTGGGAAAGGCAGTTCGCCGCCGAGGGGGTGCCGCTCCTCCCCGACATCGAGCTGGCTACCGCCGACCTCGTGGTGCCGGTGGCGGCCCACAATCTGGGGGTGGGGTTTGTGCCCGAGCCGTTTGCCGCCGAAGCGCTGCGCAAAGGGGAGCTTTTTCCGGTGGAAATCAAAAATCCACCGCCGGAGCGGTGGATCTGTGCGGTGTATGACGAGCGGCATCCTCTTTCCGCGGCGGCCGCCGAGATGCTGCGGATGTTCACCGATCAGGGGGAGTAAACCGGTCTGCGACCGGAGGGAATGACGACGCGGCCACTGTCCAGCCGTTACGATAAGAAGTCACCGCGCAAGGCTGATGACGAGCAAAGCTTTTGCTTGTGCTGTTTGAAAACTTTCACTTTATTCCCGCGGCGAATTTCCGCCGGTTGGAAACCGGACAGCAACGGTGAACCGGTCGGCGTCGGTTTCGACATGCAGGGTTCCGCCGCAGGCTTCGGCAAAGCTCCGCGCGATCGATAGGCCCAATCCGCTTCCGCCGTCACTGCGGCTCTTGTCCCCACGGACAAACCGTTCGGTATAGTCCACCCCGTCCGGCAGCTCGGTGCGGGAGGTGTTTTTGACGGTGACGCAGGCCTCCTCTCCGGTACAGCGGAGCGTTAAATAAACCCGCGAGCCTTCCAGCGAATATTGCAGCGCGTTTTGGATCAGGTTCTGGAACACCCGGTAGAGCCGCTGTCCGTCCGCCACAATGGGAACCGGTTCGATCGGGATGTCCGGTTTCAGGGTGACGGCGCTCTGCTCGATCGGCTCGGCCATATCGGTGAGCGTCTGCCGCAGCAGCATCGCAAGGTCGAGCGTTTCCAGGTGGACCGGGAGCTGCCCGGACGCCGCCCGGCTGATGTCAAAGACGTCCTGCACCATCGACTGGAGCCGCTGCGCCTTGCAGCAGAGCACCTCGGCGTAGTCTTTTGCCTGCGGCGGAAGCTCCTCCTCCCGCAGCAGCGCCGTATAGCTCACGATCGAGGTCAGCGGCGTTTTGATGTCGTGGGAGACGTTGGTGATGAGCTCCACCTTCATCCGTTCGCTCTTGATCCGGTCTTCAATCGCCGCGTCCATCCCGCTCTGGATTTCCTCAAGCTTCCGGCCCGCTTCACCGAGCAGCGCGCCTTCCGGCAGCACCGGCCCGCCCGAAAAATCGCCGCGGTGGATCCGGTCGATCCGGTTGGCAACCTGTTCCATCTCCCGCAGCACCCGCATGCAGTGCCGCAGGAAAAAGGCCGCGATGACAGCCATCAAAAGCAGCACCGCCGAGACGCTCCCCCAGAGAGCGAGCGCCTGCACCGGTCCGCTCGACAGCAGCTCCCAAAACGCAAGCCCCGCTGCAAGCAGCGCCAGCAGAAATTCGGAGAAGAAAAAGGAGATCAGCTCCCGCCGCATCTGCACCGAAAAGGGAAGGGTGATCCCTTTTTTGCGGAACATCCGGATAAGCTTTCTCAAAAGCGCGTTTTTCCAGGGTTTTCCGCTCAGCTCCAGCACCGCCGCGAAAATCCAGAGCACTCCCGAAAGGGCAGACGGCACCGATTCGTAGAGCGGGACGGGAAGCAGCTCCTCCCAACTGAAAAGGTTGTCCGAAAAGTTGAGCGCCGCGCCGATTCCGCCCCCATGTGGACTGAGCAGCACCGTTGCCCAGAGCCAGCCGCCGAGCAGCAGTAGCTTTGGCTCCAGCGGGATCCGCCCCGACACCGCCCGATAGACGGTCAGCGCGTCTTTCCGCCCCTTTCGCGCCGCCAGCGCCAGCCCCAGCAGCACAAGCCCGCCGGCACAGGACAGGCAGGCCAGCATCAGCTGCCGGTAACAGGCGCCGTGCAGCTGGAAAAGCTGGTAAAACACACTTTGGAGCTGGTAGCTCCCGCCGCTTTCAAAATAAAGCCCCGTGATGACCGGCACCGGCTCCTCCCGCACCGCCATTGCGATCGAAACGCCCTGCTCCGCCTCGCCCAGCGTGAAGTTTTCGTAGCCGGGGAGGTACCAGTCGCTCCCTTCGCGGTAGGTTCCGTCGCCGTAGATGTCAACTTCCCGGCCGTCCTTCCACACCCGCGCCTTTTCCCCGTCGTACCGCAGAAGAAAGTTGTAGCCCTGCGGCAATCCGGACGGATCCTCCGGCAGCGGATCGCCGCTATTTGAGTAGAGCAGCACCCCGTCCCGGCTGATGTTGTACAGGAGGTTGACGTCCTCCCGGTAGAACGAGTCGAGCTCCTCCGGCGTGTAGCTCGGGTAGACTTCGGCCATTTCAGCCTGCGCTGTGCCGTCCGCCGCGTCCTCCGAAAGCTCCGCCGCTTCGAGCAGGGCGTACTGGTCAATCCAGCCGCCGGTGAGCGGCCCGCCCACCGCCATTGTGACAAAGGTCTCGAAATAGGTGGAGATGAGGTTGCGGAAATCCGCCGTTTCCTGGCAGTCCGGCTGGAAGCTCTCCCGCGGGTCCACCCCGCTTTGGGCGCTGAAGCGGAGAAAGGTCCCCAGCGGCACCAGCCCGCTTACCAGCAGGCTGAGCCCCAGCACCAGCGCCAGCGCGCTACCGGCTGCTCTCCACCTTTTCAATCTTGTACCCAATTCCCCACACCACCTTTAAATACTCCGGAACCCGCGGGTTTAGCTCGATCTTCTCCCGGATCCGCCGGATGTGTACCATCACCGTGTTTTCCGGCGCAAACGCCTCTTCCTCCCAAACCCGGCGGTAGATCTCCTCCGCCGGGAAAACCCGCCCGAGGTTCCGCATGAACAGGTCGACAATTTTGGTTTCGGTGGCGGTCAGCCGCACAATCTCCCCGTCGGCCCGGAGAATCCGGTCGTCCGGGTTGTAGCTCAGCCGTCCGTTGACAATCAGCCCGCTTCGCTGCTCGGCGTGGATGTCCCCGAGCGACGTGTACCGCCGCAGCTGGCTTTTGACCCGCGCCATCAGCTCCTGCGGGTTGAACGGTTTGGTGATGTAGTCGTCCGCCCCGATCGACAGCCCCAATATTTTGTCGGTGTCTTCGCTCTTGGCGCTCAGCACGATGATGGGCAGGTTTTTCTTCTCCCGGATCCGCATTACCGCCGAAAGCCCGTCCATCTGCGGCATCATCACATCCATGATGATGAGCTGCACCGGCTCCTCCACCGCGATTTGCAGCGCCTCCAGCCCGTTGTAGGCCGGGCAGGGGGTGTAGCCCTCCCGTTCCAGCAGGATCGAGATCGCCCGCACGATTTCGCGGTCGTCGTCCGCGACAAGGATTTTTTCATTCATCCCAAACACCTCCCGGTTCGGTTCCATTTTATCAGATATTTCTTACAGACGGACAGACGGTTTCCTTACGGTTTTCTTACATCTTTGCGGCAGAGGAACAAAGCGAGCGCCACCGCCAGCACCCCGGCGGTCAGTTTGCCCGCGACCATCGGTCCCACCATCTCGGGGCAGACGCCGGCCGTAAAGCCCAGATGGTCGCCGAGCGCCGCCGTTGCCGGCACCAGCCAGGCCGTGTTGACGATGATCCCTTTTTTGTTCATCTCTTTCATCATCGGGTAGACCGGCACCGAGGTCGCCAGCGAGAAAACCAGCCCCGCCGCCGAGGTTTCGTCCAGCCCGAACCTTCTCCCCGCCGCAGCCAGCGGCTTTTTCCCGGCCCTGACCAGCAGCGACAGCACCGGAAAGGTTCCGAGCAGGACAATCCCGATTTCCATCACCGGCGAAAGGCCCTCCCGGATGTCGGCCATGCCCGGAATCAGGGTGACGCCGGTGAGCGAGGTGAAAGCCGCCGCTCCGAGCGCCGCCGTGATGACCGCCGAGATAAATTTCCCGAAGAACAGGCAGCCTTTGACCATCTTTTCCGGCCAGAGCAGCAGCCCCACCGCCACCAGCACCGAAAAAAGGAGCACCGGCACCATGTTCCGCAAAACAAGGGAAACGGAAAACCCCGCGATCAGGCCGCCGGTGATGCCGCCCGCCGGGATGGTGACCATTCCGATCAGCAGCCCTTTGGAGAAGTAGGGCGCGTCCTCCTTTTCGATCAGCCCGAGTCCCACCGGAATTGAGAAAATCAGGGTGCAGCCGAGCATCGACGCCACAATCGCCCCCGCAAGAAGCCCCGCTTGCTCTGAACCCGCCAGCTCCATCGCCAGCGGATAGCCGCCCATGTCGTTGGCAAGAAGGGAGCCAAACATCGCGGGATCGGCGCCCAGCAGCTCGAAAAACGGCACCACGACCGGCCGCAGCAGCTTTGCCAGCACCGGCGCCAGGCAGACCATCCCGGTCATCCCGAGCGCCAGCGGCCCCATCGCCTGGAAGCCCTCTTCAAACTTTTTTCCCAGCCCCAGCCGGTTCCCGAAAATCCGGTCGAGCGCGCCAATCAGCGCACCGATCCCCATCACCCAGAGGATCACCCTGTCAAAGCTCATATTCTCCCGCCTTTTCCGCTTTTTTCCGTTTTCATCATACCATAACCCACCCGCTTCGTCAATCGGGCGGAGAGGGAACTGCCGGCAAAAAAAGAAGCCCGGAACACCGGGCTTTTCCAAAAAAGAAAACGAAGAAGGTTCAAGAGAGGAAAAAAGTAAGAGGTTTGCAGGTTAAGGGAGCTTTTCGGTGAGCACTTTGACCGTCCGCTCCGGCGCCGATGTCACCAGCGCCATTGCGGCCTCCGAAGCGTCAAACTCCGAAAGCCCCGGGTGCGACCGGAAGCAGCAGGCCAGCTTCCGGTACTGGGAAAGCCGCTCCCCGAGCGCACTTTCCCCCGCCGGGCTCAGGCGGACGCCCTCTTCCCGGCTCCGGGAGAGCAGTCCCTCCCGGCAGAGCGATTCGAGCATCCGGCAGGCCGACGGACGCGCCACCCCGAGCCGCACCGCGATGTCGATACAGCGCACCCGGCGGCTTTCTCCGCCGCCAAACGGGGAGGAGAGTTCGGCCACGGTCAGGAGGTAGCGGAGCTTTGCCGCTGTCAGCACGGTCACGGCTTTGGCCCTTTTTGCGGATGGCAGTGGGAACAGCTCCCGCACCGGCCGTCACAGCCGATGCAGCCGCCCTTTTTCTTCCGCCGGATGACGCAGACAAGCGCCGCGGCGAGCAGCAGAAAGAGCACCGCCGCAATCAGGATGGTTCCGATGGATTCCATGAGAAAGCTCCTTTCGTGTGGTTATGCCCGGTTTGCTGCCCGGACGGAGGATTTCTGTCCCTCCCGGTTTGGCCGGAAGAGCAGAAAGAAGATCAGCGCCGCCACCAGAATGGCGGCCAGGGTTCCCACTCCGAACCCGGCGCCCGCAAAGAGCGAACCGAACTGGTAGATGCAGAGGGATACCGCGTAGGCAAAAATGGTCTGGTAGCCGACGGCGATCAACGTCCAGCGGGCGCTTCCCATCTCCCGGCGGATTGCCCCGATCGCCGCGAAGCAGGGCGCGCAGAGCAGGTTGAAGACCAGGAAGGAGTAGGCCGCTGCCGCCGAAAATACCTGCGGCATGGTGCCCCAGAATTCGGCGCCGTCCTCGGCTACCTCGGCGTAGCCAAAGAGGATGCCAAAGGTGTTGACGACGTTTTCCTTGGCAATCAGGCCGGTGATGGCAGCCACCGCCGCCCGCCAGTCGCCCCAGCCGAGCGGCGTGAACAGGAAGGCGATCACCCCGCCGATTGAAGCGAGGATGGATTCGCCGGCGTCCACCATCTCGAGCCGCCAGTTAAAGCTTTGCAGGAACCAGATCAGCGCCGACGAAAGGAAAATAATCGTTCCCGCCTTGCGCACAAAGGATTTGGCACGGTCCCACATGTGGATCAGCACCCCTTTGACGGTGGGGAGGTGGTAGGCCGGAAGCTCCATGACAAAGGGGGCGGGTTCTCCGGCGAAGAGTTTTGTTTTCTTGAGGATAATGCCCGAAACAATGATGGCGCCAAAGCCGACAAAGTAGGCCGACGGCCCCACCCACCAGGCGTTGCCGAACAGAGCGCCCGCGATCAGCGCGATGACCGGCAGCTTGGCGCTGCACGGGACAAAGGTCGTGGTGATGACCGTCATTTTGCGGTCGCGGTCGTTTTCAATGGTGCGGGAGGCCATGACGCCCGGTACGCCGCACCCCAGGCCGATCAGCATCGGGATAAAGGATTTGCCCGAAAGCCCGAACTTCCGGAAGATCCGGTCCATGATAAAGGCGATCCGCGCCATATAGCCGCAGTCTTCGAGCAGCGCCAGGCAGAGAAAGAGAACCATCATCTGCGGCAGAAAGCCGAGTACCGCTCCCACGCCGGCGATGATGCCGTCGAGAATGAGCGACTGAAGCCATGCCGCCGCGCCGGCCGACACGAGCAGCCCTTCGACTGCCGGCGGGATGATTTCTCCAAAGAGGACGTCGTTTACCCAGTCGGTCATCATGGTGCCGATGGTGGTCACCGACAGGAAATAAACCGCCGTCATCACCAGCGCGAAAATCGGCAGAGCCAGCCAGCGGTTGGTCACGATCCGGTCGATTTTGTCACTGGTGGTTAAGCCCCGCGCCTTTTTGCGGAAGCAGCCTTCCAGCATCGCGCCGATTTCCCGGTAGCGCGCGTCGGTGACGATGCTTTCGCCATCGTCGTCCAGCTCCTCCGCAGCCGAGCGGGCGAGCTTCTGCGCCGCCGAAAGGGCTTCCCGCGGAATGGTGAGCGATTCGAGCGCCTTTTCGTCCCCCTCAAACAGCTTGATGGCGGTGTAGCGCCGCCGCGCTTCGGGGCAGGACGGGGCGATCAGCTCCTCGATCTTTTGGAGCACCGGTTCGAGCGGCTCCCCAAAACGCCGGGGAGCGGGGAGCTTTTTGCTTTTCGCCAGAGAGAGCGCCGTCTGTGCCGCCTCTTTCACTCCCTCATCCTTGAAGGCGCAGATTTCCACAACCGGGCAGCCGAGCTGCTCCGCAAGCTTTTTGACCTCGATTTTGTCGCCGTTTTTCCGGACGACGTCCATCATGTTCAGGGCGATGACGACCGGCAGGCCAAGCTCGGTGAGCTGAGTGGTTAAGTAGAGGTTGCGCTCCAGGTTGGAGGCGTCCACGATGTTTAAGATAACGTCCGGCTGCTCTTTAATGAGGTAGTTCCGGGCGACAACCTCCTCTAATGTATAGGGGGAGAGGGAATAGATGCCCGGCAGGTCCTGGATGATGACTTCCCGGTTCCCTTTGAGCCGGCCCTCCTTTTTTTCGACTGTGACGCCCGGCCAGTTGCCCACATACTGCGAGCTGCCGGTCAGGCTGTTGAACAGGGTGGTTTTGCCGCAGTTGGGATTGCCCGCCAGCGCGATTTTGACTGTCATGTGCAGCGGCTCCTTTCCAATAAAAGTTTTTATAAGCTAACTTTTGACGCCGGAAACCCGGTTATTCGACCTCGATCATCTCGCAGTCGCCTTTGCGCAGCGAAAGCTCGTAGCTCCGCACCGTGACTTCAACCGGGTCGCCCAACGGCGCCACCTTGCGCACCAGCACCTCGGTTCCGCGGGTAAGCCCCATGTCCATGATCCGCCGCCGGACAGCGCCCTCGCCGTGGATTTTGAGCACCTTTGCCCGTTCTCCCGGCTTGATATTCCGCAGTGATTTCATCCGAATCCTCCTTTACACCAAGATCCGTCCCGCCAGGCTCCGGTCCAGCGCCACCCGGCTTTCCCGCACCCCGATAATCAGGCTGCCGCCCAGCTCCGAGATGATGGTCACCGTTTCGCCCGGCGCAAACCCGAGCGACGCCAGGTGACGGCGCACCTCGTCTTTTCCGGTGATTTTTTGGATGGTGCAGCTTTTTCCCACACCCACAAACGGCAATGGCATCCATATCCGCCCCTTTCCAGTTAGCCTTGACGAACTTTACGGTCTTAGTTTACCAAAGCTAACTTAAAAAGTCAAGAGGGAAAACGAAAAAATGTTAGCTGTGGGTAACAACATGTCGAAGGATGGAAAATAATACCTAAAAGTTACCGAAAGATTGTATGAAAATCAGATATTTTACACGAGAACGCTGGTATTTTTCGGTGAATTCGGATATAATAGAAGAAAACCGCCAACAGAAATGAGGATTTCTCCGATGAAATTAGAAGCAAAACTTACCGCGCTGCTTGGAACCCCGGTCGCCGAGGCCGACGACGGCGCGATCTACCGGGCGCTGATGCAGCTCTGCGCCGAACAGCTGGAGGGGCGGGAGGAAAAACGCCCCGGCCGCAAGCTTTACTACCTTTCGGCCGAATTTTTGACCGGCAAGCTCCTTTCCAACAACCTCCTAAATCTGGGGCTGCGGGAGGAGGCGGAGCAGCTCCTTCAACAAGCGGGCAAGAGCCTTTCCGCCATCGAGGAGGCCGAACCGGAGCCTTCGCTCGGCAACGGCGGGCTGGGGCGGCTGGCCGCCTGCTTCCTCGATTCGATCGCCACGCTGGGGCTGCCCGGCGACGGCGTGGGGCTCTGCTACCACTGCGGCTTGTTCCGGCAGGAGTTCCGGGACGAAAAACAGTGCGAAGTCCCCGACTTCTGGCGGCAAAAGCCGGACTGGCTGCACGAAACCGGCGTCCGCTTTCCGGTGAAAGCCGGGGAGTTTGAGCTGGAAGCCGAGATGTTCGACCTCGATGTGAGCGGCTACGGCGGCGGACGGCGCGCCCTCCACCTCTTTGACCTCAAAACGGCCGACGAGTCGATTATTCGGGACGGCATCGGCTTTGACAAGGAGGACATCGCCCGCAACCTTACCCTGTTCCTCTATCCCGACGACAGCGACGAAGCCGGCCGCAAGCTCCGGGTGTATCAGCAGTATTTTCTTGTCAGCGCGGCGGCGCAGCTGATTTTAAAAGAGCTGAAAGAGGCCGGGTTCCCGCCCGCATCCCTTGCCGAACACACGGTGATCCAGATCAACGACACTCACCCGTCGCTGATTATCCCCGAACTGATTGACCGGCTGGTCAAAGAGGGGGTGGCACTCGGCGACGCGATCGAGATCGTGACCAACACCTGCGCCTACACCAACCACACCATTTTGGCCGAAGCGCTCGAAAAATGGCCGGTGGATACGCTCGAAGAAGTGGTGCCGCACCTCATGCCGATCATCCGGGAGCTGGACGCCCGGGTTAAGGCAGCCGCGCCGGAGCTTGGCTCCAAAGTTGCCATCATCGACGAGCAGAATCTCGTCCACATGGCGCGGATGGACATTCACTACGGCTTTTCGGTCAACGGAGTGGCGGCCCTTCACACCGAGATTTTAAAGGAAACCGAGCTGCACGACTTTTACACGCTGTATCCCGAAAAATTCAACAACAAAACCAACGGCATCACCTTCCGCCGCTGGCTGATGGCCTGCAATCCCGCCCTTTCGAGCTGGATCGACGGCAAGATCGGCAGGGAGTGGCGAAAGGACGGACGGCTCGAAAAGCTCCTCGACTTTGTGAAAGATGAAAAGGCACTCGACGAGCTGCTCGCCATCAAGGAGGGGGCAAAACGGGAAGTCTGCGAAGGCTTTCTCCAAAAATACGCGCTCGACAAAGACTCCGTTTTTGACATTCAGATCAAGCGGATGCACCAGTACAAACGGCAGCAGATGAACGCGCTGTGGGTGATCTGGAAGTATCTGGAAATCAAGGCGGGAAGGCTCCCGAAACGCCCCGTGACGGTGATTTTTGGAGCAAAGGCCGCCCCGGCTTACACCCTCGCCAAGGACACGATTCATCTGATCCTCTGTTTACAGAAGCTCATCGACGCCGATCCCGAGGTCCGGCCGTATCTCCGGGTGGTGATGGTCGAAAACTACAACGTTTCGGCCGCCGAAGCCCTCATCCCGGCCTGCGACATCTCGGAACAGATCTCCCTCGCCTCCAAGGAAGCCTCCGGCACCGGCAACATGAAGATGATGCTCAACGGCGCGGTGACGCTCGGCACTCTGGACGGCGCGAATGTGGAAATCGCCGAGCTGGTCGGGGAGGAGAACATTTTCCTCTTTGGCAGAAAGAGCGGCGAGGTCATCGACCTTTACCAAAAATCCGGCTACCGTTCGGCCGACTACTACGACGGCGATCCCGAGATCGAGAAGCTGGTCGACTTTGTCATCAGCAAGCAGCTCATCCGGATTGGCGATCCCGAAAACCTCTGCCGCGTTTACAAAGACCTGGTTTGCAAGGACTGGTTTATGACGCTGCTCGACCTGAAAGAATATATCGCCGCCAAGGAGCGCGCTCTGGAAAGCTTTGAGGACCGCCGCGGCTGGGCAAAGAAGATGCTTATAAACATCGCGCGGGCCGGATTTTTCTCGAGCGACCGCACCATCTTCCAGTATAACGCCGACATCTGGCATCTGACGCCGAAAGGGGAGGAGTAACATGAAACCGCAGTCCACAAGGGAAGCAGGAATCCTGCTCCCGATTCAGTCGCTGCCCGCGCCCTACGGCGTGGGGGACTTTGGGCCGGCCGCCCGCAAAGCCGCCGCCCTCATCGCCGGGAGCGGGGCAAAGGTCTGGCAGATTCTGCCGCTCAACCCGCTGGGGTTCGGCAACTCGCCCTATCAGCCCTATTCCTCCTATGCCGGGGAGCCGCTCTACCTGAGCTTGGAGGTCCTTTACGAGAAAAAGCTGCTCCGCCGTCTGCCGCCGCCCTATCAGCGGCAGGCCGCGAAAATCGACTACGAGGCGGTGCGCGCCTACAAGGAGCCGTACCTCCGCGAAGCGTTTGAAAATTTTGTCCCGGACGGGGAGTTCCGCGCCTTTGCCGAGCTGCCCTGGGTGAAGCAGTACGCCGTTTTCATCACCTTAAAACAGAAAAACGGGATGCGCTGCTGGAACGAATGGCCGGAGGAGGAGAAAAACTGGCCGGCTTTGCAGTCGCTCGACCTTTCGCCCTATGAGGAGGAAATCGCCTATCAGGTTTTCCTCCAGTTTGAGTTTGTCCGGCAGTGGCGGGCCGTCAAGGCCGAAGCGAACAGGCTCGGGCTGAAAATCATGGGGGACCTGCCCTTTTATGTGGGCATCGACTCGCTCGACGTCTGGGCCGGGCGGGAGAACTTCCTTTTGGATGAAGAAGGGGCGCCCACCTCGGTGGCCGGCGTGCCGCCCGACTATTTCAGCCCCACCGGACAGCGCTGGGGCAACCCCATCTACAACTGGGAGAAGATGGAAGCGGACGGCTTTTCCTTCTGGACCGACCGGCTGCAATACGCCGGGGTGCTCTTTGACATCGTCCGGCTCGACCACTTCCGCGCCTTTGATACTTACTGGAAAATTCCGGCCTCCTGTCCCACCGCTGTCGAGGGCGAATGGGTGGAGGGCCCGGCCTACCGCTTCTTTGACACGGTGCTCCCCAAACTCAGCGCCGAAATTGTAATCGAGGATCTGGGCGACATGCGGCCGGAGGTCTTTGCACTCCGCGACCACTATCGGTTCAAGGGGATGAAGGTGGTGCAGTTCACCTTTACGCCCGGCAAGCGGGAGGATCCCGCCGCGAGCCGCGAAAACCAGATCGTCTACACCGGCACCCACGACAACCAGACCATCCGCGGCTGGTACGGGAGCCTTTCGCCGGTGAAAAAGCTGCTGGCTCAGAAAACCCTCTGGCAGGCCGGCTGCCGCACCGGTTCGCCGGCGCGGAAGTTTGTGCGGTACGCGCTGGCGCAGAAAGCGGCGCTCGCCATCATCCCGGCGCAGGACATCCTCGAGCTGGGCGACGAGGGGCGGATCAACACCCCCGGCACCCTTGGCTCCCCGAACTGGGAATGGCGGCTCTCCGGCTTTGAGAAGCTGGAAGAAAAGCTCCCCGCCTTTGCCGCCGCCCTCCGGGAAACCCGGCGGGCCTGAAACACGCGGGGAAATACAAACAAAGGACAGGCCGCGCGGGCCTGTCCTTTTGGGTTTTTGGGGAGAGAAAAAGAGAAGCTTTACTCAATTTTTCTCGAAAAATTGCGGTTTCCAAAGGCAGAGCCTTTGGCCGTTTCCCGCAGGAAACGGAATCTCCATGATAAAAAAGCGCAGAAAAAAGTTTGAAAAATCCACGCATGGGATTTGTCAAACGGCGTTAGCCGTCCAAAGAATTCGAAGCGTTCTCTGCCAAACAATCTATGACACCCTGCGGCTGTTTGGGGAACCCCTTGATAGGGTTCCCCATGCTCTGACAGTCCACCGGACTGTCAGAGCTCCCCTCCTGATCTTATTTTCTTATAAAGTTTTCGCCCATTGCGATGGGCGACCAAAGAGCTTTGCTCTCTGGACTCTCACAAGCTTTTGAAGAAAGCTTGACCAAAACTTTTCTTTTGTCTTACAGGAAAAATTCTCATACAACCTGGAACAGATAAAACTTCAAATAGTCTGTTTCCGGGACGTTCCACAGAATCGGATGGTCCGGCGACTGCTGCCGCGCCTCGATCTGCCGCAGACGCACCCCGGCGTCGGCCGCCGCCTGATGCAGCATCTTGACAAACAGCTCCTCGGTCATAAAATGCGAACACGAACAGGTTGCCAAATATCCCCCCGGCGGGAGCAGCTTCATCGCCCGGAGGTTGATCTCCCGGTAGCCGCGGATGGCGCTCTGCACCGTTTTGCGCGATTTGGTGAAGGCCGGCGGATCGAGAATCACAAAGTCGTAGCTCCGCGGTTTGATCTGCGGCAGGAGGTCAAAGACGTTGGCCGCTTCAAACTCCATCACGTCGGTCAGGCCGTTGGCCGCCGCGTTTTTCTCGGCCATCCGGATGGCTTCCTCCGAAATATCCACCGAATGGACCAGTTTCGCGCCGCCTTTTGCCGCGTTCATCCCAAACGAGCCGGTGTGGGTGAAGCAGTCGAGCACCCGCTTTCCTTTGGAAAGCCGCGCCACCGCCTGCCGGTTGTATTTTTGGTCGAGGAAAAAGCCGGTTTTCTGCCCGTTTTCAAAGTCGACGCTGTATTGAAGCCCGTTTTCCACAATCTCGGTTGTGGTGTAGGAAGGCGTTTCCTTCCCCTCCAGCGGGAAGAAGCCTTTGCCCTGCGTCATCCCCTCCAGCTCCCGGATGGCCACGTCGTTGCGCTCGTACACCCCGGCGATCCGCTCGCCGTCCTCCTCCAGGATTTTGACCAGAAGCGGGAAGAGGAGCGGTTTTAACTTCTCCATCCCGAGAGAGAGCGTCTGGGTGACCAGAATCTCCGAAAAGCGGTCGACGGTCAGGCCGGGGAAGGAGTCTGCCTCCCCGAAAATCAGCCGGCAGCAGCCGGTGTCGGCGCCCATTACCGTTTTGCGGTATTCCCAGGCGTACCGCAGCCGCCGTTCCCAGAACGCCGCGTCAAACCGGTCGTTCGCGTTGCGGGAGATGAGCCGCACCCGGATTTTGGAATGGCTGTTGTAAAAGCCGGTGCCCAGGTAGGTGCGGCTGCCGGTGAAGACGTCGGCGAGTTCGCCGTCTTCGCAGCCCTCGGCCGACAAAACCTCGGTATCGTACACCCACGGATGTCCCGCCTCGATACTTTTGGCGGCTTTGGGGGTGATTTGTACAAACGGATAGTCACGCTGTTGTTTCATGGTCTCCCTCCTCAGCTTTCCGCCAGCGCGCGGAGCGTTTCTCCGTCCACCCGGAAGGTGGTCCAGCCCTCCATCGGCCGCGCGCCAAGCGATTTGTAAAAGCGGATGCTGGGTTCGTTCCAGTCGAGGCAGCTCCATTCGAGCCGTCCGCACTCCCGTTCCACCGCAATCTGGGCAAGCTTTTGCAAAAAGAGCCGCCCGTAGCCCCGCCGCCGGTAGGCCGGGTGGACGTAGAGATCCTCGAGATAAATTCCCGAACGGCCAAGGAAGGTGGAGAAATTGTGGAAGAAGAGGGCGTATCCCACCGGCTGGCCGTCCGCCTCCCCGATCAGCACCTCGGCGTGGTGCTTCTCAAACAGGGATTTTTCGAGCACCTCCTCGGTTGCCACAACCTCCTGGTCCAGCTTTTCATAGGTCGCCAGCTCTTTGATGTAGTAGAGGATGAGCGGGATGTCCTCCTTTTCCGCCATCCGGAAGTGGAGCGGGTTGGTGGCCGGGCCCTCCTGTTCCAGGCGGGTGGCAAAACCGGCCGGCTGCTCCTGCATCCGCTCGTAACAGTACTGGATGATGACCTTTCGTTTGATGATTCCGATAAAGCAGCTGCGGTCGTCGATGACCGGGATGAAGTTCTGGTTCAGCGCCTTTTCGATGAGCATTTCCATTGTGGTGTCGATCCGCACCGGTTCGTTCTGGGTGCGGCGCGGGATGGCCGACAGCGGGATGGATTCGGCCTTGCGCATGCTCAGGCTTCCTTTGTTTTTGATCGTCCACAAGAGGTCGCCCTCGGTGATGGTTCCCACATACTCGCCGTCCCGGTTTAGGACCGGAATGGCCTGGTAGCGGTGGAATTCCATTTTTTCCAGCGCCTGGCGGAGGGTGTAGTCCTCATACAGGTATGCCACGTCGTTTTTCGGCGTTAAAAACAGCAGGATGTTCATGGGTATCTCCTCGAATTCGTTGGTATTTTCAGTTTTATTGTACCACACCCGCCGCCGTTTGTGGTGAAATTTCTATGAATCTGTGGCTTCTATCCGGTTTTTTTCCTTGGATTTGCACATCTTTCACAATCCTGCGCCTTTTTTGAAAAAACGCTTGCTTTTTGGGGGAAACCATGCTATAATATACAAGTCGTCAGGATTTGGGGGCGTAGCTCACCTGGGAGAGCGCTTGAATGGCATTCAAGAGGTAGTCGGTTCGATCCCGATCGTCTCCACCAATGCAATATAATCCGAACCTTGTACCGATTGGTCATGGGTTCGGGTTTATTGTTTTTATAGAAGAAGTTG
>CALWNQ010000011.1 GCA_944382875.1 uncultured Clostridia bacterium
TTTCCCCTTCTGCAGCCAGTGCTGCCGCCGCTAAAGCCGCACCCCCGCTAAGGTCAGTACAGCAGACATCCGCGCCATGAAGTCGTGTAACTTCTTCCACATCCGCCACCCGGCCTTCCACCTTAATTTTCGCACCCATCCGCATTAGTTGGCTTGCGTGCTTATAACGATTTTCAAAGATATTTTCTACAAAGATGCTGGTCCCGTCTGCCAAGGCTGCAGCTGCCATCAATGGCGCCTGCGCGTCAGTTGGAAAACCGGGATATGGCATTGTCCGTACATCTGCCGCAGGAAGCAAACGCCGCGGCGCTTTTAACCACACACAGTCTGCTTTTGTCCGAATCTCACAGCCCATTTCTTCAAAAATGGGAAGGATCCCCGCTAAATGAGCTGGTTCCACCTCTTTTGCCAGAATTTCCCCGCCGGTACAGGCAGCACATGCCAGATAAGTAGCCGCAACAATCCGATCCGGAATTACCCGGTGTTCACAGCTTGAAAGTTGCTCCACCCCATCAATCACGATCGTTCCTTCTCCAGCACCTTGGATCTGTGCACCGCACCGATTCAGAAAAGCTGCCAGATCCATAATTTCTGGTTCGCGCGCTGCATTGGTTAGGATTGTGCGTCCCTTTGCCGTAACAGCAGCAAGCAGAATATTTTCGGTTGCCCCAACACTTGGAAAAGACAGCGCAATCGAAGCGCCTTCCATCCGGCCTTCTACATGGCACTGAAGATTCCCGCCGCTTTCCTCTATCTGAAGGCCTAATTTCCGCAGAGCCGACAGATGCAAATCGATTGGACGAGGCCCCAGTTCGCAGCCCCCCGGATAACTCATCTCCGCTCGTCCGGTCCGGGCTGCAATCGCACCAAGGAAGACGATGGAAGAGCGCATTTCGTGCATCAGGTTATCCGGTATATTATACCGGGAAATGGAATCCGCACAAACTGCAACGCTCCTGCCCTCCCGCCTGATTTTGCATCCCAAATAGGAAAGAATTTCACAGGCGGCATCCACATCCGAAAGCTGCGGACAATTATGCAAAATCGTTTCGCCCCGGCAAAGGACGGCCGCTGCCAGCAGCGGCAGGGAACTGTTTTTGGCACCGTGGACCGTAATCTCGCCGCTAAGCGGCCGTCCACCGGCAATCACCAGCCGTTCCATTCCAACACTCCCTTCAAAATATATGGCATCCTATGCCGTTTCCGGCGATTTGGTTCCAAAATCGCCGGATTTGCTCTGTTTTGTCAGGCATGTCCCGTCTTGGGACTTTATTTCTTTTGAAGAAATTCCCCGATCGCTGTACAAATACGTTCCGCTGTGTCATATACAGCCAGAGAAGCAGCATTCCGTCCAAGCTCTTCGGCTTTTTCCGGATGCTCTGCAAAATCTTTCACCGCACTCAGAAGTTTTTCCCGGTTGTAGTCTTTTTCCTCCACCACAATAGCGGCGCCGTGATCAGCCAATACCCGCGCATTATGGTACTGATGATTTTCAGCCGCATATGGGTATGGTACCAAAATCGAGCCGCGCCCTGCAACTTCCAGTTCGCTGATGGTAATGGCGCCCGCGCGGCTGATAATCAGGTCGGCAGCCGTCATACACAGATCCATATTATCGATGTATTCACTCGCTCGGATCCGCGGACAGGCTTTGAGATCCACGCCCCGCTCTTGCAGCATTTTGGGGAAATTCTCCCGTCCATGCTTTCCATAACCATGAATGTGATTGATTTTTCCTTCCGCGCTGTGCCAAGCCATCAGGTCGGCTGCCATCTCATTGATTTTATTGGCACCAAGGCTCCCGCCTACCGAAAAAATGGTAAAAGCGTCATCCAGTCCCAGTTTCCGCCGGGCATCTGCCCGTGTTGCTTTCAAAAAGGACTGACGGATCGGATTGCCGACTGTCATACAGTGGGTACCTTCCGGCATCCGCCCCCGCGCTTCCTCAAATGCAAGGAAAACAATGTCCGCTTTTTTTGCAAGGAGCTTGTTGGTAACGCCGGGAAAAGCGTTCTGCTCATGGATAAAAGTGGGAATTTTCATCTTCTGGGCTTCCATCACAATCGGTCCACCCAGATATCCGCCGGTTCCAATAACCGCATCCGGCTGAAAATCTCGGAGGATTTTACGCGCCTTAAAGTCGGCACTGGCCAGATAGGAAACGGTTTTAACATTGTGGACAATGTCATGCATAGAAAAACCGCGCGCAAAACCGGTTACCCGGATATGCGCCACCGGGTAGCCGGCTTTGGGCACGAGTGTGTTCTCCATTCCGTCCGGATTGGCGATAAACAAAAATTCTGCCTCCGGATACCGTGATTTCAATTCGTTTGCAATGGCAATGGCGGGGTTGATATGCCCGCCTGTGCCTCCTCCTACCAGAATAAATTTCATTCCGATCACACCCTGTCTTGTTGATTTTGCGGAGCTTCCGTCTTCTTTTTCGGCTGTGGCTTCCGCGCGTACCGGGAAATGTTCAAAATAACCCCCATCTGTGCCAGCAGCATGGTGAGCGCCGTACCGCCCGAGCTAAAAAAGGGCAGCGAAATACCAGTATTGGGCATCGCGTTAGTCACAACGGCGATATTTAACAATGCCTGCCATCCAACCTGCGCGGTCAACCCGATAGCCAGCATACATCCGAACTTATCTGGTGCACGCATTGCAATCGAGATTCCGGAATAGACCAGCAGCACAAAGAGCAGAATAATCACCATTGCACCCACAAAGCCCAATTCCTCGCAAACAATCGAGAAAATCATATCGTTCTGCGGTTCGGACACATACAGATGTTTTTGGGTGGAGTTACCAAGTCCCACACCGGTGAGCCCTCCGGAACCGATGGCGTATAAGCCCTGTGCCGTCTGCCACTTGGTGCCGGTTAAATCGCCTTCCAGCGGGTTCAGCCAGTTTTGCAGCCGGTCCCCGATATAAGCAAATTTTCCCATTCCGCCAATAACAGCGAGACCGACAGCACCTACTGCCGCCCCGATTCCTCCAAGTGCTAAAAACCACCGGATTTTGGTGCCGCCTACAAACATCATTGTGCAGGCAATCAACAAAATTAGCAATAATCCGGACATATGCCGCTGCAATACCAACAAACCCAGAACAGGAATCAGTATGATCCAAAAAGGAATAAACCCGTATTTAATCTGGTTCATGCGTTTGTAATTCGATGCAATCAGATGCGCACAGAGAATTACAATCGAAAACTTCATAATTTCAGACGGCTGAAAAGTACCAAGGCCGGGAATTTGCACCCACCGTTTCGCTCCCGCTTTTCCTTCAAAGGTCAGTGCAAACGCCATCAAGGCCATACCGCCGGCATAGATTAGCCATTTAAACTTTCGCCAGATATGGTAATCAATATAGGATGCAATAATCATCCCCACCATGCCGACCGCGACAAACAATGTCTGCCTGATCACATAGTAAAGGCTGTTGCCCTCCTCCCGGTAGGCTGTGACATAACTTGCCGAAAAAAGCATAATCAAACCGATTGTCTGCAATACAATGATGAGGAAGAAAAAGGAGATATCCATTCTTCCTGGTTTCGGAATTTCGGTCTGCTCCTCTTTTGCCTGAAAGGCGGAAAAGTCAAGCCTTTTTCCAGCCGGCCTCCGCTTCTTTGAAGCAACCGGACGGCCGCGCTGCATACTGCGGTTTCCAGTCAAATGATCCCCATCCTTCCCGGGCCGACGCCCTGTTAAATATTAAACACTGCTACCACCGAAAGGATGCTTCCGAGCAGCGTAACCAAAGAAAATATCCCTACAATTTTCTTTTCACTCCATCCACACATCTCAAAATGATGGTGAATTGGACTCATTTTAAAAATTCGTTTTCCGGTTGTCTTGAAACTGATGACCTGAAGTACAACCGAAAGCGCTTCCACGACATAAATAATTCCGAATGCCGCAATCAACACCGGTAGGTTGATGCCAAATCCAAACGCCAACACCGAACCGCCCAAAAACATGGAACCAGTATCGCCCATGAACACCTTTGCCGGATAAAAATTGTAAATCAGGAAGCCAAGCAGAGCACCGGCCAACGCGGAAGCATAAAGCCCCATTCCGGAAAGCCGGAGGACACCGGAAATTACCAGAATCGCCAGCGAAACGATAAAGGTCACCGAACCGGCAAGCCCATCGATGCCATCGGTGAGGTTGACCGCATTCGAAACAAACAGGATGACCAGCACCATCAAAGGATAATAGAAAAGCCCTATATCCAGCTGCCCGATAAACGGGAAAATGATTGTGGTGGAAGTATCGCCTGACAGATAGACCGAAGCTAAATACGCGGCTGAAGCGAGCAGCTGCATCGCAAGTTTCTGTTTGGCATGAAGCCCCATATTCTGCTTTTTGACATCTTTGATATAGTCGTCCAGAAAGCCGATAAAGCCACAGGCTAATGCAAGCCCCAGTCCGGCGAACAATTTCACCATATTCACTGTACCAAAGGCATAGCTGTCTGTATTGCCTGTTCCCAGCAGCACTGCGCATCCGGCCAAAATCCCGATAACCGTTCCTAAAATAAACATAAAGCCGCCCATATTGGGAGTGCCTTGTTTTTTCTTATGCCAGGACGGTCCAATTTCCTTGATGGTCTGGCCGAATTTGATTTTATGCAGAAAAGGAATCAGTACCTTTCCTGTTGCGGCACTCACCGCAAATCCCGCAACTGCCGCAATCATACAGCTGATACTATCCATATTTGTCCAACCTGCTTCCTCTTATTTTTTGTCAGTGCTCCAAATGAATACCGTGTACAGCTTCCACAACTTCCTCGAGCTTCATACCGCGGCTTCCTTTATAAAGGACGGCGTCCCCCGGTTTCAGCCACAGTTTGAGATAGTCTGCCAGCGCTTCCTTATCCGAAAAACAGCGGGTATACAAATGACCAGTTTTGAGAGCGCCTTCTTCCATTTCTTTTGCATGTTTTCCAATGCAGAAAAGAGCGTCCAGCCTGTTTTCAGCTGCATACCGGCCTACTTTACGATGCATTTCAGGCGCATATTCTCCAAGTTCCAGCATCTCGCCCAAAACAGCTACCCGGCGTTTGGCTTCTGCCATCTTGCTCAGCACGGCAAGCGATGCTTTCATCGAATCCGGACTGGCATTGTAACAGTCCGCGATCACAATGGTGCCGTTGTCCAGATGGATAATATCCTGCCGCATAGCGGTCGGTGCGTAATTGGCCAAACCTTCGACAATATCTTCCGGAGCCATACCGGCTGCCAGGCCAACCGAAAAAGCAGCCAACGCATTGTAGACATTGTGCACTCCGATCACCGGAACCATCGCGCTGACTGTCCGGCCGTAAAAACGAATCCGGAAGTAAGTCCTGCCATCTTTTTCTTCAATGCTGTCCCCCTGCACATCGGCAGTTTGGGACTCGATTCCATAATAAATGATGTCCCGTTCGATCTGGTTATATACCTCGGAAAGGAGTTTATCATCCGCATTGAGGACAAGCGGCGCACTGGGACTCATCCCTTCGGTGATTTCCAACTTGGCTTTCAGGATATTTTCGCGGCTGCCCAGATTCTCAATATGGGATACGCCGATGTTGGTAATGACGCCAACACTTGGACGCGCCGCCCTCGTCAGCGCCGAGATTTCTCCGCGATGGGACATTCCCATTTCGATAACGGCGTTTTTATAGGAGGAATCCAGTCGGAACAGGGTTTTGGGAAGGCCGATTCCGTTGTTCAGGTTGCCAATGGTTTTTAATGTTTTGCCTTTTCGTTCCAAAACCGCACAGATCATATCTTTGGTAGAAGTCTTCCCCACACTTCCAGTGACACCTGCCACAAAAGTATGGAACAATCCGCGATACCACCCAGCCAGTTCAATCAGCGCCTGGCGGGTGGAGCTGACAACCAGCACCGGAACCGGCAGCGAGAGCGGCCGCTCCGCCAGAATTGCCGCCGCGCCGGCTTCTACCGCTTTCTCCGCAAAATCATGCCCGTCAAAGCGCTCCCCTTTAATTGCAACAAAAAGGAAACCAGGCTGCACCTCCGAAGTGTCCGTAACGATATTGATGATCTCACATTCCGCAGAACATTCGGCATGCAGCACCTCTGCGATCTGTTTCAATTTGATCGATTCCACAAGGGAATCCTCCTTTCCAAATCAGTTTGCCGCATCCAGCGTTTTCAGCGCTTCCGCTACAACTTCCCGCTCATCAAAATGATGCTTTTCATGGCCAATGATCTGATAATCCTCGTGCCCTTTGCCGCAAAGGACAATGGTGTCCCCCGGTTTAGCCTGCTGAATCGCGCGGAAGATTGCCTCCCGGCGGTTTGGAATCACCTCATATGGGGTGCCATGATTTTCCACACCCGGCAAAATTTCCGCGATAATCGCGTTGGGATCCTCTGTCCGGGGGTTATCCGAAGTCACATATACATAATCGGACCACTTGGCGGCAGCTTCCCCCATCAGCGGCCGCTTGGTGCGGTCGCGGTCACCGCCGCAGCCAAACAGCGAAACCAAACGTCCGCTCACTGTTTCCCGCAAAGAGGAAAGGATGTTCTCTATGCTATCGGGAGAATGAGCGTAGTCACAAATGACCGTAAAGTCCCGACCGGTAGGAATAATCTCATTCCGTCCGCGCACACCGGATACCGCCTGCAACGCTAATTTCACAGTATTCATACAAACGCCCATTTCCAGACAGACGCCCATCGCAGCCAGTGCGTTTCGTACCGAAAAGTCCCCCGGCATTGCGAAAGAAAGATGGCTTTCCACTTCCTGATACCGGTATCGGAAGCTAACACCGTCCGGACGGTGCTGCACATCAAACGCAGTAAGATCCGCATCCTCTTTCATAGAAAAACCAAGCACCGGGCAGCTTACCTCGCCGGCTAACCGTTTCCCATATGAATCATCCAGATTGATCACAGCCGAATCACAAATCGCAAACAGCTTCTTTTTAGCCTGATAATACTGTTCCATATCCTTATGATAATCCAGATGCTCGTGGCTCAGATTGGTGAATACCGCAACCTCATAATGGCTGTCGCCAATCCGATTTTGATCCAGCGCGTGGGAAGAAACCTCCATCACGCAATATTCGCAGCCTTCCTCTACCATCTGGGCATAAAGCGCCTCCAGTTCTATGGCATCCGGAGTTGTCTTATCGGTGGGAATTACCCTGCTGCCGATTTCATTCTGAATGGTACCAATCAGCCCCACCTTTTTGCCGGCAGCAGTCAGGACTGCTTTAATCAGACTGGTGACAGTTGTTTTCCCTTTGGTTCCGGTCACACCGATCAAACGCAGCTTTTTGGATGGATTACCATACAGATTGGCCGCCATCCGGCTATAGGCCTGATGGGTATCCGGTGTTAAAATCTGCGCATCCAAACCCAAATCCCGCTCACAAACCACTGCTGCGGCACCTTTTTCTAAAGCGGAAGCCGCAAAATCGTGGCCATCCATTGCGGCACCGGCAATACAGACAAACACATCACCGGGCTTTACTTTTCTGGAATCACTGGTCATCCCATCAATTTCCCGGTCAGTAAAAGAAGAGGCTTCTATATTCTGCATCAGTTCAGATAATTTCATGGGTATCGTCCTTTCCGAAAGACTATTCTCCGTCCTCGCCTTCAATCAGGCATTCGATTGTCACAACGGTTCCCTTGGGAACTTCTACACCGTCTTCTGTATCCTGGCTGCTCACCCTGGCTTTGCTGTTTTCGGCAGCACCGCCTGTAATCCGAATGTTCAGCCCGGCATTGGTCAGAACCTGATTGGCCTGCGAAGGCGTCAATCCCACCACATTGGGAACTGTTGTTGTTTCCATATCCCGTTCATCGGTATAAATGATGATAGTGCTGTTGGCAGCAACCTTGGTGCCGGATTCCGGATACATGCTCACAACTGTTTTTCCGTCACCAATTATGGTGCATTCCAACCCTTTAACCTGGAGCTTGCTCTGGGCAACAAGCGGATCAGAACCGATCAGCCCACCCGGTACGCTGACATCCTGTGTCTCGGCTTCCTCTTCCGAATACTGCGGCTGGATGCCAAGATACGGCAGAAGGTCGGCCATTAGAGAAGCAACCGTCGGCGCAACAACGGTATTGGCATATTCCGCACCGGATGTTGCTTCATCCACCAGTACCAAAGCCGCAACCTGCGGATCATCTACCGGAGCAAATACAAAATAAGAGAAGATATAAACATCCTCTTCTTTGTTCAGTTTCTGCGCTGTACCGGATTTACCGCCGATACGGTAGCCTTTCACATAGGCATTGGAACCACCGTTTGCAGCTACTACCTGTTCCAGAGCAAGACAAATTGCTTCTGAGGTTTCTTCCGAAATCACCTGACGGCGTACCTCGGTTCCGATTTCCTCCACCACATTTCCATCCGAATCCAGGACCTTATCCACAATGTGCGGAGTCAGCAGCTTACCACCGTTGACGGCGGCCGCCGCTGCTGTCAGCATCTGAATCGGAGTTACTGTGTTGGACTGTCCGAACGAACAGGACGCAAGGCTGACGGCATTGAGCTGTTCTGCGGTATAATAGCTGTTTTGCGCTTCTGCCGGAAGGTCAATTCCCGTTTTTTCGGTCAAACCAAACGCGTCAAAATACTTGAAAAAGCGATCGGCACCCAAAGCACTGCCGATTGCGATAAATGCCGGGTTGCAGGAATTGACAACCGCCTCGGTAAAGGTTTGCAGGCCGTGGCCGGAGTGATCGTGGCAGTGGATTGGCTTTGACCAACCAGGCACCATCACCGAACCAGTGCAATTATAGGTGGAATTTAAGGTTGCCGTTCCCTCTTCCAAAGCGGCAGATGCCGTTACAACCTTAAAAACAGAACCCGGCTCATAAATATCGGTTACCGTTTTATTCTTCCACTGTTTTTCCTGCGCAATCCTGGTTGCTTCGGATTTTTCTTCTTCGGTCCCTGCCGCGTTAATCATCGCGAGCAGTGTTTCATCCGTAATCTCATACGGATTATTCAGGTCATACCCCGGTTTGGAGGACATTGCCAAAATACCCCCGGTGTTCAAATCCATGACAATACCGGCTGCTCCTTCCTGCGGAGCATGCTGTGCGATTGTTGCGTCCAACGCCTTTTCCAGGTAATGCTGCGCTACCTGATCCAAAGTCAGCACAAGAGAATAACCATCCTGCGCCGGATAATATTGCTCATATCCGTTGTCCATCTTTTCGCCCATCGCGTTTTTGGCGGATATTTGCCGGCCGGGCGTGCCGGATAGATATTCGTTATATTTGGCTTCAATCCCGTAAACACCCTGGTTATCGTAATTGGTAAAGCCGATTACACTGGACGCAAGATCATTATACGGATAAAAACGCTTGGTATTCACCATCAGATAAATCCCGGTAATGCCGTTATCCGCCGCAAATTCGGACACCTGATCCTTTACATCCTTAACAACTTTCCGCTTCACTTCCCGGTACATGCTCTCGGTGTGGGAAAGATGCTCTTCGATAGCAGACGGCTCCACCTCCAGTATTTCACTAAGTCCGTCGATCAGCGTCTGCTCATATGCCTCTTTTTCTGCGGCGGAAGCAGGATCTCCTTCCTCATTTTTTAAATTTTCCTTTGCTGCAAGGAACTCTTTGGGAGACAAAACAACATCCCAAACTGTAGCGCTTTGCGCCAACACATTCATATTGCAGTCATAAATCGTTCCGCGATTTGCCGTTATGGAAACATCCCGCAGCTGTTGGTCGGCAGCAGCTGCCTTTAACTCATCCCCTGTGACGATAGAACGATATGCCAGGTTTCCAACAACCCATCCAAGCAGCAACACCATGATGCTGCCAATGGCGATGGTCCGAATTTTCATTTTCTTTCCCGCACCGTCCGGCATAGTCAATCTCCTTTCCCTGATAACAAGAAGAGGTTAAGATGATACATCTCAACCTCCTGTCATTTGATATGTATGGAGGAATCCGCAAATTTATGCCGCTTCCTCCCATTTGTAGATAAAACAGGCCTGCGGCGGCTTTGATCCAGTTTTTAATTCAATCCGCCCACAGCCGTTTACGCAAAATAATCTTTTACCCAGTTTACAATCCGCTCGAATATATTTTCTGCTTTTTCGGCAGATTCCACCCGGCTTTCCGCCTCCATTTTTACATAGCTTACCTGAGAACCATCCGGTTTGACCATGCCGTATTCGGAGATCGCTTTTTCTTCTATTTCTTTCAGCGACATTTTTCCTTCCAGTTCCGTCTGCATTCGCACGCTTTCTGCCTGCAATGTATTCAAACGAGTTTCTGCACTGTTGATCTGGCTGTTCAATTCTGTTAATACAACCTGACTATACAAAAGCGTAAATGCCATCACCAGCACCAGCATTGCCGCTGCTACGATCTTGACAGGATGAACACTTTTTTCCCGTTTTACAGTGATTGTATCCCGCACATTCTGTTGAACTTCCGCATGCTGTTCAAAACGTTGCAGATCATATGCCAGACTGGTGTTGTTCTGTGCCATTTTTACATCAGCGCCCTTCTTTATTCGGCCTCATCCAAGCGGTCTTTTATTTTTTCAATCACCCGGAGCTTTGCACTCTGGCTACGGCGATTCCGTTCCAGCTCATCTGCTGTTGGAAGCAGCGGCTTCCGGAACGGGAGCTTGCCTTCCGGGGTATGTCCGCACACGCAAACCGGAAAATCCGGTGGGCAGATACAACCCCGACACAGCGCCGCAAATTTTTGTTTTACCATTCGGTCTTCTAATGAATGGAATGTAATAATAACAAGCCGCCCGCCCGGTTTGAGCAGGTCGAACGCTTCGTCAATTCCCTGCGATAGCGCATCGAGTTCGGAATTTACCGCAATACGCAACGCCTGAAATGTCCGCTTACAGGGATTCTTTTCCCGTCTCGACGCTGCCGGCATGGAAGCTTTTACAATTTCCGCCAGTTCAAAGGTGGTCTCAATCGGATGTTCTGCACGATGCCGTTCAATGCTCTTTGCAATCTGGAAAGCAAATTTTTCTTCTCCATATTCCCGCAGGATCCGCGCAAGTTCCGAAACCGATGCCTCGTTTACAATATCTCTGGCGCTGATTCCTTCTTGCGACATTCGCATATCAAGCGGCGCGTCTTTTTGATAGGAAAATCCCCGTTCAGCGGTATCCAGCTGATGAGAAGAGGTTCCCAAGTCAAGCAGAACCCCATCCACGCGGTCAATTCCCTGCGAAGCAAGTGCCTGCCGCATATTGCGAAAATTGGACCGAACAACTGTTGCACATGGATAAGGAGCGAGCCGTTCCGTCGCAACCGCAACCGCATCTGGATCCTGATCCAGTGAAATCAGGCGGCCGGTTTCCAAACGCTTTGCGATTTCCGATGAATGCCCAGCGCCGCCTGCCGTTCCATCGACATAAACGCCGTCTTTTCGGATCTGCAGGCTTTCCAGGCACTCCGAAAGCATTACCGGTATATGTACAAATTCCATCCGATCCTCCTGTCAGTGATTAAGCGGCAGTCACATATCCGGAGCCTGTCTTCAAAATCCGACGGTCTGTACAAGCTGTTTGATAAACTCCGGACTCATTTCTTCCCGGGTACGATCCCATTCCTGTTTGCTCCAAATTTCACAGCGGTTATCTGAACCGATCACCATCATCTCTTTTTCTGCGCCGAGAAAATCCCGCAGATTCTGCGGAATCACGATCCGGCCCTGTTTATCCGGTTCTGCCTCACAGGCACTGGAAAATAAATATCGTTGGAGCTCTGCCGCCTGAACTGCCGGAAGTGCGCGAAGCTTGTCCTGTTTCCTTTTCCATTCCTCCATTGGATAAACACACAGACAGTGATCACCCAATCCTTTGGAAATAATAAAGCGTTCGCCCAAGTCTTCCCGGAGTTTGGCAGGAAAATTCAAACGCCCTTTGATATCCATGCTGCAAGCATATTCGCCAATCAGCATTCCTGCCAAGCCTCCTTTTCAGCAAAACACGCAATTTTCATACTGCTTTGCTGCAAATCTGTGGCTTCATTCACCATTTTACACCGCTGTTCACCACTACCATTCCATTATAACCGCATTTTTCATTTTTTGCAACTGTTTTTTCCGGCGAAAACAGGCGTTTTTTTACTGTTCACATATTTTTTACATTTAAGCGTGACTTATTTCCAGATTCTTCCTTTTGTATAGGGAACATCTCCGTTTCCTTTAAACTTTTGAGTAAAATACCATATCGAAATTTGTCGAAATATCAGAAATTGTGGTCCCATTTTTGACAAAGATCTTGGTTTTAAGGAAAGAATATTTCCTTTTCAGGCATGAAATCAGCCGTTTCCGCATGTTATAAAACGTGAGTTTAATTTTCCACTTTCCAATTTGAATTATTCCGCAAAATATGGTAAAATACAAAGTATAATTATCAACAGATGTTGGGAGGGATCGAATGGAAGGAACCATATCAAAAAAGGCGTTGCTTTTGTGGGAATTTCTGGGATTAGCTGCTGCTGCGCTCCTTGCATGGTTAATCAACTTTCTCTTCCCTGCTCACACTTTCTGGTGGTATCTTCTGCTTTGGTTGGATGGCCTTGCATTGGTTTTATGTGAATTTCTCTATCTCCCCCTCCGATATCAAAATGAACGGTATATTGTTGATGAGGAATATGTTCAGTACGAGCGTGGTTTCATAATTTTTGTGCGTTCCAGAATCCTGCGCCGGGCAATTTTATATGTCACAATTATCCGTACACCTTTTTCCCTGTTGTTCGGCACCCGCACCATCCAAATTTACTCGATGGGCACGAAAATGATTATCCCATTTCTTCCGGAAGAGGAAGCCTATGCACTTCTACAGGAATTAACGCCCAAAGTGCCGGCAATCCGTCCGCGCCTTTTTGACAGGAAGGAATCCCGCCATGAATGAGTATCAGCGCCAGCATCCGCTTTATATCGTGCATGCTTTTTCCAAATACCTGTTGCTCCTTCTTTTACCGCTGCTGCGTTCCCTGGTCCTATTGAGTGGAAGTTTTTTAGAATGGGTAAAAGGCACCTGGTTTGACATTCTGATTCTTGTTGTTATCATCAGTGCGGGTATTCTGCAGTGGCTGGCAACAAATTACGTACTGCGCTCCAAAGGAATATTCATTGAATCCGGATGGATTGCACAAAAAATACGCTATATCCCGTATAAGAACCTTTCTTCTATTGTTGTAGAAGATCCGTTCTACCTGCGCCCATTTAAAATTTCCAAAGTGCGAATGGAAACAGATGGCGGAAGTACTTCCCAGGCGGATGTCACACTGCTGCTCAGACGGTCCCAAACCGAAGAGATCCTAAACCTTGGGGCGGCACGCCTAGCCGAAGGAAAGGGCGGACCGAAAGGGATTCGCACCTACCGGCCACGTCCTCTGTATATCGCCATTCTTTCACTGATTACCTCCAACACCATCACGGGAGTATTGTTCGCCTCTACCTTTATTTCTCAAAGCGGAAAAGTACTCGGACAGCAATTTGAGGACCTGCTCCTCCATTCCATTACTAAAATCATCCGCATCCTTGCGTTCAATATTCCTCCTGCGGCAGCAATGGCAGCCGCTGTTTTACTGGGTGGATGGGGAATCGCGTTCCTCATCAACCTCATCAGTCATCTGCGTTTCCGCGCCACCAGACAAAACCGTCTGCTCACAGTCCGAGCAGGTGTCTTTACTTTAAAAGAATACTACCTTGCTGTTGAGCGGATCAATTATGTCATGCTTCGACAAAATCTGATCACCTGGCTCTGCGGCGTATACTCCGCATTTTTAAACTGTACAGGATACGGAAAAGAACGCAATGAACTGGCTGTACTCTTTCCGGCAGCAGGCAAAGAAGATCTGCGGCGCACACTCCGGTTGATCCTGCCGGAATTTAAAGTTACCAGGCGGCGCAGTCGTCCTCATATTCGAACCTTTACCCGATTTATCATTCCGCCTCTTTCCGCAATGGCAGTCATCCTTATCTTGTTTGGCGGACTTTGGATTCTCTTCCCTCAGTTCCAACGTACCACCCTTTATTTTGGCGTGATGGCGGAAATCCCGGCTCTTTGGTGGCTTTTTGTTAAGATTGCCGCTTATTTCCATGTTGGGATCGGGATGCAGGGGGATATGTACACTTTCCGTTACACCTTTGGTTACGCTTTCTTTATTGTCACCCTGCATAAAGATAAAATTTCCAAGGTGGAAACACAGCAATCTCTTTTCCAGAAAATGTCGGGATGTTCCGACATCTTGATCTACACCTTTTCGGAAAAACATTACCACCTCCGCGTTCACAATATCCGGCAGGACGGCGTGGAGGAATTCCTGAAAGTTTTTGGCAAGTAAAAAGCTCCGCTCGATTTTATCGAACGGAGCTTTTATCATTTTTCGGCTATCACCCGCGGGCATTTTAACGTAATTTGGAAAAAGCTTCCCTTTCCTAATGCAGAGTCCAGCGTAATTGTTCCCTGATACAGAGAAACAAGGTGCTTGACAATAGAAAGCCCCAAACCAGTACCGCCAATGTTACGGCTTCTCCCTTTATCCACTCGGAAAAACCGCTCAAATACACGGGATTTCATTTCAGCCGGGATTCCAATCCCGGTATCTCGAACACCAATCCGGAGCTTATCCCCATCTATCTCGATCCGCACCCAAACCGAACCGTTTTCCACATTATATTTTACTGCATTCTGCATCAGGTTGGAAAGCAGGTTATACAAATGGCTGTACGGCATTGCAACAAGGAAATTGCCGCCGGATACCTCCATCTTGATATTTTTTTCCTGCATGGACGGCGTTAATGTTTCAACAATTTCCATTGTAACTTCCCGCACGTTGATTGGCGGGGAGTCAATACACTCATCGTTGCTTTCCAGTTTGGATATAAACAACAGATCGTTAATGATTTGCGACATTCGCTGTGCTTCCCGCCGGATGATCCGAATACTTTGCGCAGACTGTTCCGGATCCGAAATCAATCCATTTTCTAACATTTCTGCAAAACCCAAAATCGAAGTGATCGGTGTCCGCAGCTCATGAGAAGCATTCGAAAAGAAATCCTGACGTTGCTGCAGAGCACTTCTTTCCGCAGTGACATCCTGCAACAAGATTAACATATTCTTGCGCGCTTCGTTGTGAATCGGACGAACCATCCGGGTTTGTACTGCATAAATATTCCCGTCCGGCATAACCAGATCAAACCGGCGTTTTTCCGCTGTCTGCAAGGTTATATCCGCGTTTTCTTGAACCTTCTGGTTGTGCAGAACCTCCGGAAGACGGTAATTCTCACAATCCATGGGAAGTCCCAGCACTTCCTGTGCCGTCCGATTACACCCCAATATTCGCTGGCTTAAATCGAGCAGGATGAATCCTTCATTCAGGCTGGAAAAAATATAACGGAACCGCCGCTCCTGCGCGTCCAGCTTTTCCCGGGCATCCAAAAGACTCTGTGCCAATTGGCAAATATGTTCTTCCAGCTGTGCCGCTTCCGGATTCAAACGCGGATCCAGCGGATACAGCGCAATGGATTCCTCCTGCTCCAACAGCCGTTTATCCAGATAAATGATATCCTCATGCAGCTTTTCACCGCGGTCTTTCACCCGGACAAAAATAACCGTAAGGCAAAGTATCAGCAAAAACAGCAGTGCCAAGCTGAACCATGCGCCAAAAATTACCGAATCAGCCCGGCGATGATCCCACAATCTTGTACAGCAAAAGGCAAAGCCGCCCCCCCAGACAGCTGGAAGCAGGCGGAATAGAAACGAATATTTTCCTGTTTTCATCTTATAAACCCTTTAATCAGCAATAGAACCGATATCCAACGCCTCTGACTGTGTGGATATAGCGCGGATTATCCGCATCATCTCCAAGCTTCTGACGGAGCGTCCGAATGTGCATATCCAGTGTTCGGGTCTCTCCTTCAAAATCAATACCCCACACCAGATTCAAAAGCTCGGCTCTTGTCATGACTCGGTCAGTATTTTCCATCAAAAGTTTGAGTAATTCAAACTCTTTATAGGTCAATTCGATTTTTTCATCACCGCGCATCACATCACGGGTGTCGCAATTGATGGTAAGGTCCTGCCCGGTCAGAATGGACGGCCGCCTTGTGCGAGAGGTTCTGCGTAGCAAAGCCTGTACTCGCGCTTTGAGCTCCAGGATTCCAAATGGTTTGGTAAGATAATCATCCGCACCGGCATCCAGCCCTGTCACTTTATCGAGTTCTGAATTTTTCGCTGTCAACATCATAATCGGCAGATCCGCAAACGCCGGATTTTTCCGGATTGTCCGGACAGCTTCCACGCCGTCCATATCGGGCAGCATAATATCAAACAAAACAAGATCTGGAATGTTATTGTTCAGTGCATCCAGACAGGAACCTGCATTTTCAAAGGCGGTAACCTGGTATCCAAAAGCCTGCAGTGCAGTGGATACCAGCTGGCGGATGTTATCGTCGTCTTCTACTATATAAATCATGGACAATATGATTCCCCCTGTTTACTGAAATGGATTTCCATATCAGTATATCACGATCAGCAATTCTTTGCAAGCGGCATCAACCAAAGCGTCCCCCGATATAATCTGCTGTCCGTTTGTCGGAAGGCGCATTAAAAACAGTCGGGGTTTCATCGTATTCCACCATTTCTCCCACCAGGAAAAATGCGGTATAATCCGACACACGAGCTGCCTGCTGCATGTTATGGGTAACAATCGCAACTGTATAATTCCGTTTCAGCTCCAGGATCAATTCTTCCACCTTTTGTGTAGAAATAGGGTCAAGCGCCGCGGTCGGCTCATCCATCAACAAAACCTCCGGTTCTACCGCAAGGGCACGGGCAATGCAAAGGCGCTGCTGCTGACCGCCGGAAAGAGAAAGAGCCGAACGTTTTAACCGGTCCTTTACCTCATCAAAAAGCGCAGCACCCTGCAGGCTTTTCTCCACAATCGCGTCCAGCTCTGATTTTTTATGGATACCATGAAGGCGGGGACCATAGGCAATATTGTCATAAATACTCATCGGAAACGGATTCGGTCTCTGAAACACCATACCCACCCGTTTGCGCAGAGTTGTGACATCCACATGCGGATCATAAATATCTTCCTTATCCAATAAAACTTTCCCTTCCACACGTGCACCCTCAATCAGGTCATTCATCCGGTTGAGTGTCCGGAGAAAGGTGGATTTTCCGCAGCCGGAAGGTCCAATAAATGCTGTTACACGGTTCTCCCGGATCGGCAGATTGACATCTTTCAATGCATGTGTGTTTCCATAATAAAAATCCAGATGGGAAGCAAGCATCTTGTCGGTCATATAAAAATTCCTTTCGTGAATTTTTGATCTGTTTGGAAAAAAGGGCCGATTGCAACAACCGACCCGTCTTTTTTATTTCTTTGCTTTGGAAGAAATCAAGCGGGTGCTGAGATTGATGGCAAGCACCAGGATCACCAGTACCGCGGCAATGGCAAACGCAGTATTGTTATCGCCCTGATCCGCATATTTGTAAAGCATTACCGAAAGGCTGGCACCGGACTGGGTAGCATGGGAAATTGGATTTTTCATCAGATTTTCCGCAATACCCGCCGTAAAAATCAGCGCGGCAGATTCACCAACAATGCGGCCAATACTTAAAATCAAGGAGGTCAGAATACCGCTCTTGCAGCAGGGAATCAAAATCGTGCGAATGGTGTGCCATTTGGAAGCACCTAACCCGGCAGCACCTTCCCGGTATCCAACCGGAACTGTCCGCAGCGCTTCCTGTGTTGTACGGATAATGGTAGGAAGCACCATAATCGAAAGAGTCAAGCAGCCGGAAAGGATCGAATAGCTCAAACCAAACATGCCGTTGAACATCATCATACCAAAAAGGCCGTAAATAATGGAGGGGATACCGGCCAGTGCTTCGGTAGTAAACTCAATTATTTTCGTCAGACGGCCTTTTTTCGCATACTCATTGAGGTACACCGCTCCTCCAATACCAAGAGGAGCTGCCACCAACAGCGTAAGCAGAATAATGTAAAGGGTATTGACAATACCGGGCAGCACACCGACTGTTCCTTTGAGGACACTGGTCGTACCACTCAGAAAGCTCCAGCTCACATTCGGCAATCCCTTTACCAGAATATATCCCAGCAGTCCAGCTGTTAAAAAAATTGTCACAGTGCCAGCCATCACAGACAGGCTTTTCAGCACAAGATCAAACGGACGGAATTTTGCTTCCGTAAGGGAACGCGGTTTTCGGTCCGTAATGACGACTGGTCTTGCTGCGGTATTAACGGTCATGTAAAAATCTTCCTTTCCTATGTGCGGAACTTACTGTTTCGCTCCCTTTTTCAGGATTCCGGTCAAAACAAGGTTGATGACAATAATAAAGATGAAGAGAATCAGGCCCACACTGAACAATGCCTGGCGATGCAGACCACTTGCGTAACTCATTTCTGATACGATACCGGTTGTAAGGAAACGAACACTCTTAAAGAGATTAGGCATGTTTACAACATTTCCAGAAACCATGATAATCGCCATCGTTTCTCCAATCGCGCGGCCAACACCTAATACAATCCCGGTGATGATACCAGATTTTGCAGCCGGTACATTCATCTTAAAAATGGTGGTAACATCAGTAGCTCCCAGTGCCAGCGAACCATCGCTGTATTCCGGCGGAACTGCACGAAGAGAAGTGACGGTTACACTCACAATGGTAGGCAGAATCATTACCGAAAGCACCAGAATGGCGGTAAACAACGTCGCGCCGCTTGGAAGATCAAAGACATTCGCCACCATGGGGGAAATGACTGTAATACCAACGAGACCGTAGATTACCGAGGGAATGCCAGCCAGCAGCTCAACCGCCGCAGTCAGAATCGTGCGCACCTTTTTCGGAGCCAGATAACAGATAAACACTGCGGTAAACAAGCCAAGCGGCGTGCCGATCAAAACAGCTCCAAGCGTGCCTGTGATGCTGGTCAGGATCATAGGAAGGATTCCAAACTTGGGATCTGCCGCAGTTGGCGCCCATTCTGTACCAAAGAGAAAGTCAAACAGTCCAATTTCCCGAATTGCCGGCAATCCCGAAACAATCATATATGCCGCGATTGCGGCCACACAGAGGATGGAGGCCGCACCGCAGATAAAGAATATTCCGTTCATCACCTTTTCCAGCGTATTTTTTGCACGCCTTGCTTTAAAAGCAGAGGTCTTCACGTCAGTCATGGTGATTTCCTTTCTGTATCCTTATTTAATCCGAACCAGACCGACCTGCTCACAGATCTGCTGGCCTTCTTCGCTGAGCGCATAATCCAGGAATGCCTGTGCGGCAGGACTCAGCTCTGCGCCTTCTTTTGTTACCATCAGGAACGGACGCTGCAGTTTGTAAGAACCATCGCGGATGGTGTCAGTGGAGATTGCCACACCATCTACTGCCAAAGTTTTTACAGTGTCATCGATTGAATCAAAGGAAACATAAGCAATCGCACCAGGAGTAGAAGCAACGGTGGTTTTTGCTGCACCGGTAGAGGTCTGTTCCGAAGCGTAAACCGCATTTTCGCCAACGCCAGTGATACTCTCAAACGCATCGCGGGTACCAGAGCCTGCTTCACGGCCAACTACATAGATTTCCATATCTTCGCCGCCGACTTCGGACCAGTTGGTGATCTTGCCGGTGTAGATGTCAGCAATCTGCTCAATGGTCAGATCGCTAACGGGGTTGTCAGGATGCACTGCCATACCAATACCGTCAAGAGCAACTTCATTGCCAACTAGACCGGTTTCAGTATCTTTCAGATCACGGCTGACATTGCCGATATCCGAAACGCCATCCATCACGTTGGTAATGCCGGTGGAAGAACCGCCAAGCTGTACATCAACCGTAACATCGCTGTTCGCTGCCATAAAGCCTTCCGCCAGAGCCTTAGCCATTTTTTCCATCGAAGTGGAACCGGAAACTGCTACCGTACCGGAAATTTTCTCATTATTCGAAGGTTGTTCCGCATCAGTAGAAGTAGCTTCAGAAGAAACCTGTTCGGAAGAAGAAGTGCTGGTGCTGGATTCGGTGTTGGAAGAAGTGTTGGTGTTGTCGCCGCAGGAAGCAAGCATCATTGCTGCCATCAGACCTGCCAAAATCATAGAAGTCATCTTTTTCATATTGGAATCTCTCCTTTTCTTGATTACGGTTTCATTATACCCAGATTTATGTCAAGCCGAAAGCAGAATCCCGTATGAAAATTGTTTGTGATTCGTAAATACTGTGTAAAGTATTGGCTGAAAATTGCCGAATGTTACAAAGAAAATAAAAAAAGATGGGTTAAAACCCATCTTTTTGTAAAATTTACTGTGTGAGCTTTTTCCGACGCTGAACCTTTGCGCTTTCTTTTCCCTCCACAACCTCCGGTGTAATAATCACTTTGGCAATGCTTTCGTCAGAGGGAACCATATACATCAAATTCAGCAACGTATCTTCCATAATATTGCGAAGGCCACGCGCACCGGTTTTGCGCTGCATTGCTTGGCGCGCAATCGCATGCATCGTGTCGTTATCCATCACCAGCTCGACACCATCCAGCCCAAACAAAGCGCTGTACTGACGGAACAACGAGTTTTTCGGCTCGGTCAGGATGCGAACCAGCTGATCCTCATCCAGATCTTCCAGGGTGGTGATAATCGGCAACCGGCCAACCAGTTCGGGAATAATTCCGAATTTGACCAAGTCCTGCGGGATGACGTTGCGGAGAAATTCGCTCTTGCTCTTGTCATCGTGCTTTTTGACATCGCCATTAAAGCCCATGGTGGAAGATTCCATCCGCTTTTCAATTACCTTGTCAATTCCTTCAAAAGCACCGCCGCAGATAAACAGGATATTCTTGGTATCCAGCTGGATAAACTCCTGATGCGGATGCTTCCGGCCGCCCTGCGGCGGAACATTGGAAACAGTGCCTTCCAGAATTTTCAGTAGCGCCTGCTGAACCCCCTCGCCGCTGACGTCGCGGGTGATAGAAGGGTTTTCAGACTTCCGTGAAATTTTATCAATTTCATCAATATAGATGATGCCGCGTTCCGCCGCTTCAATATCGTAGTCAGCAGCCTGGATCAGACGAACCAGCACATTTTCCACATCATCGCCCACATATCCGGCTTCGGTAAGGGTTGTGGCATCGGCAATCGCAAAAGGCACATTCAGCACCTTTGCAAGCGTCTGCGCCAGCATTGTCTTTCCCACGCCAGTTGGCCCCAAAAGAAGCACATTGCTTTTCTGCAGCTCCACGCCTTCTTCCGGAACATCCATAAAAATCCGTTTATAATGATTATAAACCGCTACAGAAAGGGCAATTTTTGCCTTATCCTGGCCGATTACATACTCATCCAGTACCGCTTTAATTTCCGCCGGTTTCAACAGATTAATCTCGTTCTCATCCTTGTGTCCCCGACCGCCGCGATTGCGGGAAGCGGTACCGGGTTCCGGGAAAAGACCTTCTTCTACCAACATATCATAGCAAAGCGCCACACAGCTGTCACAAATATTGGCGTTCGCCGCATGGAGCATCCGCTCTACAGCGTACTCCGGTTTGCCGCAAAAGCTGCAGCAAACTTCTTTCTTTTCTGGCATACTTATAAGAGCCTCCTTCTATTCGGCCCAGTCTTCTCAGCGTTTGGAAATGATTTTATCAATCAGGCCGTAATCGAGCGCTTCCTGCGCTGTCATAAAGTTATCACGTTCGCAATCTGCAGCCACCTGCTCGATCGGCTTACCGGTATTCTCCGACAGAATCCGGTTCATCCGGTTTTTGACCAGTTCCAGGCGTTTCAGATGAATCGCCATATCCGTGATCTGGCCCTGCGTACCCGCAGAGGGCTGATGAATCATGATTTCACTGTTCGGAAGGGCAATCCGCTTGCCTTTTGTGCCGCTGGAGAGCAAAAATGCGCCCATCGACGCCGCCATACCGACACAAATGGTCGAAACATCACATTTAATAAATTGCATGGTATCATAAATCGCCATACCGGCTGTAACCGAACCACCGGGGCTGTTGATGTACAAGCTGATATCCTTGTCAGGATCCTGGCTTTCCAGGTAAAGCAGCTGCGCTACCACTAACGACGCGGAAGCATCGGTGACTTCCTCGCAAAGCATAATAATCCGGTCATTCAGCAGTCTGGAAAAAATATCATAGGAACGTTCGCCGCGGCTGGTCTGTTCCACTACCATTGGGACTAAACTCATTTTATTGGCCTCCATTCAAAAAAGTCACAGAAACACGAAAAACTATTGAGCGGCACAAAAGCTGTCCCGCTCAATAGCTGTGCATGAACCGTTTGTGTGCAGCAATCACACTTAGTATAGTCCGGAAAAATGAACGATAATCGTCTGTTCTGCAACCTTTTCGTAAATTGATAAACCGATCGCTTATTCCGCAACTGCGCTGTCGCGAACAAGGTCAATCGCTTTGTTAACGGCAACATCCTTGGCCACATCAGCTGCAGGAATCATGCCTTTCAGTTTTTCCACATCCATCTTATAGCCTTCGGCCAGACGGTTGTATTCTTTCTCGATTTCTTCATCAGAAGCAGTGATGCCTTCCAGCTCCACAATCTTCTCCAGAGCAAGGCGGATCTTCACCTGACGGGTAGCCTGTGCTTCAAAGGTCTTGCGGAAGGAATCCCGTGTCATGCCGGTGTACTGGAGGTACATATCCAGCTGCAGGCCCTGAGAACGCAGACGGTACTCAAAGTCACGAATCATTTCATCAATGCGGACTTCGTACATCTCGGTGGGGATTTCACCCTCGATATTCTCAATCACAGCGTCGATCAACTTGTTTTCAAATTCGTCGGAAGCTGCTTTTTCGTTGGCTTCGGTCTGACGTTTGCGGATATCTTCTTTCAGGTCAGCAAGAGTATCGAATTCGCTGACATCCTTTGCAAACTCATCATCGGCAGCAGGCAGCTCTTTCGCGTTAATTTCATGCAGTTTGATTTTGAAGACAGCAGGTTTGCCCTTCAGTTCTTCGGAATGGTACTCTTCAGGGAAAGTTACATTAATATCAAACTCATCGCCAACGTTGTGGCCCACAACCTGATCCTCAAAACCAGGAATGAACTGGCCAGAACCAAGAGTGAGGCTGAATTTATCTGCTTTGCCGCCGTCAAAAGCAACGCCGTCCACAAAGCCTTCGAAATCGATCACAACGGTGTCGCCGTTGGCAGCGGGACGACCTTCCACAGAGATGGTGCGGGCATTGCGGTCACGCATGCGATCCACTTCTGCATTGACATCGTCTTCGGTAACTTCCTTCACATTTTTGGAAGCTTTGATGCCCTTATAATCCTTCACATTGATTTCGGGCTTAACAGTGCAGACAGCTTTAAAAGTAACGCCATTCTCCTTAGAAACCTCGGTTACATCAACAGAAGGCGGGCAAACGATTTCCAGGCCGGATTCTTCCACAGCATTCTGAATTGCAGCAGGGTACAGATCGTTTACAGCGTCCTCAAAGAAGATAGCTTCGCCATACAGCTTCTCGATGGTTTTGCGGGGAGCTTTGCCCTTACGGAAGCCGGGCACTTCAATTCTTTTGCCCTTTTTCTGGAAAACTTTCTGACATGCTTTGTCAAAGTCCTCTGCGGAAACTTTAATTTCCAGCTCGAACTTATTGGTCGCTACGTTGTTTTTTGATACTAAGCTCATGAAACATCCTCCTGTTATTCCGTCCAAAAGCCCAAAATCCGGCATTTGGATTATTTTTGACAGCAAAAGCCCTGTAAGGCTTTTCAGACTTTTCTATTATAGCATAAAACTGACTATTTTGCTACAATTTCTTTTTATTTTTCATTTTTCCCACATCTTAACCGATTTTTTTGGGGGTAAATTGGAGAAAATCACAAGAAACCAATCGAAAATCAATTCCAATTCGCTCTCCGTTGATCGCATATCCGGATGAATAGCCGTGAATATGGCCATAATATACCTGCTTGACTCCATATTCGTGGAGCACTTCCAGAATTTCATAACATTCTCCAGAACCATAAATCGGCGGATAATGCAGAAAAACTACCGGCGGTTTTCCAAACTTTTTCCCGGCTTCCAAAGAAAGCCGGAGCCGCCCGCACTCCCGGAGCAAAACCTTTTTATCCGTTTGGTCGTTCATCCAGCCTCGCGTTCCGCAAATGGAAATCCCCTCATATTCATATGCGTTGTTGAACAGGATTTTTAAGGTTGAAAAACCGTTTTCCGCAAAAAAGCGTTCTACCTTGGTTTTTGTAGAAAACCAGAGGTCGTGATTCCCTTTCAGGATGATTTTGGTGCCGGGCAGACGGTCGATAAACGCAAAATCCTCCCGGCTTTCCGAAATATCCAGCCCCCAGGATATATCCCCGGCAATCACCACTGTATCCTCCGGACGAACTGCGGCGCGCCAGTTCTGTTCCAGTCGCTCCACATAGTTTTCCCATCCCGGGAAGACATCCATCGGCTTCTCCACGCCGAGCGAAAGGTGGAGATCCGCGATTGCATACAAACTCATATTTTTTCCTTTTCAAAAAATTCCTCTGTATATTCCTTCTCCGATAAGCCACAATAAGAAACGGAGGGAAACCTCCACCGCACTTTTTCGAAAAAGGCAGTTTCCCATTTTCCGAAAGGGGCGCGGTTTCATCCTCTCAATTCCACGGCAAACGCCAGAAAGGACAACGCTATGAACAACAATCAGAACAGCACTACCATTTCCTGTGTAGAATGTGACGCCGTTAACTGCATTCACAACAACCATCAGTGCCGCTGCACTGCAAAGAACATTAAAATCGGCACTCATTCCGCTTGCACCAGCTCGGATACAATTTGCCAGAGCTTCTCTGCCAAATAAAACCGTTTCCGGTGTCTGGCGGGGGACCCCTCCCCCAAACGAAGTGACAATTTTTTGTAAATGAGAAATGAATCCAGGGAATCTCGGCGGAAAAGTTGGGGTTCCGCCCATTCCAGCGCAGCCGTTACGGGCTGCGCTTCTTTTTTTACCGCAGCATTTCGCGAACACGGTCCGCCATTTCTTCCTTGGAAACGCTTCCGGTAAAGCGAACTTCTTTGGTACGGAGTGCAACCAGAGAGGCAGGAGGCGTCATACCCGAAATTTCAGAAAGCAGCGCAACCTGTTCAAAATCATCAGCAGGGATTTCCCGATTCGTCACCGCATGCAGGACATCCGCCGTAAATTTGAAAGGTGATGCTGTCGAAGCGATGATTGTCTTGCGGGTATCGCCGGTTTCGCGGCGGTAATCTGCACAGACCTTGACTGCAACAGCCGTGTGGGTATCACAGAGATAACCATATTCCCGGAAAAGTTCCCCGATTGTTTCAGCTGTCTGCACATCGTCGCACCAGCCGCCGGCCAACTCTTCGTGCAGCCGTTCGAGCACTTCGGGAGAAACGGTATATTTTCCGTCGCGGGAAAGTGCCGAGAACCATTCCCGAATCACTGCATCATCCCGTCCGCTCAGGTCATACAGCAGACGCTCCAGGTTGGAGGAAATGAGAATATCCATCGACGGAGAAGAAGTGGTATAGAATTCGCGATTCCGGTCGTAGGTACCGGTACGAATAAAGTCGGCCAGCACACGGTTGCAGTTGGAGGCGCAGATCAGTTTTCCAACCGGCAGGCCCATTTTCTTGGCATAATAGGCGGCCAGAATATTGCCAAAGTTTCCGGTCGGAACCGCAACATTGACTACTTCACCCATTTCGATCTCGCCCTGCTCTGCCAATTCGGTGTAAGCCGCAATGTAGTAGACAATCTGCGGAACAAGCCGTCCCCAGTTGATCGAATTTGCGGAAGAGAATTTCTGTCCGTTCTTTTCCAATTCAGCAAGAATCTCCGGATCGGTAAAGATCTTTTTCACACTGGTCTGGGCATCGTCAAAGTTGCCGCGGATTGCACAGACCGAAACGTTCTGACCTTCCTGGGTGGTCATCTGGCGTTTCTGCATGTTGCTGACACCGTTTTCCGGATAAAATACGAGCATCCGGGTACCAGGAACATCCTGGAACCCTTCGAGTGCCGCCTTGCCGGTGTCACCAGAGGTAGCAACCAGCACCACAATCTCCTTGCCCGGCTCCGTTTTAGCCGCCGAAACAGTCAGCAGGTGGGGCAAAAGCTGCAAAGCCATATCCTTGAATGCACAGGTTGGTCCGTGCCAAAGCTCCAGCAAATAATCTTGCTCCCCTACTTTGGCAATTTCGATAATGCTTTCGGAGTCGAATTTCTGCACTGTATAAGCGCTGTCCACGCAGCGGGCAAGCTCCTCTTCGGTAAAATCGGTGAGGAAATCCGCCAGAATCGCTTTTGCCTTTTCCGGATAGCTTTTTCCCACAAGGCTCTTAAGCTTCTCCATCGAAAGCTCCGGCAAAGATTCCGGCACAAACAGTCCGCCCTCCGCCGAAATGCCGCGCGCAATCGCCTGTGCCGCCGTTACCCGGCAGGCGCTGTCTCTGGTGCTGTTGTAATACATCGTTAACTCCCCTTTATGAAACGGTTACAGCTCAAAGATTTTCCGCAAAGAAGCGGGCTGCGTTTCCGTATGTAATCTTTTCAACAAACTCGGGATCAAAATGTTTGAGAAGGTTCTGGTGCCAATCCGGGATTTTTTCGATCCGGTCCAGCCGAGAAGGCATCGCAGCACCGTCAAAATCACTGCCCACCGCGATACAATCCTCACCGCCCAGTGCAATAATCCGACGAATATGTGCCCGGATCTCCTGGAAAGTGGCATCACTTTCGCCATTGATGAATACCGGGAAAAAGTTGATGCCGATCAACCCTTTGCGGCGGATAATCTCCTCAATCTGCAGATCATCCAGATTCCGGCGGTTGGGACAAACCTCAAAGCAGTTGGAATGGCTCGCAATAAACGGACGCTCCGCCACTTCGCACAGATCCCAGAAGCTGAGGCTGTTCAAATGAGAAACATCCACGACAATCCGGTTCTTTTCCAGTTCTTTTACTACCTGTTTTCCGAATTCGGTCAAGCCTTGCTCGCTGTGAACGCCGCCGGCAAGCTCATTTTCCCCATTCCAGACCAGCGAAAAGATTTTTACACCCATCTCCGCAAATTCGGCAACACGCTCCAGCTTTCCGCCAAGCGCCGCGCCGTTTTCTACTGTGAGCATCGCGTTGCAAACGCCTTCTCGGATATTCTGCGGATCAAATGGAACAACGCGGGGATCCTCCTGCATGGCTTTTTTTAAAATTTCAGCTTGCGCCAGAAATTCATGATAAGCTTTGGCTCCGCGCTTTTCATCATCGATAAACGCGGCAAACGCCTGTACCCAGCGATCAAAAATCAGGCCGCGTTCAACCGAAATGGCGCCGTCGCTGTTCAGCAAACTCTGATGGGTGCCGCGGCACCGGCACAGGGTATCGCAATGCAAATCAAAATGACGCATAATCCAAGCCTCCGTTTCTCTCATCCGGCACAAACGCGTTCGGCAGATGCTCCGCCCGGAGTACCGAACCGTCCGATGGGGATACAACAATTTCTATCACATCAAACCGCGGCTGCAAAACCGTGGGATGTTCCTGCATATACTGCACCGCCGCCCGAAACAGGCGTTTCTGTTTCGCCGGTGTCACTGCCTCAGCCGGACGGGAAAGCTGCAGATCGTCCGACTGGCGCGCTTTTACCTCACAGAAAACCAGAAATCCCTCTTTCTGCGCAATCCAGTCGATTTCACCACCCGGACAGCGGTAATTCTGTTCGAGCAGCAAATATCCGTTTTCCGAAAGCAGGCGGGCAGCCGCTTCCTCCCCGGCTTTTCCGTGCCGGAGAGAGGGTGTTTCGCCCTTTTCCGCAAAATATTTTTTCAAAAAGCTCATCCGGTGCACCGGCGAAGCGCCGTATTTGTCGAGCGCCGCATAATGGTCTTTGGTTCCGTAGCCCTTGTGCTTCTGGAACTGGTATTCAGGATACGCTTGGGCAAGCTCAATCATGCTGTGGTCTCGCGCAACCTTTGCCAGAATCGAAGCCGCCGCAATCGAAGCCGAAGTGGCGTCTCCCTTGACGACACAACGTGATGGAACCGACACCTGCGGGTTGCGATTGCCGTCAATCAGGGCAAAAGATGGTTTCACTTTTAGCCCTTCCACCGCCCGGCGCATCGCTAAAAAGGTAGCTTGTAAAATGTTAAGGCGATCAATTTCCTCCACCGAAGCGGACGCAATCGACCAGGCAGTTGCCTGTTCCAAAATCAGCGGAAAAAGCGCTTCCCGCTTTTTCTCAGTCAGCTTTTTGGAATCATTGATACCAGGAATTTCAGCATCCAGCGGGAGAATCACCGCCGCCGCATATACATCACCAGCCAGCGGACCGCGTCCCGCTTCATCTACACCACAGAATCCTGAAATCCCAAGCGAGCGGTCGTATTCATACAGTGTCACACGCCTGCCTCCTTACGGGGCGGCACTTCCAGCGAAAGCCGGCCCAGCTTGCCGCCGCGGTATTCGTCCAGCAGCATGGTGGCCGCACGCAGTGTGTCGATTTCCCCGCCGCTGATCAGCATGCCGCGCTTTCTGCCCACAAGTTCCAAAAGCTCATATTCTTCCAGCCCGGTTGTTTCTTCCTCTTTCAGCTTATACCGATCCAGCAAAAGCTGGGGGTATTCTTCCCGGAGCCAACCCAGCAGCCGCATCGAAAGCAGCTCGACATCCATGATTTGATCCTTGACTGCGCCGGTGAAAGCCAAGCGCTCCCCGACTGCCGGATCCTCAAACTTTGGCCAAAGGACACCAGGAGTATCTAAAAGGTCGACATCCTTTGCCACAGCCACCCACTGCTTGCCGACTGTCACACCGGGGCGATCTTCCACCTTGGCGCGTTTTTCACCGGCAAGCCGGTTAATAAAAGAGGATTTCCCCACATTGGGGATCCCCGCGATCATCAACCGCAGCGGACGCCCTACCATCCCTTTCTGGGCACGGCGTTCAATCACGTCTGAAAGGATTTCCCGGACCTTGGGAAGAAACTGCTGCACACCGCGTCCGCTTTTCGCGTCAATCGCAATCGCAGGAATGCCGGCTTCCTCATAATACCGGATCCAACGGGCAGTGATATTTGGGTCAGCCGCATCAGATTTATTCAAAATCAGCAACCGGCGTTTATCCCCGATCCATTTTCCCAGCTCAGGATTCCGGGAACTCTGCGGGATCCGCGCGTCGGTAATTTCCGCCACCAGATCAACGAGTTTGACCTGATCCTGAATGAGCCGGCGCGTTTTGGCCATATGGCCCGGAAACCATTGAATATTCGGAATATCTGCCATAATTCCTCCTTAGTCCACCGGTCCAATCTTGCTGAGTGGAAGCAGCCGGAACAGCACCCGTCCAAGGATTTCATCCTCATCTACCAATCCTACATCCGAAAAGCGGCTATCTGTGGAATGATTTCGGTTATCTCCCATTACAAACACTTCGCCCTCCGGAACAGTCAGCGGATAAGTCTGATCTCCGTGATGGCTGTCATCGATAATTTCTGCAATATATGGCTCTGCTATTTGCTTGCCATTAATTAGCACTTCCCCGTTTTCCCCAATATCGATTGTCTGTCCCTCGGTCGCAATAATCCGCTTGACCAACGCCTCATCCAACCCGGTATTTTCTGAAAGGATGACAATATCGCCATACGATGGCGTGTAAAACAGATCCGAGATAATGAGCCGGTCACCTTCTTCCAGTGTGGGAAGCATCGACTCTCCTTTGACTGTAACCACCTGGATAATAAAATGAAAGATAATAAACACGATCACACCGGCAACCAGAATGGCTTTTGCCCATTCCCAGAGCTCTTTCTTTAAATTGAACGGCTCCTTTTCCGGGAGTTCCTTTACTTCCTCACTCATAGTGTTCTCCTTTACAATTATTCTGTCAGCCCGATTCGATCCAAAGGCCAGAACCGGAATATCACTTTTCCTAAAACCTCTTTTTCATCCACCAGCCCGATCTGGGCAGAGCGGCTATCAGTAGAATGATTGCGGTTGTCCCCAAGGACAAATATTTTTCCCTCCGGAACAGTCAGCGGATAGGTCAGATCGCCCGGATCGTTCCATTCTTCCGCGATGTACGGTTCATCAAGCGGCTGTTCATCCACAAAAACCACCCCGTCAGTCGAAAGGCTGACAGTCTGGCCCGCGGTTGCGATCACCCGCTTCACCAGCGGAAGATCCAAACCGGTTTTGTCTGATAAAATGACAATATCCCCGTTTTCCGGATGGTAAAAAAGCGTATACATAATCATCCGGTCGCCGTCGTGCAGAGTAGGTGACATGGAATTTCCATCTACCATCACAAAGCGAATCACCGCCCCAAACATCAATGCTGCAAGCAAACCGGCAATCACAAGTGAGCGCACCCACTCAAAAATCTGCCGTTTCCAGTTTGTCGGCTCCTCCGGTTCCGGAATTGCAGCGGCCGGTACCGCAGCGTTCTGCTGCATGGCTTCAAAATCCGAAAGAATCCGATCAATTTCGTCATCGGTATGATGCGGATACTGCTCCGCCATAATTCCCGCCCGCCTTTCTAAAATTCTCTGTATAGCACAAAAAGGGACGGTTTACCGTCCCTTTCCGCACTGCTGGTTTTGTTAGATTTTCTCTTTGATTCTGGCAGCCTTGCCGACTCTGTCGCGCAGGTAGTAGAGTTTCGCTCTGCGTACACGGCCATGACGGAGAACTTCCACGTTCACAACGTTGGGAGAGTGAATGGGGAATACACGCTCTACACCGCAGCCGTAAGCAACGCGGCGAACGGTAAAGGTTTCGGAGATGCCGCCGTGCTTCTGTGCGATAACGGTGCCTTCGAAGGTCTGTACTCTTTCCTTGTCTCCTTCGCGGATCTTAACGCCGACCTTGACATAGTCGCCGATCGCGATTTCGGGTTTGTCAGCTTTCATGCTGGACTGGCTGATGAGTTTCAAAGCATCCATGTTATTTCCTCCTGGTTTTCAGACATTCGTGCATGCGGGGCCTTCCCGTGCAGAGGACTGTCCGCCTTAATGTAATGGAACATTAATCCCCACCTGCCGAAACGACAGGCGGAACAATATCTATCATATGATACCATACTTTGTCTGTTTTTGCAAGTGTTTTTTCAAAAAACACCACAACCAGCGATATTTTTGAGTTTTCTATGGAAAATCAAGATAAAACCCGCCATTTTTATACCAGATGCCGGATCAAAGTTTCGCGATCGCCTTCGAGCAGATCCATCACTGGAATTTCAGGCAGTGTATATGCGCCCGGCTGCTGACGAAGTGCCGCACGGGCAGCCGAAACCAGGACCTGTCCGGTCAGAGCAGGGTTGTTGATCTTCATATCAAACTCGAAAAGCTGATTCTGGGTTTTGCCGGAAACACCTTTGCGAGTAAGGTTGACACCGTGTCCCATGTCGATAACTTCGTTTACGTCTTCCACCTGGACAACATGAGTTTCATCGCTCGCAAAATAGGGATCCGCCTTGATTTTGGCAGCAACTTCTTCCAGTGTATAACCGTCTTTCAGTTCCACATAAACCATACGGCGGTGGATCGAAGTGCCCAGCGGAATAGTCATGGACAATGCGCCCTTGACGCCCTCGATTGCTTTGACAGCAACGGTGTGCCCCATGCTCATACCGGGGCCAAAGTTGGTGTAGGTCAGGCCTTTGGGTGCGCAAGCCTGCAGCAGTGTTCGGATTACCGAATCGGAGCCTGGATCCCAACCGGCGGAAATAATGGAAACAGCACCTGTTTCTTTGGCTGCTTTGTCCAAAGTAGTGCGCAGATCCCAAATAGAAGTATGAATGTCAAAGCTGTCCACAGTGGAAATCCCAAGAGCCAGAGCTTCCAGCGCGTATTTTTCCACCGAACGGGTGGGAGTTGCCAGAATGGCGACATCCGGTTTTTTCGACAGAGCGGAAAGGGCAGATTTCACTTCATACCCAGCCAGTTCAGCCGGCTGTTCCCCATCCGGATTGCGACGGACAATACCGACACATTTCATATCGCCCGAAGCTTCGATTGCTTCCAGTACATAACGCCCAATGTTACCATATCCAACGATTGCAGCTTTAATCATTGCAAATCCCTCTTTCTCAAAAAAATTAACAGTAATATTATACCGGATACGCATCCTTTCGTCAAGAATGTTCTGCAAGAAATTTTAATTGGCTAAATTATGATTTTGCTGTACATTTCACAAAACAAGCAAAAAGCCCAAAATATCCGGTTTCAACCGGTGTTGAAATGTCCACAGGAAGAATGAGAATTTTTTACTTTTCCACTTGAAGAATTCGCGTTTTTCATGGTATAATACAGACAGATCCGGAAAATTGTTCCGCTAGTGAAACAGTTTTTCCGGGAAACCCACAATACAGGAGGATCAGGAATGAGAGGAATCTACTCATCCGTCACAGACATTCGCCGCAAAGTATTCACCGAAGTAGCAAGGCTCGCCTACGAAGGCGGCGATTATTCCCGCATTGAAGAGCTGCCCTACAAAATTGTTCCCGGAGAAGTTTCCACCTACCGCGACAGTATTTTTCTGGAGCGCGCCATTGTTGGCGAACGGCTCCGTCTTGCCATTGGTCTGCCGCTCCGCCCTATGGACGAGCATGCCCCTGTTTCGGAAGGGATTGTTGAAAGTGCCATCGCTGAAAAATACTATGATCCGCCACTGGTCAACATCATCAAATTTGCCTGCAATGTCTGCCCCGAAAAATCCTATCGAGTTACTGACTGCTGCCAGGGCTGTCTTGCTCATCCCTGTGTGGAAGTCTGTCCCAAGGGTGCAGTTTCCATCCAGCATGGCCGTTCGGTGATTGACCAGTCCAAGTGCATCAAATGCGGTCGGTGCAAGGATGTCTGCCCTTACGGTGCCATCCTCAAGATGGAACGCCCCTGCGCCAAAGCCTGCGGCATGGATGCCATCGGTTCGGACGAGCTGGGACGCGCCACCATCAACTATGACAAATGCGTGTCCTGCGGCATGTGCATCGTCAACTGCCCGTTTGGGGCTATCTCCGACAAAGGACAGATTTTCCAGTTGATCCATTCCATTAAAAAAGGAGACCGCGTGATCGCCATTGTCGCTCCCGCCTTTGTCGGTCAGTTTGGTCCCAAAATGACGCCCGAAAAGCTCAAAGGTGCCATGAAAAAACTGGGATTTGATGATGTGGTGGAAGTTGCCATCGGCGCCGACCTTTGCACCATCGAAGAGGCCAAAGACTTTATGCGGGAAGTCCCCAACAATCAGCCGTTTATGGCAACTTCCTGCTGCCCATCCTGGTCGGTTATGGCTAAAAAGCTCTTCCCAGAGCTGGCTCCCTATATCTCGATGGCTCTGACACCCATGGTATTGACTGCCCGCCTGATGAAAAAAGAACACAAGAACTGCAAGGTTGCGTTTATCGGTCCGTGTTCGGCCAAAAAGCTGGAAGCTTCCCGCCGATCCATCCGCTCTGATGTTGATTTCGTTCTGACCTTTGAAGAGCTGATGGGAATGTTTGAGGCTAAGGATGTAAAGTTCGACGAAATCGAATCCTCCAATCCGTTGGAAGAAGCCACCGCAGCGGGACGCGGCTTTGCCGTCAGCGGCGGTGTGGCGCAGGCTGTTGCCGACGCCATTCACCAGATGGACCCCACAAGGGAAGTTAAAATCCAGTCGGCACAGGGACTGCACGAATGTAAAAAAATGCTGCTCATGGCAAAAGCCGGCAAATACAACGGCTATCTGCTCGAGGGCATGGGATGCCCCGGCGGATGTGTGGCAGGAGCCGGTACCCTCCAACCGGTTCAGAAATCTGCGGCGAGCGTCCAGAAATACAAAACCGAAGCACCTGAAAAACACGCCACCGACAGCAAATACGAAATCACCCTCTCCCTTCTCGACTAATGAAATGCAAACAGGGGCATCTGTAAAGATGCCCCTGTTTTTTATTGCCCGCAGAAACAGAGAACAGCTGCTGTCATCATCGCTTCCGGTGTCAAAATCGCCTGCTGCCAGAAATCCCCATCCAGTTCTTCTGTCTTTTCTGCCCGGTAAAACAGCTCCAGACAGCTGCGGATCGCCTGCCAGCCGCTCGGATGTTCCTCGGTATCCTCCATTTTGCGCCAGCACGCCGCGCATTCCTGCAAAAAGCTCTCAGTCGAATAAACTTCCAATGGACTCACATGCAGGTATTCCCCCGCGATTTCACATGCTGCCAGAAACTGCTCGCTGTTTTCCCGCAGATTTCCGCGTTTTTTAGATAGAATCCGCCGGATCCGGAACCAAGCTGCTTTCTCGGCGGCAAGTACCCCCATTTTCCCCTCAAAGGAATGTACCCGGCTTTTTTCATAAAAGGCAACCAGCTTCTGTCCAAAGTCATCGGTCAGCGCAGACCTACTCCCCGGAACAAAAGCATATGCCCAGCCTTCATACCGGCCATATAGTTTCATCGCATCCAAATAGCCCAACTTCATATTCCGGCGGGAAAGCCCCGGCTCGAACCACAAAAACGGTCCCAGATCCCAGTAACTGCTGATGATTTTGACCTTCATTGTCCGATTCTTGGCCTTTTTTTCCAGTCCGATCCCATCCAGTGAAACAGCCAGCACCTCCTCCGCACCAAGCCGTGCAGCCAGGTTGACCGGTTGGTTGTCGTGATAACCGCCGTCGATAAAGCGGCTGCCATCAATCTCCTTGCTGCGGAAAGCAGGAAAACAAGCCGCCGACGCAGCCAGATAATCGCAGAGCTTTCCCTCCGGGATTTCCTCAAGCGAAACCTCCAGCGGTTTCATGGAAGGGTATTCCACCGTGACAAGTCCAAACGCAATCCCAGATTCCCGCACTTTCTTCTCCTCTACATACCGGCGCATCAGGGCTTCCAGTGGCGTAAAGTCCGCACCCTCCGAAGCCATCGCTCTCCGGATAAACGGAATCCAGACATCCGCTTCCCAGCCGTTCCGGGTATAGTCCACTTCACGCGGAAAATCAGGAAAATTCACAATGTCCCCGGTATAGAGCGAAAGCCACAGTTCTTCTGCTGCTTGATAATCCCCCTGAATCATCAGAATACCATTCAAAGCCCCAACGGATGAGCCAGTAATCACGGAAAACTCTATGTCAAGCTCCCGGAATGCTTTCCATACTCCGATTTGGTATGCCCCACGCGAACCGCCGCCCGCCAAGACAAGACCTCTTCTGCCCATAAAGCGCCCCCTCTCAGCCTAAATCTGTATAGTTGCGATCGACATTAACCACTGTATAGTACTGTTTTTCCGGCGCAGCAGCCTGCACCTTCTCCTGGATTTCCTCCCGCAGGGAATCCGCGCTCCGTTTGCAGCTGGACGGTACCACAATGTCAAAAATCACATTGGTATGAGAATAGCCGCGCACCATCCGGAAATCGTGCATCGAGATACCTTTTCCCAGCCCGGAAACAATCCGTACAACCTTTTCTCGAAGCTCATTCAGCTCCGGGTCGTCGGTAATGATGGGGTCCATATGGACGATCAGATTCATGCCGCCCGCTGCAAAATCCCGCTCAATATTATCACAAAGGTCATGGCTTTCCATCACATCCCGATTGGCGTCTACCTCCACATGAACGGAAGCAAAGCATCTTCCCGGGCCGTAATCATGCACCATCAGGTCGTGAATCCCCAGCACGCCTTCATAAGAACGGAGCTTTTTCATCGTTTTTTTCACCAGGTCGCGATCGGGCGCTTCCCCTAAAAGAGGGCTCAATGTATCCCGAATCAGGTTGATGCCAGACCAGAGGATAAACAATGCAATCGCCATACCCATCCAGCCATCCAGCCGCAGGCCACTCCACTTTGCAATCAGCACCGAAATTAAAACAGCCGATGTAGCGATCACGTCGTTGCGGCTGTCCATCGCGGTAGCTTCCAGCGCAGTCGAATCGATGATTTTTCCCACCTTGTGGTTAAACAGCATCATCCAGAATTTCACCAAAATCGAAGCAATCAGCACTCCCACCGAAATCCAGCTGAACGGCGTTTGTTCCGGATGCAGGATCTTGTCAAACGAAGAGCTGATCAGGTTAAAACTGACCATTACAATCAGCATTGCTACAACCAGTCCAGACACATACTCCATCCTTGCATGGCCGAATGGATGCTCTTTATCGGCGGGACGGGAGGACATTTTGAAACAGATGAGCGTTACAGCCGAAGAAGTTGCATCGGACAGGTTGTTGATACCATCTGCCAGTACAGAAATGCTTTGGAAGAGCAAACCTGCCAGCATCTTCCCGCCGCCCAACAGAACATTGCAAAAGATCCCCACCAGACCAGCCATCCGCCCATAGCTGCTCCGCACTTCCGGATTGGAAGTATTGGGATAATCTTTTACCAGATGCCGGATCAAAAAGTTTGTCATATATTACGATTCCCTTTCAAATGAAATTTCCCTGTCCGATAAACGGCCAGGGTGCTAAGAAACAGTATACTGTCTTTTTTTAATAAAATCAAGAAGAATTTGCAACAAAAGCTTGTATTTTCGCTACTGAATATATGATTGGAAAAAAGCGCCGCTTGATTTGGGGCAGTTTTTCTGCTATACTTTTTGGTGCAATCTTTGAGGCAAAGGAAAGGTGCTGCTATGAAACATTTAAAAACACTGTGTGCATGGGTACTGACGCTCGCTGTCGCCCTTTCGGTATTCGCGCTGCCCGCCTCCGCGGCAAACACACAAAAAAAGGACTTCCGCGCGGTTTGGGTATCCACAATCTACAATCTGGATTATCCTTCTTCCGCCACAACCGATCCCGCTAAACTGAAAGCGGAAGCAAATGAAATTCTCGACAACTGTGTTGAACTCGGCATGACCGCGGTTATTTTGCAGGTGCGTCCCTCAGGCGATGCTCTGTACGATTCCGATATTTTCCCCTGGAGCAAATATCTTACCGGCTCTCAGGGAACTGCCCCCTCCGGCAACTTTGACCCGCTGGAGTACTGGGTAGCAGAAGCGCATAAACGCGGACTGGAACTTCACGCTTGGATCAATCCCTACCGTGTTACCCGTTCCGGCGCTTCCGACTACAACTCCCTTTCGGCAGACAATCCTGCCCTGCTTCACCCGGAATGGGTTGTCAAACACTCGGACGGCAACTACTATCTTGATCCCGGTATCCCCGAAGTCCGGCAGCTTGTTGTAAATGGTGCCGCAGAAATCGTGCAAAACTACGATGTGGATGGCATCCACCTGGATGACTACTTCTATCCGGGCACCAATTTTGACGATGCAGATACCTATGCAAAATATGGTGCCGGTTTTTCTAACATCGATGATTGGCGGCGCAATAACGTCAACCTCCTGATTCAGGAGCTGGATTCTACCCTGCACAAACTGGATCCGGATATTTCATTTGGCGTCAGCCCGTTTGGCATCTGGGCCAACAGCTCCAGCATGACCGGTGGTTCCAACACCAACGGCAATCAGACCTACTTCTCGCATTACGCTGACACTCGCAAATGGGTAAAAGAAGGTTGGCTGGATTACATTTGCCCACAGATTTACTGGGAGATCGGTCACAGTCTGGCAGATTATAAAACGCTGGCATACTGGTGGGCGGATGTGGTAAAAGGCACCGATGTCGAACTTTATATCGGCATGGCAGACTACAAAGCCGGAAATTCCAGCGCATCCAGTCCCTGGTACGGCATCAAAGCCATTGAGGATCAGTTGGCACTCAACGCACAGATCCCGGAAATTACCGGTGAAGTTCATTTCCGCTATAAGTTCCTGTACTCGGTTTCCGGATTGGAAGATCTGTATAAAAAGACATATGCGTCTTCCTCCGAACCAGAACAGCCTTCGGATAAACCGGATGGAAACACTGTAGTCAAACAGTATTCTTCCCAGGATAAAAAAGGTTCCTGGACATTGTATGGAAACGGTACGTGGGAGTTCCTCATCAACGGCAAAGCCGCAACCGGCTGGCAGCTGATTGACAACACTTATTACTGGTTCGGCCAGGACGGAAAAATGGCTACTGGCTGGCAAAAGCTCGACGGTGTCTGGTACTACCTCAAAGACTGGGGCGGTATGGCCACCGGCTGGCAGAAGCTCGATGGTGTGTGGTACTATCTCAAGGATTGGGGTGGTATGGCTACCGGTTGGCAGTATCTGGATGGCAAATGGTACTATCTGCGCGACTGGGGCGGCATGGCGGTTGACTGGGTGAAAGACGGCGACACCTGGTACTGGATGAACGGCTCCGGTGCCATGGTTTCCAACGGCTGGCAGCTCATCCGCGGAAAATGGTATTACTTCTATCAAAGCGGCGCAATGGCGGCTAACACCGTCACTCCAGACGGTTATCAGGTTGATGTCTCCGGCGCTTGGATCTGAACAGAATCCCCTGCATGAAAATGCGGGGGATTTTTCATTTTGCAAGAATTGACAGAACGAAATGGCTGTGCTATGATGAAACAAAGTTTGATTGTGAGGTGCTCCCGTTATGTATGTGTATAAACTGACCGTCCCTCCTATTGCTGAAAAGAAAATCTACCTTTGGATCCCTGTCTGCCTGAGCGGTGAGCTGAAACGGCTCCGTATCCGAACCGAAGATGGCACCATTTGGCAGGAAATGCAGCTTCGCCCCGGAAAAGCGGATTGGTATGCGCCGCTGGATGTTTCTGCCTATGCAGGCAGCAGCCTGTTTTTCGATACAGACGCACCGGCAGACTGGTTTGGTAACCTGCAATTTTCTTCCCATCCACCCAAACGGGAAAGCTGTTCCCGGCCGCAGCTTCATTTTACAACCGACCGCGGCTGGAACAACGATCCGAATGGCTTGATTTTCCGGGATGGCGTCTGGCACATGTTCTTTCAATACAATCCCTATGATGTAGAGTGGAACAATATGCAGTGGGGACACGCGGTCAGCCGCGACCTCATCCGCTGGCAGCAGCTCGACACCGCGCTTTTTCCGGATGAGACCGGCACAATGTATTCGGGCAGCGCTGTCACTGACCGGAAAGGTTCCCTTGGATTCGGAAAAGGTAGTCTCGCCTTCTTCTACACCGCCGCAGGGGATAAAAACGACTGGTCGGCCGGTGTTCCGTTTACCCAGCGAATTGCTGTCCTTCGCCCGAATGCCGCAGCTCCGGAACTCGACTGTGCCATGGAAAAAACCGGCATCACCGCTGTGGGGCACATTGCGGGAGAAAACCGAGATCCCAAAGTATTCTGGCACGAAGCATCTTCTTCCTACATTATGGTGCTGTATCTGGACGGGCATGACTTCGCCGTTTTCCGTTCACCGGACCTCCGGAAATGGACGCTCAGCCAGCAGCTGACTTTGGAGGAAAGCTGGGAATGTCCCGACCTGTTCTGTCTTCCCGTTGAAGGCAGTGGCGAAACCCGATGGGTATTCTGGGCAGCCGACGGTTATTACTTCATCGGTGACTTTGACGGCTACCGGTTCACACCGGAAAGCGGGCGGCTCTGCGCCTACGCTGAAACCGGCAGCCGGATCCCCTATGCCGCCCAGACATTCAGCGGCACAGAGGGGCGAGTCATTTCCGTTGCCTGGTTCCGCCTCCCCAATCGAAATAAGCCCTATACCGGCATGATGTCTATCCCCGCCGAATTTTCATTGGTACAAACCGAAAATGGCCTGCGTCTGCGGGCGCCTTATGTAAAGGAACTGGAAACCTTCCGCCGGAAGCTGGAGCACTTCACTGATTTTTCGCAGCCCATCCCACTGCCGGAAGACAGCGCCTGGATGCTGGACATTTCTGCGAACAGCAATCTGGAAATAGAGCTTCCGTTTGGCGCTGTTTCGCTCAAAGACGAGAATCTGACTGTCCTCGGTTCTTCTTTTGCACTCCCCAAAGAAAATAACCGGTGCTTTACCCTGCTTGCCGATCTGGAGGTTCTGGAACTGCACGCAGCGAATGACACCATCTGTGCTGTCTGGGAGCTCCCGCCGCAGAAAGGTGGAAATATCCGCCTGCATCCGGAAGCAGCCGATTCCGCGCAAGCTATCCTGTCTGTTTTTGACACAAACCGGTAAGAAAGGAGCTTTTTATCATGTTTGATGTTCTTTCGTTGGGAGAAATGCTCATCGACTTTACGCCAGTCGGTATCTCCGAAAACGGCAACCCGATTTTTGAGCGGAACCCGGGCGGCGGTCCCGCCAATATGGCCTGTGCCGCAGCCAAAATGGGCGCGAAAACCGCTTTCCTTGGCAAGGTCGGCAAGGACGCCTTCGGTACCGCGCTCAAAGAAACGCTGGACAAAAACGGCGTCAACTCCGACCGTCTGATCCTTTCCCCCGAATACCCCACCACCCTCGCCTTTGTCCACCTGGATGCGGACGGGGACCGCTCGTTCAGCTTTTACCGCCACAACGGCGCGGATACCATGCTCAGCTTTTCCGAGGTGGACTGCGCGGTTCTGGATGACTGCCGCTTCTTCTTCTGCAGCTCGGTGCTGATGGCAGAAGGTCCCTCCCGCCGCACCAGCTTTTCCCTGATGGAGGAGGCCAAAAAGCGCGGCGTCTGTACTGTCTTTGATCCCAATCTGCGCCCCAATCTCTGGGGAGATACGGAAGAAATGAAGCAGCAGGTTCTTTCCGCCATGAGACTGGCAGATATCCTGAAACTCTCGGAGGAAGAAGCCGCCTTCCTCACCGGTATCGAAGAACCGGAACAAGCGGCCGAATTTCTGATGCGGGAATATCCGGCAAAACTCCTGCTCATCACCCTCGGCAAAAACGGCAGTATCAGCTTTACCCGCCATCTGCGGCTCCGCCATCCGGGATTCCCGGTCAAAGCGGTGGATACCACCGCGGCAGGTGATTCCTTTACCGGCGGGTTGCTGGCAGCCCTGTCTCAGACAGAAAAAACAGTGGGATCTCTGACGGAACAGGAACTGGACCGCGCTATCCGCTTTGCAAATGCGGTCGGTGCTCTTACAACCACCAAAAAAGGTTCCATCTCCGCCCTGCCCACCTGTGCAGAAGTGGAAACACTACTCCGTACAAATTGATTTTTCCGCTTTTCTATTGACGAACCCCAAAAAAAGGAGTACAATTATTTTATATGTATTCTTATTGAGGAGGTCATCATTATGATCCGTACCGAAATCGCCGCCCTGCACCGGGATTTCCAGCATCTTGCCGGACAAACCGTGACAGTATGCGGCTGGGTAAAAACGATTCGTGATTCCAAATCTCTGGGCTTTATTGAACTGAACGACGGCAGCAGCTTTAAAAATTTGCAAGTTGTCTTTGAAGATTCCATAGTTTCCAATTTTAAAGAGGTTACCAAATATAATGTCGGCTCCGCGATTGTTGTAAAAGGAGAAGTTGTTCTTACTCCGCAGGCAAAACAGCCGTATGAAATTCATGCGAATGAGATCGTGCTCGAGGGTGCTTCCACCCCCGATTACCCGCTCCAGAAAAAGCGCCATTCGTTGGAATTTCTGCGCACTATCGCTCATCTCCGCCCCCGCACCAACACCTTTGAAGCAGTTTTCCGGGTGCGTTCGGTTTGCGCTTACGCAATTCACAAATTCTTTAATGAACATGGCTTCGCCTATGTCCACACCCCTCTTATTACCGCTTCGGACTGTGAAGGCGCCGGTGAAATGTTCCGGGTGACCACACTGGATCCCAAGAATCCGCCTCTCACCGAAGACGGCAAAGTAGATTTCTCCCAGGACTTCTTTGGCAAAGCCACCAATCTCACTGTTTCCGGCCAGCTGGAAGCCGAGTGTATGGCAATGGCACTGGGCAATGTTTACACCTTCGGTCCTACTTTCCGCGCGGAAAAATCCTTTACAGCCCGCCATGCTGCTGAGTTCTGGATGGTGGAGCCGGAAATGGCGTTTGCTGACCTGAACGACGATATGCGGGTAGCGCAGGATATGGTGCAGTTTGTCATCCGTTATGTGCTGGACAACTGTCCCGATGAGCTGGCTTTCTTCAACAATTTCTATGACAAGGGGCTCATCGAGCGGCTCACTGCTCTGGCAGATACCGATTTTGCCCATGTGACCTACACCGAAGCGGTCAAAATGCTGGAAGAGCACAACGATCAGTTCGACTACAAGGTGTTCTGGGGCTGCGATTTGCAGACGGAACATGAGCGGTACCTGACCGAGCAGATTTTCCACAAACCTGTTTTTGTCACCGATTATCCCCGGGAAATCAAAGCGTTCTATATGCGCTTAAATGATGACGGCAAGACGGTTGCGGCTATGGATATGCTGGTTCCCGGCATCGGCGAGCTGATTGGCGGCAGCCAGCGTGAGGAACGGCTGGATGTGCTAATGGAGAGCCTGGAATACTTCAAGCTGAAACCCGAAGATTATTCCTGGTATCTGGATCTGCGCCGCTATGGCGGGACCAAACACTGCGGGTTCGGCCTCGGATTCGAGCGTCTGGTCATGTACCTCACCGGTGTAGCCAACATCCGCGACGTTCTCCCCTTCCCCCGCACCACCGGTTCGGCGGAATATTGATTTTACAAGAACAAAAACTCCAGTTTCTGTATAGAAACTGGAGTTTTTTATTCTATTCATTTTACGGCAGTTGATTCCCTGCAGCCTTGTACAATTCGTACCACTCCATCCGGCTCAGATTAATTTCGGATGCTTTGCAGATTTCCTGAACCCGTTTGGCGTTGGTGGTGCCGATGATGGGCTGGATGCCGGCCGGATGCCGGAGAATCCAGGCAATCGCGATGGCGGAAGGAGTAGCATTGTACTGTTCCGCAAGTCTGTCCAACACTTTGTTCAGCTCCGGATATTTCTCACTGCCGATAAATACGCCTTCAAAGAAGCCGTACTGGAACGGCGACCATGCCTGGATGGTGATGTTGTTCAGGCGGCAGTATTCCAGCACCGAACCGTCAAGATCCCGCGCGGGATTGATCTGCATATTGACATTCAGTCCGGAATCGATCATCCCGGTATGGCAGAGGGAAAGCTGCAGCTGATTGATGATCAGCTTGTCTTCCAAACTGTGGTTTAACAGCTCCATCTGGAGCGGCTTCTGATTGCTGACGCCAAAATACCGCACTTTCCCGGATTTCCGCAGCTCTGTAAATGCCTCTGCAACCTCTTCCGGTTCCATCAGGGTGTCGGGGCGGTGGAGCAGCAGCACATCCAGATAATCGGTTTTTAAGCGGCGCAGGCTTCCTTCTACCGATTTCAGGATGTGCTCTTTGGAAAAGTCATAAATCCCATCGTGAATGGCACATTTGCTCTGGATGCAGATTTTTTCTCGGAGAGAAGGTGTCCCCGAAATCGCTTCAGCAAATACTTCCTCCGATTTTCCACCGCCATAGATGTCAGCGTGATCGAAAAAGTCGATTCCAGAATCCAACGCGGTACGAATCAGATTTTCCGCTTCCTTTTTCCCCATGCCGCTGATCCGCATGCACCCAAGCGAAATCTCTGAAGCAGAAAATTTTCCGCCAATTTTTAACTGTTTCATGTTATTTCCTCCTTATCCGTTCAGACCGTCGGCCTGCCGTTTCATATTTTCTACAACCACATCGTAAATTTCCCCCAGCGAAGCGCCGTATTCCAGCACTTTCCACGGAGTGTCGGTATGATAGTGAATTTTGATAACATCTTCATCTCCTACAACCAGGAGGCAGTCCCCCTCGATGTTTTTCTCCAGATATTCCTCGATTGCATCCTCCGAAAGGTTCTTTCCCTCAATAAGCAGCTGTGTATCAAACTGATAGGTCAGCATCCCATATCCTCCTTCCTGTTATTTTTCAAGCAACCGGCGGATGATCTCAGATGCCATCAGGAATCCGGCAGCAGGCGGGCAGACCGAAAGGCTCCCCGGCGCATACCGTCCCTCGCCTGCAACCACCGTTTTGGCCGCCGGTTCCAGTGAGTACAAAACCGCCTGTTCCGCAATGCCGCGTTTTTTCAGTTCCCGGCGCATCACCCGCGCAAGACCGCAGCCAGCGCCGTTGTGGGCGGTATCCTCAATCTTCCCAATCCGGAAAGCCGACGGATCCATCCGGTTGCCGGTTCCCAGCGCCATCAGGAGCGGAATCCCGCGCTTCCGGCATTCTTCCGCCAGGTGAAGTTTCGCTGTTACTGTATCAATGCAGTCCGCCACATAGTCAGGCGCAAATTGAAACAGCCTGTCTGCCGTATCCTCCCCATAAAAAAGAGGCAGCGCCTCCGCCCGGCATTCCGGATTGATGGAAAGAACACGTTCCCTTGCCGCCTCCGCCTTGAGCTGCCCGACTGTCTGCCTGGTTGCCAGAAGCTGACGGTTTAGATTTGTAATATCCACCGTATCGTGATCCATCAAAAGCAAAGAGCCAACTCCTGCCCGGCAAAGCCCCTCGACACAGGCGCCGCCGACTCCTCCCAATCCGATAACAGCTACTTTCGCACCCGCAAGCTTCCGGCAGGCATCTTCTCCCAACAGCAGCTTTTGCCGACTGAGCCAATCTTCCATACATAACCTCATTTCTATAATATAACAAAATCCCCCGCATCAAGCGAGGGATTTTATTCACCTGCAAGCAGGGATTTGTTAATCCTCCACCTTGCCGTCGTACAGTGATATAAACCCGCTTCTCAGCAGGTGGGTATCCGCCCATATACATCGCGCTCCCTTCGTCCAACCGATCTCAAAGAACCGGCCGGGAGGTCTGCATCCCGCATACGGAGCCAAGATTCCCTTTTAAATCAATGTTCGGATTTAAATGGACTGTACTTGCTCGAACAAGGCAGACGTTTTCACTGACACCTATTATAGCGAATTTGCCCTGTTTTGTCAAGGGATTTTTTCAAAAATCCGCCATTTTTCCAATAAGCACTGCATTTAATACGTTGTACAGGAAATATCTCCGGGATTTCCCGCTTTGGATTTTTGATGAAGATAACGAACCATCTCAGCCCGGCGTGTATCATCCCGTCGGTTCTCCGGACAATTCACCGGCGCGTCTTCATCCAGATTCATACTGGCTCCGCCTTCAAACGCCACACCGTTCAACAGACAGGTAAAAAGCCCTGTTTTTACATCGGCAAGTGCCGGATCCTCCCAGCGGTTCCGGAGTTCTTCGGGATCCTCCTCCAAATCAAACAGCATTCCATGCCACATATCTCCTTCAAGCAGCAGCTTATATCGCTTGTCTCGGATCATATAGGCATAAGAACGGCTGTCCGGAGAAAGATACATCTGTTCGGCTAATACGTACTGCCGCCCTGTTTCCAGCGGACAGCAAGACATCATCGGGCTGAGCGGCAGCCCGCATTCCCGCAGAATCTCTCCCGCAACATCGATATTACTGGTCAGAAGCTCCGAATGAGCGCAAGTTTTTTCGTCAGGCTTTCGGATAATCAGCGGCACCCGCATCAGCGGATCGTACATGTGGTTTCCTTTCAGCACCATATGATGGAATCCCATATAATCCCCATGATCGCTGGTAAAAAGGATCATAGTGTTTTCATACAGCCCCTTTTTTCGGAGAAGGTCCAGCATCTGCGCCACCCCATCGTCAATCTGAGTAATCGCAGCGTAATAATAAGCCAGTATCCGGCGAAGCTTGTCTTCATCCAGCGTGGTATTATCAAAATATCCGCGTGAGAGCGCAAGATCCTGCTTTGGAACCTCCGGCAAAAATCCGGGCAGCAATGTCAGATCCTCCGGATGATAAAGGTCCGCATACCGCTGCGGCGGATCAAACGGATGGTGCGGCTTGATGTATCCTACCATCAAAAAACCTGGGTTCTCCCCATCCCAACGTTCCAGCTCCCGCAGTGCCTGTCGGGTAATCCAGCTGGTGGAATGGAATTCTTCCGGCAGGTCGGAAACCTGTGTTCCAAAGCTCTTAAAATAGTCCGGATCCGCTTTGGCGCGAAATTCCGAACGTTGATCTATCAGGTCGATGTCATCGATCAGTCCGTTTTCCATCAGTTCCCGATGATAGTCGTCGTCAAACCGGCCCGGACCATCCTGCTCCGAAAGAGTCATCCGGTCAAATCCCATATCCAAATAGGTCGGGGTAAAGTGCATCTTGCCGACTGCCGCAGTTTGCCAGCCATTTTCCCGCAGGATTTTGGGGAAAGTGGGCAATCCAGACGGATAAGTACAGTGGTTCCCCCAACCGAGATGCTGATGAACATATTGTCCGCTCAATAAAGAATAACGAGACGGCGTACAAACCGGGTAAACACAATAATGCTGATCATAGACAGTCCCCTCCTCCGCAAGACGAGCAATTGCCGGTGTTTTGACATCCCTGTTGCCATAAGGGGAAAGGCAGTCCGCCCGCAACTGATCGGCATGAATCAGCAAAATGTTCGGCTTTTTCATTTTGACACCTCCTGAGAAAAAATCCCGGAAACATTCGGTTTCCGGGATTTTGCTTTGATCTTATTCTTCTTCGGACTCCTCGGAATCCTCTTCGTCTTCATACAGGCTGTTCAAACGATCGATAAACATATTGCCGATCCGTTCATACTCTTCATCGTCATCAATGGAAGCCAGCATCTCTTCACCGTCTACTTCTTCCGAAGTCAGAACAACCAGCTCGCCATCGGACTCCAGCTGTTTCTCCGGATCATCGTATACCGGGATCAGCGCATAATACTGCTTGCCGTCCACTTCCATCGTATCCAGCATTTCAAAAGTCTGTTCCACGCCTTCTTCGTCTACAAGGGTATACAGATTGGCCTCGTCATAAAATTCTGCCATTGGTATCCTCCAAACCCCATTCCAGATGGAACGGATTGTGTTTTCCGGCAAACTTGGAACACGCCGGTATTTTCATTGTACCGCAGTTTACATCCAAAGTCAAGCGGATTTTGTAAACACTCTGTTTTGAATATAAAAACTATTTTTTCTCCACATTTTTCAAAAAAACTGTTGACAAGGCACGAAATATATGCTATTATATAGCCATAGAAGATAATCAAAGATCTTCAAGAAACAAGAAAGGGTGATTCCGATGGACAGTATTGAAAATTGTTTTATCCGAATCAGCGGAAAACATTCGTAAAACCTTTTCGTACAGATTTCTAAAAGAATTTTGAATTGCGTTTGATATCGAAGAAAGGTTCCACAAAGACTCCTTTCCAAATTGATTTCGTGAACCTCAATTCTATATGACATCTATGAGTTAAGAGGACTTTCCTCACCTGTATTTTACGAACACCGTTTGATTATTTTCTATTTAAAATAATCCGCTGGTTCTGATAATGAAGCGCTGAAAATTGAATAGAAAATTTTCTCACAGGAGTGAGTCCAATGAAATAGTATGCCCCTGTATCGTTTGTTCCGGTAGATATTCTGAATCGAACGGATTTAAGAATATCGGTCGAATAGGCGAAAACCAGAAGGAAATGGATTTTTATACAGGAGTGAGTCCAATGAAATAACACGCTTTTGCAAATGTTGTTTCTTTTCCGCCAAAGAATTGAACGAATTCCATAGCGGGAAAAATGATTTGAGATGTTTCTCTTGAATCAAATAAAGTTTATCAATGTTGCAGGAGTGAGTCCGATGAAATAGCACAAACCCCTGTATTGTATGGAATAACATTCCAATGAACCAGAGCCGAACAGAGTTTTGCCTGCGGCTGATGGAATAAATGATTTTACAGGAGTGAGTCCAGTGGAATAAATTCCTTTTTCAAAAAAGCTTTTCCAGTGAAGATAAAAGCCTGCGGAGAAAATATCCTCTGACAATGATGCTGATGATTCACCGAAAAGTTCTTCAAATTGAAATTGGAGTGAGTCCCATGAAATGAAATCCGTTCTTGGATGCAGTCCCTCATCTGATGTGACCGAGCAGATTTTCCGGTTGGAAAAGAGTAACCTGCAGAAATCACCGTTTGATGAAAAGTGAGTATTTTCAAGCAAACAAGGATGAACGGCAAAGCAGAAAAGTAACGAAGAAGCAATGGAGGAACAATTTATCTTGAATAGCGAGATGTAGCGCCACCTTCCGTTGGAGAGGGTGGCGCTGGTGTTTTCTTCCCCATTTGAATGGTATATTTTTCCCTTAAGCGGAAAAAATAACAGTATACCATACAAAGGGGGATTTTTTATGTGGAGTACCCGCACCCGTGTGCGGCTGATTACCTTTCTGCTCGCTTCTGTATTGATATTTGGCGGACTTGCCTGGCAAAGCTGGCAGGTGGCTGTACAATACAAAACAGCACTGGAAGTATCTTATCTTCGCGCCATGGAAGATCTGACCACCTATACCGAAAATATTTCTTCTGCACTGACAAAAGGTATTTATGCCGGCACACCCGCACAGCTGAATGCTTTAACAGCCAAATTGTGGAAGGAATCCTCGGCTGCAAAAGTGGCATTGTCCCAAATTCCAACCAGCCGTTACAACCTGGAAAATACCTATAAATTCTTGGCTCAGGTTGGCGAATATGCGGTTTCTCTTGCTAAAAAAGCGGAAAATGGCGAAAAACTTACCGATGAAGAACGGGAAAATCTGAAAAAGCTTTCAGAGTATGCCAATCTTTTGGAAGAAAGTATGCTTGTCATCCAGGATGAAGTCCGAAACGGACGAATGAGCCTTTATCAGGCGGAGAATATGGCGTCCGATATTCAAGCAGATGCATCGCCCACCATTGGAGAGGATTTGGCGGAATTTGAAGAAGGATTTACCGCCTACCCCACCCTGATTTATGACGGTCCCTTCTCCGACAGTCTTTTGCAAATCGAACCGCGCCGTCTAACCGATATGCCGGAAGTTTCCCTTGCGCAGGCACGGGAAAAAGCAGCAACAGCCTTCAATGTAGATTCCGGCATGATGTCCAATGAATCGGAAGAACACAGCAACATGCCCGCCTACACCTTTTCTTTTGAAAATCGCTCCGCCGCGATCACAATACAGGGCGGATATCTCAGCTATCTCACCGATCCGCGCCAGCCTATTGAAACCAAAATCACCCCCGAAGAAGCCATTGCCAAAGCGGAGAATTACCTCAACTGGCTGAAAATCCCGGACATGCAGCTCACTTATTACGAGATTGCAGACAATATCCTCACTGCAAATTTTGCCTGTGTCCAGGATTCGGTCATTGTCTACACCGACTTGATTAAGGTAAGTGTTGCCATGGATGATGGAGGCATCCTTGGGTTCGATTCACGGCCTTATCTTACCAGTAACATGGAACGCGAAATCCCTGCTCCGGTTCTTTCGGAAGAAGAAGCGGCAGAATCGGTCAGTACCGCTCTCACCATTGAAAAAACAAATTTAGCGATTATCCCGTCTGATGGGCAGCAGGAACGTTTCTGCTATGAATTTCATTGTACCGCAGATGATGGCACCGATTTACTGGTTTATGTAAATACGGAAACCGGTGCTGAAGAGCAAATCCTCATCTTAATGATTGACGAAAATGGAACCCTTGTTATCTAAAAGCAAAAACCGGGCAGGATTTCCTGTCCGGTTATTTTTATGCAGTCTGATACCGTTTTCGCGCAGGCAATGTTTTTTCCATCGCCAGAACCACCCGACCGGCGCGCCGCGTTTGATTCAGGTCGATAAATCGCTGATTGCGGCTGCCGCGGAATTTGAGGGAGATATCCCGCTGCTCCCGAAGAAACGGTCCGTCAATCAGATAATCGCAGAGATCGAGCAGTTCTCCCGCACCGGGAAGCTCCAACAGCTGCTCATAGGTATACCCTGAATACACCGTGATATCCAGATGCCCCGGCAGCTTTTGAATCCCGCGCGCCAATGCCGCAAATCCTTCCGGCTGCACAAACGGCTCGCCGCCCGAAAAGGTTACGCCCCGCAGCAGCGGATTTTGTCCGATCTCCCGAAGCAGGCTCTCAATCGAAACAAACTTCCCCCCCGCAAAATCGTGTGTCTGCGGATTGTGGCAACCGGGACAGTGATGCGGACACCCCTGCCCGAACACCACAAATCGCAACCCATTTCCATCCACAATGGATTCCCGGATAATCCCCGCAATGCGGAGCTGCTCCTCCATCGAAACCGTCCCTTTCCATCAGATTTGTTCCATTTTTCCCACACTGTGCTTCACACGGTCTTCCACTTCGGCACGTTTAGCATCGTTGAAGCGGTCAAGCGTCCCCACCAGATAGCCGGTGATGCGGCGAATCCGCTCAAACGGCGCGTCCAGTGTTTCTTTTCGGTGGCACTGGGGACATTCCTCCCCGATGATGCCGTTATAACCGCAAACCGGATCCCGGTCAACCGGATGGTTCACCGAACCGTAGCCGATACCGGATTCCTTCATACAGCGGATTACCTGTTCAAATGCGTCCAGATTCTCCAGCGGATCGCCGTCCAGCTCGATATAGGTGATGTGCCCGCCATTGGTCAGCGCGTGATACGGCGCTTCCAGCCGGATTTTCTCGAATGCGGAAATCTCATAATACACCGGAACATGAAACGCGTTGGTGTAATATTCCCGGTCGGTGACGCCGGGAATTTCTCCGTAAAGCTTGCGGTCAATCTTGACGAAACGTCCGGAAAGCCCTTCGGCAGGCGTCCCAATCAAGGAGAAGTTAAGACCATATTCTTTGGATGCCTCATCCGTGCGGCGGCGCATGAAACCAATGATTTCCAGCCCGAGATTTTGCGCTTCCGCACTTTCTCCGTGATGTTTACCGATGAGCGCCTTGAGCGCTTCCGCAAGGCCGATAAAGCCAACCGTCAGGGTTCCCTGTTTGAGCACTTCTCCCACCGGATCGCTGGGTTTGAGCTGCTCGGAACCGAGCCAGACACCTTGCCCCATCAGGAACGGATAGTTGCGCGCCAGTCTTACCGCCTGGATGCGGAAGCGCTCCAGCAGCTGCTCAATCACCAGATCCACCATCTTGTCCAGCGATTCAAAAAAGGCATCCACATTGCCGGCTGCACGAATCGCAAGCCGCGGCAGATTGATCGAAGTAAAGCTCAGATTGCCCCGTCCTGTGACAATCTCGTGCTCCGGATCAAAGGTATTCCCGATGACACGGGTGCGGCAGCCCATATAGGCGCACTCGGTATCCGGATTGCCGGGTTTGTAATATTGAAGGTTAAACGGCGCATCCAGAAACGAGAAATTCGGGAAGAGCCGTTTGGCGGAAACTTCCATCGCCAGCTGGAACAGGTCGTAGTTGGGATCGCCGGGGTTGTAGTTGACGCCTTCTTTTACCTTAAAAATCTGCACCGGGAAATTAGCGGTTTTTCCATCCCCGAGTCCCTCGCGGGTTGCCCGCAGCAGACACGCCGTCACCAATCTTCCCTCCGGAGAAGTATCCGTTCCATAATTAATCGAAGAGAACGGCACTTGCGCGCCTGCACGAGAGTTTATCAGATTCATATTGTGTAAGAATGCTTCCATGGCCTGATAGGTTTCATTGGCAGTCTGCTCCATCGCCTGAGAGGCAGCAAATTTCTGCACTTTATCCACCAATTCCTCAGTTATGCCAAATTGTTCCGAATGAGAAAGCAGGTATGCCTTTTCCTGCTCCTGGTAATCGGCAATGCTATTCATTGTTATCCGGGGAAGCATCACATAAGGGCCATCCAGTTTTCCTAACAGTTCCAAGGCTTTCTGGATATTCTCCTGATAAGCGCGGGCATAGCTTTTCGCTACCCCTTCCGCCATATCATAGTCGAAATTCGGGATACTCTGTCCGCCGTGCTGGTCGTTCTGGTTACATTCCAGCGCAATCTGCGCCAATGCAGCATAGCTGGTAATGGTTTCCGGCTCCCGCACTGTCCCGTGCGCATTGGAAAAACCACCCTTGAACAGCTTTTTTAATCCAATCTGGCAGCAGGTTGTCGTCAGTGTCAGAAAATCCATATCATGGATATGAATATCGCCATTGATATGAGCACGCGCATGGTCCGGAGAAAGGATAAACAACTCATTAAACCGTTTGGCCCCCTCAGAGCCATAACGGAACATGGTGCCCATCGCAGTGTCGCCGTCAATATTGGCGTTTTCGCGTTTAATATCGTTCTCTGCCGCAGAACGGAAGGTCATATCCTCATAAAGCTGCATCAGCCTGGTGTCCATTTCCCGAACACGATTGCGCTCCGCCCGGTAGAGGATATACTCCTTTGCTGTACGAGCATGGCCATTCTTTACCAGAATTTTTTCTACGGCATCCTGTACCGCCTCGACAGTGGGAATCTCGGTAAGCTGCTGCTCATCCAAATACTGCGCCACCTGTTGAGCCAGGACAAAGGCGGTTTCAAAGTCCCGTCCACCACAGCTTTGTGCGGCTTTGAAAATCGCGTTGGCAATTTTCTCGATATTAAAAGGAACTTCCCGTCCATCCCGTTTCCGAATTTTGGTAATCATTTGACCGATCCTTTCCCTGCAGCCCACAAAACGATAATACGCTCATTTTTTGTGCACTTTTCATATAAATTGAATTTAACAATCCCAATTCACACATCAAATATGCTGTCTGTGTCCTATTATAGCACGGACAATCAAACCTTGTCAAGAAAACGAAATCCCGAAAAAGCAGCCGCTTTTCCGGGAAAAAATCATCAAAAACACGGTTATTTTTCCGTTTTGACAACTTATGAAATTTTTGTCAGAACACTTCTTTCATGCGTTGTTTCCGCATCGCATTACGCTTCACTGCACATTCATATTCAAACTGTTCTTCCATTGTTTCTGGAATAATTTCCGGAACTTCGGTCGGGCGTTCATTTTCATCAATCGCCACCATTACCAAATAAGCGCGGTTGATGAGCTTGCGCATCCCATGGATATCCTCCACAAAGGTTTGTACCCGAACTTCCATAGAAGTGCGGCCAACATAGGTAACCTGCCCCAACAGCACAATCAAATCATTTACATGAGCCGGAGCCTTGAACTGCAGATTGTCAATCGATACAGTCGTGATATTGCATTCGCAGTGACGGCGCGCCACAATCCCCGCCACAATATCAATCCATTCCATCAGTTGACCGCCAAACAAGCGGTTATAGCCGTTGATATGTGCTGGCATGACAAAATGATTTTGTTCTGTACGGGAATCCGCTACTTTTTTTGCGGGACGCTTGCTTTCATTCATCATCGGGAACTCCTTCCAGTTCGTGTTCAAACGGTGCACGCCGGTTTGGACACTTGATCAGCGGACAATACCGGCAGTTTTCATAATGGCTTTCCGGCGCAAAAAAGAAACCGGAGCCGGATTTGGACGGCAGAATCAGGCAAGAATCGGTCAGATACGCCCCGATATCCGGCGTCACACCGCCCAGCAATTCAAAAAGCGGCCGCTGCTCCCGTAAAGGCCAAGCCGGAAGCGAACCGGGCGACATTGCGGAAATATCGCCTTCTGGGAAATAACGCCGCCGGACTTCTTCATTCAACTGTACCCGAGCTGTACTAAGCAGCTGCAGCTTAATGGCATCTGCCCAAAATTCATAGAGAGGATCCTCCGCATATTGTTTGGACCACTCCTCCGCTTCCATGCCACAGGTCACAACAAACGGCACAATCCGGTTGGTATGCGCCAGATTTTGACTGACCAACGCAGATTTGAACCGCACACCTTCTACCACAGCCCCGGTATCATCCCGGCTTTCCACCTGAGCAAGTCCATAAATGGCCTTTGGCTTGGCAATAGTGAGCGCATCTTTCAGCATTTTTTTAATTTGAGCCAGATCGCCGGGATCAGATTTCTCATTCATCCGCACGGCCTTATAAAATGTCTGTAGTTCCACCTGCGGATGCTCCACAAGGATGATATGTTTTTCCATATTCTCCACCTCCGAGCTTATGCTTCTTCATTGAATTACAATTATTATACCACATTTTCAGCCAATACAAAAGTAATTTTCATCAAATTGCAGAAAAACAGAGATCGTACACAAATTGGAAAAAAAGTGTTGCATTTTGATTCATAATCAGTTACAATGAAGCAGGATTATGGAATCGTTTTCGGCCAAACGGCCTTGGAGGGATTTTTGTGGAAAGAACATACGGTGTTGTTCTGGTAGGATGCGGACATATTGGACAGTCTCATATAGAGGAAATCTATTTCCGTGACGGAATTCGTATTGTCGCAGTGGTGGATTTTAACCCGAATACTGCACAGCTTTTTGCCCGGAAATATGGTGCTGCTGAATACAACACCGACTATCATCCCTACCTTGATCGGAATGATGTAGATATTTTTATCGCTGCAACATATGCGAATTCTCATCTGCAAATTCTGCGTGACTGCATCCAAGCAGGAAAGCATCTTCTTTGCGAAAAGCCAATGACTGAAGCAAACGAAGCGGATGCGGAAGAGTTTTACCGGCTTGCAAAAGCTGCAAAAAGCAAAGTGCTTATCGCCCATATTCTCCGCCACAACAGCACATACCAGCGAGTGCGGGAGATGATCCGTGAAGGAGCCATCGGAGATGTTCGACTGATTCGCATGATACAGAATCATCACATTATGAATCCGGCACGCTACGGCCGATTGATGGAAGATTGTCCGCCTTTTGTCGACTGCGGTGTCCATTATATCGATGTGGCGCGTTGGTTTACCGGGATGAAAGTTGTATCGGTGGGCGGAATCGGCAGCCGGGTGGGCAACCTGGTACCACAAGGACATTTTGATCACGGAATTCTGAACATGAAGCTGGAAAACGGCGCTTCAGTCATCTATGAGGCTGGGTGGGCGGAATCCATTGCCGCACAAAACCTCAAAGAATTTATCGGAGATAAGGGACGGATCCGTATTGTCCTGCAAGCAGACCGCAATGAAGACCGGGAAGAAGGCGCCCTGATTGCTTGGTACAGCTCCGACACAGGTGAATATCACACTATTAACAGCCCCAGTATTTATAAAAACATGTGGCAGCAGCTTCTCTGCCTGATAGATATGATTGAAGGAAAATCGGAAGGCTCTCCCACATTGGATGATGCCTACCGCGCTTTTCGGATTGCCCTGCTCGGCTGGCATGCCTGTGAACAAAATAACGTTCTTCCGGTACCGGAAGAGTTCGCGTAATCACAAAAAGCTTCTTTACAACTGAATCCTCCTACTGTTATGCAGTCAATACTCTGCATCGCATAACAGCAGGAGGATTTTTCTGGTCTTTTTAACCAAAAACCGCAAATTTTAATAAAAAATGCGCCCCGCATATTCGGGACGCATAGAAAATCAGCCCAAAATGGAAATCAGAACACCTGCTGCAACAGCAGAACCGATTACACCCGCAACGTTCGGGCCCATCGCATGCATGAGCAGGAAGTTGGTGGGATCAGTTTCAGCGCCGACTTTCTGAGAAACACGTGCAGCCATCGGTACAGCGGATACACCGGCAGAACCGATCAGCGGGTTTACCTTACCGCCGGTAAAGATGTACATCAGTTTACCGAACAGAACGCCACAAGCAGTACCCAGGCAGAACGCCGCCAGACCGAGGATGACAATCTTGATGGTACCCCAGGTGAGGAAGACGTCATAGGTTGTGGTAGCGCCGACAGTAACACCCAGGAAGATGGTGATGATATTCATCAGTTCGTTCTGAGCAGTCTTGACCAGACGGTCCACAACGCCGGATTCACGCATCAGGTTGCCCAGCATCAGCATACCAACCAGAGAAGCCGCAGAGGGAACCAGGAAGGACACCAGCAAAGTTACAATAATCGGGAACACAACTTTTTCGGTACGGGAAACGGGGCGCAGCTGTTCCATCACGACAGAACGCTCTTTCTTGGTGGTCAAAGCCTTCATAATCGGCGGCTGGATCAGCGGAACCAGAGCCATATAAGAATACGCAGCAACCGCAATCGAACCAATCATCTGTTCATTACCGCCCGCAAGCAGTTTGCCGGCAGTATAGATAGCAGTCGGACCGTCCGCACCGCCGATGATGGCGATAGAACCGGATTCCTGAGGGGTAAAGCCCAACAGGATTGCTCCGATAAAGGTAAAGAAGATACCACCCTGCGCAGCAGCACCGAGCAGGAAGCTCTGGGGGTTCGCAATCAGCGGGCCAAAGTCGGTCATCGTACCGATACCAAGGAAGATCAGTGGCGGATAAATTCCCATTTTAACACCCTGGTAGAGGTAGTAAAGCAAACCGCCTTCTTCATAAGAGCCAAGGCCAGCCAGCGGAAGGTTAGCAAGCAGCATACCAAATGAAATTGGGAGCAGCAGCAGCGGCTCAAACTGACGGACAATCGCAAGATACAAAAGCAGGCAGGCAACAACGATCATGGCAATCTGGCGCCAGTCAAAATTCATAAAACCAGATTCCATCCACAGGTCTCTGACACTGCCGGTAAAAATGTCAAGCATTGTTTCAAGTCCTTTCTATATGGTGAATTTTACTTAAAAGGGCCGTGTATTTTCTTCGACACCGGCCTTGCCCCACGCACGACGGTTTTTCCGCACGCGCTTGATGCTTCTGACAACATAGGATTTCCCGTCGCCTTCTTCATCCAGAATCGCTGTAATTGCAGCTGTAATGGCGGCAACCACCTCGTCACTCAAACCGTCCGAAGCGACCTCCACAATTTTGGGAGCGGGTGCCTTCGGAGCGGGAGCAGGTTTTTCCGCAGGTGCACTGGAGGCAGCCGATTTTCTGGAAGTCATGCTGTCCATAACCTTTCCAATGCACCAGATAATTACAACCAGAATAATCAGCGCAAGAAAAACGACAGCAAATCCGGTCAGCACAGTACCCATGGTTTCTTCAATACCGAAATTTTGCATATCCATGTGATCTGATCTCCTTTTGTTGGATTTTCTATGTAAATCCCCGTCCAGGGAAAGGAAAAAGGGTAAAACCGCCTTACGGCGTATGAAAAGGCCTTCCCGCTTTACATCGTCGCACAGAGATTGGTTTCCCACGCGGGGATGTAAGGCTGGTGCCTGAGATATAGGCGATATTTGGGCTGCAACTGGTTGAGCAGCAGCGGCAACGAAAAAATATCCTCACTTCGATGATAGGCAGATATGAGCAGCTTCGGCGCCTGCCGTCGCAATATTTCCACGCCGCCAAGCAATGTTTCACGTTCAGCGCCTTCCACATCCATCTTAATAAAACTGACTTGCCCTCCCCGATACAGACTGTCTAACGATCGAGCCGGAACCTGAACCTTGCCATCCTTCCCCAAAAAAGAGTTTCGTCCGGCACAGTTGTGAAAAGATAACAGCCCATCCTTTTCCCAGCTCGCGGCCTGTATCATACGGATTTTTTCCGGAGACCGAGGAGAAAGATTCCGCTCCAATTTCCGAAAATTTTTCCCATCCGGTTCCAGAACGGTGATCGACGAAAAATTCCCGCCGGTTTCGTTGAGAAACTCCAGAACAGTATCGCCGTCGTATCCGCCCAAATCGCAGTAATCCTCCTGCCCAGTGATTCTGAGCAGCCGGTACATTTCGGAGCGCGGTGTTTCCACCGACCGCAGCAATGCAGGCTTGCCGCTCAGCTTGAAATTGATGACCGCATGGTAAACTTTTCTGGATTGCTCATCCGCCAAAAGGCTTTCTACGCGACTGATCTCCTCTTCATGGTGAAGCAGATAGCTCCAATCGAACAAATCACCACCAAAAAGCGGCACATCCGGCGCGAGCAGTTCGTGTTTTCTGCCAATCTCCTCAATTTTGGAAAGAAGATCCTCACGAAATGCTGCAAAACAGAGAAGAATAATAAAATCATCCAATTCTGCTTCCAGTTCGGTAAGGCTTTTGAGCGGAAACTCTGCAAAATCGCGCCGGCGCAGATGATCATCGCTGACAAAAATTCCCCGCACCGTTATACCGTATCGGCGGCACGCATCCAGGATTTTCAAGGCTCCGTCGCCCATTCCGTACAGGACAACCGGCCTGGTTTCTTCCCGCAGGCGTTCCCAAACAGAGCGTTCTGTAACAAAACTGAGCAAGCAAACTCCCCCATCATAAGGATACCCTTATTATAACGTATTTGCCATCGTTTGTCTATAGCTTAACAATCATTTTTTCTCAATTTTTTCACATTTTTTTGACACAAAAATACCTCTCCGCCCCAATCGGCAAAGAGAGGTATTTTATTATTTTTATTGATAAGAATCTATCATATCCGTGAGCTGCTCTACCGAAGCGTCTTTTTCCCAATAGCCATTCAACGAAACATGATAAGTATAGTCATTGTCCTGAACATAATAAGAAGCTTCCGGTAGGTGCAGCGGTTCCAATTCATCAAGTATCTTTCTCGTTGCTTCTGCAAAGGCTTCTGGGCTGTCATAGCTTCCATTTAATGTAATATCCAAACTCAGATAAGCGCCGTTTAAATCCTGATAGGACAGATCATCCGGAATAGCATCGGTCCAAGGGTAAGCAACCTCATCGAGATAAAAACTGATATACACATCCTGGATGCTTTCCCCCTTGAGCGCCTCATATACATCGGTATGAATTCGGCTTTCTATCTGGGATTCAATCTGCTGAGCCTGCATAGCATTTTGTGCGAAGGTTGGAATCACAGTAAGCCCGATACTTCCTCCAATTAACAGCAGGCAAAATAACATGCTCAAAAAATCATAACGCAGTTTCTCCCCTTTTGCAAAGAACGAATACAATAGGATTTCCAATCCGGTCAACACCAATACAAGCGGAGCAAACTTAACAAAAGCAAGGAGCGGAAAATTAGGGATCAGCATATTACAGAGCAGCAGGATTCCAGTTGTAACCAGTGATATGCCAAGTGTCAGTGTTCCCACTCGACGTATCTTCACTTGTTTCACAGGCTTAATGGTTTTAAATTCGCGAAGCGCAGGTTGTTCAACCGTGTTTTCCTGCTGCGGCTGAACATCATTTGGTTGCTGATAATCCATGGTTACATTCCTCCAACTGAATGATTGGGATCCGCTTCGCCCGAATATGGCTGAAGCTCATCTGGAATTTCTTTCTTTTTCCCACCCCGCATAAAATGGATGCCCAATCCGATAATCAGGATGGCAATTACAAGCTGCGGGATATTGTAATAAATAGACCAGAGCCATCTTGTTGACATGCCAAAATGTTCCAGCAACGCTGAAAGCGACTGTACAATCGACGAGGCAAACGTATTATACAGCATGATAATCCCCAAAATAATGCAGCCCCATCCCAGTGCAACATTTTTGGTTTGAAAAATCTTGATTTTTTTCACTTCCACTCCTTCCAGCAGACCGAAAAAGAACGGATCCGGCGCATCTTTCAGTTCTTCAGGCGTAAGCGAAATCAGGTTTAGATTATCAAAAAATGCATAGAACCAAACGATCGGCATGGCAATTGTCAAAGCGCCGATTCCCAGCAGCATTGCCAGTCCCATCGAACCCCAGAATAACAAAAGCAGCGTCATACCGCGTTTCATTTTGCCCAAATACATGTGCCCAGCTCCCGGCATGAAACCAAAAATCACCGCAAGCCCCTTACTCTTCATCAAAAAATCATCCTTTCCAGTTGTGTGTTCCGCCCGTTATGAATTGTGTTCCGGATGTCCCTGTACACCGCTGTTCAGCCAACTGTTCAACCCGTTCATCAGTTGATCCATCCGCCATCCAAACCCTTTTACCGTTTGAGAAAAGGAGGAATCGCTATCGGGAAGATGGTTCACCCACGACGCGGATTTTGCCAGCAGTCCGCTGCCGGAAAGCAACATCCCGTTCCAGACAACCAACGCCATCGCAGCGGCAATAGCAACCCGTGCAAATTTTCCGAATACCGTCTTCCGTTTTTGGAAACGGATGCGATCCATCACAACCGGTGCGGCTGGCACAGCCGGTTCCAGCATTGTCTCATCAGTTAAAGCAAGCGCATAACGTTCTACACATCTATCGCAGAAATCCAGATGCTCCGCAGCCTCCATCCGCTGTTCCTCATCCAGTTCCGAAAGTGTCAGACCCCGCAGTCCTTCGTCGGTCAGATGGCCACCTTCATCAAAAAGCTTCATACCAGTATCCCCCTTTCTACAAGGAGCGCCCGCAGCTTTTTCCGCGCCCGGTAAAGCTGCGTTTCCACCGTTTTGGGCGGTCGCTCCAAAATAGCTGCAATTTCCTCCACCGATTTTTCCTCCAGAAAATACAAAACCGAAACCTTGTGATACGGTTCTTCCATTTCCCGGATCAGCCTTTCAATCTGAGCTGCCGAGTCCCGGCTAACCGTCTCTTGTTCCGCCGATTTTTCTGACTGCATCGGCAACGCTTCCAGATCATCGGTGGTATCCACCTTTCGGTGATATGCCGACCGAAGAAAATCCTTGGCCTTATTCGAAGCGATCCGGATCAGCCACGGCTTGTAACTGTCCCCCTGATAAGTATCGATGTGCCGGTATGCGGACAGGAAAGTATCCTGTGTCAGATTCTGTGCCTCACCGTAGTCCTTTACCAGCTGGAAGCAGACGGTAAAAACGAGCTTTTCATATTGTCTGACAAATGCTTCAAAGTCTTTTTCCTTCATTCGCCCGTCATCACCGCCTTTCTCGAACCGCTTCATATACGGAAACGCAGCTTCCGAACGGAACACTTCAAATCTTGAAAAAATCTGTAAGATTTTTTGATTCTTTTATTAGAATACCATGTTTTTTATAATTTTGCAAATACTATTGGAATCCGAAAAAAAATATGGTATAATGTCTGCGTGACAAATACAGAAAGGAAGGATGTTACGATGCCTGTTCCCTCTCTTTTTGATATTATGGGGCCGATTATGATCGGTCCTTCCAGTTCCCACACCGCGGGGGCCGCACGGCTCGGGAAAATGGCTTACAAACTTGCCGGCGGTGACATCCGGCGGGTGGTGATGTACCTTCACGGCTCTTTTGCCGCCACCTATCGCGGCCACGGTACCGACAAAGCACTGCTGGCCGGCTTGCTAAACCTCAATCCCTCTGACGAACGGCTGCGGGATTCTTTTCAGATTGCGGCCGAAAAAGGGATCTCCTATGAATTTATCCCCACTGATTTGGGTGAAAATGTTCACCCCAACACAGTACGCTTTGTGATTACCGACAGTAGAGGTGAAACCTTTGAAATTATGGGATCTTCCATCGGTGGCGGACAAGTTGTAGTCAGCGAAATCGACGGGATGGAAGTAAACTTTACCGGCGAACGTCCGATTATCATCACAGCTCATCAGGATACGCCCGGTGTGCTCTCTCATATTACCACCCTGCTGTTTGAACGGGACATCAACATCGGCGACATGCGCGTCACCCGTTCCCGGGAGGACAAAAGCGCCCATATGTATATTGAACTGGACAGCCTTTGCGGGCAGGATCTAACCGCTGCTATCCGCTGCATTCCTGGCATTACCCGCGTAAAATTGCTGCTGCCCATTGAGGAATCCGATGTGCCCGGAAAGGAGAACCCATGAACGCTTCTGAAATTCTTACTGCCTGTTGTAAAGACAGCCTACTGCTGAGTACTTTTGCGCTCCGGCACGAAACGGAACAAAACGGCATCTCCGAAGCCGTCATCCGGAACCGATTTGACCGGATGCTCACTGTTATGGAAACTTCCGCCGCCGAGGCACGGCAAAATCCGGTTCGTTCGGTCAGCGGTCTAACAGGCGGGGACGCTTTTTTATACGAACAGTACCGCTCCGCTTCTCTTTTGGGGGAAACCGTTTCGCTGGCGGTAGCCTGTGCTCTTTCCTGCTCCGAAATTAATGCTTCGATGGGAAAAATCGTTGCTTGCCCAACAGCCGGTTCCTGTGGCATTGTCCCGGCTGCGGTGCTGGCAGTCAGCTCCTCCAAAGGTCTTGATCGTGAAAAGCAGATCAACGCACTGCTCTGCGCTGGCCTGGTAGGGCAGATTATCGGAGAACATGCCTGTTTAGCCGGCGCGCAGGGAGGATGCCAGGCAGAGTGCGGCTCTGCTTCGGCAATGGCCGCCGCGGCAGTTGTGGAGCTTTTGGGAGGAAGTCCGGAACAGAGCTTTGACGCAGCTGCCATTGCCATCAAAAATTCGCTGGGACTGGTCTGTGATCCGGTTGCGGGACTGGTGGAAATCCCCTGCATCAAACGGAATGTCGGCGGGGTAGTCAATGCCCTTTCGGCGGCGGATCTCGCGCTTGCCGGTATCCACAGCCGCATCCCGTTCGATGATACAGTGGACGCTTTAAACCGCGTGGGACGGCAGCTTCCCACATCCCTGCGTGAAACCGCGATGGGCGGTTTGGCAACAACAGCTGCCGGAATTCAGCTTGCGGAACAGATTAAGCAGTAAAATCTGCTGTCATTCACGAAATATTGCACAGAATATGCAAGATTTCTTCTGTTTTTTGCACAAAGTTTTGTTTCTCACCTTGCAAATCCGGAACAAGCGTGCTATACTTCATAGTAATAAACCGTTGAAGGAGAAGTAAAACTGCAAAACGGCTGTCCAGCGAATCGGGGAGAGTGCAAGCCCGGCGGGTACGATGCAGACAAATGGACTCCTGAGGGCGCGAAGGAAAGAGAAAGTATTTCGCGACGCTGTGGCCAGCGTTATCAGGCCGCGCGGTGAATGCCGCGGCAGAGTGGACCGGATTTCCGGCCAATCAAGGTGGTACCGCAGGTTTACGCCTGTCCTTGTCCTATGTGGACAAGGACAGGCTTTTTTGTTACTCTGGAAAGGAAGATGGATATGAACGAAGAGCTTTTGATGGGCAACCAAGCCATCGCGCTAGGCGCCATCCGGGCAGGTGTATCGGTTGTCGCCGGATATCCGGGGACGCCTTCAACAGAAATTCTTGAAACGGTGGCTGCACGCAATCCCGGTGATATTTATGTAGAATGGTCGGTCAACGAAAAGGCTGCGATGGAGGTTGCGGCGGGTGCTGCAATCAGCGGCGCGCGGGCCCTTGTCACCATGAAACAGGTGGGTCTGAATGTTGCGTCTGACCCGCTGATGAGCCTCGCTTACATCGGCGTAAAGGGTGGAATGGTCATCGTTTCGGCCGACGATCCCGGCCCAATCTCCTCACAGACCGAACAGGACACTCGCCAGTTCGCCGAATTCGCGAATCTGCCGGTCTTTGATCCGGTTTCTCCCGAAGAAGCATATGAAATGATTGGGGAAGCCTTTGATTACTCCGAAAAATATCAGACACCGGTTCTGTTCCGGCCGACCACCCGTGTCTGTCACGGCTGCGCTTCCATCCAGGTTTCAGAAGAACGCCGCACCATCAAACCGGAGGGTTTTATCAAGGATGATACCAAATGGGTAATCTTCCCCCGCACAAGTTACTTAAATCATCTGAAAATTGCAAAGCGGGATCCAATTTTAGCCGATGACTTCTCCGCCTACTCCCGCAACACCGTTTCCGGCAGCGGCAAAAAAGGGATCGCAGCCGGCGGCATCAGCTTTGCATATCTACAAGAAGCACTCTCTTCCCTCGATACAGACTGCAAGTTATTCCGTGCGGCAACCACCAACCCGTTCCCGGAAAAACTGGCGCTGGAATTTTTGGACGGTCTGGAGGAAGTATTGGTGATCGAGGAGCTTTCCCCTGTTATCGAGCGAGCACTGCTCCGGCTTTGCGGCAAGCATCACCTCTCCGTTAAAATCCGCGGAAAACTGAGCGGCGATACCTCTCCGGCAGGCGAAAACACAGTGGAATCGGTCAAAGCAGCGGCATTGAATTTTCTGGGACTTCCTGAAGAACAGGTTGACAAACCGCAGCCCCCCGAACTTCCCATCCGGCCGCCGGTCCTCTGCGCCGGATGTCCGCACCGCGCTTCCTTCTACGCCGTCAAGCAGGCGATGAAGGGCAAAAAAGCTGTCTTTTCGGGAGATATCGGCTGCTACACCCTCGGAAATGCCGCCCCGCTCAACATGGTGGATACCTGTCTCTGTATGGGGGCAGGCATTACCATGGCACAGGGCATCCACCGGGTGGAGCCTGACACGGTAAATTTTGCCTTTGTGGGAGATTCCACCTTTTTCGCCTCCGGCATCACCGGTGTTGTCAATGCCGTTTACAATGAAACGGATATCGTGCTGATCGTCCTCGACAACTCGACTACCGCCATGACCGGCCATCAGCCGCATCCCGGCACCGGCCGCACCATGATGGGCGAAATCAGCGAAAAGATTGACATCGCTGCTATTCTTAAGGCAATCGGCGTGAAATCAGTGGAAATTGCCGATCCGCTTGATCTCAAAGCTGCTGTTGCCGCTGTCAAGCAAGCGGCAGAGGGAAGCGGCGTCCGTGCAGTCATCTTCCGGTCTCCCTGCATCGCCGTTACGAAACCTGCGCCGGCTTTCCGAGTGGACACAGACAAATGCATCGGCTGCAAAAAATGCATCAGGGAATTCGGATGCCCCGCCATTTCCATCCGGGATGGCAAAGCACTCATCGATGGAAGCTGCTATGGCTGCTCGATCTGCGCGCAGGTCTGCCCGGTTTCCGCCATCAAACGAACATAATGCGGCTCGAAACAGAACGGCTGATTCTCCGCAATTTTCAAGAAACAGATCTCCCTGCAGCACAGGAATACCTCAGCGACCCAACAGTCATGCGGTTTGTGGAACCGCCATTCTCTCCGGATAAGGTTCGTATTTTTCTGGAAAAATATGCGCTAACTTCTTCTCCACTTGTCTATGCTGTGATTGAAAAGGAAAGTGGCCATCTTGCTGGACATGTGATCTTCCATCCATATGAGCAGGAAGATTGTTATGAGCTGGGATGGGTACTAAATCGGGATTTTCATGGAAAAGGGTATGCGTTGGAAATCAGCCGCAGCCTGATCCGTTTTGCGGCCCATCGGCTCCATCTGCGCCGCATCTTGTTGGAAGCTCTGCCGGAAAACACTGCCAGCCTTCGGGTAATCCGCAAATTGGGTGCTGTTTTCGAAAAAGAAACAGATGGACTGCTTTGCTTCTCCATTTCCTGTGAAAAACCTCTGTCTGAATGATAGGAGTGAATATTGATATGAAAAACTGTATTTTAGCTGGTGTGGGAGGACAGGGCACTGTCCTTGCCTCCAAGCTGATTGCCCAGTGCGCCATGGAACGCGGCGAATTTGTCCGCACCGCCGAAACCATCGGAATGGCACAGCGCGGCGGCTGCGTCGTCAGCCATGTCCGGGTGGGAGAAGACGCCCACTCGCCACTGCTGCCGCTTGGTTCAGCCGACCTGCTCATCGCCTTTGAACCGGCCGAAGCGGTCCGCACTCTTCCCTATCTGAAAAAGGGCGGTACCGTTGTCGTCAGCACAACCCCCGTCCAACCGGTGACTGTTTCACTGAGCGGAAAAAGTTACGACGCTTCTGCAATGCTCGCCTATCTCCGTCAAAACTGTGAACAGGTTGTGGAAGTGGATACCGCCGGTATTTGTCAGCAATGCAGCTCCCAGAAGGTCGCCAATGTGGCGCTGCTCGGAGCAGCTGCCGCCAGCGGCGCGCTCGGCGTCACGCCAGAGGAGCTGGAAAGCGCCGTCACCCGCCGTTTGCCCGAAAAATTTCTGGAAATGAACCGCCGCGCCCTCTATGCCGGGGCAAAAGCCGCAGAACAGGAGGAATAAATCATGCGTATGAAAGAATCCGCTTTTACTCTGATTAAAGAGCAGCTCAACCGCCTCGCCGCCCTGGACGGCGGCTTTTACCAAAAAAAATATGCCGGTATTGATATTTCCGCAATCCAGTCGCAGGAAGATTTTGAAAAGCTTCCCTTTACCAACAAAGAAGAGCTTCGGGAAGCTTATCCGCTCGGCTTACAGGCCGTCCCGGATGAGGAAATTGTCCGCATCCACTCTTCCTCCGGCACCACTGGCACCCCGATTATCATCCCCTACACCCGGAAAGATGTCGCCGACTGGGCGTTTATGTTCAAACGCTGCTACGAAACTGCCGGCATCACCAATCTCGACCGCATCCAAGTAACTCCCGGCTACGGTCTCTGGACGGCAGGCATCGGTTTCCAGACCGGCGCTGAACTGCTGGGCGCCATGGTCGTCCCAATGGGCCCCGGCAACACCGACAAACAGATTAAAATGATGATGGATATGAAGAGCACTGTGCTCTGTGCAACCTCTTCCTATGCTCTGCTGTTGGCAGAAGAAATTGCGAAACGCGGCGTGCACGATCAGATTTATTTGAAAAAAGGCGTGATCGGTTCGGAACGCTGGGGAGAAAAAATGCGCAAACGCATCGCCAATGAGCTTGGCGTTCAGCTCTACGACATTTATGGATTGACCGAAATTTACGGCCCTGGTATCGCGATGAGCTGCAACTATGAGTGCGGCATGCACTACTGGGACGATTTTGTCTATTTTGAGATTATTGATCCCCATACAGGCGAAATTGTACCGGATGGCACTGTTGGCGAGCTGGTCATCACCACCCTCCACAAAGAAGGCGCACCGCTCATCCGTTACCGCACCCATGACCTCACCCGGTTCCTGCCCGGTGAGTGCAAATGCGGCCTGGATTTCCCCCGCATTGACACCCTGATCGGCCGTACCGACGATATGGTCAAGGTAAAAGGCGTCAACATTTATCCCGGCCAGATCGACGATGTTCTGAAAGAGGTTCCTGGTGCCAGCTCGGAATATCAGGTCATGATTGACCACCTCTACGGCCGTGATATTATGACACTGTTTTTTGAAACGGAACCCGGTGTTGATAAGGAAGCAATCGGGCAAAACATGCAGGAAACCTTTAAGGCGCGTGTCGGACTCACCATAATCACTAAACCGGTGGACATCGGCGAACTACCGCGCAGTGAAAAGAAATCTACCCGCATCTTTGACAATCGTTATTAATGCGGACAGATTTCACCTTGATGAACAGCTGAAATTCCATCTTACTAACATCTGCAACAAATACGAAATAAAAATGCCTTCCTGTGAATTCACAGGAAGGCATTTTCTTTATTTTACGCTGGATCCGAAACGGAAACCAAATTCTTCTGCATTATTCAGATCCTCTTCACTTGGTACAAAGACAACTCGAAACGGCTCTTCAAAGAGGCTCATCTTGAGACCTTCGATACGGGCTTTCAGGTTGCCGGCAGCTTCGCCACTCCAACCATAAGAACCGAACAGCGCAACCGGCTTTTTACCGCAGTTAACAGCATCCACATGGCTCAGCAGGATCCAGATGGGCGGAAGCGCATCCCGGTTCAGGGTGGGAGAACCAACTGCAAACGCATCCGAGCTATTCAGACGGGCAGCCAGCTCACTCATCTCGTAATGGATCACATCAAAAGTTTCCACACATGCATCAGGCTGCGCACGCCGGATACCTTCTGCAATCTTTTCCGCCAGCTTGCGGGTGTTGCCGTAAGCGCTGCAATAGAACACCGGGATCGATTTGTGGGTTTTTGCTACCGGAGCAGACCACTCTGCGTATTTCTCCATTGTGTATTCCAACCGGCAGCCTTTGGTCAGCACCGGTCCGTGGCTGTTGCAGCAGAATTGGATATCTAAATCGCGGATTTTTTCCAACCCTTTGCGGACATATGCGGGGAATGGCCCGAAAATCGCGTCATAATAACCTTTAAACGCCTTTTCATATGCCTTCGGATAGGTAATATGATAATCAAAGGTGAACGGTTCGCAGTAATGGCTCCCCAGGAAGTCGCAGGAGAAGAGCGTTTTATCTTCAGGAATCCAAGTAAACATCGAATCCGGCCAATGCAGGAACGGTGCATTGATGAATTTCAACGTTTTGCCGCCAAGAGAAATCTCTTCGCCATCCTTGACCACCCGCAGCTTCAGATCGGTGCGGTTTGTAATATTCTTAATATAAATGGAACCAGCCTGTGAGCAAACAATCTCCAGGTTGGGATTGATTTCCAGCAACTTTGCAACGCCGCCCGAATGATCCGGCTCGTTGTGGTTCAGAACCAGATAATCAATCTCAGAAGGATCGCAGACTTCCCGGATATGTTCTAGATAACGATCAAAATAGCTCAGATGGGTGCATTCCACCAATGCGATTTTTTCGGTTCCCTTTACCAAATAGGAGTTGTAAGTAGTGCCGTAATCGGTGGACATCACGATATCAAACACGCGCAGGTTGGGATTGAGAATCCCTACCGACCAGATGCCGTCCGTAATTTTTTCCACTGCCATATTATTATCCTTTCTTTCACAAAAACCGGCGGACGAAAACGCCCGCCGAAATTTTTACTGTACTTCAAACTGATCTTTGCCTACACCGCACATGGGGCAGACAAAATCTTCGGGAAGATCCTCAAATTTGGTGCCGGGCTCAATGCCTTCATCCGGAAGACCGGCTTCTTCATCATATTCCCAGCCGCAGATGCTGCAAACATATTTCATACTGACCATTCTCCTTTATCAATTTCTTGCTTTTACTATATCACAAAATACTCTCGCTGTCAATCATTTTGCTCTTTTATTTTAAAATTATTCAAAAGTTCAAGCTTCTATTTTCTTTCTATTTGCGAAATATTTTCTCAATATGAAAAGCACAACCGTTCCCAGAATCGGGAAAAAGGCAGCAGAGAGCATCCCGGTTTTCATTCCGACCTGTTCCGCCGAAAGAGAAAGTGTACTGCCCAATTCCGCAGCCCAACTACTCTCTGAAACCATATCAGTAACAGCACCCAACAGCTGCGGAGCAACGGAACCGCCCAAATCCCCGCCGGCTGCCATCAGTGCATAAGCGGCAACCCCCAAAGCTGGAAATTTTTCTTCCATAAAAATCAAGGTTCCAGGCCACAGCATAGAGGTACAGAATCCCGCAAAAACGCAGGCAATCATCGAAACGGCTCCATATGGGGATAACCCCGCAACAAGATAGCATACCACCGCCCCGATCATTCCGGCCAGCAGGACATTGGAAATATTTTTTCCGTATTTCGCATACAAAGTTCTGCCCAACCCCAGCAAAACAGCGAATAGCGCCATTCCCAGTACATCACCGGCAGCTTTGGGAATCTGTATGATATTTTCCATATAACTAGAAATCCAGTTTGTCATGGCATTTTCCGCCGCACTGCCAAAAAAGATGCAGGCTACACAAAGTACAAAGCCCATATTTCGCCTGTTTCCACGGCTATTTTCCGCCTGACCCTGAGTCATATCCATGTCCGGTATCGGAGAAATACAATACAGTACAGAAGAAAGAATCGGGAGTGCTGCCCAGAACAAAGTGAGGTAAAGCCAATTCTCTGTCCCAAAAATATTAAGATAGATGGTACTCACAATCACAACAGTCACAACCCCATATGCGTACAGCGAATGAAGCATACTCATATCCCGATCCGGATTGTCAGAGGGGAGTGCCGCAACCAGCGGACTGAGCAGCACCTCACACAAACCGGCTGCAACCGAAAAAACCACGGTGCCGATCAGAAGCCCGGTATATGCATGCTGCGGCCAAATTGCCGGCACCAACGCATAAATCAGCAAGCCGGCTGCGGTTAAGAGCGGCATTACCCGGATGGTTTTTTTTATGTTAAAATATTTCGTAAAGAAAGAAAACACAAGGTCAATTGCAAGCTGTGTGCAGAAATTCACCAGCACCAGTGTACCGAGCAGTGTATAGGAAATTCCATACATTTCCCGGAATGTCAAGAACAAAATCGGCGGCAGACTAAAAACCGATGACATTGCCAGATAGGTATAATAACAGGTATGTTTCGTCCTTTTGTAGTTTTTGGGCACCATGATGTACACCTCATTTTACAGCATATTTGCATGATTTCTCCCGCATTATACCACATTATCGCGATGAAATCAATTCATCTTACCATTCTCTTTTCAAAAAACAAATCCGGCACAGCAGATTTTCTGTTATGCCGGATTTCAGGTTATTTTTTCAGCAAAGGTGCCAGATATTTACCGGTGTAGCTTTCGGGGATCTGTGCCAACTGCTCCGGTGTGCCGGTTCCCACAATGGTGCCGCCGCGGTCGCCACCTTCCGGTCCCAGGTCGATGATCCAGTCTGCCGTTTTCAGCACATCCAGATTGTGTTCAATGACAACCACCGTATTACCGGCGTCCACCAGTTTCTGCAGCACATCAATGAGTTTCTGCACATCATAGCTATGCAGACCGGTCGTCGGTTCATCCAGAATATAGATGGTCTTTCCGGTGCTGCGGCGGGAAAGCTCGGTCGCCAGCTTAACACGCTGCGCCTCACCGCCCGACAGAGTTGTGGCAGGCTGCCCCAACTTGATATAACCGAGCCCCACTTCATAGATTGTTTCGATCTTCCGCTTGATGCGAGGAATGCTGTCAAAAAAGGTCATGGCTTCTTCAACCGTCATATCTAACACATCGTAAATGTTCTTGCCTTTATATTTCACTTCCAGCGTTTCCCGGTTGTAGCGTTTGCCTTTACAGACTTCGCAGGGAACAAAGATATCTGGAAGGAAATGCATCTCGATTTTGAGGATTCCATCTCCCTCACAGGCTTCACAGCGGCCACCCTTTACATTAAAGGAAAAACGACTGCTGCTGTAACCGCGCATTTTGGCATCGGCAGTCTGGGCAAAAAGCTCCCGGATGTCGGTAAAGACGCCGGTATAGGTCGCCGGATTGGAACGGGGCGTCCGCCCAATGGGCGACTGATCGATGTCGATCACTTTGTCGAGGAATTCCAGACCATCGATGCCGTCCGATTTACCTGGTTTTGCCCGGGAACCATTCAATGCGGCGGAAAGTGTCTTGAACAGAACTTCGTTTACCAGGCTGGATTTTCCGGAACCGGAAACACCGGAAACACAGGTGAAAGTGCCGAGCGGAATTTTAACATTCACATTTTTTAAGTTGTTTTCCCGTGCCTTTTTGACCGTGAGGAAATTCCCGTTGCCCTGGCGTCGCTCTGCCGGAACCCGAATCTTTCGTTTACCAGACAAATATTGGCCGGTAATAGAGTTTTCACAAGCCATCACCTCCGCAGGTGTGCCGGCGCAGACAATCTCCCCGCCGTGAACGCCCGCTCCCGGTCCGACATCGACGATAAAATCCGCTGCCCGCATGGTGTCCTCGTCATGTTCAACCACAATCAGCGTGTTGCCGATATCTCGCAAACGCTGCAAGGTTGCCAGCAGCTTGTCGTTATCTCGCTGATGCAGGCCGATGGAGGGTTCGTCCAAAATATACAGCACCCCCACCAGCGAGGAACCAATCTGGGTAGCCAACCGGATGCGCTGGCTCTCGCCGCCCGACAGGGTGGCGGACGCTCGCGACAAGGTAAGGTACTCCAATCCCACGCTCTTCAAAAAGCCGAGCCGCGCTTTGACTTCTTTCAAAATCTGTGCCGCAATCATGGCGTCACGTTCCGAAAGAGTGAGATTCTCCACAAAATCCAGCGCCTCGGTGACCGACATCTTACAAAAATCACTGATGTTAATTCCGCCTACCGTCACCGCCAGATATTCCTTTTTTAAACGCTCCCCTTTGCAGTCCGGGCAAGGCACCGCACTCATCACCTGGGTAATTTCGTCCCGAACATAGGCAGACTGGGTTTCCCGGAACCGGCGTTCCAAATTGTTGACAACCCCCTCAAATTCGGTGTCATAGCTGCCGGTGCCGTACTCATTTTTTCGCACCATGTGGATCCGTTCCCCATTGGTACCGTAAAGGATCACGTTTTGCTGTTTTTCGGTCAGCTCCCGGAACGGAGTATCCAGAGAAAACCCATAGTGCTTCGCCAACGCTTCGTAATACATCTGGGCAATGGTACCGCTTTCCCCAAAATACCAGCCGCTCGCTTTGATCGCGCCTCCCCGGATGGATAACGCCTTATTCGGCACCACCATATCCGGATCCACTTTCATAAAAGTTCCCAAACCGGTACAGGTGGGGCAGGCGCCCATCGGATTGTTGAAAGAAAACATCCGCGGCTCCAATTCCCCGATGGAGATGCCGTGTTCCGGACAGGCGTAATTTTGGGAGAACATCAGATCCTCCCCCGCCACATCGGCAATCACAAGCCCACCAGACAACCGGAGTGCAGTTTCCACCGAATCGGTCATCCGGGAGCGCACCGTATCGTTAACCATCAAACGGTCTACCACAATCTCAATGTTGTGTTTTTTATTTTTTTCCAGTTTGATTTCTTCCGAAAGATCGTACAGGATCCCGTCGGCGCGCACCCGTACAAAGCCGCTTTTCCGGGCATTTTCAAACTCTTTGACATGTTCGCCCTTGCGCCCGCGGACAACCGGCGCAAGGATCTGGATTTTCGTGCGCTCCGGAAAAGAACAGAGCTGGTCAATGATCTGGTCGACTGTCTGCTGCTTAATTTCCCGTCCGCAGACCGGGCAGTGCGGAACGCCAATCCGGGCATATAAGAGCCGGAGATAATCGTAGATTTCCGTCACAGTGCCAACAGTAGAACGCGGATTTTTAGAGGTTGTTTTCTGATCGATGGAGATCGCAGGAGAAAGCCCCTCAATATAATCCACATCCGGCTTTTCCATCTGTCCCAAAAACTGGCGGGCATAGGAAGAAAGACTCTCCACATACCGCCGCTGTCCATCCGCATAGATAGTATCGAAAGCGAGCGAAGATTTTCCCGAACCGGACAAACCGGTAAAGACCACCAGCTTATCCCGCGGAATCGTAACATCGACGTTTTTGAGGTTGTGTTCTCTCGCCCCTTTGATGACGAGTTTATCCATTGCCATACTATTTTCCTTTCTTTTATTCTCCACACCATATTTTACTCTTTTTTCCCAGTTTCAATCAACCGAAAAAGCTCTGAAACAGAAATACAGTCATCATAATCGCCGGTAATCCCCTGCCGATGGTACACAACACTCTGTTTCTCATTTTTTTCCAGGCAATTCAAGAGCATTTCCTTTCCGTATCGCCGGGCAAACAGAGTAAACCCATAAGGCTTGATTTTTACCAGCAGTCCTTTCCGGCAATCTTCCTCACATTCATAGCATCCTGCTAGTCCTTTTTTCATCGAACACTGTCTGTTCTCACATTCATCTTTATCCGCGCACTGTTCACAACCAGTACAGTGCACATTTTCTGAACAAAGACAGCATGCAAGCCCACATCGAGCAAGTCCTAATTCCCGTTTCATCGAATCTCCCTCTCCATCTGACATCCAGATTTCCCACAGCATTCCTCCACCATCTCCCGGTAGTCTTCGACGCAAAAAGGAATTACCTCCACCGGTTCCACCGGCTCATAGGACACCCACTGTACCATGTCCAGTCGGACAAAAGTATCCGCCGGAAGCTTGTAAATCCAGCCGTTTTGGTTCCAGTCCACCGATCCGGCAAAAATCCGGATTTGGTGGGTAACATCGTCAATCTGTACAGAGAGATTCCCCTTGTCATCTGGCAGGTAATGCAGTGCAAACGGTTTGCAGGCTTCCGGTGTTTCATAAGCATAAACCGCTGTTTCGGCACCGTTTTCTTCCGCCAGGCCATTCGCAGGCTGTGGTTCCAATCTTGTCAGCTGTCTGGTGCTGCCATGATACAGGAAAGCTGGTTTGGCACTTTCAAACAGCAGCCGATATTCGGCCAGAATCCGCGGATGCAGACAGGGCCAGCTCCATTCTCCCGGGATTTCATCCGCCAGGCGTACTTCTTCCATCTCGCTTTCCGGAATCTCCCCGCGACGGAAAACCTCTGCCAAAAAGACCACGCCGGTCCCACCTGCCTCGCAGTCGAAAATCGGCCGGATGGTGAAGTCTTCCGCACCAGTTTCCTCAAAGAGTTCGCGGCGGGCAGCTTCTGCCGGAGATTCGCCCGGCTCAATGTGTCCGCCTGGAATCTCCCAGGTAGTTTTCCCTTTTTGCCGGCACCAGAGAAACTGCCCGTTTTCCTTGGCAATGAGGATGGCATACTGGTAATTTCCCAGACTATTAACCGGGGCAAATCTGCACTGCGGCTCCCAGCCAAAACAGAACGGATCCGGAATATCCTCCCAGATGCGCCCGGCCATTCGCCAAAGCGCCTTTGCGTGAATGCGGTCATGCCACAAAAAACGCCGCAGCACTTTCCGCAGGTTCCAAAGTTCGCCGTAACTTCCCTCAATTACCCGATTTTCCAAAAATCCGGGCAATGCTTCGATCCTCTCAAAAGCCAACGCGCGGTTTTTCCGGATGTCCGGTAGATTCTCAAAGTCCGCGCCCAGTTCCCCGGCGTAATAGTTGGAAACCTGGTTGGTATGGGCATACATTTGCCGCGCCGTCCGCGGCACATTTCCATAAAAAGTTTTTCGTTCCGGTAAATCCGTATCATCAGGATCGGGGACAGCATCAAACAACCTCTGGAAGTCCGCAGCAGACCGCAGTACAAGCGTTTTCAGCTTTTCATACTCCTTAGCCGAAAGCGGCATCCGCTCGTATTCCAGCAGAATGTCGGAATCCGCATCGCAGATTTGCAGGCTGCTCTCTTTTCGACTCACAATCTGCACCGGAATATGACACAGCAAACTGCTCCCATCCCGCCATTGGAGGAACCGCCGAACTTCTGTGGAGAGCTTTTCCGCTGCTTCCTCCGGCGAAACGCCCCGGGCAAATGCGCCGGGCAGATTCTCCGCCCAAAGAAGCGAGCCGTCCCGATTATACTCCAAAACCGCCTGGATTTCCATCCGAACCCACCTCCGGAAAGTTTTTATTTTCTGCGTTTTGGCTTGACTCCATTGAGTTCATCCTGCAATTTTTTGATCTTGTCGCGCAACAGCGCCGCCTGCTCGAATTCCAGCAGCTTGGCTGCTTCCTTCATTTCTGCAGTATAAGCTTTGATGAGCTTCTGCTTTTCCATATCGGAAAGGCGCTTTCCCTTCTTGTCGATGGTATCCTTGGCCGAAATCTCAATGATTTCCGCCACCGATTTGACGATTGTTTTGGGAGTAATTCCGTGTTCTTTGTTGTATGCCATCTGGATTTCGCGGCGGCGGTTGGTTTCGCGAATGGCGCGTTCCATTGAATCGGTTACACTGTCGGCGTACATGATAACCTGCCCGCCGGCATTTCGGGCGGCACGGCCGATGGTCTGGATGAGGGAGGTTTCGGAACGAAGGAAGCCCTCTTTATCGGCATCGAGGATCGCCACCAAGCTCACCTCCGGAATGTCCAAACCTTCCCGCAGAAGGTTGATGCCGACCAGTACGTCAAAGACGCCCAGCCGCAAATCGCGGATGATTTCCATCCGTTCCATCGTATCAATATCGTGATGCATATAGCGCACTTTGACACCAAACCCTTTGAGATATTCCGTAAGATCCTCCGCCATCTTTTTGGTCAATGTCGTGACAAGGGTGCGTTCCCCACGTTCGGTACGGGTGTTGATCTCACTCAAAAGGTCCTCGATCTGTCCCTCAACCGGCTTGACAATCACCTCCGGATCGACCAGCCCGGTTGGACGGATGACCTGTTCAGCGATCTGGGTGCTCTGTTCCCGCTCAAAATCAGCAGGTGTTGCCGAAACATAGATCACCTGATTCAGTTTGCCCTGAAATTCCTCAAAGTTCAGCGGTCGGTTGTCATAGGCAGACGGCAGCCGGAATCCGTAATCGATCAGCGTTTGCTTTCGGGCACGATCGCCGAAGAACATCCCGCGCACCTGTGGGACAGTTACATGAGATTCATCGATAAACATAAGGAAATCCTTTGGAAAATGATCAAGCAAAGTATATGGGGTGCTGCCGGGCTTCCGCCCGGAAAGAATTCGGGAATAGTTCTCAATCCCTTTGCAGAACCCAATCTCCTCGAGCATTTCCATATCGTACCGGGTACGCTGTTCAATCCGCTGCGCTTCAAGCAGCATTTCCCTATCTTTAAAGTATTTGATTCGCTCCTCCAGTTCCGCTTCAATCTCCCCGATTGCTTCTTTCATTTTATCGGGCGGTGTGATAAAGTGGGAGGCCGGATAGATCATTTCGTGCGACATCACTGCTTTGACCTCTCCGGTCAGCGGATTGATTTCGGAGATTCGGTCGACTTCATCCCCGAAAAACTCCACCCGAACAGCAGTATCCCCGCTGCCTGCCGGGAAGATCTCCACCACATCGCCGCGGACGCGGAATTTTCCCCGCACAAAATTGATATCATTGCGGTCATACTGCCGGTCAACCAACTCATGCAGAAGCTGATCCCGTTCCAGCTGCATGCCGGGGCGCAGTGAAATTACCATGCTGCGGTAATCCTCCGGCGCGCCGAGGGAGTAGATACAGCTCACGCTTGCCACAATAATTACATCGTTTCGTTCACCCAAAGCACAGGTTGCCGAATGGCGCAGCTTGTCGATCTCATCATTGATGGCGGAATCCTTTTCAATATAGGTATCCGTACCGGGAATATAGGCTTCCGGCTGATAATAATCGTAATAGGAGACAAAATATTCCACCGCATTCTCCGGAAAGAACTCCCGGAACTCCGAACAAAGCTGTGCCGCCAACGTTTTATTGTGCGCCAGCACCAAAGTCGGCTTATTTACCCGGGCAATCACATTTGCCATCGTGAAAGTTTTACCGGAGCCGGTTACCCCTAATAAAGTCTGTGCCTTATCGCCCCGCAGAACGCCTTCGGTCAGCTTGTCAATTGCCTGCGGCTGATCACCGGTTGGCTGATAGCTGGACACCAGTTTGAACTTTTTTTCATTCGGCATACAGAACCTCTTTCTTCCGGGCTTAAGCGCGGATGGAATTTGTATTCATTTTACCACATTTATTTTGATTTTTCAACACGCCGCCGAACAAATGTTGCGGATTTTTCTTCATTTTTTTGTGACAAAACGCTTGACAAATCGACTGCCCCATGCTATAATAATCAACGTTGCAAATCCATGGAGAAGTCGCCTAGCTTGGTTTATGGCGCACGACTGGAACTCGTGTATGGGCTAATACCCCATCGAGGGTTCGAATCCCTCCTTCTCCGCCATCATATCCACAATCCTTGCGACAGGTGTTGTGGTATTAAGAAACTCCCTCGAGTGATCGGGGGAGTTTCTTATTTTTATAGATTTAAAAAAGTAGAAACTGATGCAAATAACAGTTCATAAAAATGTTTAACACATTTTTACTCTGTTCTATTATAAATGTACTCTTTTTTTCAAAATAATCAACCCTGACAAAATACAAATAAGGCAACACTAATATTTTACGATTTTATAATTTTCAGCATTTGAATCAAATATTTCCCATTCATAACTTCTGTTTCATCAAGATCCAAAAGACGCTTGTCAAATTTTACAAATCCATTATCCATATAAAAATCTAAAAGTTTCTGTTTTTCTTCACATTCTAAATATACAATTTTCCCGCCCAGCATCTGTTGAAACATTGCAATATTATCACATGCCATCTTTAACAACTCATCACCGGAAATCAGCTTATTATATCCATTGGTAAAATTTTTTCCCAACTGAGCAATTAATGGAGCCGGTATCACACACCCTTTCATATCCGGATCATACGTACCAAATTTACAAATTTTTTTATAGCAAGTGGCACTGACTTTTGCTTTTGCTACAAAAATTGATTTGATTGTTAATGTAAAATATCCAATCAATACTGGTTGATCTTGATACTGGGCAAATACCAAATGAGTTTTCGCAATACTTTGTTTAGCGAATTCCAGTGCTCTTTTATGTAAAAAATACTCCACATCATGATTAAGTGGACACGAAAAATCAGAGAGGATAGCTTTTGTTCTATCCTCTCCGTATTGCTGGTATAATTCACTTAATGAAATTTGAACATACCCATCCATTAATTATCTCCTAAAAACTTTTTGATGTCTTCTCCTTTTAATTCGCGACATTTTTTTGAGACTACTACATCTTTTGCTTTTTTGTGTTGAGCTTGCTCCAAAGCATTTGCAAAAGAAAACCCAGCAGAACGTTTTTTTATAGCTATCTGCTTTGAAATGCTCTTTGTAGCCATAAAATCAACTCCTGTCTGATAATATTACAATGTTAGTATATCAAAATTCGCATTAAATAACAACAGTATTTTTTCACAATGCAAGCATTATAAAATTGTCTGATTTGTACATTATACAATGATTATCTTAAAAGACATTGAATACGCAATCAATCCAATAAAACTTTCCATTTTGATCTATCCTTTCGGTAATATAGGGGCATTACCTATGGATAAATTCTATTCTACAAAAAATCTCCGCCCAGGCGAACCCGGACGGAGTGGGAAAAAGGTTGAGGTGATGCTTCATATGAGCATGCCCCATGACTTTATGATAGCACAATCGCATCCGAAATATTGTCGAATCATGTCGAATTACCGTAAAATATTCCCCCGGCTGTCGGTGATGACGCAGGCTCCTGTCGGAATATAAAAATCATCGACTTTCGTTCCCTTTTGGTTCAGATAAAAGGTTTCACTGCCAATCTTTTGATACCCGGTCAGCATCTTGCCGTCTTCTCCGAGATAGTACCACCATCCGTCCATTTTCACCCAGCCGGAAGCAACCATGCCGCCCCAGTTTTGGAAGAAATACCATTCTCCGGCAATCTTCTGCCAGCCGGTCACCATGTTCCCGTCTATGTCCAGATAGTACCAGTAGTTGCCGTCTTCTGTCCAGCCGACAACGTCCTGTTTGCCGTCAAAATACCTCCATTTTCCATCTTTTTGATACCATCCGGATTCCTTTTGGATGGGTTCTGTTCCAAACTCAAATCCCCACGCTTCGACCAGCGGAACCGGGAACCCGTGCTCTTCGCTCCATGTAAACAGCTCGTCCGAAACATATCCGAACCCGTTGTCGCCCCACTCTTTATCCCAGGAGTTGGGAATTTTGATCCAGTCTTTTTTGTAGCCCCATCCGGCTACCAGATGCCCGCCGATGCTGCCGACCGCTTCGCCCTCTTCAAAGCTTGGCGGGACGATCTTCGGGTTTGTCCCTTCCTGCATGTCGATCATTCCGTCGAGCAGGAACAATCCCAGCAAAACGCCTTTGCCCTCAAACATCGCCCGGCGCACTTCCTCCGGCGTTTCCAGCCGGTAATAGGGCCCGATCCGGTATTTCTGTGCAGCTGCGAGCAGCCTGTCCGCCGCTTCTTCAAACAGCGTGATAATCTCGGGGACTTCCTTGTCGTGCGGGAACTCCGCCAGCGTTGGGATTCCCTCTTTCTGGATGCCTTTGAGTGCATCACGGGTAATCATTCCCTCCCCGGTGTAATCGGTGTGCCGGCGGTTGCCGTACACCCAGCCGAACGACATTTTCGGATTTCCCTTGATCTCGTAGGCCGCCGCAATCGCGTGGCCGACACAGCTGTTGATCTGCCCCTGATTGTGGATCACAAAATCCGGCGCGTCCGGCTCCCACTCTTCCGGAAGCGCCGCTTTCTCCAAAGCGCCGTACACCACCCGGTAGTCGCGCGGATCGGGCGGAGACGGCTGTAGTCCGTTGATTTTATAGGTCAAGAATATTCCCCCTGTCGTTGGTGATCACACAGGCGCCCAGCGGAATCCCCGCGGTGTTCTCGCTTGCCGGCTTGTCGTTTAGCCAGAAAGTTTCTGTTCCGATTTTCTGGTATCCGGTCAGCATCTTGCCGTCAAGCCCCAGCCGATACCACCAGCCGCCGGTCAGAATCCATTTGTTTTTGACCGGTGTTCCGTTTTCGTACCAGTACCATGCGGAGGAAGCTTTTACCCATCCGTTTGCATTTGACTGCAAACCTGCAGTTTTTGCGATCCCGTCCGCAATGGCATTGCCCGCTTTGACCTGCCCGGCTGCATCCTTTACCTTGTCCAGATCGCCTGAGCTGATAAAGCAGGTTTCCACCAGTACCGCCGTCGGCACGGTCTGCCGGATGATCCCAAAATAATCGCTTGCTTTTGCGCCGCGGTTGGGGATTCCAAGGGCGGCGGATACCGCCCCGGAAATTCCGGCCGCGTAGGCCTGTCCGGTACTGTCCGATGGGAAATAGTAGACTTCGGTGCCGCTGGCCGTCGCGCTCCCGGCGTTTAAATGGATTTCTGCAATAAAATCATAGGTGTGATCCTGGAACTTTGCGATCCGCTCCTTGAGATTGTATTTTCCGTCATCGTTCAAAAGCCCGCAGTCCGCGCCGTATGTACTGTTCAGCCGCTCCGCCGCAGCTTTTGCGATCTCTTTTGCGATGTTGAACTCGTGATAATCGCCGTTCACCGCTCCCGGATCATAGCCGCCCGAATCACTCTTGCCATGTCCTACCAAAATGCAAAGTTTCATTCCTGTTCCTCTCCCTTGCCTTTGAGGACTTCCAGCGCTTTTTTAAAGATTTCCGGCATCGGCACACCCAGCAAACCAGCGTTCTCAATGATGGACAGCACCTCATTGACCATAAAGGCGATCACAGCCGCGGTTTTGACATATTCCACACCGATCATCACATCCAGCCCATGCGCGACCAGCACCAAAAGAAGGGTTGCCAGCTTGCGGACCAGTCCCAGCCAGCC
>CALWNQ010000012.1 GCA_944382875.1 uncultured Clostridia bacterium
TGCAAAGAGCCCTGACAGGAGCAGCCATAAAGATAATCCGCATTAAATATGCGGATTATCTTTTTTTGTTTCCTTTTATTTTGTTCCAGTTTGATGACATTGTCTTTCGTCGGATGCATGCTTGGCTTATCGGAAAGACGGCAGCAGTGAAATATCAGAATATTTTTATTTTAACTTCAAAAAACGGGAAATTTTTCTTGTCAGTATCAAGAATTTTAGCTATAATAAATGATAAGAAAGGGGCGTGCTATATGAAAGAAGAAATAAAAGTAATAGCCCTTGGCGACAGTGTTACATGGGGTTCTTCTGCAACTGAACCCAAGAATTGTTGGGCAAATTGTGTGGTTTCAATGATGAATAAGATTTGTAAAAGAAAGTTTGATTTGGTCAACAAGGGAATAAGCGCTAATATTCTGTCTATAGAAACGCCAGCCTATCCATATGCTTCAAAACCGGTTGGTCTAGAACGAATCCAGGAAGATGTAATTGCACAGAAACCCGATATTCTCATTGTTGGATATGGATTAAACGATTCACGTGGCGGTACGGACCCGCGGATATTCCGAAGGGACTACCAAAAAATGATTGATGAAATCCGAAAAGAATGTAATCCGATGATTGTGGTGCTGAATCTTTATTATATGCATAAGGAGTTTTACCACAACTGTGAAAATTGGGATTACAGCGATTACGATATGACGGAAGAGTATAACCTGATTATTAAGCAGCTTGCGGAAAAAAATAATCTGATATATGCCGATGTTTATGCAGCGCAAAATGGGTTGGATCAAGCGGTCTGTGACGATCATTGTCATCCCAATGATTTGGGACATTTGTTAATTGCAAACCGCATATTTGAAGCGATTGTCCGTTCTTCTGATTTTTGGAAATTAATAGAAGGAAAATAATATCCTGCAAGAAAAAGTGGAAAGGAAGAGGTCCAATGGAGCAGCAGGCAAAATGGATTTGGCTGGATCCAAAAAAGTATCCAGAATTACAGCAATGTCCGATATCTTGTGTCAATGGAGCGCAACGAAAATTCTATTGCATGGCGGAATTCCGAAAAGAATACAATTTTTCCTGTGATATTGTAAAAGCAGATATTCGAATCAGTGCGGATACGACATTCCGCTTGATCTGTAACGGCGAGTTTGTTGGGATCGGGCCGGTTGGAGCCGGCGGGGATTTTGGATCGGATAAACCGATGCCTTGGCATTATGCCAATCAATACTGTGTGGAATTCAGTGGAAACCACTTGGAATTTTTTGTCCAGGTCCAACTTTCACCGGTTGTTTTATGCGAATGGTCGCAGGGGCACGGCGGATTGTATCTCGAGGCGGAAATCCTGTTGGAAAACGGGAACAAATGTCATGTGATAACGGATGAAAGCTGGATGGCTCGCAAAAATGGAGCTTTTTGCAATCCCTACCAATATGACGCAAGGGTTTGTCCGGACGAGTGGACTCCGGCAGTTTTGACCGAGCCGATCTGGGCACTGCGGGACGCGCCAATCCCCATGCTTTCCTTTCAGACAGTATATCCGTTGGAAGCCCGGGAATATGTGGTGGCTGCGGGCGATACACGGGAAATTTCGATGGAATTTGACCGTATTTATGCGGCTTATCTTTTGTTGGAACAGGAATCGGCGGGGCTTTGCCGGTTTGAAGTCCATTTCCGGGAAACAGCCGGAGAGGATAGCGCTCCAGAGAAAATTGTTCTGAATGGCAATAGCCTGTATCGTGGCTTTCAGATGCACAGTGTGGGGGCTTTGGACATCCGGGTAGAAAATCTGAATGATTTCCCGGTTTCTATCCGTCCAGCGCTGGCATTCAGCTGCTATCCGGTGGAGCAGCAGGGGAGATTCCGCTGTTCGGATCCTGCGTTAAATCAGATTTGGGAAGTTTGCAAATGGGCGCTCCAAATTTGCCGCCAGACCATCCATCTGGACAGTCCGCGCCATCAGGAGCCGCTGGCCTGTACTGGAGATTATTACATCGAAAGCCTGATGACCGTTTTTACTTTTGGAGACATGCGGCTTGCAAAGCTTGACATTATCCGGACCGCTGACCGTCTGGTTTCGATGGATGGTTGGATGTTCCATACGACCTACAGCCTGATCTGGGTGCAGATGCTTTGGGATGTGTACCGGTTTACTGGAGATCAGGAGCTGCTGACTACCTGTATACCGGCGCTGCGCTGCTTGATGAAGCGGTTCCACAGCTATACCGATCCCGCCGGAATCATTGTAAATGCTCCCAACTATATGTTTGTCGACTGGATGGTTGTGGACGGATATTCGATGCACCATCCTCCGATGGCATTGGGGCAGACCTGTATGAACGCATTTTATTATGGCGCTTTGCGGACGGCGGAAAAAGTGCTCCAGGAAGTCGGCGGTGAGGAGAATCTTGCCTTTGCCAAAACGATTTCCATGCGTGCAGATCGTGTAAAAGAAAATTTTGCTTCCTATTTTTATGATGAAAAAGAAGGCCTTTTCTTTGATGGTCAGAATACGCCGCAGCCGGAGCTTCCTCCCTGGCGCCCTGCCAATATCAGCGGGCGTTATTTCTCTCGGCATAGCAACGCGCTGGCGGTGCTTTATGGGCTTTGCAGTCCGGAACAGTCAAGGCGGATTCTGGACACCATTTTTACACGTGAAGATTTATTGGATGTACAGCCGTATTTTATGCATTTTGTGTTGGAAGCGGTTTGGAAAGCGGGATTATTCTCCCGATATGGCTTGGAGCTGATCCGGCGCTGGATTCCGATGGTGGAAGCCTGCAGCAAAGGGTTGCAGGAAGGCTGGTACAAACCGGAAGAGGGATATTCGTTTGATTACAGTCATGCCTGGGGCGGTACACCTGCTTATCAACTTCCTGCGCATCTTCTTGGTTTGGAGATACTGGAACCCGGCTGGAAACACATTCGTCTTGTTCCGCGGCTTTTTGGCTTGGAGTGGGCGGAAATCTCAGTTCCCACACCATTTGGTATGTTATACTGCCGGCTGGAAAAGGACAAAGATCCTGTTTTGTCTATTCCGTCGGAAATCAAAGCGGAAATTCTTTGACTGGATTTTGGAGGATTCTTCGGAAGTTTACAGAATATCTCTTGCAAACTGCTGCAGAATAGCGTATGATGGCAACAGGATTGACTGGCGGAAAGGAGCGATTGCCGGATGAAATGCGGATATTGCGGAAAACAAATAAAAGGCACCGCGGAGTATTGCAGTGCCTATTGCAGGGAGAAAGGGGAAGCGGGCAAAAATTTTGCCCGGAAAACCCGGCTCCCGTTTTGGATTGTACAAATCATAGCGATTGTGGCGATCGCAGTGGGAATCATGCTGATTGCCGTTCAAAAGCATGACCAGGGCGCGATGTTTGTAAGCGCCGGCCTGGCGCTTTCTGGCGTTGGGCTGTTGGCTTTCCCCCGTGCGGGAAAAGGCCGCGGAACGCTGAGCCAGGTCTGCGGCAGCCTTTTCTTTGCGCTGGCGGTTGTAATTTTCCTTCTTTGGCGTTAATCGGAGGGGTTCTCCTCTTTGTCATCTTTTTTCGCAAACAGATCGTCGAGTACCCGCGGCGTGTATTCCCGGGTTCGCAGTCCGCTGAACTGCCGGGATAGGTTGCCGTTTAGAATGTTGTGAGGTTCCGCTTTGAGAAAAATGGAGATGCACATCAGCTCGTCCTTGATTTGACGGCGGCGGATGAGGCAGTCGCGGAGACGGCGGTAGATGCGGTAGCCTTTGACGGCGTTTAAAGAGGTGAATTCGATATAATGCTCCAGGTCGCAGAGTTCTGCGCTGACCTGGCGGAGTTGTTCCGCCAGGTCTTTTTTTCGCTTGACCAGCAGCTCATACTGGATGCGGAGCGAGTCCGCCTTTTCAATCCATTGGGCAACTGTTTCGCCGCCAGTTTCCCGGGGAGTGTGTGGCGCTTTGGCAGGTACGACTTTGGCTGGTTTTTCTTCTGCTTTGGGCTGCGCTTTTTTGCGGCCGCGCGTCTTTTTTATCGGAGCAGGTTCGGCCGGCTGCGGGACTTCTTCCTGCGGAATTTCTTCCACAGCGGGCTTTTCGGGCTGCTCAGAAAAAGCCGAAAGTTTCCAATGTGTCCGTTCTTTGGGCTTAATCATATTTTGCAGGATGTTGTTAGCCTTGATTTCGGTGAGAATGGTGGCGGCGGTGGGATCCTCCACACAGATCCAGTGGTTGCCGTCGTTGATGGAAAGATACTGTCCATTTTCATGCAGCAGGACAAATCGATTCTGGGGCATAAAAGACCTCCTATATTAAAAAAATTATATTCCATTTCTATTGTAACACAAAAATCCGTTGTCGTACAGGATGCCTAAAAAAAATGAGGCAAATGCCTGTCAAAATTGCCAAGCATTGGTCGAAAAAATCGTCGATCGTACAAAATGTAAATGATATACAAAAAAATGTTGCGAAACTAAAAATACTATAGTATAGTAAAGGGGAGAAGTAAAAAGATAGGAGATTTTGCGTATGGAATTGGTAGAAGTTGGCTGGCTATCCATTATCCCACCCATTTTGGCAATCTTGCTCGCGCTCATTACCAAAGAGGTGATTTCCTCCCTAATGGTGGGAATTTTTTCGGGAACCTTTATTTATGCGCTGTACACAGCGGGCGGGCCGCTGGATACAGTAGTGAAAACGGTGGACCACACATTTTCGCTGATGGCGACCAAAATGGCAGAAAATATCAACATTATTCTGTTTTTGTGTCTGCTGGGGGCATTGGTTGCGGTAATCAGCAAAACCGGCGCTTCGGCGGCGTATGGCCGGTGGGCCAGCCGTAAGCTCAAAGGCAAGCGTTCCGCCCAGCTTGCAACGGCGGCGCTTGGCGTAATTATTTTTATTGACGACTACTTTAACTGCCTGACAGTCGGAACGGTTATGAAGCCGGTTACCGATAAATACCACATTTCCCGGGCAAAGCTCGCCTACATCATTGATGCGACGGCAGCCCCAGTCTGCATCATCGCTCCGATTTCCAGCTGGGCGGCAGCAGTTGGCTCCAATTTGCAGGATGCCGGTGGTTTTGACAGCGCCATGAGCGCATTTATCAGCTCGATTCCGTATAATCTTTATGCACTGCTTTCAATCGCGCTTGTGATTTTCCTGTGCCTGGGCAAATTTGACTTTGGCCCGATGCGTGCAGTGGAAGAAAAGGCGGAAAAAACCGGCGACTTGGGTGCGGTGGATACTGAGAACCAGGAAGAGCTGCCGGAAACCAAAGGGCGGGTGCTCGACCTGATTATCCCGGTTTTGGCGCTGATTGTCTTTTCGGTGTTGGCAATGCTCTATACTGGTGGGCTCTTTTCGGGCGAAACATCCAACCTCGCGGATGCGTTTGGCAACTGCGATTCTTCTGCTTCACTGGTGTTAGGTGGTTTCGGCGGCCTGATTGTGGCCTTTCTCCTCTATATGCCCCGCCGCGTCATCGGCTTCCGCGCCTTTATGGACTGCATTGGGGAAGGCGTCAAGGCGATGGTACCGGCTTGCATTATCCTGACTCTAGCCTGGACCATCAGCGGAGTTTGCCGCGACATGCTGGGCACCGGCGTTTTCGTTGGTGAGCTGGTGGAACACCTCAATATTTCGCTCTATTTTGTACCGGCCATTGTCTTTGTAGTAGCGGCGATCCTGTCTTTCTCCACCGGAACAGCCTGGGGTACATTCGGCATCCTGATCCCGATTGTTATGGTGGTAATGGAACCGATGAACAGCGTACAGGTTCTCACCGTGGCACTGGCGGCAACACTGGCGGGTTCGGTATTCGGCGACCACTGTTCCCCCATTTCGGATACCACTATCCTTTCTTCGACCGGAGCGGGCTGCAACCACATGCAGCACGTTTCTACCCAGATGCTGTATGCACTGGCAGTTGCTGTTGCAAGCTTCTTCGGCTATCTTGTCGCCGGTTTTACCAAAGGCAATATCTTTGCCACATTGGGCACCGGTGTTGTGGTACTGGTTGCAATAATCGCAGTCAGCCGTCTGATCGGAGAAAAACAGAAAGCGTAAAATCAAAAGCCGGAGCGTTTGCTCCGGCTTTTTGCGGTTATTCAATGATGGGAAGATAGTTTCCGTCGGGTGAAAAGCCATCGGGCAGCGTCCCTTCGGTTTCAATGGTGACAACGCCGTCTTTTTGGGTAAAGGTGACGGTCAGTCGGTCGGTCGAAGTGGACTGAGCGGTGCCATCCTCCGAAATGACGCGGGCAATCTGCTGTTCCAGTCCGGTTCCGTTTTCATCCAGCAGACTGAATTCAAACGAGTTGGTGTCCTGCGGCTCGATGGTCAGGGTGATGCCAGAATCGTTTTGATAGCTGCCTTTCCATTCCACCTGCTGACCGGTCTGCTGTTCGTCGGAGTTGGTGCTTTCGGAGTTTTCCGAATTTTCAGCCGCTTTGCAGATGGGGTCGTCTTCTGGCGCATAGGCCGATCCGTCGGGGTAATAGGTAAAGATCTGTTTATTTTCCCGGTCGACCAGAACAGAGGTTTCCAGTGTTACCATCTCATCGCTGATGAGAAAATGATAGTAGCTGCGGCCGTTCCATTCCCGGTTTTCGTCGTTCACCGAAAGGGTATAGGTGTTTGCAAAGTCGAGCGGCAGCGTTTCGCGAACCAGCTCTTCGGCCTGTTCAACCGTAAAATCTTCTTCCAGAACAATCGAAGATTCCGGTTCGGAGGAAATGCTGCTTTCGTTGTTGTTTCCGTTGGTACAGGAAACCAGCGCGGCTGCTGTTAAGGCGGCAAGCAGAACGGCGAGGCCGGCAGTGTGTTTCATCATAAAATTCTCCTTTCACTGTGCAAGCGGCAGTTCCATGATATAATCATCCATAAAAAATCCGCCGCCGATATCGGTTTTGACAGCGTCGATCTGCCGGAAGCCCAAATGACGGTATACGGCAATCGAACCATTATTTTCTTTGTTTACGGTAAGATAAATAGAATGGAGCCCAGCTGCTTCTTTTTCAAGGGCGTTTAATACTTGGCGGGCGATTCCTTTGCCGCGGCAGTCTCGCCGCAGATAGAGCTTGCTTAAAAAAAGGCGGTCCGGCTCTTTGACAAACCCACAGTAGCCGCAGGGGGTTTCCCCGTCTAAAATCAGCCAGTAGGTGTAACCCCCGCTTTCCAGCTGTGCAGAAACAGCCGGGGCGCTCTGGAATTTATCGAGCATGTAGGCAACCTGTGCTTCTCCCAAAAGACCAGAATAATGTTCGCGCCAGATCTCTTCGCCCAGTGCTGCAATATTTTGTATATCCGCCTTTGTTGAGGCGGGTTTGAGGACAATTTGTTCCATATTCATCCATCCTTTTCCGGAATTCCATTTTTATGGTAGCATAGGAATATTTGCTTTTCAAGCATATTTTGTGAATGAGAAATTAGTTTTTTTCAGAAGTGCGTCAGGAAAAAGCAGTAAATTCCAAAAGATGGTTTACTTTTAATAAATTATCCGCTATTCTAACAGTTAAGGGAGGCGAAGCAAATGAAAATCGAATGGTATCCGATATCGGGACTGGAAAAGGTGTTTCCGGATCAAAAACCGCCGGAATGTAGTGCAGAGTTTACCATGCTGCGGGAAGATCAGCTTTGTTTTCAAATGGCAGTATTTCTGGAGGTGCCGCCGGAAGCGGGTGGCTGTCGGAATGTTCGGGTGGAGGCGGAGTCACCGCTGCGGAACTGGATTTCCCTTTATGCGGTGGAGCTAGTTCCGTCCGGTTTTCCAGCTGGAAATACGGCGGACGGCAACTATCTTCGAACCTTTCCGGGCTTGTTCCCGGATTTACTGCGGCCGGTTGAAGCAGACAATGTCCGGATTATGCCGGGTTGCTGGAGGTCTTTCTGGGTGCAGCTCCGCACCGGAAGGGATACACCCGCTGGGAAGTTCCCGGTTGCGGTTTCGATCACGGTGGAAGAAGGAGGAGAAACGCTGCGAGCTGTTCGGGAAGTACAGGTGGAGGTCATCGGTGCTTCGCTGCCGGAGCAGAAGCTGCTTCGCACCGAGTGGTTCCACGGGGACTGTCTGGCTGACTACTACCATGTGCCGGTGTTCAGTGAAGAACACTGGATGCTGCTTGAAAAGCAGATCCGGATGGCGGCTGATTACGGCGTCAATCTGATTCTTACCCCGGTCTTTACGCCGCCGCTCGATACGGCGGTCGGCGGGGAACGGACGACCATCCAGCTGGTGGACATTGTACGGGAAAACGGGCAGTACCGTTTCGGCTTTGACAAATTGGACCAGTGGGTGGAGATCTGCCGCCGCTCTGGAATCAACCGGTTTGAAATTGCCCATCTCTACACCCAGTGGGGCGCCAAACACTGCCCCAAGATCATGGCAACCGATAACGGGGAGTACCGGCGCATCTTTGGTTGGGAAAGCGAGGCGGTCAGCCCCGAATACCGCGCGTTTTTGGAGGCGTTTTTGCCGGCGCTCACCGGGCGACTGCGGGAACTGGGGCTTGAGAAGGATCAGGTATACTTCCACATTTCGGATGAACCGGGCGCCGATTCGCTGGAACAGTATCTGGCTTGCCGCAAACAGGCGGAGGATCTGATTGAGGGCTATCCCATTATGGATGCGCTCAGCGACTTTGCTTTTTACCGGCAGGGAGTCTGTCCGCGTCCGGTAGTTGCGACCGACCATGTGGAGCCTTTTTTGGAAAATCGGGTAGAAAACCTGTGGGTTTATTACTGCTGCGGACAGGGATACCGGGTGAGCAACCGGTTTATGGCGATGCCGTCGGCCCGCACCCGGGCGATCGGGGTGCAGCTTTACCGCTATCGGATTGCCGGTTTTTTGCAGTGGGGCTTTAACTTCTATAATTCACAGTACTCGCTGCGCCACATTGATCCGTTTGCTGTTACCGATGCGGATGGAGCTTTTCCCTCCGGCGATGCTTTCCTGGTTTATCCGGGGGAGGACGGCGAACCGTGGGGCTCGATTCGGCTCCATGTCTTTTATGACGCGCTCTGCGACCTGCGTGCGCTGGAGCTGCTGGAAAGTCTGGCTGGCCGGGAGTTTGCGGAAAGCTTAATCCGGGAATATGCCGGGGAAGTAACCTTTTCGGAATACCCTGCGGGAGAGGGATGGCTTTTTTCGCTGCGGGAGCGTGTCAACCGGGAAATTGCCCGCCGTGTCTGATTTTTCTTGCGCAACCCCCCCAGACTGTGGTATACTGAAAAGGATTTAGAAATAAAAAGGATGACAGTATGGGAATTGTGTTGCTGGCGGTGCTGGCGCTGCCGTTTTTCGGGATGAAACTGTCGCTTCAGGGGATTCGTCCCGATTCGATGAGTATCCCGCAGACCACGGCGATCAAGGGGATTTTTGTCCTGCTGGTATTTCTCCGTCATTATAAAGGGTATGTAACACTCGAGCGGGCGATTGACCAGCCGTTTTTGATTGTGGACAACAAAATGGGACAGCTGATCGTGGCACTGTTCCTGTTTTATTCGGGCTATGGGGTATTGGAGTCGTTCCGGAACAAAGGGGAGGCATACCTGCGCGCCTTCCCCCGAAAACGGATTCTCACCACCTTGCTGCACTTTGATCTGGCGGTTTTACTGTATCTTTTGGTGCAGGCGCTGGCAATGGGGCGGTTTTACGACTGGAAAACGATGCTGCTGTCGCTGGTGGCCTGGAATTCGGTGGGCAACAGCAACTGGTTTATCTGGGTGATTTTGATGCTCTACCTGGTGAGCTGGGCGGCAGGACGGTTGTTTTCTTCCGATATTAGCCGCCTGTTCGCGGTTACAGCCTGTTCGGCAGTTTATGTTTTGCTGTTTCGGAGACTGTATCCGGGAATCGAATGGTGGTACGACACAATTTTCTGTTATGCCGCTGGGATGTGGTACTCTTTTTTACGGCTGCGGATCGAACGGTTCCTTTCGGGAGAAGTGCGGTTTTGGATCTCTTTTGCAGTGTTGCTCTGTCTTTTCCGGGTGCTTTTCTGGTATCGCAGCAATCTGGCGGTATATGAACTGCTTTCTGTGGTGCTCTGCCTCATCGCAGTTATGGCCTCGATGAAAATTCAGGTGGGGAACCGAGTGCTCGGCTGGTTTGGAAAACAGGTGTTTGGCGTCTATATTTTTCAACGGCTGCCGATGATTCTGCTCGAACAGTGGGGGATAAACGACTGGCCATATCTCTTTTTTGGGTTGTCGTTTGTGTGTACATTGCTGCTTTCTGCCGGCTTTGGATGGTGTACCAAACGGATTGACCGGCTGCTGTTCAAAAAGACCTGAAATCTTGAAAAAATTCGTTGACAAACCCTTTGGGATGTGCTATAATGATATCACCTCTAAAAGGGTTTATTTTTTTGTGCAAAAATTGGCCTGGCAACAGGCCGGCCTTTCCGAAACGAAACCCAGCGCAGAGGAAAGCAAATCCAAGCGTTCTCTTTTTTGAGGGAGGCAAAACAGTCCGATTATACAGGAGGTGCCGAACATGCGGGTAAAAGTAACCTTAGCTTGCGCAGAGTGCAAACAGCGCAACTACAACACAATGAAAAACAAGAAAAACGATCCTGACAGGCTGGAAATGAGCAAATACTGCCGTTTCTGCAAGAAACACACCACCCACAAGGAAACTAAGTAAGAAGAAAGGGGAACAGGCATGGCAGAGCAGAATGAAAAGAAAGCTGCTGGCAAAGCCAAGGTTCCTGACAAGGCCAAAAGCACAAAGCCGGTCAGGAAAAAGGACGGCTTTTTGAAAAAAACTTCCCGTTTCTTCCGAGATTTGCGGAGCGAGATGAAAAAAGTCGTCTGGCCCAGCAAAAAACAGGTGCTGAACAACACAGCCGTCGCATTTGTGATGATGGGTTCGGTCGGCATCGTCATTTGGGTGCTCGACTGGGTGCTCAGTGTGATCCGGGGTCTGGTTCTCTGAGCCGGATCGAGGTTGTTCTTATTTCCAAACGCTAATTTGTCGGAGGTCTGCATATGTCAGAAACACCAAAATGGTATGTCGTCCACACCTATTCCGGGTATGAAAATAAGGTGGCCCAGAACATTGAGAAGTTTGTAGAGAACCAGGGACTGGGTGATCTGATCTTTGAAGTGAGCGTGCCCACGGAAACTGTGGTCGAATATAAGGATGACAAAAAGCGCGAAGTGGAACGCAAGATTTTCCCCGGTTATGTCCTTGTCAAAATGATTCTGACCGATGACTCCTGGTATGTGATCCGGAATATCCGCGGTGTGACCGGCTTTGTCGGTCCTGCCAGCAAGCCTATTCCGCTGACCGAAGAGGAAGTGGAGAAGCTGGGTGTTGAGGTGCGGACAGTTCAGGTCAATTACGAGGTGGGCAGCAATGTCCGGATTATCCACGGTCCGCTGGAAGGCTTTGTAGGCCGCGTGGAAGAATTGGATGTGGACAAGGACGTCGTCAAGGTAACTGTTTCGATGTTCGGACGGGATACTTTGGCGGAACTTCAGCTTGGCCAGGTGGAACTGGTGAAAGACTGAATTAAACAGAAAAAGATCGAAGCGTCTGAACAGACGCCTTTCAGATTGGAATAGAAAGTCGTTCCAATTTGAATGTGGGAGGGAAAGCAACCCCTTTCCCGCCATTGACCACGTTATTTTGGAGGTGCTTATTTATGGCTCAGAAAGTTACAGGCTATATCAAGCTGCAAATCCCGGCAGGTAAGGCAACCCCTGCACCGCCCGTTGGTCCTGCGCTCGGCCAGCACGGCGTTAACATCATGTCCTTCACCAAGGAATTCAACGAACGCACCAAAAACGACATCGGCATGATTATCCCCGTGGTAATTACCGTATATGCCGACCGTACTTTCTCTTTCATCACCAAAACTCCCCCTGCAGCAGTTCTGATCAAGAAAGCTGCCGGCCTGGAGTCCGCTTCCGGTGAGCCCAACAAGAAAAAAGTCGGCAAGATCACCAAAGAACAGGTGCAGAAAATTGCGGAAACCAAAATGCGCGACCTGAACGCTGCAAACATTGAGTCCGCTATGAGCATGATCGCTGGCACCGCTCGTTCGATGGGCATCGAGGTTGTGGATTAACCCCCTCTGCGTGGGAGGATAATTCCGCTATGAACCACTAATACAGGGAGGATTATTGTCATGAAACATGGTAAAAAATATACAGACAGCCTCAAAGCCTACGACCGCAGCAATCTGTTTGAAGCGGCCGATGCGCTTGCTACTGCTGTCAGCACTGCAAAAGCGAAATTCGATGAAACCGTAGAAGTTCACATCCGTCTGGGTGTTGACTCCCGTCACGCTGACCAGCAGGTCCGCGGCGCAGTTGTTCTGCCCAACGGAACCGGTAAAAACGTCCGCGTTCTGGTTATCTGCAAAGACAACAATGTGGAAGCTGCGAAAAATGCCGGTGCTGACTATGTTGGTGAGGAATATGTCCAGAAGATCCAGTCTGAAGGCTGGATGGATTTCGACGTTGTGATCGCAACCCCCGATATGATGGGCGTTGTCGGCCGTCTTGGTAAAGTGCTCGGTCCGCGTGGCTTGATGCCTTCTCCCAAGGCTGGTACTGTTACCCCCGATGTTGCGAAGGCTGTTACCGAAGCAAAAGCTGGTAAGATCGAATATCGTCTGGACAAGACCAACATCATCCACTGCCCGATCGGCAAAGCATCTTTCGGCGCTGAGAAGCTGCTTGAAAACTTTGACGCTCTGATGAATGCGATTGTCAAGGCAAAACCTGCCGCTGCAAAAGGTCAGTATGTAAAGTCTTGTGTGGTTGCTACCACCATGGGCCCTGGCGTACGCATCAACCCCACTCGCTACGGCGCGTAATGGAAAAATAATTGCTGCAGGGCTTGACAAACGTCAGGCTCTGTGGTAAAATAGAAAAGCTGGAATCCAAAGACAGCAGGTCCTGTATCAAACAGGCTAACGGCTCCGCCGCCTGCCGAGGAAAACCAAAATACTGTGAATGTATTTTGCCCCTCTCTGTCTTGGAGAAGGGGCTTTTCTCATGTGGATTTCCTTACTAACATGCTGGAGGTGAACGATTTGGCAAGCGAAAAAGTATTACTGGAAAAACAGCAGGCCGTCGCAGAACTCAAAGCAAAGCTTGAAAAGGCTGTCGCCGGTGTTCTGGTCGATTACAAAGGCATCGATGTCGCAAATGATACCCAGCTCCGTAAAGAGCTTCGGGAAGCTGGCGTTGATTACTGCGTATACAAAAACTCCATCATCCGTTTTGCAGTGGAAGGCACTGATTATGCTGATCTGGCAAAACATCTGGATGGAACTACCGCTTTCGCTGTGTCTGAAGAAGACGCAACTGCGGCTGCTCGGATTATTGCAAAATATTCCAAGGCTGTAAAAGAAGGCTTCAATGTCAAAGCCGGTTTTGTTGAGGGCAAACTCCTCGATGTCGCCGGTGTCAACGAACTCGCCGAGATCCCTTCTCGGGAAGTGCTTATCGCACGTGTCCTCGGTGGTTTCAACGGTGTTATCCGCAACTTCGCCGTTGTCCTCGATCAGATTCGGGAACAGAAAGAAGCTTGCTGACATTGCAGCGTAACGCTGCGTAAAAAATAATGATATTAGGAGGTACCTACCATGGCTTCTGAGAAAGTATTGGCTATGATTGAAGAAGTAAAAGCTCTGACTGTTCTGGAGCTTGCTGAGCTTGTAAAAGCTCTGGAAGAAGAATTCGGCGTTTCCGCTGCTGCTGCAACCGTTACCGTTGCTGCTGGCGCTGCTGCTCCCGCTGAGGAAGAGAAATCCGAGTTCGACGTTGTTCTGGCTGAAGTTGGCGACGCGAAGACCGCTGTTATCAAGGCTGTCAAAGAGATCACCGGCCTGGGCCTGAAAGAGTCCAAGGAGATCGTTGACAACGCTCCTAAGGCTGTTAAGACCGGCGTTTCCAAGGCTGATGCTGAGGAAATGAAGAAGAAACTGGAAGATGCCGGCGCGAAAGTCGAGCTCAAATAAGTTTCTGTTTGCAGAAATCCCCCCGCTCTTCGGAACGGGGGTTTTTGTTTTATCTTGCCAAAATCTGCGTTTGGGTGTATGATAGTAGCAAACGGAGGCGGGATGAAATGACAGAAATGCTGACAATATTCAATGAAGAGCTTTGTCCGGTCGGAGAGGTTCCGCGTGAAACAGCTCATCGAGAAGGACTTTTGCACGCAGTTGTTCACTGCTGGATTGTTTCCCGGCGTCCGGAAGGTATTGGGGTTTGGTTTCAAAAGCGTGCGCACACAAAAAAGGATTTTCCGGATTATTACGATTTGGCGGTTGGTGGGCACATCAGCTGCGGAGAAACGGCAGAAACAGCGCTTCTGCGGGAAATACGGGAAGAAATTGGACTGACCGTGGAACCTTCTCACCTTCGATATTTAGGGTATACAAGAGAAGATCTGCATATGGGGGATTTTTTTGACCGTGAGATTGGGTATGTCTACCTTTATGAATCGGATCACCCGGTTTTTGCGCCGGGTGAAGAAGTCGACCGGATGGTTTGGGTTTCTGTATCCGAATTAATTCGCAAGGAATTACACGGGGCGGCGGAAACTGCGGCTTTATCAGAGCAAGGGGAGCCTGTCCGCATTAAGCGGGAGGAGTGGTGTGTCCACCCCGGTGAATTTGAAATGATCGTGCTGCCCGCATTACAGACGGAAAGAGAGGATGGTTAAGATGAAACGTGGACTTGTTTTGGAAGGTGGCGGAATGCGCGGCCTGTATACAGCCGGTGTGCTGGATTATTTTATGGATCAGGGGATCGAGTTTGATTATTGTATCGGTGTTTCAGCAGGCGCCTGCCACGCGACATCTTATCTGTCCAAACAGCGCGGGCGGAGCTTCCGAATCAATACTGCCTATCTGAGTGATGGCCGGTATGTTGGTGTGAAAAATTTTTTCAAAACCGGCTCGATGTTTGGAATGGACTTTATTTTTGATGAAATTCCACACAAGTTGGACCCGTTTGATTACGATACTTTTTTAAAGACAAAATGTGAGTTTTACGCCGGTGTTACCGATGTCCAAACCGGAAAGCCCGCCTATTTCGGCATTGAGGCGATGAATCATGATACCACGGTTTTGCGTGCGTCTTCTGCAATTCCGGTGTTTTCTCCTATTGTGGAGTTCCGCGGCCGGAAGTTCCTCGACGGCGGGACCTCCGATCCAATTCCGGTGAAAAAGGCATTGGCGGACGGCTGTGATAAACTGGTGATTGTCCTCACCCAGCACCGGGACTATGTCAAAAGCCCTGAAAAGTTCCGGGCGGTTTACCGGCATCTGTATGGACGCTATCCGGAGATGGTGGCAACGCTCGACCGGAGGTATCAGGTTTACCGGGAAGCAAAAGAGTTAGCTTTTGAGTTGGAAAAGAACGGGAAGGCGATTGTGATTGCACCGGAACATCCGGTTGGCCTTGACCGGTTTGAGAAAGATATCACCAAGCTTCGTGCTTTATATGACGAAGGATACCGCGATGCGGAGAGAGCGGATCATGCAGCGGCACCCGGTTTCTTTGTGCCGTGAATCAGCCGACGAGAACATAGACCAGCGCTAAGATCAAGCTGCGGTCTGCACCTTCATTAAGCAGGATCAGCAGTAAAATCAGCAACAGAGCTGTTTCTCCGTCCATTCCGAGTTTTTCTAAAATCCCCTGGAACGGAAAAGCGGGCTGTGGAATTTGTGGCTGTGGTTGAGAGATGTGTTGTGGGGAATGTTGCGGTACACTGGTTGGAGCAGGCATCTGTCCGGCGGACGCCATGCGGTTGGATTGTTCCAAGCGCATCTGAGCGCGGCGCTGCATTTCCAGGACACGGTTGACGGCGTCCCGCTGCATGGAGGAAAATTCCGCGGCAGAGTATCCGCCGTTTCGGTTTGCGGGCATTTGTTACTGCCTCCTTTCTGCTTGTCCCTATTCGTCCAGACTGCCTAAAAATCCTTTGAGAAGGCCGCTTTGCTGCAAAACCGGCCAAAGGGAGAGCAGACGCAGGATCTTAATGGCTTCGTCCACCTTTTTTTGCCTGCTTTCTTTGAGAAGTGGCCGGAGTGCCCGCAGCAAGCCGGCGGCTGGGGAATCGGTGGATGTCTGTTGCAGTAAGCCGCCGAGTTTCGCCAGGTCAGCCGGTGAAATCGGCAGGGAATTGTCCGATGATTGGGGAGAAGGAGGCGGCTGTTGGACGTTAGAATCGGAAAGACTGCCGGAAAGCCCAAGCGCATTTGCCATTTCCTGCAGCTGGCGCATCCCTTCTTCGCTTCCGAGGATTTCCTGCAGCTTTGCGTTCAGATCTTCCATGATCCGCCTCCTTCTGCCTGTGCGGCATTATTTTTTGGTGTTTGCTTCCCCGATAATTTTTTTCAGTGTCTGCTGTGCCTGCGGTGTGTTGAGCAGTTGTTTGGCCAGTGTGGGGTTGTTGACCAGCTGCTGTAGTTTGGTGGCGTCCTGTGGATTCATTTTTTGAAAGACGCCGTCGTATTTCCCGGCGGCAAGGTCCTGTTGGAGTGCCTGCGGGTCGGCGCCCAGTTTTTTGCCTACCAGGTTGAGCAGCTTGGAAATATTCGGATTCTGAAGGTCCATTACGAATCAGCTCCCTTTCAAAACGATATTGGGTAATTCATTCCTATGAGCCGGACGGCAATTTTATGCAAAAGGAGAACCATATGCGAGTCATTGTGATATCGGATACACACCGGGATTTCCGGACACTGCGCCGGATTGTCGAAAAACATCGGGAAGAAGCGGCGCTTTTTCTCCACCTTGGGGACGGGGAACGGGAAACCGACGATTTATTGGCGCTCTATCCCGACCTGCCGCTCCAGCGGGTGCGGGGAAACTGCGATTTTGCGAGCATGCTGCCGCTGAGCGATATCGCTTTTGCTGGTAGAACCAAAATCTTTTTCTGCCACGGGCACACGTTCGGCGTCAAAGGCGGGCTCGACCACCTGGTTTCCGCTGCACGGCAGAGCGGTTCTAATATTGCATTATACGGTCATACTCACCGTGGTGACACCCATTATGAGGACGGGATTTATGTGATGAACCCCGGCAGCCCCTCTCAGCCGCGGGACGGCCGCGCTTCCTACGGTGTGATTGATATTACGGATAATGGGATTTTGCCGTTTCTGGTGGAAATTTAAAAATTTCCTTTGGAAAGTGGATAATTTGTGCTATAATAAAAATAATACGATTTTGCAATGCGGGAGGAATCAACATGCTTTTTAAACAGAATACCAAAATTTTGTTCCAGGGGGACAGTATTTCGGATGCGTATCGTTCATCCAATTTCCAGGATCTGCGCTTTTTCCCTTGCGGGGAGGATCTGGGTATCGGGTTCCCCAAAATGGTGGAAGCAGCGGTGGCGGCGAAATATCCGAATCTGGATGTGAAATTCTATAACCGCGCCATCAGCGGCAACCGCACCTGCGACCTGGTGGAACGGTGGCAGAAAGACTGCCTCGATATCTGCCCGGATATTCTGATTATGCTGATCGGCATCAATGATGTTTGGCGCAAATTCGATGCAAACGATCCGACTTCGACAGATCAGTTTGAAAAGAATTACCGCTACCTGCTGGAATCGGCTCGTAGTGTGAATCCTGACCTGAAAATCATCCTGCTTGAACCGAGCTACCTGAATGCGCCCGGCGAGTTTACCGACCGGTTCCGTGCCGAGCTGCTGGACAAGATTGCGGTGGTCCGCCGGCTTGCGAAAGAATTCAACGCTTGGTATATTCCAATGGATGGTATCCTCGCTGGACTGAGCACCCGCACCGAGATGACCAAATGGGTGTTTGATGACGGCGTTCATTATACCAACTGCGGCCACGGTGTGGCGGCGCGGGAACTGATGCGGATTCTGGAGGAGAATGACTGACCGGAACACCGGCCGTGCAATCTATAGAAACTGAGGTGTCATTTTTGGCCTATCAACAAGACCATATTCGAAATTTTTGTATCATTGCGCATATTGACCATGGCAAATCTACCCTGGCTGACCGGATTCTGGAACAGACCAGCGCAGTGGCGCTCCGGGACATGGAGGAGCAGCTGTTGGACAATATGGACATCGAACGGGAACGCGGCATTACCATCAAGGCGCGGGCTGTAAAAGTAAATTATCACGCCGACAATGGGGAGGACTATGTCTTTAACCTGATTGACACGCCCGGCCATGTGGACTTTAACTATGAGGTTTCCCGTTCGCTGGCGGCATGTGAAGGTGCTGTGCTGGTAGTCGACGCATCCCAGGGAATCGAAGCCCAGACGCTGGGCAACACCTATCTGGCAGTGGATCACGGGTTGGAGGTGCTGCCGGTTGTTAATAAGATCGACCTGCCGGCGGCGGATCCGGAGCGCGTCTGCCATGAAATCGAGGACATCATCGGGATTCCGGCGATGGATGCGCCCCGCATTTCAGCAAAACAGGGGATTAACATCCACGAGGTGCTGGAACGGATTGTCACCGATATTCCGGCGCCGAAAGGGGATCCCAAAGCACCGCTTCAGGCTCTGATCTTCGATTCTTATTACGACAGCTACCGCGGCGTTATTGTTTATATCCGAGTGAAGGAAGGAACGCTGCGGAAAGACTCCCGGATCCGGATGATGGCGACAGGGGCTGAGTTTGATGTGGTGGAAATTGGTTGCTTGGGCGCAACCAATCTGGTCCCCTGTGACGAACTGAAAGCCGGTGAAGTGGGTTATATTGCCGCTTCGATTAAAAACATCGCCGATACCCGGGTGGGTGATACCGTGACCGACGCGCTTGCTCCGGCCGCGGAGCCGCTGCCCGGTTACCGCAAAGTCAACCCGATGGTTTTCTGCGGCATTTACCCGGCAGATGGCGCCAAATACCCCGATTTGCGGGAAGCGCTTGAAAAGCTCCAGCTCAACGATGCTTCTCTTTCCTTTGAGCCGGAAACTTCGGTTGCGTTGGGATTTGGTTTCCGCTGCGGTTTTTTGGGGCTGCTTCATCTGGAAATTATCCAAGAGCGGCTGGAGCGGGAATTCAATCTCGACCTAATTACCACAGCGCCTTCGGTTATCTACCGAATTACTTTGACTGACGGCAGTGTTGTTTTTATCGATAACCCCACCAATTACCCCGATCCTTCGGTTATTCAGCTGGCGGAAGAGCCAATCGTCCGAGCAGACATTATTTCGCCAGTGGATTTCGTCGGCAATATTATGGACCTCTGCACCGGTCGGCGCGGTGAGTTCAAAAATATGCAGTATCTGGATGAAACGCGGGTGGAACTGCACTATGAGATTCCGCTCAACGAAATCATCTACGACTTTTTCGATGCGCTCAAATCCCGGACCAAGGGATATGCTTCGTTTGATTACTCTTTCTTGGGATATAGGCCGTCGAAACTGGTGAAGCTGGATATTCTGCTGAACGGTGAAGTGGTGGATGCGCTCTCCTTCATTGTCTTTGAAGAGCGGGCATATGCGCGCGGAAGAAAGATCTGCGAGAAGTTGAAAGACAACATTCCGCGTCAGCTTTTTGAGGTACCGGTACAGGCTGCTATCGGCGGAAAAATTATTGCTCGTGAAACAGTCAAGGCGATGCGGAAAGATGTTCTTGCTAAATGTTACGGCGGCGACATCACCCGGAAAAAGAAATTGCTCGAAAAGCAGAAAGAGGGCAAGAAACGGATGCGCCAGCTTGGTTCTGTAGAGGTGCCGCAGCAGGCGTTTATGGCTGTCCTCAAGCTGGATGACGATTGATGCGGCAATTTTCCATCTTTATTTTCTGCAAGAACTTAAAATAATACAAATAGGAAATCTCCTGTTCAATGTTACGGACAGGAGATTTTTTAAACAGGTATTTTGTCGAAATTGATTGGAAAAGTAAGAATTAACCTTCTGGTTATTAAAATGAAAAGAGTGCTCTTGACAATGAGTTTATTTTTGTACAAAACATGATAGATTTGTAAAAAAAGGGAAATCCGGTCAATGTTCCTTGCATTTTGATAAAAAATTCGATATAATGACAGTAGGGAGGGTGATGGGATGCAAAATCAGAATGATCTGCCCAAAAAGTCCCGAAAAGGACTGGTTGGGCTTCTTATCTTTACGAGTTTTTTACTGTGCGCCGTGCTGCTTGCGGGCGTATTTTTTGTTTGGTGGTCGGAATCACATCAAGCGGCTGAAACAATGGCGCAAAATCAGTCCTTACAGGATCAGCTTACAGCAGCTGAGGAAAAAATTAACCAGCTGGAAGATACCACCATCCCCATTGAAACATTTCAGGGATATGCCGCTCAATATGGGGTGAGCAGCGAATTTATTCAGCAGTTTTTCCCCGACAAACTTGTATATAAGGATGATACTGGGATTGTTTACGCCGATATTGATGAGTCTCTGCCGCAGAACTCCTATGACTGGCAATATTTGTTACGGGAAGACGGAAGGTTTTCCTACGAGGCACCGGACGGTACAACGGCAGTAACCGGGATTGATGTTTCCAAGCATCAGGGGGAAATTGACTGGCAGGCAGTGAAGGCAGACGGCATTGAATTTGCCATGCTGCGCGGCGTTTACCGCGGATACGGCGAAAGCGGCAACCTTTTGGTGGATGAAATGTTTGCGGAAAATCTGGAAGGAGCGTTGGCTGCCGGCGTGGATGTAGGTGTCTATGTGTTTTCCCAGGCAATTACACCCGAAGAAGCAGTGGAAGAAGCCGAATTGGTATTGGAGCAGCTGGATGGCCGACAAATTACCTATCCGATCGTTTTTGATATGGAGGAAATTGCAGGGGGAATTGCTCGTACCAGTGGGCTGACACCAAAGGAGACAACCGATATCGCGATTGCTTTTTGTGAGACGGTAAAAAATGCAGGATATGAACCGATGATTTACGGCAATTTGAAATGGATGATTGCCAATATGCAGTTTGAGCGTCTAACTGAATATGACAAGTGGTTGGCGCAGTATTACCGGAAGCCTGCATTCCCTTATGCGTTCCAAATGTGGCAATATACCAGCACTGGAACGGTAAATGGTATAACAGGTGATGTGGATTTGAATCTTTGTTTTGTACAATACCCGAAAACAGACAGCGCGCAATAGCGGCTTTTACGTGAACAGTTTACAGAAGAATCTGAGAAATTATAAAATATCAAAGAATTTTCACAGATTTGACATAAATATGTTTGCTGCATCTGATATACTAAATAACAAAGAAAGGCAGGGAAAACCATGTTCTCAAACGGAATCAGCAAATTAGACTTGAAGCGGAGAAACCGTATGGAAATTCTTCGACTTCTTCGCCGGAATGGCCCAACCTCACGAATCGACATAGCACGAGAAATTGGCATTACCAAAGCCGCTGTTACGATCATTACCAATGAAATGATCCAGGACGGCATCCTGTATGAAAAAGGCGAGCAGCGCAACCCGGAAGTCCGGGCAACACGCGGCCGTAAAAAGATTATGCTGGATATCTGTGCTACCTATAAAATGGATATTGGCATTGTATTGGAAGGACAGCAAATTCATGCGGGTGTCGCAACTCTGTGGGGAGATGTAGTGGAAAAACAAACCGTCCCGGTTGCGGCGGGCGCATCCAGAGAAGAAATTCTTTCTCAGATTGAGGAAGTGTACCGACAGCTTTTGTATAAAAATGACCTCAAACCCGACCAGATTACCGGCGTTGGGATTTGTATAGATCCACGGTTTTATTCCGTCCTTCAAATGAACGCCGGACCAAACCCTGATTTCCGGGATTTTGAATATCGTTTAAAGGCGTTTATTCAGGTGCCGCTTACTTTTGCGCGCATTGTGGAAGGCGCTGCAATTGCGGAATTGGATTATTGGCAGAGGAATTCTGAACCGGCTGATGAGCTTTTGCTGTTCCGGTGTAGCTGCCGGGAGGAGAGCGCCGTTGTTGTTGGGCAGGAATTGTATCGCGGCGCAAATGGCGCGGCAATGTATGAGCCAGAATCGGCAGGCGCAGCCCGGGAAGAGAATTTTTGGAAAGAAATTGAGGCTGCGTTTTCGGAAGAAAAGAGCCCGAATCTTTGGAAAGAAGCCAATGGTAGTATTAGTCGGATGCGGACGATTTTCCGGGAAGGCCGCGTTCCGTCGGGAGAAGAGGCTGTTATCCAGGTGGTTCAGAATGCCGCACGAACTTATGCGAAGTGGATGAAAACAGCATCTCATGTGATTGATCCTGGCAAAATTGTACTTCTTGCAATTGGTCCTGGGGAGGAGTGGGCTTCCTCTATGCTAATGGAGCAGTTGCGGGAAATCATGCCGGATATCCGAGTGGCATGCAGCAATCTGAAAGAAGAGAATCTGTTTTTGGCGGGAGCAGCACTTGCTACACGGGAATTTTTTGGAAATCGCGGTGGATATTGAGATGAAAACAAAAAGCGCATGGCGGTTTTCCGCAGTGCGCTTTTGTTTTATGAATACAGTGATAAGAAAGGGAGGATTTCTATGCAGTATGGGGAAATAAACGGCCGCTGTGTGTCCAAAGTTGGAATCGGAGGACATTACAGTAAAATGGAGGAAGGCCTTTTTGAGGAACGGTACGCGCAGGTCAACCGCGATGAGGTTCAGAAGCGCACCGTGATGATGGAAAAGGCGTTTGAAGCCGGTATTACCTATTTTGATACAACGTGGCGCAACGAGGTCGACATGCTTTCAGAGGCAATCAAGCCGCTTGGTATTCGGGATCGCATCCATATCAATGGGATGGTTTTGGGTGCCTTTGCCGGTTCCAAGGCAACTGGGATGACGCCGGCTGCCTATGTAGACAAATGGCTCGCCGAACGGCTGCGCTCTTTGCCTGGCAACCACTTTGATTCCTTTATGATAAATGCAATTGACGAGAATTACAGCGAGGAAGCCTGTGCGGAACTGCTCGAACACCTGGAAAAGCGCCGGGATGCCGGTGATTTTGACACAATCGGATTTTCCTGCCATGACCATCAGCTTGCGCGGGAAATTGCGGACACATTCCCGCAGTTCTCTCTGATTATGCTGGCCTACAATTATAAAAACAGACGGTTTGAGGAAACCTTTGCGGGCTATAACGGCAAGGCAGCCTTTGTGGCGATGAAGCCGCTGATCTGGTATGAGTACGGCATTCCATTTTGCAAAATCAACGCGCTGCCTTCCGCTGCACGGATATTGGGGCAGGATCCGGATCCGCAGATTGCAGCGAAGGCGGTTTGGTGGAATTTAAAAAACCCGTTAATTACTACCTGCGTCTGCGGCGTCAATAGTCTGGAAGAACTGGATACGCTGATCCTTGCCGGGAGTGGGGATTTGACGGAAAAGGAAGAACAGGAGCTTTGGAATTATCGGCATGGTATCGAGTCTGAGAACAGACTGCCGTTTTTTATTGCATCCTGTCTGTCCGGAGAAGAGAACCGGAGGAGTTTCCAGTTTGGGTTGATGAGCCTGGCGAAAGCGCTTGGATACCCCGCCCCCGAAATTCCGCTCAATCGCGAGGATTCTGACCGCAGGCTGTTAGAACTGCGGGAAGTTCTGATGCGGGAGCTTGATAAAAAAGGACTGGGGTATTATTTGAAATAAGCGAAAAAGGGGAGCCGGAAATTATGCCGCTGGGAATATACATTCATATACCGTATTGCGCTTCCAAATGCCGGTACTGTGATTTTGATTCGGTTACAGATTTTGCCGGAAGGCAGGAGTATGTGCGGGTGCTGAAATCGGAGATCCGGCGGTATGCAGACAAAGGAATTTCTGCTGACAGCCTGTTTTTTGGAGGCGGAACCCCGTCTGTTATGGAAGCAGAGCTGTTGGCCGAATTGGCGGAATGCTGTCGGGAAGTGTTTGGACTCAAGGGGGAAATTACCACCGAAGCCAATCCCGACAGTGCGGATTTCCGTTGGTTGAAAACCTTGGCCGATGCGGGATTTACCCGGGTGTCGTTTGGGGCGCAGTCGGCTGTTGAAGAGGAGCTCCGGGCATTGGGGCGCAGGCACAATGCAGCTGCGGTGCAGGAAGCAATGGCTGCGGCGGGAGAAGCGGGATTTTGCCACCGAAACCTGGATGTGATGGTGGGAATTCCTTTTCAAAACGCGGAGAGTCTGGATCAAACGCTTACGACTTTTGCAGGACTCGGGCCGGATCACATTTCGGCCTATCTGCTTAAAATTGAAGAAGGAACACCGTTTTACCGGGAGCGGATGGAGCGGTTTTGTCCCGGGGAAGAGGAAACGGCGGCGCTTTATCTGCAAACCGTAGAAACTTTGCGGGAATCGGGATTCGAGCAATATGAGATTTCCAATTTTGCAAAACCGGGAGGTGAATGCCGCCACAATCTGAAGTATTGGCGCTGCGAAGAATATTTAGGATTTGGACCGTCGGCTCATTCTTTTTATCAGGGAAAGCGATTCTATCATCCTCGCGGCGTTCAGCAATATCTGGATACCGACGGCTGTATGTTTTTGGATGAAGGCCCCGGAGGAGATGCCGAGGAGCGGCTGATGCTGGCATTGCGGCTTTCTGAAGGGGCTGACCTTTCCGATTTGCCGGAGAATCAATATCGTTCAATCTTGACACGGGCGAGAAAGTATCAAAAGGCTGGAATGGTTCAGATCCAAGGTGCGCGAATCCATTTAACACCAGAAGGATTTCTTGTTTCCAATGGAATTTTGGCGGACTTGCTATTAGAATTGTGAGATCAAAAATTTAAATGATTACAAAATGGTAACAAAAAGACGAACGTTGACGAAAATAAGAGAAAAATAAAGACAAATTAAAAGCCTCATTTGTTATAATCACAACAAAATGTGAAAATCCATTGTGCGTATTGACAAAATCCTTTCCGAAAATAAAAAAGTGGTAACAAAATGGTTGCAATTTTCCGAAAATGTGCTATAATAAATGATGTTGTAACCAATTTGTAACAGGAAGGAGAGGGCAGCAATGTCATGGCAGGCCAAAGAGCGGCTTTCCAGCGCAGCAAAGAACGTTAACGCGGCGATTCGCCGACTTGTGAATAAGGTTCGGCAAAATGAAACCGGTAGTGAAGCAGTGAAAGCTGCGGCGGTATTTGCCAAGAAGGCGGGTGGACAAGCTGCTGTTTTCTGTGAATATACCGGAAACGCAGTAGTGGAAAGTACATCAGATCTGCGTGCCGCTGCAGGAAAATCGATCACAAAAGCAGCGGGTACAGTTCGAAAAGCTGTGTGTCAGGCGGGAAAGGCTACAAAAGCTGCGGCATGTCGTAGATGCAAAATTTTGCATACGCCGTTTGTAAAAATGTATCATGCACCGAAACAGTTTGTGGAACATTTCCGTCATGGTGGTGCGTCTGAAGCTTTTTCATATGTGTATTGTGGAATTCGGAATAACCACAGCTTCTTTGGAACCATTTTTAATTATGCGGCTCCCGTTTTGGGCGTAGTTGTCCTTTTTAATGTTGTAACAGCTGCTATGAATGTGACCTATGCGCTGGATATAACGGCGGATGGGCAGCATGTGGGATATGTTACGGATGAGGCGGTGCTGACGGAAGCGCAGGATATGCTTCGGCAGCGGATTATTCGTACAGCGGATGATACATCCAACTTTGAAATGAATCCGGAAATTTCGGTGGTGGCAGTGAATGCCGATCTGGTTTCGGATGTGGATGATATGACGGACAACCTGATTCGGATGTCTAACGAGGATATTTCCGAGGCACAAGGTCTTTACATCGATGGAGATTTCTATGGTGCTGTTACCGATACCGCACTGATCGAAAACATTTTATATAAAACGCTGGATAGTTACCGTACTGGCGCTGAAAATGAAACCGTTTCTTTCGTGAAAGATATTGAACTTCGGCAGGGTTTGTATCTGACTGACAGTATTGTTTCGAGTGAAGAGATGGAGAATCTGCTGCTTTCCAATCAGGAGGCAGAAATCACTTATACGGTTGTTGAAGGTGACAGCCCGATTTTAATTGCGGACAAGAACGGTATTCCCTATTCGGAGTTTAAGGCTCTCAATCCCGGAATTGAGGAAACATGTCTGATTGGGCAGCAAACACTGATTGCAACAGAAAAACCTTTCCTCTCGGTTAAAGTAACTCGTGAGGAAACATACACCGAAGATATTGCATATGAGACTGAAACTACAGAAGACAACAGCCAGTACGAAGGATATACCAAAACCGTACAGGAAGGACAAAATGGCGTCCGTGAGATTACTGCTTCGGTAGAATATGTAGATGGGTATGAAACATCTCGTGAAGTTCTCTCAACAGAAGTGCTGCAGGAACCGGTAACAGAGAAAATTGTCAAAGGAACCAAACAGAAAGTTTCTTATTCGACTGGAAAAGTCCTCTCTGCGTCGTCCGGCAGCGGCAGCTACGGCGGTAGCTTTATCTGGCCAGTCGGGGGCAACGGCGGATATATCAGCTGCTATTACAGCTCTGGTCATAAAGCGATTGATATTGCGAATTCTTATGGTACCAATATTTACGCATCTGCTTCGGGAACCGTAATTTTGGCGGGCTGGTATTCCACATATGGTAAAGCAGTTATTATTGACCACGGCAACGGAGTTCAGACGCTGTATGCGCACAACTCTTCGCTGAATGTGTCGGTTGGACAGTATGTGTCTCAGGGACAGGTGATTGCTGCAATGGGCAGCACCGGTTATTCAACTGGAAATCATTGTCACTTTGAGATTCGGATCAATGGTGGACGGTATAACCCGTTGAATTACCTGAATTAAATTGAAATGACGGAAAACAGCTCGTGCAGACGGGCTGTTTTTTTATAAACAGCCTCAGTCGAGTTGGCGGAAATACCGGTGAATAATGGCGGTTTTGTTTTGTAAAACCCTTTTCATTTACGCTGGAATATGATATGATAAAGTTGTATAGGCTGCAAATTGGGCCTGTAACACCTTAACGGTAAGAAGGGATCAAAGATGAAACAGAATCTTCTGATTGTAACCGAGCATTATCCCTGCGGTACCCAGGAGAGTTTTTTGGAAAATGAGATAGAAGAGCTGAAAAAATTATATAAAGTCCATGTGATTACCACCGATTTGGATCGCCAGATGTCCCAGTCGCTGCCCAAAGATGTAGTCTTTTACCGGCCGGCGGAGCGAGTGAGTGGTTTAAAGCGTGCATTGATCCGTCTGGCATGCCGTTTTAGCCGTGGATATGCGGAAGAGGCGGCAATTGCCAAGGCGGAAGGAAGATTGACACCGGAATTCCAGAAGCATCTGCTGCGGACTCTGGTAAAAAGCCGCCTGCTTTACAACTATATCCGAACGCAGGATCTGTTTGAACAGGAGGAGCCGCTGCTCATTTATGCGGCGAATTTCAACGATTATCTGTATGGGCTTTGCTGCCTGAAGGATTTTTCGGATGATATTCGGGTGGTTGCGCGCTGCCATAATGCCAATATGTTCAATCCCAAAAGCGGGAAGCGGCGGGATACCTGCAATGGCGTTATCAATCACAAGATCGACGCGGTTTATTTTGCTAGTGAACATTCCAGACAGTTGTATTTAGATAATTTTGTACAAACAGGAGAAGATATTTCCCGCTTCCAGGTTGCACGCTTGGGCGTCCCCGGTCAGGAACGGGAGGATCTGGAACCGCTGCCGGAGTTTTTCCTCCGGATTGTTACTTGTTCTCCTACTGAGCCGGACAAGCGCCTGAAGCTTTTGATTGATGCGTTGGCTACAGTAGAAAGCGGTTGTATCGAATGGGTGCATATTGGCACAGGTTCTCAGCAAAAGGAGATTATGGAGTATGCGAAAACCCGGCTCAGTGAGAAAAAAGGAATTCGATGCCGTTTCCTGGGGCGGCTTACCAGGAAAGAAATATACCAATACTACAGGGAGAATTATGTGGACCTTTTCCTGAGTGTTAGCGTGGCCGAAAGTGTTCCTACCGCAATGATGGAGGCAATGGCCAATCGGATCTTTGTGGCGGCCACGAATGTGGATGGTGTTTCGGCAGTTGTAGATGAGGAAAATGGGATGCTTCTGCCATCTTCTGTGACACCGGAACTGCTTGGAAAGGCACTGGACGGCTTCTGCCACATCAGCAAAGACAAGATTGCCCAAAAAGGGCTTGCGGCATATCGCAGCTGGCAGCAGAAATTTGACGCGGAAAAGAACTGCGTGGAGTTTTCAGAGCGGCTGGCACGCTTGTCCGGACAGACCGATGAGGAGATCGCGGCAGAGAGAGAGGAAGCGGAACGGAAAAAAACTGCGGAACCACATTATTCGGGGGATCCGCTCCAAATGCCGGCAGCAAGAGCCCATATTCATGAAATGCCGGTTAGTTTCCGGGAATCGCTCAAAGCGGATGGAATTCTTTCTGAGTCTGAAACGGAATCTGCAGAGCCGGTTGAGCCGGAATCTACTCCGCTGACTACGGAAGAGGAGGAATTGACACCTCCGGAATCGCTGGATGTTTTGGAAGCAGATCAGCAAGCAAAAACTGAGACAGCAGAAGCTTCTGCATTGCTTGAAGAGCTGGAGAAGCTTTCGGAAAAGTAAAACCCTGTTTGGCCGAAAGGGTAGAAATTCTGTACCGGATGTGCTATAATAATAAAGTTAAACGCAGATTAGGATCTTTTCTGCAATCATTAGGAATTATTTGGAATTTTGTGATTCCGGGAATATGGAAGGGGTACCGGTAAACCATGGTAAGGAATTTTGTGAAAAAGCTGCAGCGCACGTTCCTCCTGACCTTCAAGGGACTGTTCTTTGTTGTGCTGTTTGCGATCTTTTTTGGCTTGTTCGGACTGACCGAACGGGAGCTTTGGCGTGCGTCCAGAACAGCTGCCATCTCGATGTCCACCTTTGCGGTGGCAGGGATCTGCTTTATCAAGATTTACGGCGGATTTGCCATTGGCCGGAAAAAAAGCAAGGAAATCATCTATTCGGTGATGCTGGCCACAGTCATTACCGATTTGATTACCTATTTTCAGATTTTTATCATGCTGATTAACTATGAAAAGCGTGCGCCGCTGATGCAGGATGTTTTTACCTTTATCGGCGTGGTATTGCTGCAGATTATTTTTATCTACCTTGCTACCTATTTCGGAAATTATCTGTATTTTGTTATTAACCCGCCTGATACTGTCGTTGTTGTGTACGGCGAAAAAGAGGGGTTGGTCAATTTTGTTTCCAAGATCAACCGTTATAAAAAGCAATATAATATCCGCACACTCTGTTCGATTAAGGATGAAAATCTCAAGCAGATCATCCGGGATCATCAAACCGTTTTCCTGTATGCCCTTTCGGAGTCGGACAAAGACCGCTTGGTGGAATACTGCTATAAGCATCGCAAGAATGTGTATTTCACACCGGATCTGGCCGATATTGTCATCAAACATTCCCACCATGTACTGGTTGATGATGTCACTGTTCTGGAATCCCGTGTAACCGGTCTTACCTTTGAGCAGCAGCTCATCAAGCGCACTTGCGACATCATTGTTTCGTTGGTGGCGGTGATTCTGTCCAGCCCGATTATGCTGATCGAAGCGATTGCCATTAAGCTGGAAGACGGCGGCCCCGTTTTTTTCAAGCAGCCGCGTGTTACCCAGGATGGCAAGATCTTTAATGTGCTGAAATTCCGCACCATGATTGTGGACGCCGATAAAAATAATAAGCGTCTGGCTTCTCAGGGGGACAGCCGTATTACCAAGGTTGGTAATGTGTTGCGCAAACTCCGTATTGACGAATTGCCTCAGTTCATCAACATCTTGAAAGGAGAGATGAGTGTGGTTGGTCCGCGTCCTGAGCAGGCGGAGATTACCGAAAAATATGTGGAAGTGCTGCCGGAATTTCGTTACCGTCTGAAAGTGAAGGCGGGATTGACCGGCTTGGCACAGATTCTGGGCAAATATAATACCACACCCAAGGACAAGCTAATCCTTGACCTGATGTACATCGAGCAGTACAGTATCTGGGTGGATTTGAAGATTATGCTGCAGACAGCCAAGGTGCTCTTTAAATCAGATAGTACCGAAGGCGTTATCGGCGAGCTGCCTATCGACTTGGAAAAACACCGGGAGCTGCTTGAGGAAAAGGAAGCCGAAGAAAACCTGTAAAAAAGGAGCGGGCGGTGTGCTGAAATTTTTTAAAACTGTAGACGGGAAGATGGAGCAATTAAAACGGGAGGAACATGGATGCTGGGTGATGGCAGTCAAGCCAACCGCTGACGAGCTGCAGTATATGCGCTCCGCAATGAACCTTGATCCCGACTTCCTGAACGCATCGTTGGACGAAGAAGAGCTTTCCCGAACCGAAAAGGAAGAGGATCAGGCCTTTGTTGTCGTGGATGTGCCATATCAAGTGGAAAAGGATGACGAAGAAGAGGAAGAGGACAAATCGGTTGTTTTTACTACAATACCGCTCGGCATCATTATTACGCCGGATTATTTCGTCACCATTAGCACTAAACAGAGCGCGCTGCTTGACAACCTTGCTTCCGGTATGGTGCGCGGCGTTCAGACTAAAATGCACACCCGGTTCCTGCTTACGATTTTGCTGCGGATTGCCCAGCGGTTCCTTGTGCATCTGAAACAGATTGATAAGATCGCAGCGAGTATGGAAACGCAGATGCACTCTTCGATGAAAAACGAAGCGTTGATCCAGCTGATGGGCTTGCAAAAATCACTGGTCTATATCTCCTCGTCGCTCCGGTCTAACGAAGCGACGCTGAAACGGATTTCCCGCGGCAATCTGGTCACCCTTTACGACGAGGACGAAGACCTGATGCAGGATGTCCTGATTGAAATCCATCAGGCAATGGAAATGAGCGAAATCTATGGCAACATCCTGTCGAGTACGATGGACGCCTATGCTTCGATTATCTCGAACAACCTGAACATCGTGATGAAGGTGCTTACCTCCGTTACCGTTTTGATGACCATTCCGACGATGGTATTCAGCTATTACGGGATGAATGTAACCGGTTTACAGATGCCGGTCTGGTGGTTCCCGACCTTTTTGTCTGTTTTTCTGGCAGTGATCGCCATCGCGCTTCTGGTAAAATTTAAAATGTTCAAATAGGGGCTCGCAGAGTCCCTGTTTTGTTATGGGAGGAATCTTATGCCGCTGCTTAATTTTCTCATCAAGCCGGCTTCGGGAAGCTGCAATATCCGCTGCCGTTACTGTTTTTACCATGATATCGGGGAAAACCGGGATGTTGCTTCTTACGGGAAGATGTCGGAGGAAACGCTGGAGCTGCTCGTCCAAAAGGCGCTGGAAGCAGCCGAGGGGAGCGTTTTTTTCGGGTTCCAGGGCGGAGAGCCGACGCTGGCCGGGCTGGATTTCTATCGCCGGGTGGTAGAGCTTCAGCAGAAATACAACCGCAAGAAGCTCCGGATTTTCAATGCGATCCAAACCAACGGGATTCTGCTCGATGCGGAGTGGGCGGACTTCCTTGCGCAGAATCATTTTCTGGTAGGGCTTTCGCTGGATGGAACCAAAGAAATCCACGACGCGAACCGGCTCGACCCGCTTGGCAAGGGGACCTTTAACCGGGTGCTGAAAACAGCTCAGCTTTTGACCGCAAAACAGGTGGAGTTTAACGTTCTCACAGTGGTAACCCGGCAGTCGGCTCGGTATATTGACCGGATTTATGGCTTTTTCAGACGGTCCGGCCTTTTGTGGCAACAGTACATCCCCTGTCTGGACCCGTTGGGTGAGGAGCGGGGCAGCAATCCCTATTCCCTCACACCGGAGGCATATACGTCTTTCCTCAAAACCTTGTTTGACCTGTGGTACCGGGATGTCAAAGCCGGGAATTTTATTTACATCCGATACTTTGAAAATCTGGTGGGAATGGCAATGGGTCAGCCGCCGGAAAGCTGTGGACTGAGCGGCCGATGTGTGATTCAGAATGTAGTCGAAGCGGACGGTTCTGTCTATCCCTGCGATTTTTACGCGCTCGATGAGTGGAAGCTCGGCAATATCCGTACCGATTCGATTGCCGACATGATGAATGGGGAAATTGCTCAGCGTTTTTTGCGCCTGCCGCAGCAGCTGCCCGAGAAGTGCGGACAGTGTGAATTCTATCCGATCTGCCGGGGAGGATGCCGGCGCGACCGGGAACCCATGCAGGGGGATTGCCTGCCGCTCAACTATTTCTGCCCGGCATACGAGGAGTTTTTTGCCTACGCACTGCCGCGAATGAAGGAGATTGCCTATGAAGCCATGCGAAACTCCCATTTTTGATTTTCTGCAAGCATATGCGGAGAGCGGAATTTCCCGTCTGCATATGCCGGGGCATAAAGGGCGCCCAATTCCCGGCGGGGAGGCGTTTCCATTTGCATTGGATATCACCGAAATCCGGGGCGCTGATGTACTGCGGGAAGCGGAGGGGATCATCGGCCGGTCGGAGGAGATTGCAGCGGAGCTGTTCGGAACCCGTGCCACCTGTTATTCGGCGGGGGGCTCCACTCTGTCGATTCTGGGGATGCTCCGGACGGCAAAACGGTTTGGCGGCAAGCTGCTGGCGGTACGGAACTGTCACATTGCCTTCCTGAACGGCTGTACCCTTTTGGATTGGCAGCCGGAGTGGCTCTGTCCGCCATATGACCGGGAAACAGGGCTTGCTTCGGTTGTAACAGCGGAGGAAATCGGCACTCGGATGGACCGAGATCCCGAGATCCGCACCGTCTACCTCACCAGCCCCGATTATTACGGGGCGGAAGCGGATATCCGGGCGATTGCGGCCGAAGTTCACCGGCGCGGCGGGCTGCTTCTGGTGGACAACGCGCACGGCGCCCATCTGAAATTTCTGCCGGAGGACCGGCACCCGATGACGCTGGGAGCCGATCTCTGCTGTGACAGTGCCCACAAGGCGCTGCCGGTGCTGACCGGAGGGGGGTACCTGCACAGCCGGCTGGATCTGCCCAAGAGTATTTTGAAAGATGATATGGCGCTGTTTGGTTCAACCAGCCCGTCCTACCTGATTCTGGCTTCGCTCGACCTCTGCAACCGCTGGCTTGCGGAACAGGCGCGGGAGGCTTTTGCTGCGATGGAATCGCGCACCCGGCGGACAGAAGCGGTGCTCCAACGGAAAGGGGTGCAGCTGCATCCCTGGAAAACGGACCCGGCCAAAATCACCATCGACTGCCGGAAAAGCGGCTGGGAAGAGGAAGAAATGGCAAAGCTGCTCCGGCGGAACCGGATCGAACCGGAATTTTGCGGCGGCGGTAAAATTGTGCTGATGTTTTCGCCGTTCTCTGATGAAGAAGATTTTGCCCGGCTGGAGGATGCGTTTGCTTCCTTTGTGCCGCGGGAGCCGCTGCCGTATCCGGAAGCGGAGGTTTCCCCCCGCACCGTGATGACGCTGCGGGAAGCGCAGTTTGCGCCGTTTGAGGAAATCTCCGTTTCGGAGGCAGCCGGCCGGATCGCGGCGGAGAGCCGGATTACCTGTCCGCCGGCGGTCCCGGTGGTGGCAGCGGGGGAATGGATCGGAGAAAATGAAAAAAAACTTCTCCAAAACAGTGGTAATTTTTCTCTAAAAGTGGTAAAATAATGGTATACGAAAAAAAGGAGGCCCCCTGTATGAAACTTATTTATGCAATTGTCAGCAGCGACGACAGCTCGTCGGTTTCGGGCGCACTCACCCAGAATGGCTTTTTTGCCACCAAGCTCGCTTCTACCGGCGGATTTTTGATGGCTGGAAATACGACCTTCCTCATTTGTACCGAGGATGAAAATGTAGACCGCGTCATCAGCATTATCGCAGAACATTCTAAGAAGCGCAAACAGATGGTATCCTCCTCTGCCGGGTACGGCCTGGGCTCATACACTCCGTTCCCTGTGGAAGTGACCGTTGGCGGTGCGACGATCATCGTGACCGACGTGCAGCGCTTTGAAAAACTTTAATGAATTTTGATTCTTTTGTCGGCAACAAGTCCGCTGTTCGCGCCGTTCGGATGGCGGCAGAGAATGGCGGCACCGGCCATGCCTGGCTTTTCTGCGGAGAAGCTGGGACAGGCAAAAAAACATTGGCATCTTTATTTGCGCAGGCGCTTTTATGCGGCGGCGGGGAAGCAAAACCCTGCGGCCGCTGCGGTGCCTGCCTGAAATTTTTAAAGGGCGCTCATCCGGACATTTCGGTAATACGCAAACCGGCGGACAAGTCCTTTATCCTAGTGGAGCAGATCCGGAAAGTGCGGGAGGAGATCTATATTCGGCCAAATGAGTCGGAATATAAGATTGTGCTGATCGAAAACGCGGATAACATGAATCCGGCCGCTGCCAACGCGCTGTTAAAGGTACTGGAGGAGCCGCCTGCTTATGCTGTTTTTTTGCTGACGGCGGACAATGAGCGGAAGCTTCCCGAAACGATTGTGTCCCGCTGCCGGACGGTAGAGCTGTTTGCAGTGCCGCTGCCGGAAGCGAAAGATTGGCTCTCCCGCCGGATGCCGGGCGCTGATCCGGCTGAGCTGTCGGCGGCGGTGCTGTATGGGGGCGGAAATCTGGGGCGGAGTCTCAGCTTTTTAGAGGATACCGCCGTCCGCCGCGGATATGAGCAGGCATTGGAATTGGCCAGGGCGCTGACGACCAGGCGGGAATTTGATGTTTTGGAAGCGCTGGCCCCGTTTGAAGGGGACCGCAGCGGGCTTTTGCGGTTGATGGAGGATTTTGACCGGCTGCTGGGCAGAGTTGCTGCCTGCAAGTTCCGGACAGGACAAACTGATCCCGATGCCGAAGCGTTATCAGCCCGTATATCTCCGCTTCGGGCAGCGGCACTGCACGATACGCTGGATGAGCTGCGCAGCGCTCTTTTTTACAACGCGAACTGTGCGTTAACCGCGGCGCTTCTCGGCGCACGGCTGAAAACAGTGATGGAAACCGTTTAAATAGAAAGGCTTTGTTATGACCGAAATTATTGGTGTTCGATTTCAAAATAGTGGAAAAACCTATTATTTCTCTCCCGATGGGCAGCAACTTGCTGTGGGACAGAAAGTAATTGTCGAAACGGCGCGCGGTGTGGAGTGTGGCAGCGTTTCGATTGCCAACAAGATGGTGGAGGACGAACGGATCGTGGCTCCGCTTAAGAGTATTATCCGTGCGGCTGACCAGAAGGATCTGGCGCAGTTGGAAGAGAACGAAAAAAAAGAGAAGGAAGCGTTCCGGATCTGCGAGGAGAAGATTGCACGCCACAAATTGCAGATGAACCTGGTGGATGTGGAATACACCTTTGACAATAATAAAATTCTGTTTTATTTTACGGCGGACGGCCGGATCGATTTTCGGGAATTGGTCAAGGATTTGGCTGGTGTTTTCCGCACCCGGATCGAGCTGAGACAGATTGGCGTGCGCGACGAAGCCAAAATGCTGGGCGGATTGGGGATCTGCGGGCGGCCGTTCTGTTGCTCCACTTTCCTCAGCGATTTCCAGCCGGTTTCGATTAAGATGGCCAAGGAACAGGGGCTTTCCCTCAACCCCACTAAAATTTCCGGGACCTGCGGACGGTTGATGTGCTGCTTAAAATATGAACAGGATGCCTACGAATCCCTGCTGAAAATTACCCCGAAAAATGGCGCGATCGTTCAGACGCCGGATGGTCGCGGCGTTGTAGTGGACAACAATTTGCTTACCGGCGCATTAAAGGTTCAACTCGACAACCGGCCGGATGCGGCTCCTTCCGACTATAACCGTCGGGATGTGAAGATTATTCGGGATTCCACCATCAAGGTTGGAAAAGACGAGAAAAAGGCGTTGGAAAACTTGGAAGAATAAAAGAAATTTGTTTCAGACCTTGATTTTTGACGGAAATATGGTACAATAGAAACAAGAAATCGAAGGAGGTGTAATTCCTATGGCATACGTGATTGGCGATGAATGCATCAGCTGCGGCCTCTGCGCGAGCGAGTGCCCCAACGACGCGATCTCCGAGGGAGAAGACAAGTACGTGATCAATGCAGACCTCTGCATCGACTGCGGCAACTGCGCAAATGTCTGCCCTGCAGGCGCGCCCAAAGCTGAATAATTTCAGTTTAGAGAGAAACCGCTGTTTTCTTTTTGGAAAACAGCGGTTTTTTATTTTGAACAAACTGCAACTAATATACACAATAAAAATAATATCACTTAATATTAGTGATATTTGCATTAAAGAAAATATTCATACATATTACAATTATTTTGTTTTTAAATAAATAAGGCATAATATATAAAATTATAGATATATAAAGTCACTTATTATACCATAAAATCCTTGACATAGTAGTGAATATCCTTTATACTGTACATTGTTGAGTGTGTGCTGTTCTATTTCAAAAAAATATATGTGATTGTTAAGGAGGATGCATCATGAACAACACTTTGAGAAAAATCGTTGCTGCTGCTCTTGCTGCAACTGTATCCATTAGCGCTGGCGCCATGAGCGTTTCCGCTGCTTGGAATCAGAATGCTTCGGGACAGTGGAGTTGGACAGAAAACGGCAAAAAAGCAACCGGTTGGAAATTGATTAATGGCAAATGGTATTATATGGACCAAAATGGCACCATGCAGACTGGATGGAAGTTTATTAACGGAAAATGGTACCATCTGCAGTCTAGCGGTGCGATGACTACCGGCTGGGTAAAGGACAAAGGTGAATGGTATCATTTGAGTTCGAGCGGCGCGATGACCACCGGTTGGATGTGGGATGGCCAGAAATGGTATCATCTGGGTTCGAGCGGCGCGATGACCACCGGTTGGATGTGGGATGGCCAGAAATGGTATCATCTGGAATCCAGCGGCGCAATGAGCACTGGTTGGGTCAAAGATAACGGCGAGTGGTACCATATGAATAGCAGTGGTGCAATGGAAACCGGCTTCTTTACCGTTGGTGATAAGACCTATTTTGCTTCCTCGAGTGGCGATATGCAGAGCGGTGTAGTAGAGATCAACGGGGATATTTACTACTTTGGCGATGAAAATGACGGCGCAATGAAAACCGGCCGCGTTAAAATTGATGGTATCACCTATAATTTTAGCGAAACCGGTGAATGTGTCAGCACATTGAAACCTACTGCTGATGTTGCGTTTAACACTACTCCTGGCGGCAGTGTTAAGCCGGTTGAACCTACTGTTCCGGAAAAGCCTTCCGGCGGCGGTAGTGGAAGCGGAAGCAGCGACGGTGAAACTTCTGAGCCGGAGGAGCCCTCTACACTGGAAAAACTTACAAAAGTGATGCAGGATGCTCTTTCTTATCGTTATGACGATTTTACCTATACCAATCTTCCTGTTATTTCCGGCACACAGATCAGCTATACATGCGATCCGCAGGATGTCGTAGATGGTGAGGATGAAGAGGACCATACCAAAGCAACCGCTGACCTTGCTCGTTATCTTGGCGCACTTTATCGGGTTGGCGTTGAGCAGGACGCAGTATTCAGCGCAGATGATGCGATAACCTATGACGGTAAGGCATACAACTGGAAGGCAGAGAGTGCACGCTTGGGCAGCAATTGGGAAGATTCCGATGGGAATACCCTTGTTGCGGCAATTACAGAGGATTTGGCGTCTCTGGCTTCTACCGGCAGCGCGGATCTGGGACTCCAATATCAGGGCGAAGAAATTTCGATTCATATCCAGCTGAAATCCAAAGATGCTGTTACGGTAGGTAGCGAAGCTGCTTCTCTGACTTACAATCCTTCTATGAGCAGCTATGTTACCCGCGATGAATCTGCCGAAATTACCAATGGGCAATCCATCTCCCAGCTGGAAACAGCAGAGATGGGCGAGGGTGGCCAGTTTGTCGTCTACTACACCGTTCCGAAGACCGGAATTGTTGCATTTGACAAACTCACTCTGAATTCTAACGGCAAAACTACCGAGTGGAGCGTCGATTCTGGTTCCGGCGAGTCGACCTGGCTTGGCAGCGATAGTAGCAATTACTATTTCAAATGGGGACACACTTTTGCGAAAAAGGATAGCAGCGGCGTATGGAACACCGTTGATAACCTGAAGTTTGATGAAACAATCACCTTTACAAACAAAGGCGTAATTGTGGCAACCCTTACCTACACCATTGACCTGTCCAATGTAACTGTGGAGGATCCTAATCCAGTTCAGATCGAAGATTCTGCTGTTTCTCTTGAATACGATCCTTCCATGAGCGGCTATGTTACGCAGGATGAATCGGCAGAAATTACAAACGGCGATTCTCTTGACCAGGAAAAAGTGGAAACCATGGGCAGAGGCGGAGAGTTCGTTGTTTATTATACCGTTTCCAAAGAGGATGTCCCTGCTTTTGATAAGCTGACACTGAAAACTGCTGATGGTAAAAAAATCGAATGGGAAGTAAACTCTGACACAGGGGAATCCACTTGGCTTGGCAATGACGGGGAAAACTACTACTTCAAATGGGGCCATACTTTTGCGAAAAAGAATGTTGAAACCCAGGAGTGGGAGCTTGTAGACAACCTGAATTTTGCCGAAACAATTGAATTTTCTAAAAAAGGCGTAGTTGTTGCAACTCTGAACTATACCATTGATCTTTCTGACGTAACAATCAACCCTTCTGAGGACTAATGTTCCAAAAGCCCGTGTGCTGATGCACATGGGCTTTTTCCGTTTTGCAAATATCGGATAAAATGATGTAGGCGATTTACGGTGTGCCGCGGCGGGGGCGAGGCGATAATCCAAAGCTGATGGATAAAGCGGAATCTACCGAATGCATGGTGTCAGGGGGGATTTCACCCATTTTTTCTTTTAGCCGCCGCTTGTCAAGGGTGCGAACCTGCTCCAACAGCACAATGGAGTTTTTTACCAGCCCACAGCTTTTTGCCTCAAGTGGGATGTGGGTGGGAAGATTGGCTTTGTCCTGCTGGCTGGTAATGGCGGCGGCGATGACGGTGGGGCTGTATTTGTTTCCCATGTCGTTTTGTACAATTAAAACGGGGCGGACGCCGCCCTGTTCCGATCCGACGACCGGGCTTAAATCGGCATAATAAATTTCTCCGCGTTTTACGGACATGCTGCATGGCTCCTTTCCGATGATGTTCGGGAATAGTATGGGCCCTTTCGGCGAGTTTCATTCACTGTATTTTATTGCGAGGGCGGAAGTTGTGATACTCCTTGCGCAATTCACGCGGAATTGCGGAGTTTTCCGTCCTGAATTCGGATAATTCGGCCTGCCATGGCGGCAACCGCGGGATCGTGGGTAATGAGAATAACAGTCCGTCCTTCCCGGTTTAAGGAAAGAAGCGTCTGCATGACTTCACTTCCGGTGGCAGAATCCAGGTTTCCAGTGGGTTCATCGGCTAGAATGAGCGGCGGGCTTGCAGCGATGGCACGTGCAATTGCCACACGCTGCTGCTGCCCGCCGGAAAGCTGAGCAGGACGATGCCCTGCGCGGTGGGAAAGGCCCATCTTGCGCAGTGCCTCCTCAGCCAGCCGGCGCCGTTCCCCGGCTGCGATTCCGCGGTAGGAAAGCGGCAACTCTACGTTTTCCAGGGCGGTCAGGGTTGGAATCAGGTGAAATCCCTGGAAAATAAAGCCAATTTTGCGGTTGCGGATCCGGCTTAAACATCCTTCATCCTGAGAGCAGATGGGAATCCCATCCAGCAGATATTCGCCTGAATCCGGCAAGTCCAGGCAGCCGAGCAGGTTCATCAGGGTGGATTTTCCGGAGCCGGAGCTTCCTACAATGGCGACAAATTCGCCGGATTCTACCGAGAAGCTGACGTTTTGAAGGGCTTCGACCGTGTTGTCGCCGGCATGATAGGTTTTACAGATGTTATTCATTTGGATCAGCGGCATGGCAATTCCTCCTTGGCAATAGTTTGTCCCCGAAAAAGAGAAATATGTTCCGGGTGAAAATGAACAAAATTTAAAATCCGCACGAAACGCCCTTGTACTTTTGCAAATTTTTGGTATAATAGAATTAGGTAAGTCTGCGGTTAAAGGAGGAAAATGGTTTTGACCCTTAATCTTGTTCTGGTGGAGCCGCAAATCCCTCAGAATACCGGAAATATCGCCAGGACCTGTTCGGTTACCGGCGCCAGGCTGCATCTGGTAAAACCGCTTGGTTTTGAAATCGACGACAAAAAGCTCAAACGTGCAGGACTTGATTACTGGCAGTATTTGGACATTCACTATTATGAAAACTGGGCGGAGTTTGCCGCCGCCAACCCCGGCCCTTATTATTTTTTTACCACAAAGGGGCGAACGATTCATTCCGATGTGCAGTATCCCGACGGCGCCTATCTGGTTTTTGGGAGAGAAGACGCTGGATTGCCCGAGGAGCTTTTGGTGACCAGCCCGGAAACCTGTGTGCGGATCCCCATGAAATCGGAGTGCAGGAGTTTGAATCTTTCTAATTCGGTGGCGATTGCCGCTTATGAGGCGCTCCGCCAATGGGGATATCCCCAACTGGAGACAAAAGGGCATTTGGCGCGGCTGAGCTGGGATGACCAGCCCGCAGAAATATGATGGAAGGACGGAAAAGTCAATGAGAAAAATACAGATTGTGACCGATTCGGCTTGCGATATTCCAAAGGAGCTGGAAGAACGGCACCATATCCGCATTCTCTCGTTCCCGATCATTGTGGGAGAGGAGAGTTTTCTGGAACGTCGGGATTTTACGCCGGATGAGTTTTATCAGATTCTGGAATCTACTCCGCGAATTCCCAGCACGGCGCAGTACACCACCATGCAATTTGAAGAGCTTTATGAGGAACTGTATGCGGCAGACTGCACCGATGTGATCTATGTTTCCATTAACGCGAAAGCTTCCAGTACCAACGGGAATGCCCATCTGGCAAAGGACTCCTTTTATGAAGCGCATCCCGAGGCGAAAGAAAAAATGGATATCTATATCGTGGATTCCAAAACCTATTCCCTCGGCTACGGCTATCCGGTGATTGAAGCTGCCAAAAAGGCGGAAAAAGGAGCAAAACCGCAGGAGATCATTTCCTATCTGGAAGATTGGTTCCGCTGCTGCCGGGTGGTGTTTGCCCCTTATTCACTGGAATTTGTGAAAAAGAGCGGCCGGGTGAGCTGTGCTGCGGCTTTTGTGGGCGAATTAATGGGATTGAAACCTATTATTGAATTTATCAACGGCGAAGCCGTCACTATTGGAAAGGTGCGGGGGGATAAAGCGGTGGTGCCGGCTCTCCTCAAAAAGATGCAGGCCGAGATGATTCCGCACACCCCCTATATCATTCTCGAAGGTTCGGAACCTTCTTATCCCGATACGATGGAGGCCGAAACCGAAAAGGCTTTCGGGGTGCCGCCGGTAATGCGGGTAAAGATTGGCGCGGCAATCAGCCTCAATGCCGGGCATAAGATTCTTGGCGTGGTTTATAAAGGCCGGCCGCGCGAATAAACATGCGGATTTTTACGAGATTTTATAGAAAATCCCTTGCAAAATTCCGGGAAATGAGATACAATAATCTCAGGATTGTTTTATCTTTAACAATATGATTAGGAAGGATGACCAACATGACTTCGTACAACAAAAAAACCGTTGAGGACATCGATGTAAAAGGCAAACGTGTCCTCGTCCGCTGCGACTTTAACGTTCCCATGAAAGACGGCAAGATCACCAACGACAACCGTATCGTTGCTGCGCTGCCCACCCTGAAAAAGCTGATTGAAAACGGCGGCCGTCTGATTCTCTGCAGCCATCTGGGCAAACCGAAAAACGGTCCCGAAGAAAAATTCAGCCTGGCTCCGGTTGCTGTCCGTTTGAGCGAGCTGCTGGGCAAAGAGGTTGTTTTTGCCAATGATGACAATGTGGTCGGTGAAAATGCCAAAGCCGCTGTTGCCGCTATGAAAGACGGCGACGTAGTCCTTCTTCAGAATACCCGTTTCCGCAAAGAAGAAACCAAGAATCTCCCCGAGTTCAGCCAAGAGCTCGCAAGCCTTGCGGATGTGTATGTCAACGACGCGTTCGGCTCTGCCCACCGTGCACACTGCTCCACTGCCGGCGTGACCGATTATATCAAGGAAACTGCTGTAGGCTACCTCATGGAAAAAGAAATCAAGTACCTCGGCAACGCAGTCAACGATCCGGTTCGTCCTTTCCTGGCCATCCTGGGCGGTGCGAAAGTTTCCGACAAGCTGAGCGTTATCGAAAACCTGCTCAACAAAGTGGATACCCTGATTATCGGCGGCGGCATGGCTTACACCTTCCTCAAAGCAAAAGGCTACGAGGTTGGCACCAGCCTGGTTGACGATGAAAAGGTTGAGTACTGCAAAGAGATGCTCAAGAAAGCAGAGGAAAAAGGAGTCAAGCTGCTTCTGCCTGTTGACACCGGAATTGCGGATGCATTCCCGGATCCCATTGACGCGAAAATCAGCGTGAGCTATGTGGATTCCGACAAGATTCCGGCCGACAAAATGGGCCTTGACATCGGACCGAAAACACAGGAGCTGTTCGCGGCTGCTGTGAAAGAAGCCAAGACGATTGTCTGGAATGGACCGATGGGCGTATTTGAGAATCCCACTCTGGCTGCCGGCACTCTGGCTGTTGCAAAAGCAATGGCTGAGGCAGACGCGACCACTGTGATCGGCGGCGGCGACTCTGCTGCGGCTGTGATGCAGCTGGGCTATGCTGACAAGATGACTCATATCTCCACCGGCGGCGGCGCTTCCCTGGAATACCTGGAAGGCAAAGAACTCCCCGGCATCACCTGCATCAACAACAAATAAGTTTTGACCGCACAGGGGTTCAGGCGACTGGACCCCTGTATTGGCATGTGAACAGAATTTTTAGGAGGAATTACCCATGAACAAAGCTCTGCGTAAAGCCGTTATTGCCGGCAACTGGAAAATGAACAAGACTCGTCCCGAAGCAAAAGAACTGGTAGAGGCGATCAAGCCCCTGGTTGCGGATGCCGGCTGCGAAGTTGTTGCCTGCGTGCCTTTCACCAATCTGGAAACCGTTTTGGATGCTGTTAAAGGTTCCAACATCAAGGTTGGCGCGGAAAACTGCCACTTTGAGAAATCCGGTGCCTTCACCGGTGAAATTTCTGCTGATATGCTGGCGGAAATGGGCGTGGAATACGTTATCATCGGCCACTCCGAGCGCCGTCAGTACTTTGGCGAAACCGATGAAACTGTGAACAAACGCACCCGTGCCGCTTTGGCTGCCGGGTTGAAAGTGATCCTTTGTGTTGGCGAAATGCTCGCTGACCGCGAAAACGGCATCACCGAGGAACTGGTTTCCCTTCAGACCAAGATCGCTCTGAAAGGCGTGACCGCGGAGGAACTGAAGAATGTTATCATCGCGTATGAGCCTGTCTGGGCCATCGGTACCGGCAAAACCGCAACTGCGGAGCAGGCGAATGAAGTCTGCGCTGTGATCCGCAATGTGATCGGTAAGTTGTATGGCAAAGAAGCTGCCGACGGCATCACCATCCAGTACGGCGGCTCGATGAACGCCAAAAACGCTGCGGAACTGGTTGCGCAGCCCGATGTTGACGGCGGCTTGATCGGCGGCGCTTCGCTGAAAGCTCCTGATTTTGCTGCCATTGTGGAAGCTGCGACCAGAGGCTAATCCCATTTCGATTCCATAGAAAGAGGAAATCTGCATGAAAAAACCTGTTGCTTTGATTATTATGGACGGTTTTGGCTGCAACCCCGATAAAAAGGGCAATGCCATTGCCGAAGCCAATACTCCCAACTTGGACAAGCTTTTTGCCGAGTGCCCTCACACCCAAATTGGCGCGAGCGGACTGGATGTTGGTCTGCCGGATGGCCAGATGGGAAACTCTGAGGTTGGCCATACCAATATCGGCGCCGGCCGTGTGGTTTACCAGATGCTGGTGAAAATCTCCAAGGCCATCAAAGATGGCACCATCCGCAAAAATCCTGCCATTGTCGGCGCAATGGACAATTGTGTCAAAAATGATAAAGCGCTCCACCTGATCGGACTGCTGTCGGACGGCGGCGTTCACAGCCATATCGAGCACCTGATTGGCCTGATCGAGATGGCGAAGGATTCCGGTGTGAAAAAAGTTTACGTCCACGCTTTACTGGACGGCCGTGACGTTCCTCCCACCTCCGGTGCGGATTATATGCAGGAACTGGTCGACGCAATGAACAAAATCGGTTCCGGCAAGGTTGCTACTGTGATGGGCCGCTTCTATGCGATGGACCGTGACAACGCCTGGGATCGTGTGGAAAAGGCATATGCCGCGATGGTTTACGGCGAAGGTGTCGAAGGCTGCTGTCCGGTTGGCGCCATCAAGAAATCCTATGAAGAAGGTGTCACCGACGAGTTTATGGTTCCTACCGTTCTGGATAAGGACGGCATGATTGCTGAAGGCGATTCCGTCATCTTCTTCAACTTCCGCCCCGACCGTGCGCGTCAGATCACCCGTGCTTTTGTGGATCCGGACTTTACCGGCTTTGAACGGAAGAAAGGTTTCTTTAAGCTCCACTATGTCTGCATGGCGCAGTATGACGCCACCATGCCCAATGTGGAAGTGGCTTTCCCGCCAGAAAGTCTGCATATGACAATGGGCGAATACATCAGCAAGCAGGGCTTAACCCAGCTGCGGATTGCTGAAACCCAGAAATATGCGCATGTCACCTTCTTCTACAACGGCGGCGAGGAAAAGACCTTTGAGGGTGAGGACCGCATCCTCATCAAGTCCCCCGATGTAGAAACTTTTGACATGAAGCCTGAAATGAGCGCGTACGAAGTAACCGATGCGGTTGTCGAGGCAATCGAGTCCGGTAAATACGATATGATTATCTTGAACTACGCTAACTGCGATATGGTTGGCCACACCGGTATCGAAGCTGCAGCCATTAAGGCGGTTGAGGCAGTGGATACCTGCGTGGGACGCACTGTGGACGCAATTCTTAAGGCTGGCGGAGTTGCTTTGATTACCGCTGACCATGGCAATGCCGAGAAGATGCTGGAAGCGGATGGAGTATCTCCGTTTACCGCTCACACCACCAACCCTGTCCCGCTGATTGTAGCCGGATATCCTTGCAAACTGAAAGAAGGCGGCCGTTTGGCGGATCTTTCTCCCACTATGCTGGATATTATGGGACTGGAAAAACCGGCCGAAATGGACGGCGAAAGCCTCATTGTCCGGTAATCTAATTTTGCTGGAAAAGCTCTCCTTGAAAAAGGGGAGCTTTTTGCGTACAGCTGTCAAACGGAACAGACGATTCCACGGAAATTCTGTGTGAATTCACCGTTTTTTGCGGTTGAAAAGGGATTTTCTTGCAAAAGGTGCTGTTTCGTGGTATGATAAAAAGTAGATTTTATCCGGAATGGGGGAGCATACATGGCAGTTTCCAACCTTGCGCTGCCGGCTGATTATCGTCCGGCGCTGGATATTCTGCAGACAGAAATTGCAATCAAACTGGTGAAGGATACCTTTGAACGGGAGCTTGCAGACAAACTGCATCTCACTCGTGTTTCCGCGCCGCTGTTTGTACGGGGGGACAGTGGCTTGAACGACAATTTGAACGGTGTGGAGCGTCCGGTCGCGTTTGATATCAAGGATATCCACGCGGATGTCGAAATTGTCCATTCTCTTGCGAAATGGAAACGGCTGGCGCTGAAACGCTACGGTTTTGGCCCGAATACCGGCTTGTACACTGATATGAATGCCATTCGCCGCGATGAGGAGCTGGATAATCTTCATTCGGTTTATGTTGACCAGTGGGACTGGGAAAAGATTATTACGCCGGAAACCCGGACCGAGGAAATGCTGCGGCATACGGTACGGCGGGTGATGCGGGCGCTGCGGGAAACAGAAGAGATCCTGCACCGGTTCAATCCGGAGCTGGAAGCCTTTATTCAGGAAAAGGTTACCTTTTTGACTACTCAGGAGCTGCTTGACCGCTACCCCGGTATGACGCCGAGAGAGCGTGAAAACGCGGCAGCCAAAGAATTTGGAACCATTTTTATTATGAAGATCGGCGGTAAGCTTTCGGATGGCCAGCCGCATGACGGCCGTGCCCCCGATTACGACGACTGGGAACTGAACGGGGACATTCTTATCTGGTATCCGGTTTTGAACCGGGCAGTGGAGCTTTCTTCGATGGGAATCCGAGTCAATGAAGAGTCGCTCCGCCGGCAGCTGGAAGAAGCCGGCTGCCCCGAACGCGCCGAGCTTCCGTTCCACAAAATGCTGCTGAATGGGGAACTGCCGCTTACCATCGGTGGAGGAATTGGACAGTCCCGGCTTTGTATGGTGTTGCTGCAGAAGGCGCACATCGGCGAGGTGCAGGCCTCTATCTGGGATGACAAAATGATCCGCACCTGCGCGGAACATGGAATTACACTGCTGTAAGGAGGAGCCCATGAGCTACGATTTTTCACATTTTGGCTGCAAGGTCTTCAACGACCGGGTAATGCGGGATAAGCTTTCCAAGAGCACTTATCAGTCGCTGCGCCGCTCGATTGACGAAGGGGAGCCGCTGGAACCCGCTGTGGCGGAAGTGGTTGCTTCGGCGATGAAAGACTGGGCGGTGGAGCAGGGGGCAACCCATTTCACCCACTGGTTCCAGCCAATGACTACTTTTACGGCAGGCAAACACGACAGCTTTATTACCCCCACCAGAGAAGGGCGCGGCGTGCTGGAATTTTCCGGCAAAGAGCTGATTGTCGGCGAGCCGGATGCCTCCTCTTTCCCGAGCGGGGGGCTGCGCAATACCTTTGAAGCGCGTGGCTATACTTCGTGGGACTGCACCTCTCCCGCTTTTGTGAGAGAAGGTACTCTCTACATTCCCACTGCGTTTTACGCTTATACGGGAGAAGCGCTCGACACCAAAACGCCGCTGCTCCGTTCCAACGAAGCGGTCAGCCGTCAGGCGCTCCGGGTGCTGCGGGCATTCGGCAATACCTCGGCTACCCGTGTCAATCCGACAGTCGGAGCGGAACAGGAGTATTTCCTGATTGACCGTGAAAAATATGAGCAGCGTTTGGATCTCAAACTGTGCGGACGTACGTTGTTTGGCGCCCGTCCTCCCAAAGGGCAGGAGATGGAAGATCACTACTGCGGGCGGATTCGGCTGCGGGTGCGCCAGTTTATGCGCGATCTTGATGAAGCGCTGTGGGAGCTGGGGGTTCCGGCTAAAACCGAGCATAACGAGGCTGCTCCGGCGCAGCACGAGCTGGCGCCTGTTTTTGGTGCGGTTAATGTGTCCTGTGACCACAACCAGTTGACAATGGAGGTCATGCGGGAAATTGCCAAGAAAAACGGGTTGGCCTGTCTGCTGCATGAAAAGCCGTTTGAGGGTGTCAACGGTTCGGGCAAGCACAACAACTGGTCGCTTTCCACCAACGATGGCCAGAATCTTCTTGATCCCGGCAAAACTCCCTATGAAAATATGCAGTTCTTGGTTTTCCTGTCCGCTGTGATTGCGGCGGTGGATAATTACGCCGATCTGCTGCGGATGTCGGCGGCAAATGCCGGCAACGATTTCCGGCTGGGCGGGCATGAGGCGCCTCCCGGGATTATCTCCATCTATCTGGGCGAACAGCTGACCGATGTGCTGGATCACATTGCGCATGGCGATGTTGTGGACCAGACGCCGTCCTGCGTGCTGGAAACCGGTGTGGCAACGCTGCCCAAGCTCCCGAAAGACGGTTCCGACCGCAACCGCACCTCTCCTTTTGCCTTTACCGGCAACAAGTTTGAGTTCAGGATGGTGGGGGCTTCCGCTTCTGTGGCAATCTCCAGCTATATCCTCAACACTATTGTGGCCGATTCGCTGCGGGAAATCGCCGACCGGTTGGAAAACTGCGCCGATTTTGACGCGGAAATCCAGAAGATTGTGCAGGAAACGGTGCGAGATCACGGGCGCATCATCTTTAACGGCAACAACTACACCGCGGAATGGGTGGAGGAAGCCGAAAAACGCGGCCTTCCCAATTTGCAGAATACAGTAGATGCCATTACCGCGATGACGGCGCCCAAGAATATCGCGCTGATGGAGCGGCAAGGTGTGATGTCCGGCGCGGAGTGCCATTCCCGCTATGAGATCATGCTGGAAAATTACTGTAAGATCATCAATATCGAAGCCGCCACCATGTGTGAGATGGCGCGTCGTCAGATTTTGCCCGCCTGTGTGGAGTTTGCCTCCCAGAATGCCCGCGCCTACACCGAATTAAAGGCAGCCGGTATTCAGAATGCGGATATTCGGGCCCTTGCGGCCGAGATTTCCGACGGGATTACCAAAGCCGGTGCGATTACGGGTAAGCTGGAAAAGGCGCTGGAACAGGCTTCCGGTATTGGCAATATGCTGGAAAACGCCCGCTATCACCGGGATGAAATCCGCCCTCAAATGGCGGAGCTCCGTGCGGTTTGCGACCGGATGGAACAGCTTGTATCGGCACAGGTTTGGCCGATTCCCACCTACGCGGATCTTTTATATCGGGTATAAGCAAAAAAGGACTCCCTGTTCAGGGAGTCCTTTTTTTATTCCGACTTGATAGATTCTAGTCCGAAGTATCTTGCCGCCGCGGCGTTCACCCAGTGATTGGGATCCGGCTGGATGTCCTCCAACCCATACAGCGGATTGTAGGAGGTTTTTGGCGTAATCTGACTGACTACAACATTGTAATTGCCTTCCGCTTTTTGTTCTTCAATATAATCGGCCCGGACTTCTGATGCGCGCCAGGTGACGGCAATATCGCTCAGTGCCGTACCATAGGAGAAGCAGAAGATAAACACCAGACAGCCCAACAGAGAGGAAAGGCCGGCTTTGACAGTCTGGTTCCCGGAAAAACGTGGGAACGCTTTTGCGGTAGAGGTGATGCAGCTCCCGCAAGCTACAATCAGCGCGGAGATACAGCCAAATTCTGCACGGTAAGGGTAAATCGGGGAAAGCATCATGGCATAGTTGCAGGCGAGTCCTCCGCAGAAGTAAACAAGTGGTATCAGTTTAAAGACAGCGCTTCCTTTGCCATACAAAAGCACTACATAAAGCGCGATAAAGATTAGGCAGGGCAGCAGCAGATTTTCCCAGAGGACACCGGTGCAGGTTTCAAATCCATCAAGCAATCTGCGGATCAGACTTTGCCCTTCGTTGAATAGGTCGTTTCGGGCATAATTACCGGGCGCTGCAATCATAATGATAAAACCGGCTGCAACACCGACAAGTCCGGTAATTCCCCAGATGGGAATCCGCTTTTGCTGGACTTTGTGGAGGATCAGGAAAAGAATGGTGAGCATAACCGCCATACCGGAGGTATTTTCGTTACACCATCCGGCCAGCACCCCAAATATCAGCCAAAGCGGGATCATGACCTTGTCCATTTTGCCGGGGCCATGTTCCAGATAGGTGCGGTAGGGCAGCAGAAAGCTGAAAATAATCAGAGATCCCCACAGATAGTTGCAGGAGCCAACCAGCCACAGAGTGGTCTGTCCGAAGACCGGCATCAAAAACCAGATGCCCAGATTGATGAGCAGGTAGAGAAACGGCTGATATTTCCGTTTGGCCCCGCAGGAGGCGTGTTTATAAAGAACCAGCGAAAAGGCGGTATAGGCAAAGGTGTTGATGACGGTGAAAAACGGTTTTCCGATCCACAGGAAAAGCTGGGCCAGAAAATGTACGACATTCCGTCCGCCCCAGGAAAAATAATGGGCATACTGGGATTCCAAAATGTCGGTGATGCTGGAAATCGGCTCCCGGGTTACCCGGTGCAGGCTGTAGCTGTAATCATCGGCAATCAAAGGGGTAAAGAAATTCAGGAGAAACATTAGTACGAAAACGCCGGCCACACAGATCCAGAAGAGCCGTTTCTGCACAGTGTCCGACCAGAAATCCTGTTTCCAAAGGCGCATGGGTTATTTTTCCTCCTTGACAATATAAATCGGACGTTTTTTAGTCTCCAGATACATTTTGGCAAGATACTGGCCGATAATACCCAGACAGAGCAGCTGAATGCCGCCGATAAACAGAATCACGCAGATCAAAGAGGGATAACCGGCAACCGGATCGCCGAAAACAAGGGTTTTGACAAAGACAAAGATCAGGAACAGCAGCGCTGCAAAGCACATCAGGATGCCGAATACCGAGGCGATTGCCAGCGGTGCGGTGGAAAAAGCCACAATTCCTTCGAGCGAGTAAGAAAAAAGCTTCCAGAACGACCATTTGGTCTGACCGGCGGCGCGCTCCACATTTTCATAGGCAATCCATTCGATGTCAAAGCCAACCCAGCCGAAAATTCCCTTGGAAAAGCGGTTGTACTCCTTCATATTGAGGATAGCGTCCACCATGCTGCGTTTCATCAGCCGGTAGTCACGGGCACCGTCCACAATATTGGCTTTGGAAATTTTGTTGATGAGCCGGTAAAAGCAGCGGGCAAAAAAGGAGCGGATGGGCGGTTCGCCCTTGCGGGTGGAGCGGCAGGTTGCCACACAGTCGTGGCCGTCCTCCACAATCCCGCGGTACATCTTATCAAGCAGCTCCGGCGGGTCCTGCAGATCGGCGTCCATCAGGCTGACAAAATCGCCGGTGGAATGTTCCAGCCCGGCGTAGATGGCGGCCTCTTTGCCAAAATTGCGGGAGAAAGAAACATAACGCACCCGGTCGTCCTTGTCCGCAAACTCCTTGATAATCGAAAGAGTGCGGTCACGGGAACCGTCGTTGACAAAAATCACTTCAAAATCCACATCATAGCGTGCTTTCATATCGGCTGCCACCTTGGTAATGGCGTCATAAAACAGCGGCAGGACTTCCTGCTCGTTGAAACAGGGCACGACAACTGAAACGGTACTCACAACAGATCACTCCTGTCCAAAATCAGTTTGACGATTTTATTTATCATTTCATTATAGCACGGTTTGGACAGAATGACAAGCATTTTTCTTTACAGGCGTACTGCTTTTTCCGCGTACTCCCGCAGCAGTCTGACATAGATCCGATACTGGTCGAGCGAAACATCGGGCGGTGTCTGATGGTCCACACTGGGGATGTATCGGCCGCTTTTCATGGCGGGGAGCAGCCGTTCAAATTCCTTGCGCATCGCTTCTTCGCCCAGGTGCATGATTGTTTTGTCGTATCCGCCGATCATCAACCAGTCGGGATGTTCCCGTCGGATGCGGTTGACGTCGACGCCGGCCTGCCGTTCCAGCGGCAGCACCCCTTCAATGCCGGCTTCTTTAAACCACGGGATCAGCGGCTCCACATTGCCGTCTGTATCAATCAGTACCCGGACTCCGTTTTCTTTCAGAACGGGAATGACCTGTTGGTAATAGGGAAGCATAAACTCGTCAAAGAGCGGCTTGGAGAGCATCGGGCCGTGATTGTAGGACATGTCCTCGGCAAAGGTCATATATTCCGGCTTTAGAATCGGCAGCAGCCGTTCCAGACATTTCAGATGATAGGCGGTGAGATCCCGGTTCATCCGGTGCATCAGCTCCGGCTGGTCGTAAAAAGCATAGAGATGCGGCTCGATGCCGAACAGGGTGCGGGGATACCAGAAAAAGCCTTCCAGCGTCAACCAGGCGGCGGCACCGCCCTGTTCGTGCTCTTCTTTCCAGTTTCGGGCCATCTGTTCCGCCTGGTTCAGACAGGCTTCGGTGTAAAGACAGGGCAGCATGGCCTCATAGTCCGCTTCGGTTTCGAGAATTCCGGCACCGTGGTGCGCGGGAGCGGGGCATCCGGCTCCTCTGGGGGAGATCCAGATCTGGTGCAGACGGTCCAGACCGAAATAGTCCTGTAAGGTGTCCGGGCCGTCAATGGCCGGTGCGCCTTCGGCATGCCAGCGGTCGGTCGTCAGGTTCCACCAGGTTGCCCACTCGACAACCGGCAGCCGGTCGGGCCGCTCTCCATTGAGGACGGCGGCAAAGCGTTCACGGTTATTCACGGAAAAACCTCCTTGCGGTGTGTTTTCTTTTAGTATATAATAAAAGAAAACACAAATAAACCGCCGATTTTGCGGAGTTTTGGGGGGATAATTGTGAGCGAAATGATTTCAATGCCGTCGGATTTTAATATCCGCATCTATCCGGTCAATTTCGCCCAGGAAACCCATTCCCACGATTTCCTGGAGCTTGCCTACATCCGGCGAGGCTGGACGCAGCACACCCTGAACGGGCGCAGCCGGAAGCTGACCGAGGGGGATTTTGTGCTGATGGACTTTGGAGAGGAGCACAGCTACGATGTGGTAGGCGGAAATTTAGAGGTCATCAACTGCCTGTTCAAGCCGTCGGCTATCGATGCTTCACTGGGGCACTGCCGGAGCTTTGGGGAGCTGTTGGACAGCGGGCTGATCGGAATCGGCTACGCATACGGCGGGCTGTCCGGCTGCGAAAAGGTGTTCCGGGATGAAGACGGCGCAGTTCGCAGGATTCTTGACCGGATGCTCGCTGAAATGGATCGGCAGGAGATTGGCTTTTATCCCATGATTCGGGCGCTGCTGGCCGAGCTGATTATCGGGACAATGCGGATGATCCGGCAGCGTGCGCCGCAGACAGCGGACACGGAGGTTCAATGGATCATGGAAGAGATCCGACGGGATCCGGCCGCGCCGCATCTTTTGGAGGAGTACGCCGCCCGGTTCCACATGCGCCCCGAAGCCCTCAGCCGGCTATTTGTCAGCCAGACCGGGGAGCTTTTTTCCCGGATGCTTGCCCGGCAGCGGATGCAGCTTGCCTGCCGCCTGTTGCTGGAAACACGGGTGCCGGTTCCAGAAATTGCGGAGCGCTGCGGCTATCAGGACGGCAAATCTTTCCGGGAGATGTTCCGCCGGTTTGCCGGAATTTCTCCGCGGGAGTACCGCAGGCAGCGGGAAGCTGAATTTATAGCAAATAAATCTTTGTTTTTGTAATGTACAAACGCAAACAGGCGGTATATAATGAAACCAAACAAGTCAGGAGGGATTATTATGCTGCCGTTTCGTCAAGTACATCTCGATTTTCATACGTCCGAAGCCATTCCCGGTATTGGTTCCCGGTTTTCTAAGGAGCAGTTTCAGGCTGCGCTGAAAGCCGGGCATGTCAATTCGATTACCGTTTTTTCCAAATGCCATCACGGATGGTCTTATCATCCTACCGAGGTCAATCAGATGCACCCCGGTCTGGATTTTGATCTGTTGGGGGCCCAACTGGTAGCCTGCGCCGAAATCGGAGTGCGGGCGCCGGTTTATATTTCGGCCGGACACGACGAAAAGGAGGTCAAAGCGCATCCGGAATGGCTGAACTGGCCATCGCCGGAGGGGCCTTCTGCGGAATATCTGAACCGTGCCTGCTATCATCTGCTCTGCTACAACACGCCCTATCTGGATTTCCTTGCGGCTCAGGTAGAGGAAGTTATGCAGAAATACAACCCTTGTGAAATCTTCCTGGATATTTCGGATGTGCGGATCTGTCACTGTCCCGCCTGTGTGGCTGAAATTCGGGCCAACGGCGAGGATCCGGAAGATCCTGCCGCACTCCGCCGCCAAGGTGAGCGGGTATACGCCCGTTATTGCCGGAAAATGCGGGAGGCTGTGGATAAATATAATCCCAAGACGGCCATTTTCCACAACGCCGGCAATGTGGTGCGCGGACGGCGCGATCTGGCCGATTGGGACACCCATCTGGAGCTGGAAAGCCTGCCGACCGGCGGTTGGGGCTACGATCATTTTCCGATGTCGGCGGCCTATGTGCGGACATTGGGCAAGGAATTCCTGGGCATGACGGGCAAATTCCACACTACCTGGGGGGAATTCGGCGGTTTTAAGCATCCAAACGCGCTCCGGTATGAAACAGCGCTTTCCATCGCATGCGGAGCAAAGTGTTCGATCGGTGACCAGCTTCATCCGCAGGGGGAGATGAATCTATCCACCTACCGGCTGATCGGAGCGGCATATGCGGAGGTGGAACAGAAAGAAGCCTGGTGCGCCGGAGCGGAAAGCGTGGCGGATATTGCCGTTTTGTCCAGCGAAGCGGTCAACGGCATGCAGGCCAGGGACGGCCAGTACGCCGACGTCGGAGCCAACCGCATCCTGCTTGAGGGAAAATATCTCTACGACATTTTGGATCTGGAGGGAGATTTTGCCCGGTACAAGCTGCTCATCCTGCCCGATGAGATCCGGTTGGATGATGCGCTGGCGGCAAGGCTGCGCGATTACCTGAATAACGGCGGAAAAATTCTGGCAACAGGAAGATCCGGCCTCTGGAAAGACCGGGACGAGTTTGCCCTGCCGTTCGGTGCGGATTTCTGCGGGGAAAACCCGTTCCGCCCCTGCTACTATATCCCGCAGTTTGATACTGTCAACGGCGAAACCGCCTATGTCATGTATGAACAGGGTTACCGCATTGCGCTGCAGGATGGGACACTCTGTCCTGCTTTGGAACAGGATCCCTATTTTAACCGGACACCGGAACATTTCTGTTCCCATCAACATACACCCAACAATCCGGAGCAGACCAATCCGGCTTCTGCGGTGACGGCAAATACCGTTTACCTTCCCTGGAACCTGTTTGCAGAATATGCCAAGATGGGTTCGTTCCATGTCAAGGAACTGCTCTGTCATATGCTGGATCTGTTGCTCGGAGAGGAGAAAACATTGACTGTCAAACTCCCCGATCGTAGTGTGACCACCTTGATGAAACAATCCGCAGAAAATCGGCTGATCCATCATCTGCTGTTTGCCCACACCACCAACCGCGGCACTAAAACCGAGGTTATCGAGGATATCGTTCCGTTGTATGACATTCCGGTTACTGTCCGGTTGTCACAGCCGCCCGTTTCAGTGATGCTGGAGCCGCAGGGAGAGCCGCTTGCCTTTACCTATCAGGCGGGAATACTCCATTACACTGTGCCAAAAGTAGAAATTCACCAGATGGTCTGCATTACCCTGTAAAATGAAACACCTCCCGAAAACGGGAGGTGTTTTTGAATTATGCTGCGGGGAATAAAATGTTGTTCAGGAAAGAAAGTTTTTTTCCGAAAAAGCGCGCGATCAGCCCCACAATTAGAGCCGCAATGACGGTTCCTTCCCGGACACCGTTTATAGTAGAAAACAGCAAAAGTGAAATCAAGCCGGCACAGATGGTCATGCCTGCGTCAAAACAGACTTTGGTGATGCCGAAATCGGTGTGGAAAGCAGTGCAGACCGATTTGACAAATGCTTCGCCCGGCAGCATGACGACATTGGCCAAAACTTCGGTGTAAACGCCAAAGCCCAGGATCACGCAGCCGATCAGCAGGGAAACTACCTTTGCAGGATAGTTCTGCGGTTCAACAAAAAAGAGCATCACCATGGTCAGGTCAATGAAATAGCCGAATAAAATGGAAACCGGAATTTGCAGAAGCTGAATTTTTTGAAAACGCCGCCGCAAAATGAGGATTTGCAGCAGGATCAGCAACAGACTGAATACAATCGTAAATTGACCCAATGTGGGAGAAAATCCCAAACTCAGCGTATAGGGAATGCTCGAAATCGGGGAGGTTCCCAAGGCTGCTTTGGTAATAAAGCTGACGCCAAGCGCGTTGATAAAGAGTCCGATCAAAAAAATGATATAACGTTTGAGGGTTTCCATTCAAAGATTCGCTTCCTTTGTAAGATTTTGGCCCATTTTTTGAAGGATTTCCAAAAATAAAGCTCGTTCCGGTTCCGAAATTCCCGCCAGCGCCTCTGTTTCACACTCCCGGAAGATATCTCGGACGGCGGCTGACGCGGTTTTCCCTTTTTCGGTCAGGAAAACATAGTTGCTTTTCCGATTGCCGTTTTGAATCCGCCGTTCGATCAGGCCGGACTGCTCCATCCTTTGCAGAATGCCGGTGACGGTTGCCGGTTCCAGGCAGAAAATTTCTCCTAGAGACTTCTGTTCGCATCCATCATGGTTGTCCAAATAATCCAGAATTTTGGATTGTCCGGGCAGCAAGCCCAATTCACCCGCCCGCGTGACTACTTTTTTCTGGAATAAAGTCTGTGCAATAAGCAGCAGATGGTGAAATCCGTTTTGCATTGATTCCATCCTCCAAAATAATTAGCATGCTAAATATAATAGCATAGATTTTGGTAGATGTCAAGTAGAAAGGCTGTGCGAAGGAGTTTTGCAAAAAGAGGAGGAATTCCGAGGAGAATACTTGCCGAACGGGTTGGGAATCTGGTATAATAAAATATTAAGAAGCAACGATGTTTCTGTATGAAAAGGAGTGACCAGTTTATGATGGATCGACTGTTGGAATTGCTGAATACCGATGCGCGAATGAGCACCGAAGCACTGGCGGTAATGCTGGATACCACCGAGGAGGATGTAAAAAATCGGATTGCCCGTTATGAGGCGGACGGCGTGATCCGGGGTTATAAGCCGCTCTTAGATTACGAAAAAATTGATACCCAGTATGTGGAAGCCCTTATTGAACTGCGGGTAACTCCGAAAAAGGACTTTGGATTTGAGGAAATTGCCCAGAAAATCAGCCGTTATCAGGAAGTGGACAGCGTTTATCTAATGAGCGGCGGCTACGACCTGCATGTGCGGGTTGTGGGGAAAACTTTTAAGGATGTGGCGATGTTTGTGGCGCAGCGGCTTGCTATTCTCGATGGTGTAGTATCGACTGCCACCCACTTTGTTCTCTCTCACTACAAGGATCAGGGCGTATTGATGACCGATATGCCCGGGGATGAGAGGGGGAACATTTCACTTTGATGGATTTGGAAAATATGCTTTCCCAGCGTACGGTGTCGCTGAAACCCTCCGGTATCCGCAAATTTTTTGATATTGCGAATGAAATGGAAGGCGTTATCGCGCTTGGCGTTGGTGAGCCGGACTTTAAAACGCCGTATTCGGTCCGCCGTGCTGGAATCGAGAATTTGCAGCATGGCCAGACGCGGTATTCCGCCAACGCCGGCCTGATGGAACTGCGGCGGGCAATCTGCGACTATATGCTGCGCAAGTTCAATCTTTCCTATGATAAAAAGACAGAGGTGTTGGTTACGGTGGGCGGTTCCGAAGCGATCGACCTTGCCATTCGGGCTTTCCTGAATCCCGGTGACGAGGTACTGATTCCGGAGCCCTGCTTTGTTTGCTATGCGCCGATTGTCACTCTCACCAGCGGCGTGCCGGTGGCGATTCCCACCCATGAGAAAGATCACTTCCGTCTGACACCGGAACAGCTTGAAGCCGCCATTACCCCCAAAACCAAGATGCTGGTGCTGCCGTATCCCAACAATCCCACCGGAGCCGTCATGCGCCGGGAACATCTGGAGGCGATCGCCGAGGTGCTGCGCCGGCATGACATCATTGTCCTGTCGGACGAGATTTACGCAGAGCTTACTTACAACGGCCGTCACTGTTCAATTGCCGAGCTTCCGGATATGAAGGAGCGCACCATTGTGGTCAACGGCTTTTCCAAAACCTTTGCAATGACCGGCTGGCGGCTGGGGTTTGCGGCTGGTCCGGCTGCTGCCATTAAACAGATGACCAAAATCCACCAGTATGCCATTATGTGCGCGCCGACCACATCGCAGTATGCCGCTATCGAAGCGCTTGACCACTGCGAGGAAAACATCTGCCAGATGCGGGAAGAATACAACAGCCGCCGCCGCTTTGTTGTGGACGGTTTTAACAAAATGGGGCTGCACACCTTTGAACCGGAAGGGGCATTTTATGTCTTCCCTTGCATCCGGAGCACCGGGCTTTCTTCCGAAAAATTCTGTGAAGAGCTGCTTTACAGCAAAAAAGTGGCAGTTGTGCCGGGCAATGCGTTCGGCGACAGCGGCGAAGGCTTTATCCGGGTGTCCTATTCCTATTCCGTGCAGCATTTAAAAACGGCGCTGCAGCGGATTGCGGAATTTATCGAGGAACGGAAGGAGAATCAACCTTGATCGGGTGCTGTCATCTTGCGGAATATGATGTAAAATTAGCGGAGGAAGCGGTTTCCCGCCTGTTTTCGATGCTCCATCTGGAAACTGTGATCCGTCCCGAATGGAAAGTAACCATCAAGCCGAACCTTTTGATGAAACGCCGGCCAGAAGACGGCACAACAACCCATCCGGCGGTGGTGCGGGCAATTGTGAAGAATTTGCAGAAGCTCGGGGTTTCCCGCATCACCATTGCGGACAGCCCCGGCGGGCTGTATTCCAAAGCGGCGCTGGCCGGTATCTACCGCGCGACCGGGATGGAAGCGGTGGCAGAGGAAACCGGCGCGGTTCTCAACTGCGATCTTGGCACTACTCACTGCCCGCAGCCGGACGGCGTGGTCTGCAAAGCGTTCGATCTTATCAATCCGATTGCGGAGGCGGATTTTGTCATTTCGGCCGCCAAACTGAAATCCCACTGTATGACCGGCCTGTCGGGCGGTGTCAAAAACCTGTTCGGCTGCATCCCGGGACTGACCAAGCCGGAGTTCCACTGGCGTTTCCCGCAGGAGAAAGATTTCTGCAACATGCTCCTTGACCTTTGTGAAACGGTCAAACCGGGCGCCACTTTTGTGGATGCCATCGTTTCGATGGAGGGGGACGGCCCTTCTTCGGGCGAACTGCGCAAAACCGGTCTGCTGTTGGCGGCAGACAACCCGTATCAGCTCGATCTGGCGCTTTCCCATATTATCGGGCGGGAACCGGATAGCATTCTGACGATCCAAAATGCGCGGGAACGGGGGCTTTGCCCACTGAATTATAACGAGTTGGAACTGGCAGGGGATCCGCTGCCGGTCTTTTCCGATTTTAAGATGCCCCGCAGCCGGACGGTGGACTTTCAATCGAATATTCCCAGACCGCTGCGTGGAATCTGCAAGCCGGTGATCGATCGATTTTTTACTCCAAAACCGGTCATTGACCGGAAAATCTGTATTGGCTGCGGCAAATGCGCCGAAAGCTGTCCGGCACACACCATTTCGGTTGTCAACCGAAAGGCGGAAATCAATCGCGCCAACTGCATCAAATGCTATTGCTGTCACGAAATGTGCCCGGTTCACGCCATTTCGGTGAAACGGAGCCGGATTTTGGAGAAGATGTAAATGGAAATTATCTGGGACTGGAACGGAACCCTTTTTGACGATGTATCCACCGGGCCGGCTATCATCAATCGGATGCTGGTCAGGCGGGGAAAGCCGCCGCTCAAAGATTTGGCGCATTACAGGCGGATTTTTCAGTTCCCGGTGGAACAGTATTACCGGGAAGCGGGGCTCGATTTTTCGGCTGAAACCTTTGCCAGTATGGCGGCCGATTATATCGCGCTTTATCCCGAGGTGAGCCGGGACTGCGGATTGATGGACGGCGCAGAAGAAGCGCTCGAAGCTTTCCGGCAGGCCGGTTTTGGACAGAATATTTTGTCTGCTTCGGAAAAAACGCTGCTCGAAAGCCAGCTTGCAAAGCTGGGCGTGCGGGAATATTTTTCTCATGTCATTGGGCAGGAGGACGCTTATGCCGTTGGAAAAACGGAGCGGGGGCTTTTGTGGATGCGGGAAGAGGGCATCCGGCCTTGCGACTGCCTGCTCATTGGGGACACCGATCACGACGCCGACACCGCTCGAAAGCTGGGATGCCGGTGCATCCTGCTTTCCTGTGGGCATCAGTCCCGGGAACGGCTGGAAAAAACCGGTATGCCGGTTTTGGAAAACCTGCGGCAGGCGGCCGAAGCGGTATTGCGGAAAGGAGAAACAGAATGAGTATTCTCGATGCATTCGATCCCAATTCCTCTGAAATCATCACTCCAGCCCACATTACCCAGCCCATTGAAAACTGTCCGGAAATTTTCATTGCCACTTTTAAAGAACAGGTTCTGGATCGGATCCGGGAAAACTATCAGGCAGAAGAAATCAGCTCGATGCAGGCCGGAGGAATTCATGTGCCGGTGTATCGGTTCCGGTATGCAGGAAAGTGGCTGGGGTGTTACCATACATTGTTGGGTGGCCCCGCTTCGGTGGCACTTCTGGAAGAAATGCTTGCCAAAGGCGCCAAAAAAATCCTGTTGTTCGGTTGCTGCGGCACTCTGGATGAATCCTTGTCTACCGGGCATATTATTATCCCTTCGGAAGCGTATCGCGATGAAGGAACGAGCTATCATTATATGCCGCCTTCCGATTATGTGGAGATTTCCACCGCTCCCAAACTCAAAACCATACTGGACAGTCTGGAAATCCCCAATGTGGTGGGCCGGGTGTGGACAACCGATGCTTTTTATCGAGAAACAGCGGATCATCGCCGCAAACGCCGGGAGGAGGGCTGTATCGCGGTGGATATGGAGTGTGCTTCGCTGGCAGCATGCAGTTATTTCCGCGGGGCTGAGTTCTATCAATTCCTGTATGCGGCGGATTGTGTTGGCAGTACCGACTGGAATCCCCGGCTGTTAGGGAATATGCCGGCTTTCGGTTGGGAGAAATACCTGCGGATTGCGCTGGAAGCGGCGATTCGTCTCTAAGGAGGAAAACAGATGCTCTACCACGCCTCCCCGGTTTCCGGGCTGACCGAGCTTACACCGCACATTTCCAACCACGGAAAGCCGCTGGTATATTTTGCGGACCGGCGGGAAAGTGTTTTGGTTTACCTCAGCAATCCGGTAGAACTGCATTGCAGGCGTACCGGTTTTGTCTGGAACGATCCGTTTGAGAAATTTGCTCCCTATGGATTTTCGCCGGAGGGAAAGCCGGTGATCGAAGAATGTTATCCGGATGCGCTGCGGGATACTTATGCCGGAATTTCCGGTTGGGTTTATACGGCAAAACCGGAAAACTGCCGGCTGCTGGAAGGAATACCGGGCGCTTACTGCTGCGAAACGGCGGTTGAAATTACCGGCCGGGAGTTTATCCCCGATGCGTTCGCCGCTATTCTCCAGGCGGAGCAGGACGGCCTCCTTCTGCTGCGGCGGTATGAGGAGCATTCTCCCGAAAAGCTCCAATGGATTGCAAAAATGGTGCAGCAGGAATATGAAAACGCAACGGCTCATTTGGATTACCGGCACTTTTTAAAGGCAAAATTCCCCCATTTATTCTAAGGAGGAATCTTTTATGAAACTGGTCTGGATTATTGGAGATACAGCTGTCGGCAAAATGACGGTGGGACAGGAGCTGATGAATCTTACTGGACTGCGCCTTTTTCACAACCACATGATGATCGAGCCAGTGCTGGAAATCTTCGGAGAGTTCCGAGGGAGTACCATTGCCAGGCTGAAAGATATTGTTTTTGAGGAGTTTGCCGCTTCGGACCAGTACGGCATGATTCATACTTTTCTTTGGGCGTTTGACTGCCCCTCCGATTGGGAGTATGTCAACCGGATTTCGAGCCTTTTTGCGGAACACGGCGCCGAGCTTTATTATGTCGAGCTGGTTGCTCCGCAGGAAGTCCGTCTTGCCCGCAACGCCACCGAAAACCGGCTTTTGCACAAAGCGTCAAAGCGAGATATCGAACAGTCAAATCAGCGGCTTTTGAATGATGACGCGCGTTACCGCTGTGTGAGCCTGGATGGAGAAATTCCTTTTCCGAATTATCTGAAAATTGATAACACTCATCTGCCGGCGGCGGATGCTGCCCGGATGATTGCGGAACATTTCCATTTGTAAAGGAGGTTTTCCGATGAAACGAGAAACGAAACTTTATAATGTGATGTTCCCGATTTGGTTTCTGATGCTGCTTCCTATTACATGGCTTGTGGTAATTCCTGCGAATTTTTTCATCGATCTGCTGGTGCTGTTTCTGACAATGAAGCTCTGCAAAATGCCGGACATTGGGCGGAATCTGAAGTCTGTCATCCTCAAAAGCTGGCTGATGGGCTTTGTGGCCGATTTGATTGGGACTGGAGGAATGTTTCTGGCTGCAGCCGGCGGTGATTTGCTGCCGGATCCTTATCGGGTATGGTTTAACAACCAGATTGGCCTTGGAGTCATGATGAACCCCTTTTCGTCAGTGGGCAGCTTCCTCTGGACTGCGTTTTTTTACGGCACTGGCGGGATTTTTCATCTACCTTTTCAACCTGAAATTTTGCCTGAAAAAAACCACGCTGGATGCCATTCAGCGAAAAAAACTGGCGCTTTCCATGGCGATTTTTACCGCGCCTTATCTCTTTTTCCTGCCGACAACACTGCTGTACCAATATTAAATTGAAAGGAAGCTCGCTTTTCTATGAATCAGATCACCCTCCATGCTGCCGCAAAGCTGAATTTTACGCTGGATATTACTGGTCTGCGTTCGGATGGGTACCATTTGCTGCAGATGGTCATGCAGACGGTCAGCCTTTATGACACCGTAACCATTCGCAAAGCCGATGAAATTTCGCTGGACGCGGAGGAACTTGCCACGCCGGAAAATCTGGTCTGGAAAGCGGCGGCGGCCTTTTTTGCCCATACTGGAATCAAGGGCGGCGCGGCCATCCAGCTCGAAAAGAAAATTCCGGCCCAGGCGGGGCTGGCAGGCGGCAGTGCGGATGCGGCGGCTGTGTTGACAGGCTTAAATCTTCTGTATGAAACGAAACTTTCCATGCCGGAACTGCAGAAAATCGGGCTTTCGCTGGGTGCAGATGTGCCCTATTGCCTGGTTGGCGGAACAGCGATGGTGGAAGGAATCGGAGAAATTGTTTCCCCTCTGCCGCAGCTTGGCAAAGGGGCGGTTGTTATCATCAAGCCGGAATGGGGAGTATCAACAGCCGCCGCTTTTCGCGCTTTTGATAGTGGAATGCCGGTGGAACATCCCGATTCCTATCAGGTGGTGGACTGTCTGATGAAAGGACATCCGGAAAATCTGGCGCCCTTTATGCGCAATGTGCTGGAGCAGGCTTCCGACCGTCTGCCGGCAATCCGGGAAATCTGCCGCCGTTTGACCGATGCGGGCGCTTTTGCGGCGCAGATGACGGGGAGCGGTTCGGCGGTATTCGGTGTGTTTCCCGATTTGCAGACAGCCAAAGCCTGTGCCGAAAAAATCGGCTTGCCGGGGGAACAGGTTTTTGCCGCAGAACCGGTGCCGCAGGGAGTTTTTGTGCTATCGGCTGAATAAGAAAAAAAATTCTGTCCATATTAAAGCCAGACATCGGAAAGGCGGTTTTGATATGGACAGAACGCATAAAAGTACATCTTTTTGGATTTTGGTACTCACTTTGACCTTCCTGTTCGGCGTGGTGCTGGACAGCTTTTCGGGCTTTCAGCGGGAATGCCGGGAATTATACGGCGATGTGCTGCGGCTGCACATCTTAGCCAACTCGGATTCGGCAGAGGACCAGGCGGTCAAGTTACTGGTGCGGGACGCGATTTTGGCGCAGACCGGAGAAATTTTTAACGATGCGGACAACCTGGAGGATGCCGAGCAGACTGCCCGCGGGAATCTGGATACGGCCGTTCGGATTGCGGAAGAGGTGCTCCGGGAGGAGGGCTTCTCCTATTCCGCAAAAGCCGTTGTGACCGAAAAATTCTTTCACACCCGGGTGTATGAGGATTTTACCATGCCGGCCGGGCGGTATCAGACTTTGCAGATTACACTCGGGGAAGGAGCGGGGCACAACTGGTGGTGCGTCCTCTATCCGCCGCTCTGCGTGGGAGCCGCTTCCGAAATTGAGGAGGAACTCGATACTTTTTCGGCTGGGGAACAGGCGGTGCTCGAAGCGGAGCCGCGGTACGAGGTCCGGTTTTTCCTCGTGGAACTGGCGGGGAGAATCGGGGAATGGTTTGCCCATTGGGGAAAATGACAGGGAAAGGCGGAATGACGGATGCTGCACATCATCGAAGGCGGCGCCAAAAGCGGAAAAACGTTTCTGGTGCGGGAAGAACTGCTGCAGTTTGCAAAACAGGAGGGGGAATCTCTCCTGCTTTTTGTGCCGGAGCAGTTTTCTTTTGAAACGGAACGGAGCTATGCCGAAGCGCTTGGGAAAGCGGACGCCGGACGGGTGCGGGTGGTGAGCTTTGCCCGCTTTGCGGAGGATATGTTCCGGGAGTTCGGTGGGATGGCGGGGGAATACGCCGTCGACGCGGCCCGGCTCATCACCATGAAGCTGGCTTTGCAAGCCTGTCAGAATGAGCTGACCACCTACGGGCGGCTGGCTGGGCGGCCGGATTTTCCAATGCAGATGGTACAGATGGTGGCAGAGCTTAAAAATGCCGGCCTTTCCGGTGCAGACATGCAGGCGGCGGAGCAAGCGCTGCCTGATGGGGTGCTGCGGGGGAAACTGGGGGACCTTTCGCTGCTCCGGACGGTATATGAGAGCATGCTGGCTGAGAATTATCTGGACGGCCTTGACAATCCGGAGCGCGCGGCTGAACTCTGCGCCAAGCACCTCTGGTTTGCCGGGAAAAAAATCTGGCTGGACGGCTTCAAGAGCTTTACCGCCGTGCAGGAACGGCTGATCGGATTGATGCTTTCGCAGGGAGCGGAGGTCACCGTTACCCTCCCCATCGAGGGGGAGGAAACGGACAGCCGGTTTGCCGTTCCGCGGGAAACGGCGGCACGGCTGCGGCGGCTCAGTTATCAGGCCGGGGAACCGGCCGAAAAGCCGCGGATTCTCCGGGAAAAGCCGGGCTTTCGGTCGGCTGCGCTGCGCCATTTTTCGGAACAGGTGCTCCGCTCCAACCCGCTGCCCTTTGATGGGGAAAACCGGGATGTGGAATGTGCGGCGCTCTTCCACGAATTCGATGAGGCGGAGTTTGCGGCGGCGCGGATTATGGCCTATGCCGCCGACGGCTATGCGTTTGAGGAAATGGCGGTGCTGGTGCGGGATCTCGACCGGTACGGACCGCTTTTGGAGGCGGCGTTTGAGCGGTATGACGTCCCGCTTTATATGGACCGGGTGGAGAGCGTGGACATCCTGCCGCTCTTCCGCTTTGTCAGCCATCTGATGCAGGCGGCGGCCGGGCACTGTCCGCGGGAGGAGATGCTCACCCTGCTCAAATGCGGGATGCTCCCCCTTTCTCTGGAAGAAATCGCCGCCTTTGAAAGCTATACATATGTCTGGAACATCGACCGCGGCCGGTTTTTCCAGCCGTTTACCCAGCATCCGGCCGGCTACACGGCGCAGCCGATGACCGAAAAGGAAGCGCAGGAGCTGGATATGGCGGAACAGGTGCGCGGGCTGCTCTGCGGATGGATTAGCTTTTTTGAGGAGCAGTATGAAGCGGAACACAGCTGGCCGCGGGCGCTCTATGCGGTGCTTGACCGGATGAATCTGCCGGAGCGGATCGGGCGGGAGGTCTTGCAGCTTCAAAAACAGAACCGCCAGAAGGATTCCGATGACCTGCGCCGGAGCTGGGAGGTGCTGGCCGAACTGCTCACCATCATGGACCGGGTGCTGGGCCGGGAGCCGATGGAACTCAAAGCGTTCGCCTCGCTGTTTGGGGTGAGCGCGGCGGGATACGACCTGGGACGGATTCCGCAGACGCTGGACAGCGTGCTGGTCGGGAGCGCCGAACGGGTGCGTTTAAGCGGCAAAAAGGTGGTGCTGGTGCTGGGAGCCAACGACCGGGAGTTCCCGCTTTTGCCGTCTGCGGGCGGTATTTTTACCGAACAGGAGCGGGAGGAGCTGCAATCGCTTGGGTTTTCGCTTTCCGGACGGGCAGAGGAAGCCATCCTCGAAGAGCGGTTTGTCGCCTGGCAGGCGCTGTCGAGTCCTTCCGAAAAGCTCTGCATCACCTATTCCCTGGGAAATCTCAAAGGGGAGCAGAAATTCCCGTCGGCCATCCCATCCGGGTTCCGGAGGATTTTTCTCAATACACCGGTGCGGATGCCGGACGATTTTCCGCCCGAATTTTTCTGTCGCAGTCCCCGTACCGCCTTTTTGCAGGCGGTTCGCCGCGGTAGCGACGGTTCGGATTTTGCGGCATCGGCGCGGCAGTACCTCCTTACCGAGCCGGAATACGCCGGTCGGCTCGCTGAATTGGACCGGATGCAGCGCGGAACCCGGTTTGCGCTGCGGGACAGCGCGCTGGCTTCCGAGATGTTCGGCGGAGAAAAAACAGTTTCGCCCTCCCAGATCGAGCGGTTTTACAGCTGCCGGTTCCAGTATTTCTGCCAATATGGGCTCCGGCTGCGTTCCCGCGGCCGCGCCGAGCTGAATCCGCTGTCCCGCGGGAGTATCCTCCATTTTCTGATGGAGCGGGTGCTGCGGCAGGGGGATTTCTTTTCCATGGAGGAAGAGGAGCTGCGCCGTCTGATCGAAGCGCTGCTGGCCGAATACCTGGCTGCCGCCATGGGCGGCGAGGAGCAGACGCGCCGGTTTTTATATCTCTACCGGCGAATGAGCGAGAATGCGCTGCGGCTGCTGCTCACCTTGCGGGAGGAGTTTGCGCAGACCGAATTTCGGGTGGTCGGGCTGGAAGAGCCGATTTATCCGGGGAGCCGGATTGCGCCGCTTTCCATTCCGGTGGCTGAGCCGGGCGGCAGCTCCCACACCGTTACGGTGGTGGGCAAGGTGGATCGCATTGACTGCTGGGAACACGATGGGGCGCGCTATGTCCGGGTGATTGACTACAAAACCGGCGGGCGGGAATTTTCGCTCGACGAGGTGGCGGAGGGGCTGAACCTGCAAATGCTGCTCTATCTTTTTTCCATCTGGCGCGGCGGAAAAGGAGCCCTCAAAAACGCGGTGCCGGCGGGAATTTTGTATCTTCCGGCAAAGGTCGTGGAACCGGGACTTTCCCGCGACAGCACCGAAGAAGAGCGGCAGGCGGCAATCCGCAAAGCTTTTGCGATGAACGGGCTTCTTTTGGACGATCAGACGGTGCTCTGCGCAATGGAACGCAATCTGGAGGGGCAGTTTTTGCCCGTTTCAATGGGTAAAAACAAAATGAAGGGCGAAAAGTGGCTGGCTGCGCTGGAAGATTTTGAGAATCTGGAATGGTACGCCATCGAGCTGATCCGCGCCATGGAGGGGAGCCTTCTGGCGGGAGAAATCGCGCCCAACCCGATCCGCTGCGGACAGCGGGTGCCCTGTGCCGTCTGCGATTTCCGGGCGGTCTGTGGATATGAAGCGGCGGACGGATTCCGGCTGCCGCGGGAAGCAAATCTGGATACCATTGCCGCCGTCCGGCGGGATTCCGGGGAGGAGAAAGCATGAGCAGACAATGGACAGAAGAACAGCTTGCCGCCATGGAAACCAAAGGCGGTGGGGTGCTGGTTTCGGCTGCGGCCGGGAGCGGCAAGACGGCGGTTCTGGTCGAGCGGATCATCCGCCGCATCACCGAGGGGGACGAGCCGGTTCCGGCCGACCGTCTTCTGGTGGCGACATTTACCAACGCGGCGGCAGCCGAAATGCGGGAACGGATTGACAGTCGGCTCCGGGAGCTGCTGGCCGCAAAGCCGGGCGATCCCTTCCTGGAACAGCAGCTTGTCCGGCTCCAAAAGGCAAAAATCTGTACAATGGACGCCTATTTCGCCGGGCTTGTACGGGAAAATTTTGAGCAGCTGGGCATTTCCCCCACCCTCCGCATCGCCGAGGATTCGGAGCTTTCCGACCTGCGGGCCGGCGCGATGGACCGGGTGATGGAGCAAAGCTATGAGGAGGCGGCCCCGGATTTTCTGGCGGCGGTCTCCTATTTTGGAGAGCAGAGCGACGACAAGCTCACCGACGAGGTGCTGATGCTGTCCCGCAAGCTTCGTTCGCTGCCTCGCCCCAAACGTTGGATCGAAGAACAGCTTGCCGCCATGCAGCCGGAAGGCGGCGCCGCCGAAACCCGGTGGGGCAAAGAGCTGCTGGCTGCGGCGGAACGGATTTTTTCCAACGCGCTTCGTTTGAACCGGCGGATTGCGGATAAGCTGAGCTGGGATGAGGGCCTTGCCAAAGGTTACGGCGGCGCCATCGCGGCGGACAGCGCCCTTTTTTCGGAGGGGCTGCGCCTTGCGCATGCCAAACAATGGGACGCGCTCTGCCATTATCTGAGCCAGAATAAGCCCGGCCCCATCGGCCGCGCGCCCAAGGGCTCCAATGAAGCGCTCAAGGCCGAAGTCCAAGCGCTGCGGGATCTTTGCAAAGACTTCTGGGAGGAAGCGGGAGACTGTATTCCCTGTACCGATGCGGAATTCCGGGAGGACTGCGTCTTTCTGCTGCCGGTAATGCGGGGGCTTTTTGGGCTGTGGGAGCGGTTTGAAGCGGAGTTTTTTGCGGCGCGGCAGGAAGCCGGGCTGGCGGATTTTTCGGATATGGCAGCCTTTGCGCTGCGTCTCTGCACCGACGGGGAGGGGAATCCCTCCGATTTCGGGCGGACGCTTTCTCACAATTATGAGGAGATTCTGCTCGACGAATACCAGGACACCAACCGGCTGCAGGACGAGATTTTCCGCGCCGTTTCCCGGGACGGACAAAACCTCTTTTATGTGGGGGACTTGAAACAGAGCATCTACCGTTTCCGGAGTGCTGACCCCACTGTTTTTGCCGAAAAGCAGGCTTCCTTTGCCGAGGACGGCAGTTTTCCGGCGCTGCTGCGGCTTTCCCGGAACTTCCGGAGCCGGGAAGGGGTGCTCGACGCGGTGAACTGCGTCTTTTCCCAGATCATGAGCCGGGAAGCGGGCGGTGTGGATTACACCCAAAAGGAAGCTGTCCATCCGGGCGCTGCCTATCCCGAACGGCAGAATCCCCCGCTTGTCGTCCAGCTTTTGAACATGCAGGAAGAGGCCGAGGACTCCCGGATCGCGGCAGAGGCGCGGGAAACCGCCGCTCGGATCGCTTCGATGCTGCGGGAGGGCTATCCCGTTACCGAAGACGGAACGCTTCGGCCCTGCAGGCCGGAGGATTTCGCCATCCTGCTGCGGAGCTTGCAGGGGGTGGAAACCATCTTCTACGAAGCTTTGCAGCAGCAGGGAGTGGACGCGCAGGTCGGTTCGGCAGAGGGGTATTTTACCTCCCGGGAAGTGCTGGCGATGGTGAGCCTTTTGCAGGTGCTGGACAATCCGCTGCAGGATATCCCGATGGCGGCAGTGATGCTGTCTCCGCTGGGGATGTTCAGCTGCGATGAGCTTTCGGCGCTGCGGCTTTCCCATCCGGAGGACCGGCTCTACACAGTGCTGCTGGCTGTCCGGGAAGAAAATGCCAAAGCGGAGAAATTCCTTTCACTGATTGCCCATTTGCGGGAGAAAGCGGCGGTCCGGCGGGTGCGTTCCCTGATCCAGTATATCTACGACGCCACCGACTTCCTCGAAATCATGGCGGGAAGCGGCAAAAGCGGGGTTTCGGCGGGGAGAGAGGCAAACCTCCGGCTGCTGCTCCAATATGCGGGGGATTACGAACGTTCCGG